>JACVCD010000009.1 GCA_016742275.1 Gemmatimonadaceae bacterium
GCCTTGCACCGGTGTGACCTGTGGACTGGCAGCGAGCAGTGCGGTTGTTGCGGCGAGTATGGCATCGCTCACAGCATGCGCATCCCATGGTCGCACATCGAGTGTCGCACATCGTGCGCGCGCTTCGGCGATGGTCATGCCGGCGCGTATACCGAACCGTCCAGCGGCCAGCGAAACCACTTTAAGTGTGGTGTCGATACTGAGTGCGCGTGGGACGGTGTCCCAGTGTCGCAACTCAGGCGGACGTAGGGCGCGGTTTTCGCCCGAACGTGGACTCTGCCGCGCGCCGCCGCCCGCGGTACGTGGTCCAGTCGCGGACACCACTTTGCTCCCGCCGTTCGATGCGGTGTTCGCTCCAGCGATCGAGGCCGCCGCTGATGCAGTTGGGGACTCTGCTACTCGTCTGCTCCGCGCGGTCGCGGTCGCGGTTGATGCTGCGATCGGCGTTGGGCGCGTGACGGTCGGATAGCGGGAGCGTGATCCTGTCGCCGGGCTCGGTGTCGAGTCGGGCAGCAATTCGAGCTGGATGTCCCGGAATGTTAGTTCCGTACAAGTCGTGGCCGGCGACTCCAAGTCCGCCCCAGGTGACGGGATGTTCTCCGGTGTCTTGGGTGTGTGGTTGCTGGTCGGTGCTGTTTCCGCGCGCGACCCAGGCACGACGCGCGCTTCGCGCCACGCCGCGCCGATCGGGAATCTCGGAATTCGCACACATGCGACGCGCCATGACGATGACACGGTCCACCTCGATGGTCTGATGAGGAATGCCGGTGCCGCCCTTCTCGACGGTGATCCGGATGCGAGGAGAAGTCGCATGGGTTGTCGCTACGCGCAGGCGCAACGTGCCGGCCAGACGACCGCGCCCCGTGTTGGTGCCGGTATGAACGAGGCCATGTTCGAGTACCACGCAGGCCGCATCCCGCTCGCGAGCCAACTGTGCGAGTCGCACACCATGCACACGCGAGAGCGCAGGGGCGCCATCGAGCACCACGAGCCCGAACACCCCACTGCGCAGCAACAGATCGGCGGTCCACGCCGCGCGATGCCGTTTCTCGTGCGGCAGGCGAATGACCACCAATCGTGAGCCCATGCCGGTGAGGGCGGCCGGTGCCAACGTACGCGAGGCATCGATCCAGGCCACCCAACTGCCGGTGCGCAGCACCGCTTCGGCCACTCGTCGCAGCAATGCGGTTTTGCCCACGGCCAGCGCACCGGTGATCTCAGTGACCCGACCACGCGGAATGCCACCACTCAGGGCTTTGTCGAGCGCCCGGATACCGGTGGCCCAGGGCGCACTTGCTGCCCGGCCTCCTGCCACCACCGCCTGCACCTTGGCCACCACAGCAGCCGGTACCGGGGCCGGTGCGCGATGGGTCGAGGTGAAAGACGGAGTGGAGGAGGCCGGAAGTGCGCTCATGATACCAAACAAAAACCGAAAGTCAACAGGTGAAAGAAACCGCCGAGTGGCGGTTGCAGGTCTAGCCGAACAGATTGAGTTGATTGGTGGATATGTGTAGTTCAGTATTTATTTCTTGAATCTCTTCGCGCTCATTTTCATCATACCCATAAACACGGAATCGCAAGCCATTGCGGTCACACAACTTCTGCATCGCATCCCGGAGACCGGTGCGATAACTCTCGCGGGCATACGCGCTATCGCGGTACGTGGACTCATACCGCGAAGCCAGAGCAGGGAACTGCTCGCGGATCACCGGCAGATACCGCCGCCGCGAGGCCGCCCGAAGCCTGAGAGCACAGGCCCCGAGACTTTGTGCACCTGTTTCCGCCACCTGCTGCACCAGAGCCGACAGCTGCTCCGGTGCATCGGTGATACCCGGCAGAATGGGCATGCAGTTCACACTCACTTCCACCCCCGACTCGGCCAGTCGCCGTATGCCACGCAGGCGGGCCTGTGGAGTGGGAGCCCGTGGCTCGATGCGCCGCGCCAATTCGTGATCCACCGTAATCAGCGAGACATGCACGGCCATCCGATTGTGCTCGGCCAGCCGCTGCAACAACGGAATGTCCCGCGTGACCAACGGACTTTTGGTGATGATCACGATGGAGAGTTCGCGGACCACGCCCAGTGCCTGGAGCACGTCGCGGGTAACACCAAATCGGCGCTCGGCGGGCTGGTAGGGATCGGTAGCCGATCCAATGACCAGTGAGTCGCCGGGCTTGGGCGACCGCGAGGAGCGCAGTGCCTCACGCACCCGCGCCCCGGCGTGTTCCTTGACCAGTACACGTCGCTCAAAGGCCTGCCAGGGGGGCAACGATGCCGCAACAGCTTCCCCAATGGGACCGGCCCGTTCGAGTGTGTAGCGATGCGTGTCGCGGGCATAGCAGTACGCACAGCCAAACGCGCAGCCCACATAGGGATTGATGGACCAGAACCCCATGTGCGTGGCCGACGGGGGATTGAAAATCCCTCCGCCGGGAGCCGCGTGGTACTGCAGGTCCGCCTGAGTGGTCAGCGGACGGAGCGGTACCGGGAGAACCGGGAGCGCGTACGTCATGCCTGACGCTACCGAACAAAATCCGAAGCTGCAAGAGACAGGGTGACCGAACCTCAGGCTGCTGGCCCCCCGTGATCCCGGGCCCTACTCTATCCGCATGACACCGGCCCCAGTCCTTTCCGATATCGAGATCCAGCGCAATCTGGGCGCGCTGCCCGGCTGGTCGCGCAAAGGCGATGTGCTGCAGAAGACGTATCACTTCGCCGCCTTCCCGGATGGCATCGCTTTTCTGGCGCGCGTGGCGGATGTGGCCGAGTCACTGCAGCATCACCCGGACATTGATATTCGCTATACGCGTGTGCTGTTCTCGCTCAGTACACACGACAGCGGTGGGATCACGCAGAAGGACTTTGAACTCGCGACGCGTATTGAGCAGTTGGCGGCGGAGTAACGTCGCGCCTCCTTATTCCAATGTTGCTGTCTATACAGCGAACATGGCCTGCAGAATGCCGAGGACTTTCGTCATGGTCGCACTGGTGAGTGCTCCCAATCGCTTGCCGAGTCGTTCGTCATCAACGGTGCGAATCTGGTCAAGGATGACATGCCCGTCCTTGCCTCCAAAGCGACACGCCACGCGAAACGGGTACGGATGACTGCCACTCGTCAGGGGGGCGACGATAAACGTGCCCATATGAGTATTCAGCTCATCTGGTGATACAACAACACAAGGTCTCGTCTTGCGGATTTCGCGTCCGCGCGTCGGATTCAGGGTGACAAGGAATACATCCCCCCGTCGGACTGTCGCGCTACTCACCACGTCCATTCCTCTTCATCGAACTTGGTGTTGCTTGGCGGATCAATGAGCTTGGAAGCGCCATGTTTGGCAGCTGCTTCTGCCCATCCAGCTCGCGGAGATTGAACTGCTGTGATGATGAGCGCTCCTGCTTCCGCTCGAATTTCAACTTCGTCAGCAAGACCTGCTTCTTCAAGAAGGGGTTTCGCTAACCGCAGACCTCGAGAGTTGCCGATCTGTATGAGACGCGCGCGCATGTAACCTCCTAAATAGGTAATTACAAAGTATGTACTTTGCGTTTCCCGCGCTAGTTAGTCTTGATGCGAGCACGTATATAGAATGAGAAAACCGCGCGCGGCATCCGACTATCGGATACCGCGCGCGGCTTCTTTCAGGAGTGGCTTCAGCGCCCGCGCCGCAACGTCACGCTCCCATTGACCGTGCTGGCGCGCACACGGGTGCGGCCATCACCGACAGTGCCACGCAGTTTGCGCGGGGACAGCGTGCCCGACACGGTGATTGGGAAGTCCGTCGTGACACGACCATTCACCGTAGAGAGTTCGAGTTCGGCGCCAAAATTGGACGGCAGTTCGAGGGTGATGGCGCCATTCACGGTTTCGTACTCGAGATCATCGGCGCGGCCGAGTGAACCCATGGCCACATCAATGCTGCCGTTGACGGTGTGTGCTCGTACTGGACCCCCGGCACTGCGGGCGGTAATGCTGCCGTTCACTGTGCGGGCTTCCACTTCGGTGGTCACGTCGCGCACTTCGATACCGCCATTCACGGTCACGAGGGCCACGCGCACACCTTCCGGCACGCGCACCACGAAACGCACCGATACATCGTTGTTGCGATTGTTGTTGCGAGAATTGCGCTCGGAGCGAATGCCGCGCTCTTCGCAGGTGGAGCCCGGAGTCCACAGGGCGCAGATCACGACATCATCGCCGAATGACTTCTGCTCGATGCGCACATCATCCGGGTCACCGCGGCGCCAGCGCTTTTCACCGGTGACTTCCACGCGGCTGCCGCTGCTGCGGGTCACTTCGATGCCGCCGTTGATGTTGTGAATGCGGATGGTGTTCCCGCTCGGGATGCGTCCCGACCAGGAGAAAGCATCATCGCGACGTGATTCCTGCGCCCCCGCAGCGGGGGCAATGGTTGTGGCCACGACGAGCGCGGACACAGACAGCATGAGGCGAACAGACATGAGTGACTCCCGAACCAGGGATGACGATGTTGATGAATGCGAGAAAGGAATTCGGCGTCGGCTCAGCGCTGTGGAGTGCGCACGAGGCGGATGTTGCCGTTGAAGGTAGAGATTTCGAGCTGCATGGGACCGCCATTGCCCAACTGATAACGGCGGCTGTTACGCCCAGCGCGCGACCGGTTCACGTCGCCGGGAAGCATGGTGAGTGGTGTAGCGGTATTGATGGTGCCGTTGAACGTGGAGACTTCCATCATGCCGTGCGCTTCGTCGGGCAGGCGAAGGGTCACGTTGCCCGAATGCGCCGTAATGCGTACGCGGGCTTCGCGATCGAGCAATCCATCCATGCCCACGTTGCCGCTGATGGATTCGACGGTGAGACGAGTGATCTGTTCGCCGCTGATGGAGACATCACCACTGGTGGTGTGCACTTCCAGTTCTCCACGCATCTCACGCAGCCGCAGGTCACCGCTTACGGTGGTGGCACGCAAGCCAGCCGTTCGTCCGGTCACCGAGATGTCTCCCGTCATGCTTTCGACGTTGAGGCGGCCGCTCACACCTTCGAATCGCAGTGTACCGGATGCCGTGCGCACATCCACGCTGCCACTCATGTCACGCACTTCGACATCGCCCGACAACGAGCGCACTACGAGCCGTGCGCCACGAGGCACATCCACTTCGAGCAGATCACTGTCACGGCTGGACGACTGTCGCTCGCTGCTGCGATCGCTGCTTTCGCGCGGCTGCACGGACATGGTGGTGCCAGTCGTGCGCAGTTCATAGCTCCGATGATCACCGCGAACGGTGCCACTGTTTCCGTCGACACCACGCACCAGCAAGCGGCCGCCACGCAGCGAGATATCCACGACGGCGTTACTCGACACACGCACCGACGTGTCGTTCTGTGCTGTCAGTGTGCGGGGGAGCGCACCAACACTGCCCAAGGCCATGGCGCAGACGATCATGCGGGCCGCCTGACGGATGCGTGAACTGCTCACAGCAGGGCCACTCGACGCATGAGTTGCAGCTTGGCTTCAAGCGCGCGATCGAGCTGTGTGGACAGCAGCGCACTGCGTGGATCCCGTGCGAGCGCCGCCTTGCTGTCGGAGATCGCGCGATCGATGATGTCGAGATTGCGCCGCAGTTCGTTCACCGTGGAGGTGTCGAGTTCTGCGAAACGTTCATCCACGATATTGCGCAGGCCGCGAATTTCGCGTTCGTAGGTCGCGTCCACATCGGGCAGATCGTCGTCGACCACCAGACGTGTATTGGACGTGCCCGTAGTACGCGATGTGGCAGGCGTGATGGAGTCGGTGTTGCTGGCCACCACAGTGCTCGGCGCACGCGACGTATCGGTGAGTGAGTCCGTCGATGGCTGCACAGCCACATTGCTTTCATCAACCATCGGACGCGATGAGCCCGACGGACGGGTGAGCTGCCACGTGACACCCGAGCTCACCGCCACGAGCAGCGTGGCGGCGATGGCCAGGGTGCGGATACCGAAGGTGCGGGTCGATGGCGTCTTCGCCGTCGATGTAGCAACTGGTGCCGCAATTAGCGGCGCGGCCGCGATGCCACGTCCAATCGGGATGACCTGTGCTTCGAGTCGCGATTCGATATCGGCCCAGAGATCCCGCGAAGGCGCGATGGGCGGCAGCGCCGCAGCATCGCTCACCAACTGTTCCAGATCGGCCACGAGGGCGGCGCACATGGGACAGCTGTCCCGATGGGCGGTCATCCACTCGTTGGTGTTCCCATCGGTGTCCCGCTCAAGCCACGGACCGAGCGTCGCTTCGAAGCGCACGCAATCGTCGGTGGTGTGGGGAGATGGATTTGGCATGGTGCTCATGGAAGTGCCTGTGCGGTCTAACGGGTCAACGCGGTCCGCAGGAGCATGCGGGCGCGGTGCAACTGGGCCTTGCTGCCACCCGGCGTGATGCCGAGTTGGTCGCCGATCTCTTCGTGTGTGAAGCCTTGGACATCGTGCAACACGAACACCATGCGAGCCCCCTTGGGGAGTCCGGCGATGGCTCCTTCGAGATCCATCCGATCACCCACGGCTTCGTGGCGACCGGCGGCATCATCGAGGGCGTCGTCGTCTGCGTGCCGCGCATTGTGAATGCCGCTGGTCTTGCGCCGCGACAGGATCACATTGACGGCCACCCGATGGAGCCAGGTGCTGAACGCCGATTCCCCCCGGAATCCGGGCAATTTCTGCCAGACCCGCACGAAGACGTCCTGAACGACTTCTTCGGCGAGCACCCGATCCCCCAGCATGCGAACGCAGAGGGCAAAGACCCGATCCACGTGGGCGCGATAGACACGCTCGAACGCCCGCCGGTCGCCGCTGGCAGCGGCGGCCACGTCGTCACGTCCCGGACCAGGGGGCAGGACGATGGCTGCGGTGTTTTCGAGTGAATGATCGGTCACGCGGGCGGCAAGCAGATGGACTCCGGAAACTTGTACCCGATTCGATCACTCGGCCCGGCAAAGGGTTTGAACGGACTTGTCCGGTCAGACGGGCAATTGGGCAATGATGTTGGGCAATTGGTCGAACCGGGTCATCCAGAAGGTGGGGGCTGCCGGTTCCAGTTCGTCACGGCGGAAGGGGCCCCAGAGAGCGGCGGCGGTGCGAACGCCGGCGGCCCGACCGGCATGCATGTCGTGGGGTGAGTCACCCACGAAGATGGCGCGATCCGGCGTGGCACCGAGTCGTTCGAGGGCCAGGAAGACCGGATCGGGGAGCGGCTTGTGGCGCGAGGTTTCCTCGAAGGTGACGATGGCATCGAAGGCCTGTGCCAGTCCCACATGCTCGAGGGAACGGCTGGTCATGCCCTTGCCCTTGCTGGTCACGATGGCGGTGGGGTGCCCCTGAGTCCTGGCCCACGCGAGTGTCTCGATCACACCAGGGAATGGCGTGGTAAGGCGCTCCAAGTGGAGGTCCTGATAGTCACGATACTTCGTGACCAGAGCCTCGACTTCTTCATCGCCAGCGCACCATTCAGCCAGCTGCGTCCGAAGTGGTGTGCCAATGCCCGCCACCCACTGCGCCGTCGTGGGCCGCGGCACGCGGTCGGTAAACGCAAACTCCATGCATTCGAGCAGGAGGCCGATGGAGTCGATGAGGGTGCCGTCGAGATCGAAGAGCAGGGCGTGTCGCGTCATGCTGAAGGATAATCGGATGCCGACTTGGGATATCCGATCAGCAGGGCCGCCAGCGATGGTCCTGGCGCAGACAATAAGAAATGGTCGGATGGTGGGCTGGGCTCGGCATGTGTATTCAACGCGGGCTCGCGTTGCCACGTGGTGATCCATTCTGTGAGGTCCGCATCGGATGATTCTGGAAAAGAGCGCAGCCATCGTTGATTTGCCGCGTCCGCTGCCGCTCCCTGTGCACTGCGCGCGCGATATCGTGCTGCTGCGATGAGCGCCCCGTACTGCGCGCGCTTGATAGTGCTCCACTGGCGATGGCACTGGTCGAGTCGGCGGAGCAACTGCTGTGTCACAAGAGGGAGTTGTTCAGGCCCCGGACCGGTGAGCATTCGAATGCGTGCGCGGTTGATCCAGCGATCAACGATGCGCTCGATTCCTCGTGCATCGTCGAGCGCGCGGACTTCGGAGATCCCATCCTTCGGGGTATCGACATCGGATTCTGCCTCCAGCCGTTTCGCCACTTGCGACAGCACTCGACTTCGCTGCGAAACGCGCCATCCCGTTCTCGTGCGGACTATGGCCAGCAATGACGAGGTCCCGTCCATTTCAGTTCCAGTTACGAGCGCGAGCGCTACGAGTGTTGGCGTTGATCTCATTCGCAGAATGGCAAACGGAATACGTGGTGCTCGTGTAAACGATGCGGATGATGAGTCGGGTTCTGACCGTGCATCCCAGCGCTGGAGTCGTGCCAGGAGCGCTGTTCGCCAATCAGCGGCACTTCGATGGTGCGCTCGATGTATGTCAGCTCCGATCAACTCTACACCAAGATGACGTTTTGCAATGATCCGCTGTTCTGCACGAAGTGCGTCGGCCACTCTGGAGTTCGGTCGGAGTCGATACACGTGCACGTTGGAGTGCAACGATCCAATGCGGGCAACGCGCCCCACACGCTGAACACGCAGTGCGTTGGTCCATGGCAAATCCAGGTGAACGACAACGCCAGCGTCCTGGAGGTTCACACCTTCAGCAAGCAGGTCGGTGGTGAGCAGGAGTCTCACACGCATGTGATCGGGCGGTGGCGGACGACCGGAAGCGCGCGGTGCAAACAGCGCAAGAAGTTCCTCACGAGGCAGTGGTCCACTGGCGATGCAAGCTCGACGCCCCGAGATCGATCCGATGCCAGCGATATCGGACAGTGCACGAAACAGCGCATTGATGGTGTGCGTGTATTGGGAAAACGCGACGATGGGCACATTGTGGTGTTCTTCAAGCAGTGCACGGAGGTGTCCGGCGCGCACGGGGTCACCCTCCGCGCTTCTGGCGTGGTGGCGAGCGAGTTCACCGACGGCGTCCAGGTGCTTCTGCAAGACCTCGATGAGTGGGCCAGACTCCGTGGTGTGTGATACCAGCAGTTCCGGAAATGCCAACTGCCCAGCGTCGTCGCCGACGACCCAGTGGCGGAGTTCCTCTCGCGTCGGATGGCGGCCCTCGCGCAAGGCATCGTGCAGTGCTTCTCCCCGAAGCCGACGCTTGGTGAGCGCCAGTGTGAGCTCGGCGTCGCTGGAGCACCACGCACGCAATAGGCCAAGACGGATGAGCGCACCGGCCACGGCGCCGTCATGAGCAGGAAGTGGTGCGGGCAGTGCAAGGATACGAGAGAGTGTCTCTCGATCCTGGGGAATGGAGAGCGGAGGATGTGTAAGAATGGTCGGCGTGACTGCACCTGGTCGCTGATCATCCTGCGTGCTCGACTGCTCATTCAGGTCGTGCTGGCGTCGTCGCACGATTAATTGCGAGAGCACGTGTTGCGCGATGTTGTCTTCGCGATCCCCGCGAAAGAGGCTGATGATTGCATGAAGATCGCGAGGGCGGTTGTGAATTGGCGTGGCCGACAAAAGTAAGACATCGCAATCCACCAGTGCTTCAGCGATGCGCCGGTATCGCTGGGTCGCGGGATTCCGCAGATGGTGCGCTTCGTCGATGATCACGAGCGCAGGCTTGCCAATCACCAATGTAGGAGGAATGGAAGTCGACCAGGTGTGCATCGAGTGGCATTGTGCGTGCGCCATGCCTGCATGTGAGCAGGCCGTGCGCCACATAGGCAGCAGTGCGGCCGGAGCGATGACTTGCACCGATTGGTACTGACGTGCGACACCGAGTGCGACGTAGGTCTTGCCCATCCCGACTTCATCTGCAAGCAGGGCACCACGATGGTCGGCAATGATTCGGGTGATGCGGGAGACCGCGTCGCGCTGATGCGGCAGCAGCGTGATGTCGCCGAGCCCGGCACTCGAGGACGAAGGCAATACGGCTCTTGCCATCATCCCTCGTACGTGATCTGCGGATATGCGCCGATATCGCGTGGCATGTTCAGTGTGGTCACGGACACGGTTCGATTCAACGAGCTTTGGCGGACGCATGTCGATACCAGGCGATCAAGGGTGAGAGCACGGAGAGTGAAAGCCCAAAGCACTGTGCGACTGCAGCATCGAGGAGCGGTGCAGGGACGGGGTCACCAAGGGCGAGCCGGCGGCCGATTGGAGCGAGAAGACAGACCGCGCGCGGCCAGTCAGCCGGCGTTGGCAGGGAACTCACGGTCCAGCCGAGGAATCGTCTGAATCCGCCGCGCGCCGGTTCGGCGATGGCGTCAAGCCAGGCAGCAGCAATGGTGGAACTCAGTAGGGCTTGTGCTGCAAAGGCGTCATCGATGGTCGAGAGTCGGAGCACATAGCACGTGTTGAGCGGGATCGTTGGGTCGTGTGCAGGCAGGACGCGCACGTGCAATGTTCTGCCGATGTCCGCCCATACCAATCGTGGCAGATCGTTGCGGGCGGCTTCGGTGCGGAAAAGAGTCCACCAGGGTTGCTTGGCGCGTGCATCGCGGCGGGTTTGCAATCGGGATCGCCATTGAGCGAGCCAGCGTGTCGTGGCCGGTGGTAGAGCCTTGAGTGGCAATCCATTGGTGTCGTGTGTCCAGATGATGCGGACATGTTGTTCATCCCTTTCATCAGGCGCGGGGAATGCTGTTCGCGACTCTCTGTCGTTGCGGGTACGGGATAGGGACTCACCTCGCAGGGCGGGACGGAGCATGGTGCGCTCAACCACTCCCTGCATAGGCATCGATGCCGCGAGTGAGGTGATGGTGGCTCCGGCATCCTGGTGTTCAATGGCATGCACCAGGAACGCCGCATTGCAGCCGCACTTTACGCCGAGTGTTGGGCGGCCGAGCGCAGAGGTCGCGAGTGAGGGGCCTGCGTGTCGTAGCGCATCAAATGCGGCGCGTGCGGCAGGTGGTAGCAGAATCCACGGAGCGGCCGGGTCGTCTGGCTCGAGAGTGAGCGAGTGTGCGGGAATTGCAAAGTGTTCCGTCTTTCTTCGTACGACGGTACAGTGGACTTGCGGAGATATATGCGACGAATCATTTCGGGCACTGCGTGGTGAACGCCGCTGAGCGACAAGCAATGAGGGATAGGTTGCCGCATCGAACTGTGCGGGAGCGTCGCTCCAATCGTGCACAGCGCGGATGTGCGTTTCATGGTGGAGGAAGCTCCGGATGCCTCCGCCAGCGAGTGTTCGCCACAGCTTTGACGGAACGAGAAGGGAGAGCGTTCCGCCCGGTGCCAGCAGCTGCACCGCGCGTTCGACAAATGCGACCGCCAGATCCGCCTGCGCGGCAAATCCTGTCCCGGCACCGGCGCGTGTGGCCCCGGCGTGCCACGCAGCGCGACGCATGGTGCGGAACTCGGTACGTAGCCATTCGCGCTCCGTGGCGACCATGGCATGCGGTCGCACCCATGGGGGATTACCGATGAGCAGGTCAAAGCCACCGGTCGCCGCGATATCGGCGAACATGCTGGCAAACCGAAACGGGAGTGCGCCGCCCGCGCGCAGGCGATTGCGCTGCGACTGCAGATCTCGTGAGTGCTGGCGCAGTTGCTCCAGCCGGGCCGTGTCGGCGCGAGCGGGTTTACGGCGATTGCCGAAGAGATCTCGTCCTCGCAGGGCGGTAAGGAGCAGTCGACGTTCCCTGCGCAGCGCATCGAGGCGCCGGGCGTGTTCGGCGAGCGCGCGCTGACGTTCTTCATGATCGAGCGTTTGCGCAACGGTGTGCTTGCGGCGACCCGTGGAACGCGCGTATCGCTCGCGAAGACGGGAAAGGTGCGCTGAGCCCGGTGGCGCGAACTGCAGGGTGCCGCCCGTCAGTGCATCGCCGACGCGGATGTGATGATCGAGATTGGGCAGCGGCGAGATGCTGTCAATGTCTTGCGTGTTGTATTCAATGACGACCGAGAGCCAGAGACGGAGCTCGCAGAGCCATACCGCCATTGGTTGCTTGTCTACGCCAAAGATGCAGCGGGTGAGAATTGACCGGCGCCTGAGATGTGCAGGGCGATCATCACCGGCGATGGCGCAACGCGCGTCGAGTTCCTCCAGCGTGTGAACGAGAAACGCACCCGAGCCACAGGCGGGGTCAAGGATACGAAGCCGTTCGATTTGTGCGACGGATGGTTGATCGCTGCAGGATGCGAACGCCGACGCGAGTGCGGCATCGACGGCATGGGCAACCAGGTGCGGCGGTGTGTAAAAGCTGCCGGAACGTCGGCGTTCATCGTCGGCCATGAGGCCTTCGAAGGCGCGACCGAGCATTTCCGGATCTACGGCGGCTTCAGACCATGCGTGAGAATCTTCGCGGGCGGTGAATCGATAGCGATCGAGTAGGCCGCCTATCAATGACGTGAGCGCATCGTCACCGAAATCCAGGCGGTGCGCGCGTCGTTCAAGTGGTGTTGGAGTAAAGAGCCCGCCGTTCAGGAATGGGATGGCGCCGAATCGACGCGCATCGGGTGCGCGCTGCGCACGTGGCGTGTTCAGTGTCCCGAAGAAGAGTGGGCGCAGTGTTCGCGTATGAATGCGCCCGCCGCGTTCGAGGGCCTGAATCGCGTGTCGGAGCAGAAACTCTCGTTCACCATTCATCCAGCCTTTCGCTTCAAGGAACGACAGGAAAAGGCACCGTGATGCGCAGAGGAGGGCGAGTTCACGTCGTTCCCTGGATGACAGGGTGATGAGGGCCTGTCTACCAGTGGAGGGCGCGTGCAGTGAGTCGGCCAGGGCGCTGACGCGTTGCTCAAGTTCGCGATAGAAGCGACTGGACAATGCATCACGCCCGAGGATATCGGCAAAGCGGGCGTGTCTTGTGAGTGCGTCCGACTCTGTGACCGCGCTTAGGGCGCGCATGGTGTCCGCGTCGGAGTCGAGGACACGGTGTCGTTCAACACGGAGTGCGGTCAGTCGTGTTCCCCGAGCATGCGGGGCGGCTACGGCTATGCAGAGCGTATTGCGCGATTGATCGAGCAGGCAGAGGCACCAAAGCCTGGTTGGTGCCTGGCGTAGCAGCGCGGTCCCAATGCGATGCGCCTGCTGCCTAATGTCGCCGGTGTCCGAAAGCGTGCCGGGTGCGGCGAGCGTTGCGCAGAACAGCGTGAGACCACCTGGCGCTGAGGCGAGCGCGGCGGCATCGCAGGAGACCGGAACGCCAATATCGCGTTGAGAGGATGGCGGGAGCGGAAGTGGTTGGGCTGGAAAACCCAAGGCACTGGCGATGGAGTGCATCGCTTCGACCGAGTCGGTGCGAGCGAGGAGTTGGGCGGCGGCGCGGAGAGTGAGCACGGCGCCATGATGCGGTGGGGCGGCCAAACGAGTTGCACCAGAATGACGCCGATCGGATCCTCAGAACGCATGGGGGCTGCTATCTTGAAAACGCCCCGTCTCCCTCCCACATCCGACTCGAACGCGTCATGCGCACCTGCTGGCTGAACGGCTCCTTTGTCCCGGAAGATGAGGCCCATGTGTCGATCTTCGATCGCGGTCTGCTATTCGGTGATGGCGTGTACGAAGTCGCGGCCGTGTTCCAGGGGCGCCTGCTTGATGCAGACCGCCATCTCGTGCGACTCGAGCGCTCGCTGCGCGAACTGGCCATGCCGTCGCCGTATACGGCGGCTGCGTGGCTTGAGGTGATGCAGGCCCTGGCCACCCAGAATCGCATCGACGAGGGGCTGGTCTACCTGCAGGTGACACGTGGCGCGGCCGAACGCGATTTTGCGTTCCCGGCAGCCATCAAGCCCACGGCCTTTGCCTACGCGCGGTCCAAGCGCCTCTCGGATGATCCGGCGGCAGCGGGGCTCACCGTGCACGTGGTGCCCGATATTCGCTGGGGGCGCTGCGACATCAAGAGCACGGCCATGCTGGCCCAAGTGCTGGCCAAGCAGGCGGCGCGTGAAGCCGGCGCTGCAGAAGCGCTCATGCACGAAGATGGTGTGGTCACCGAGGGCGGTTCCAGTAATATCTGGATCGCGCAGGATGGGGCGCTGCACACGCGGCCCCTTTCCAGTGACATTCTGGCCGGCATCACCCGCGACGTGGTGATCGAAGTGGCGCGCGAGTTGAACATTCCCGTGGTGGAGCGTGCATTCACCGTCGATCAGGCCATCGCCGCAGATGAATGCTTTCTCACCAGCGCCACGAGTTTTGTTTTGCCCATCACCCGAATCGATGCCGCGGTGGTTGGCAATGGGGCGCCGGGGCCGATCACGCAGCGCATTCGCGATGGCTATCTCGCACGTGCCGCTCGACTCACTGGAGATTCGGCGGCACTCTCCCGTTCGGCGTGAGCATGTCGCACGCGTCTGTTTCCGCCTTGCGTGAACCCGCGCCACTGCCGCCGGGTTCACGCGTCGCGCTGGTGTCGCCATCAGGGCCGCTCAACGGACCGCACGAACTTGAGCGCGCGGTAGCAGCCGTTGAGTCGTTCGGGTGGGTGGCGGTGCCAGGTACGCATGCACTGGCGCGCGACGGTTATCTCGCCGGATCGGATGAGGCGCGTGCGGCGGATCTCATTCACGCACTCGAAGACGACGACATCCACGGCATCTGGTGTCTGCGTGGCGGATACGGTGCCGCGCGTCTGATGCCGGTTCTTGACGAAGTGCTGACGTCAGTGTCAGCCAATCAGCCGCCCAAGACGCTGATTGGCTATTCGGATATCACGGCGTTGCATGCGCTGTGGCAACGTCATGGTCTTATCAGTTTTCACGGGCAGACGGCGCGTGCCACGATTACACCGTTCACCCGCGAAACACTTACCACCATTGTTGCCGCCGGACGGGAAACCACGTGGCAGGCCGAGAACGCGAGTGTGTTGCATGCCGGGCGCGCGACCGGCCGATTGGCGGGTGGCAATCTGGCGCTAGTGGCGTCGCTCTTGGGAACGCCGTGGTCCTGCAACTTCGATGGCGCGTTGGTGGTGCTGGAGGACGTGGGTGAGGCCGTGTACCGCATCGATCGCATGCTCACACAGCTCGTCCTGGCCGGTGCGTTCGATCGCTGCGCAGGACTGGTGCTGGGGCACTTCACCGAGCGGCCCGACGATTCGGGTGGCGCACGTACACTTGAATTGGTGGTACAGGAAGTGGCGGATCGGTTGAAAGTCCCGGCCCTGTTGGGCGTGCCAATTGGCCATATTGAAGATCAGTGGACGCTGCCGTTTGGCGCGCTGGCCACGCTGGATGCCGATGCGCGCACGCTGGCGATTCACCGTACGGTTCACCTCGCGGTTCACCGTACCGCTCTTCGTACTTGATCGCTTTTTGTCCGGTCACCCCTGACTGCATCTGCCATGAAGACCGCCCAACAGTTGATCGCCGACGCCAAGGCGCAAATTTCTGAAGTCACTGCACGTGAGGTGCAGGATCAGTTGGCTCGTGGAGAATCCCTCGTACTCATCGACATTCGTGAACAGAACGAATGGGCCATAGGGCATGCTGCACCGGCGCAGTATATCGGCCGTGGTGTGCTCGAAAGTCAGATCGAAGCCAAGGTGCCGCGTGACGCGCGTGTGGTGCTGATGTGCGCCAGCGGCAATCGTTCGGCGCTATCGGCTATCACGCTGCGCGAGATGGGCTACAACAATGTAGCGTCGATGGCTGGTGGCTTCCGCGACTGGGTCGCCACCGGCGGTGCTGTCGCCGAGTGAGTACACGGGCGCTTGAGCGTGCGCTGCAGCACGCCGATGTGTCCCGACTCACGCGGCGTATCCTGTCACGCACAGCGGTAGATGCCACGATCGAGGACGGTATGCGTCTGGCGGCCGTGGCAGCCGTGCTTCGTGTGTTTGATGACGAGCCGGAATTGTTGTTCATCAAACGTGCAGAAAAGGCCGGCGATCCGTGGAGTGGCCACATGGCGTTCCCGGGTGGCCGGCACGAACCAGGCGATGTCTCACTCGAGATGACGGCGGTTCGTGAGACGCAGGAAGAATTGGCGCTGGATCTGTCCGCCGGTCACATGATCGGTCGACTGGATGATCTGGCGCCGCGTACTCCGTCGCTGCCTCCCATCATCATCCGGCCGTACGTGGCGCTGGTGGCCGACGATGTTTCATTCGAACCCAACGTGGAAGTGGCAGCCACTTATTGGGTGCCGTTGCGCTCACTTCGTGGTGAAGCAGGGCAGGCCGAGCATGTGATGCTCATCAATGGTGTGCGTGCGCGGTTTCCCGGCTACAAGGTGCATGAGCATGTGGTGTGGGGACTGACGGAGCGCATTGTCCGTCAGCTGTTGTCGCTTCTCGATCCCTGAGGATTCTGCTGTGTCGCACCTCTCTCCTTCGTTGCATGCGTTGCATGCGTTGCATTCGCTGCGAGCGCGCGGCGCAGTAGCTGCCTCTCTGGCCTTAGGCCTCGCCCTATCGGCCTGCGCTCCCGGTGCACCAGCAAGCGGTGTGGTCTCGCCCATGTCGGGCAAGCGCGCAGAAAGTTCGCGTGGCATGGTGGCCGCGTCGCACCCTGATGCCGCAGCGGCTGGCGCAACGGTGTTGGCGCAGGGCGGTAACGCCATTGACGCATTTGTCGCCACGGCGTTTGCGCTGTCCGTCACCGACATATCGCAAACAGGGCTCGGCGGCGGTGGTGCGATGACGTACTACGACGCACGTACCAAACAGACCGAGCATCTCTCGTTCTATCCACGGAGTGGTGCCGATTCGGCGTGGGCGCGTCCATCGGCCGGTGGCAACAGACAACCCGGTACGGCGGCGGCTACGCCCGGTATGGTGGCCGGTCTGCTAGAAGCGCACGGCAAGTGGGGCAAGTTGTCGCGTGCACAGGTCATGGCACCGGCCATTCGGCTGGCGCGTGACGGATTCATAGTGTCGCCGCTGCTGGCACGCACGATTACGTCATCGCGTGCCAAGCTAACGGCTGATCCGCAGGCGTCCGCTCTGTTCCTGCCCAACGGTCAGCCGCTGCGTCCCGGTGATCGACTGGTGCAGCCGGAACTGGCGTCCACGTTGCAGCGCATTGAGTCAGATGGACGCAATGGCTTCTACACCGGTGCTGTTGCCGAGGCGTTGTCGAGCAAGGTGCGTTCGCTCGGAGGTCTGATCAGTGTGGGGGATATGGCGGCGTATCCGGTTGCCGTCATGCGTCCGCTGTGTGCGCCGTGGCGCGGGTACACCGTTCTGGGTGCCCCGCCGCCAATGGGCGGTGCCGTCGTATTGCAGATGCTGCAGATGGCGGATCGCAGCGGCATTGCCGATGCGGGTGGCTTCACCGATCGCCCCGATGCGGTGGTCAAGCTGGCCGATATCATGCGATTGGGAAATGCTGACGGTTATCGCTGGCGCGGTGATCCGGCGTCGCTGCGTGTACCGGCACGCGGGATGTCGCATCCCGCCTATGCCGCGCTCCGCGCTGCGCAGGTTGGCGCACCCATGATCGATACGGCGCGCGCTGGTGATGCGGCGGCCTACGATACGGCCGCCGTGCCTTCCGTATGCACGCGATACAACCCGTATCCGGTGTCGACCGTGACGGCGAACGGCGCGAATGATGCGAACGACGCGTCGGCTGCTGAAATCGAGCATGCTGCCGCGCAGAGCTTCACCTCGCACCTTTCGGTGGTGGATGCTGATGGCAGCGCCGTGTCGGCCACGACCACTGTTGGTGTGCTGTTCGGCTCCGGTGTGTACACCGGTGGATTCTTCCTCAATTCATCGGCCAGCAACTTTGACGCCCGCACGCGTGGCACCAATCGCTACGCGAACTCCACGATGTCGCCCACGCTCATTCTGCAGGGTGACAAGGTGCGTCTCGTGATCGGTGCTGCAGGATCGCAGTACATCCAGCCGGCCATCACGCAGGTCACACTGCGTACCTTGGCATTCGGTGAGGACCCATTCGTGGCCATTGCCGCACCGCGCATTCACGCCAGTGCCAATGGCATCGATGTAGAGGTCGAGCCGGGCTTCACGTCGTCGGTTTACCAGGCCTTGGTGCAGCGCGGCTATGTGCCGACGAGTCGTGTTGCGGACATCACGTTCGGTGGGGTCCACGGAGTGTACGTGAGTCCCGATGGCCGTCGCATTGGCATTGCCGACCCGCGGCGTGATGGCGTGGCCGTCGGCAACTGATCACGCTGGGTAGGGTGGGGTTGTTGAAATATTTAGGGCGTGCTAAAATCACGCTATGGCACACCCAAATGATCCGGTCACACCCGTGAGCGATACCGCCGCATCGGATGCGGCGGTTCGTGTATCAGCGACCGTCGCTCCCGATCCAGGCTGGCGGCGGGCCCGTCTCGCTCCGTCGCTGGCCGAAGTGCATCGGTCGGTCGAGATCCATGGTACGACCTGGTTCCGCAAGTTGCTGGCCTTTGCCGGGCCGGGATATCTGGTGGCCGTGGGCTATATGGACCCGGGCAATTGGGCCACAGATCTCGCGGGTGGTTCCCGCTTTGGATACGCGCTGCTGTCGGTCATTCTGCTGTCCAATTTGATGGCGGTCCTGCTGCAGGGCCTCTCATCCAAGTTGGGAATTGTCACTGGACGTGATTTGGCGCAGGCGTGCCGTGATCACTATTCACCCCGCATTTCATTTGCGCTGTGGGTGTTGTGCGAACTGGCGATTGCCGCGTGTGATCTCGCCGAAGTGATCGGTACCGCCATTGCGCTCAACTTGTTGTTCAATATTCCGTTGCCGTGGGGCATTGCGATCACCGCGCTCGACGTGATGATCGTGCTCTGGCTGCAGAACAAGGGTTTTCGCATGCTGGAAGCCCTCGTGATTGCCCTCGTGGCCGTCGTGGGCGGGTGTTTCGTATTCGAACTGTTCATCTCTCGTCCCGATATCGGGGAAGTCGCGCGCGGATTCATTCCGACCACCGAGATCGTGCGCAATCCGGAGATGCTGTATATCGCGATTGGCATTCTTGGTGCGACCGTGATGCCCCACAATCTCTATCTGCACTCGTCCATTGTGCAGACGCGCAAGTATGAAGAAAGTGCAGAAGGCAAACGGGAAGCGGTGCGATTTGCATTTCTCGACTCGACCATTGCGCTCACTTTTGCGTTGTTCATCAACGCGGCCATTCTCATCGTGGCGGCTGCCACGTTCCATCGCTCGGGCAATACGCAGGTCGCGGAAATCCAGGATGCCTACCAGCTGTTGACGCCGCTTCTCGGTGTGGCGGGCGCGAGCGCAGTGTTTGCCTTGGCGTTGCTTGCGTCGGGTCAGAACTCCACGCTCACCGGTACTCTGGCCGGTCAGATTGTCATGGAGGGCTTTCTTGACCTCCGCATCCGTCCATGGCTTCGCCGGCTCATTACCCGCGCCATTGCCATCGTGCCGGCGGCCATCGTGGCGATAATTTATGGCGAGAGCGGAACCGCCAAGCTGCTCGTATTCAGTCAGGTCATCCTGTCGTTGCAATTGTCGTTCGCGGTATTTCCGCTGGTACGATTCACCTCCGACCGCATCAAGATGGGAGAGTTCGTCAACTCGCCGGTGCTGCGATTCGGAGCCTATGGCGTGGCCACGATCATCGCGTCGCTCAACGTATGGCTGCTCGTGCAGACCGTGCGGGAGTGGCTGACCTGATGTATCGCCGCATACTCGTTCCACTCGAGCATTCGGGCTACGACCAGGTGATCGTGGACCATGTGCGCCAGTTGGCGACCATGTGCCGCTCGTCGCTCGTGCTCATCCATGTCGCCGACGGATGGGCGGCTCGGCATCAGATGTCGCTCAAGCTGCGTGAGTCCGAGGAGATGCGGGTGGATCGCGACTATCTCGAGCAGTGGTGCGCCACACTCCGAGCTGACGGTTTCGAGGCCGAGTCGATCCTGGCCGGTGGTGACCCGGCTACGGAGATTGCGGCGGCGGCCGACCGCGAGGCCTGCGATCTGATCGCCATGGCTGTGCATGGCCACAAAGGGCTTCAGGATGTGATCTACGGCAACACGGCCAATGGGGTGCGCCACAAGACCATGGTGCCCGTTCTCATGGTCCGGGGTCCCGCTGGCGGCCGTCCGCGCTGATCTTTAGGGCATGTCTGCCCGCACATCTCCAGCTTCTGCGCAAAGTGCTGCCGCGCCGCCGTTCCTGACGGAGCCGGTTGAGGACTACCTCAAGGCCATCTACGAGTTGGAGACGCGCACCGGTGCGGCAGCGACCACCGATGTGGCCAATGCATTGCAGGTCGCGCCGGCCTCAGTGACGGGTATGATCCGCCGGCTGGCGGCGCAGGGACTACTGGACCACGTGCCGTATCGCGGCGTGCAGCTCACCGAGATGGGTCGGCGTGCTGCTCTGCGCACGATCCGCCGTCATCGCATCCTCGAGACATATCTCACACAGGTGCTGGGTTACGCCTGGGATCGCGTGCACGATGAAGCGGAGCGCCTGGAGCATGCCGCGAGTGATGATCTCATTGAGCGCATGTCGGCCGCACTGGGACATCCGACGGTGGATCCACACGGTGCGCCAATTCCTACGGCAGACGGCACCGTAGACGAGCGCAACCACCGCACGATTGCCGATCTGACGGTTGGTGAGACGGTGCGTATGCTGCGTGTGAGTGACAAGGATCCTGAGCTTCTGCGCTACCTTGCCGAAATTGCCATGCAGCCCGGTGTGTCCATCACGCTGCTGCAGCGCGCACCATTCGATGGCCCGCTCACACTGCGTGTCGGTAGCGGTGAGCAGGTCGTTGGTTCGACGCTTGCGGCGCAGGTGTTGGTCGAGTCCTTGCCTGTGCCTGAAGCGTCTGCGAGCGATGCAGGGTCACCAAGCACACGTCCCCGCTCCGCACGAAAGTCTTCGCGCTGAACGGGGACGGAGCAGCTGGTTGTGGTTGACGCCCGAACTCAGGGCATATCAAACACTCAGCGCGTACGTGACTTCACATACTCCTTCGTGCTTGCACTGAGGGAACTGTCCTTGAGCAGGGTGCGCAGGCGTGCGCCATCGGCACGACCCTGAACGCGCTGACCGGATTCGAAGTTGAGCCACATCGCATCAGCGAGCGCCTTTGCCTCGGTGTTCTTGTCGCCGGCTTCAGACGCTTCCTCAGCAAGGCGATTCATCACGATCGCGGCTTCGCGCGTGTAGGACAGTGAGTACAGCGTGTTGGCCAGGCCGAACACGGCTTCCGTCGGCAGACGACCCGCATCACGATCGAGTGCAGCGGCGATCACGAACTCACGGCGCGCCATATCAAAGTCACCGACTTCAAGTGCTTTGCGGGCCTTCGCAATGTGTTCATTGTCGTCAACGGCAGGCGTGCGGGTGGAAACCACCACCGGTGCCGGGCGCGCCACATCGACGGCGCGCAACTGGGCGGGGGCGGAAATGACAACGGCAGCAGCAAGCAGAATGGGCAGCATGGTTCTATCTCCTCGGGCAAACGAATGAGTGCCGCAGTGAAACAGGCAGTCGGTCAGCCTGTATGCTTTCGAACGGATTTTTGCTGTTTGGGTTTTGATTGCGGGTCAGTACGCCGCCGGGTGGTACGAAACGCCTGCCGATTACGCCGACATGCCATTCGATCGGATCCACGCAGGTCATATCGATGCCGCCGGGAGGTTCGGCGTCTATCTTTGAGGCATGACGCCGGCTGAACCCACTTCCGACCGCGACATGCCTCCGACGCGCTTTCGTCCGACCCTCGGTGCAGTGGACCTGCACCTCTTCAACGAAGGACGTCACCTGCGACTGTGGGAGAAACTGGGTGCCCACCCCACCACACTCGATGGTGTGGCGGGTACGGCGTTCGCGGTGTGGGCGCCCAACGCCGCACGAGTCTCCGTCATCGGCTCATTCAACGAATGGGACGGGCAGAACCATGAAATGCGGTTGTTGGGCGCGAGCGGTGTGTGGGAGTTGTTCATTCCCGACGTAGGGCACGAGGACCTCTACAAGTACGAGATCCTCACGCGCGCCGGCACCATTCGTATAAAGACGGATCCGTTTGCTGCCAAGCTCGAACAGTCACCGGGCTTTGCATCCATCGTGCAGGCGCGCAGCACCTATGCGTGGCAGGATGGTGCATGGTTGACGCAGCGCGCCGAGTCGAATCCACTGCGTGAGCCGATGCTGGTGTATGAAGTACACCTTGGCTCATGGATGCGTGGCGAAGAGAATCGTCCGCTAACGTATCGCGAGATCGCTCCGCGTCTGGCGGATCATGTGCGACGATTGGGATTCACGCACGTCGAGCTCTTGCCGGTGCAGGAGCATCCCTTCGGTGGTTCATGGGGCTACCAGGTGGGTGGCTACTTTGCGCCTACATCTCGCTACGGTTCACCGGATGACTTTCGTCATCTGGTGGACACGCTGCACCAGCATGGCATTGGCGTGTTCCTCGATTGGGTTCCCGCGCACTTTCCTCGTGACGATTGGGCGCTCCGGCGCTTCGACGGCACAGCGTGCTACGAGCATGAGGACCCGCGACTCGGCGATCATCCCGAGTGGGGCACGCACATCTTCAACTACGCCCGGCACGAAGTGCGAAACTTCCTTGTATCCAATGCGCTGTATTGGATAGAGGAATTTCACATCGATGGTTTGCGTGTCGATGCCGTGGCGTCCATGCTCTATCTCGACTACGGGCGTGAGGCTGGGCAGTGGGTGCGTAACCGTCTTGGCGGGCGCGAGAATCTCGACGCCATGGCCTTCCTGCGCCAGCTGAATCAGGCCGTGCACACGCTGTATCCCGGCGTGGTAACCATGGCCGAAGAGAGCACCGCGTGGCCCAAGGTGACCGCACCGATCAGTGAAGGCGGCTTGGGCTTCACGATGAAGTGGAACATGGGATGGATGCACGACACGCTCGATTATTTCCGCGTGGATCCCTTCTTCCGCAAAGGCGCGCACGACAAGCTCACGTTCGCCATGATGTACGAGTACAGCGAACGATTCATCAATCCGATTTCGCACGACGAGGTCGTGCACCTCAAGAAGTCGCTGCTTGAGAAGATGCCGGGTGATGTGTGGCAAAAGCTTGCCAACGTGCGCGCGCTGATAGGCTATTCCGTCACCCGTCCTGGCAAGTCGCTGTTCTTCATGGGGACGGAACTCGGGACACCACGCGAGTGGAACCACGACGCGTCACTCGAATGGCATCTGTTGGAAGATCCGCGCCGACGTGGTCTGTTCGACTACATGGAAGCCCTCGGTGCCCTGTATCGTGCCGAGTCCTGCTTCTGGCGCGCCGATCACGAGCCGGCTGGGTTTCGCTGGATCGATGTGGCCGACCGTGAGCAGTCAGTGTTGTCCTATGCAAGAATCGATGGGGCTGCGCATGCGTTGATCGTATTGAATCTCACACCGGTTCCGCGGCAGGCCTATCGACTGGGGGCACCCAAAGCGGCGCGCTACCGCGTGGCTCTCAACAGCGACGAAGCGCGATTCGGTGGCAGCGCGTATCCGGTTGAAGCAGAAGTCTCCACCGAGAGCGTGCCGTGGCATGGTTTCCTGCAGTCATTTACCGTGACACTGCCACCACTCGGCATGCTGGTGCTTATTCCCGATGCGACGATCGAGGTTTCAGCGCCTGACGCCTCAATCGATGGTGATGCGCCGGTCCGCAGCAAGCCCAAGAAGACCAGAAGCGCGCCGAAGGTTGAGAAGCCCAAGGTGGAAAGGCTCAAGGTGGCGAAGCCCAAGGCTGCGAAACCAAAGCTTGAAAAGCCCAAAGCGGAAAAGCCCAAGGCTCCACGCACACGAAAGACCAAGCCTCGCGACACCGGTACCAACGACACATGACGGTACAACGCAGCACGATTCTTTTCGGCATTCTCACCGCCATCGCAGTCGCCGTGTGTGTGCGGCTCGGCATCTGGCAGTTGGACCGTCTGCAGGAACGTCGGGCGCAAAACTCCATCGTGCAGGAGCGCGGGAATGCGCCCGCGCTCTCACTACGAGAGTTGCAGGGGCAGGACACGGCTGTAACGCACTGGCGTCGTGTGCGCGTGGAAGGCGTAGCTGACTATGCACATGAAATGGTGCATGCCACGCGATCGCAGAACGGCAGCCCAGGTGTGCATTTGCTCACGCCCATCCGTCCGATCGACGGGTCGTGGGGGGATACGGCCATCGTACTGCTGCGTGGTTACCTCTATGCAGCAGATGGGCGCACCGTGGATCTCGACAAGGCACGCGAGTCGGACACACTGCGACTCGATGCGCTGGTTACCTCATTCCCACCAGTACGCGCCGGGACGGCACGTATGGCGTCAGGTGGGCGTGCGCTGCGGTTGCTCGATCGCGACACGTTGGCCACGATGATGGAGCGTCCGCTCGGCGCCATGGTGCTGTTGGCGCTCGGCGACACGATCATGCAGGACATATCCCGTCCTACGCGTGTACCGCCGCCAACCGTCAACGACGGTCCGCATTTGTCTTACGCATTGCAGTGGTTCGGATTTGCCACCGTATTTGCGGTGGGCTTTCTGGTCTTTGCGCGTGGCCGCAAGACGCGACCACGCGCCGCCAGCACTCAGTCCGCGATGCCGTAGTACTCGCGATACCAGGCCACGAAACGGGACACGCCCGTTTCGATTGGCGTCTTGGGCGCAAAGCCCACGTCCTGCACAAGCGCCTCAACATCGGCGTAGGTCGCCGGCACATCGCCCATCTGCAGCGGCAACATGCGCTTTTCCGCAGTGCGGCCGAGTGACTGTTCGATCGTGCCAATGAGATGCATCAGCTCGACCGGATTATTGTTGCCGATATTGTACACGCGCCACGGCGCCTTGCTGGTGGCCGGGTCCGGACGATCGGAATTCCACTCCGGGTTGGGCTGCGCGATGTGATCGCTGGTGCGAATCACGCCTTCGACGATGTCGTCGATGTATGTGAAGTCGCGCTGCATCTTGCCGTGATTGAACACATCGATCGGCTTGCCTTCGAGAATGGCCTTGGTGAACAGGAACATGGCCATGTCCGGACGGCCCCAGGGACCATACACGGTGAAGAAGCGAAGACCGGTGGTAGGCAACCCGTACAGGTGACTGTACGTGTGCGCCATCAGCTCATTGGCCTTCTTGGTGGCCGCATAGAGCGACACCGGATGGTCGACATTCTGGTGCACCGAGAACGGCATGGCCGTGTTGGCACCATACACGCTGGACGACGACGCGTAGGTGAGATGCTTCACCCCGTGATGACGGCATCCCTCGAGGATGTGTAGAAACCCGACAAGGTTGCTGTCGATGTATGCATGCGGGTGCGTGAGCGAGTACCGCACACCGGCCTGCGCGGCCAGGTGGATCACCCGATCAAAACGCTCCTCGCGGAACACTCGTTCAATGCCCTCGCGATCCCCAAGCTCCATGCGGAGGAACCGGAATCCGGCGTGGCGACCCAGTCGCGCCAGTCGCGTTTCCTTGAGGGTTGGGTCGTAGTAGTCGTTGACGTTGTCGAGTCCAACCACTTCATCGCCGCGTGCCAGAAGGCGTTCGCTGGTGTGATATCCGATGAAGCCGGCTGCGCCGGTGACAAGAATCTTGGCCATGACCTACGTGCGAAGGAGAGAGAAGACGATTCGAACACCACAGATGCCCCGAGCAGGGCGCAACGACTGACGATTCAGGCCGACGTCTCGGCACGCACTGGAGTACCGCCTGCGGGTCGTTGCAGGAGCAGCACGGCGGCCATGATCAATATGCCGCCCACGATCGTGCCGCGCCCCAGGGGCTGCCCGAGCAGGACAATCCCCAGCATGGTTGTCCAGAAGGGCTCCACCGTCGATGTGATGGAGGTTCGTACCGCACCAAGCTGACGGAGTCCCGCGAGAAAGCCCAGAAAGGACACCGCACCGAGGATGCCTTGCAGCACACTGGCACCAAAGGCCAGCGGGCTGGGAATGACCCAGAGCGTTCCCGCTGCTACTGACCAGGCGACAAAGCAGATCGAGCCGCCTACAGCGATGGCTCGCGACACATCGAGCGGATCACGCGAACGCTGTATGTGCCCGAGGAACGGGATGTACAGCGCATAGACGAGCGCGGCCGAGAGAATAACGATCAATCCGATGGGATTGAGTGAACCCGCGTCGGGCGCACCAACCATTGCTGCTACACCAGCAAGTGATAGGGCCAGCGCGATCAGTCGCGGACGATCCAGCGGTTCAAGTCCACGCACCGCGGTGATGACTGTGACCCACGCGGGATACGTGTAAAACAGAAACGATGACGTCGCAGCCGGCAGCCAGTTGAGTGCCGCCAGCGCGAGTGTGGCGACCAGTGCCTGACCGCCACCTGTCGGTAACAGAATGCGTAGTGAATACCACGGCTGCACATCGCTCGATGTCGCTGCTGGCGTGTCGGGCGTTCGGCGCAGCGCGCCCAGCAACAGCAGCAACACCGCACTTGTGACATAGCGCCACGACTGGATGCTCTCCAGTGCCATTCCCTCACCGGTGGCGATGACCGTGAGGGGAGAAATCGATCCAAAGCAGCATGCGCTCAGCAGGACGGCAATCGTCCCGCGCCACGCGGGGCTCACAGCAGTTTGCCGCTGAGCATGAGGTAAGCCATGCTGAAATACAGACTGATGGCGGACACGTCCACGAGCGTGGCAACAAATGGCGCCGACGCACTCGCGGGGTCGAAGCCGAAGCGCTTGAGGATGAATGGCAGCATCGAACCAGTCAGTGATCCGATGGTGACGATCCCAACCAGCGTAAAGCCGATCGTGAGCGCGAGCGATGCGTGATACGGCCCGTAGTCGTAGAAACCGAACACATGCCACGCTGTGACCCGCAATGCGGCCAATGCCCCGAGCATGATGCCGAGCAGAATTCCGGCGGGCAGTTCGCGTACCACGACACTCCACCAGTCGGAGAGGCGCACTTCACCGAGCGCCATGGCACGAATGATCAGCGAGGTGGCCTGCGATCCCGAATTGCCGCCCGAGCTCATAACCAGTGGAATGAACTGCGAGAGCAGCAGGACACGGCCCAGCTCATCTTCGTAATGCGTCATGGCGCTCGCGGTGAACATCTCACCAACCGCCAGGATTGCCAGCCATCCACCGCGCTTCCGCACGTTCTGCCAGAGGCTGACCTGCATGTACGGTTCTTCGAGCGCTTCCATACCGCCGAACTTCTGCGCGTCCTCGGTCTGCTCTTCCTGAATGACGTCGATGACGTCGTCGACCGTGACCACGCCGAGCATGCGCCGATTGGTATCCACCACCGGCAGGGCCACAAGGTCGTAGTTGGACGTGACTTGCGACACCTCTTCCTGCGGCGTGTCGGGCAGTACGCTCACTACTTCGGACCAGGCGTGCTCACTGATGCGCGAACCTTCCGGCGCCGCGAGCAGTTCGCGCAGCGACAAAACGCCGCGCAGGCGACCACTCGCATCGGTCGTGTAAATCGTGTACATCGCCTCGCGCCGACCACCTCGCGCCATCGCGCGCACGGCCCGCAGCGATTCTTCCACCGTGAGTGTCTCTTCGACCGACACGAACTCGGTGGTCATGAGACCACCGGCGGTGTACGGGTCGTACTGGAGCAGTCGTTCGGTCTCGGCTTTTTCCGCCGGCTCGAGTTCCTGCAGAATTTCGTCGGCCGTTTCCTCGTCGAGCTCTTCGAGCGCGTCGGCGCGCTCATCCGGGTCCATCTCGGCGACAATCTCCGCCGCTTCGCCGATAGGCAGTTCTTCAAGAACCTGCGTTCGGAGATCGTCGTCGAGATATTCGAGGACTTCGGCGGCACGCTCGCGCGGAAGTGCTGCGAAGAACGCGCGCAGCGCTTCCTCCGGCATGGCCTCTGCCACATCGGCGAGGTCGGCCGGGTGCATCTCTTCCGTTTGCGGACCGACGCTTTCCGGGTGCTCCTCCAACAACTCGAGCAAATCCGGTACGATCAGCGCCGCAAGCGACCGGTCTTCGTTGGAGCGTGGTGTCATCGGCGAAGGGGCGGCTGGCTGAGGGGCAACTTAGTAGCCGTCTCGCGAGGCGCAAAGCACAGCCGCGATTAAACTTCCGTGTTGTTGGGCGGTGCTCCGAATACCGGCAGGAATCGGGCCTCGATCCGCCAATCGGTGACCCGTTGACCAACCAGTGCCAGAGCCTCGTCCACTTCCTCACGAGTGAGCGTTCGGAGGACTTCGAGGACGGCACCGCGCATAGAGACCTCGGCGCTTTCCACGCCCGGGATCAGGCCGAGCGCCATTCGCGCGGCACGCACGGCATGTACCGAAAGCAGTCCGTCGATCTGCACGTGGATGCGCTGTCGTGGCATCTTTCAATCTCCACGGCACTCGTTTCCTGTTCAATGCCCGACCGTGGAGAGGCCTTCACCCGTTGCCCGCATGCTTCGCGTCGCCTTCATCGGTCTTGGTGCCATCGGAGCGCCCATGGCGCGTCACCTGGCGCATCCCGGAATCGACCTGGTTGTCTGGAACCGGACCCGTGCCAAGGCTGACGCCTTTGCCCAGGCCACGGGCGCTCGTGTAGCGTCCACGCCCGCTGAGGCGGCGCGCGGACGTGACGTGATCGTGACCTGTCTTCCCGTCTCGCGCGACGTGCACGCGTTGCTTGATGGACCGGATGGCATGCTCGAAACCATCAGTGCCGGCGCGGTGCTGGTGGATTGCACGTCGGGTGATGGTGCCACTTCCCGCACCATCGCCACGCGGCTGGCCGCGAAACAGGTGGGATTTCTCGATGCCCCGGTGTCGGGTGGTGTGGTCGGCGCTGAGAATGCGGCGCTGACCATCATGGTTGGCGGCGACGAAACACTGCTCGAACGCGTGCGTCCGGTACTCGAACGATTCGGCAAGCGCATCGTGCACTGCGGTGAGATTGGTGCGGGCAATGCGCTCAAGGCCGTGAACAACGCTTTGCTTGCCATGCACATCTGGGGCACGGCGGAAGGTCTGGTGGCGCTCGAGAAGGCGGGCGTGCGTGCCGATGTCGCGCTCGATGTACTCAACACCTCGAGTGGTCGTTCAAACGCCAGCATGAATCTCTTCCCTGAGCGCGTGCTGACGCGTGCGTTCCCGCGCACGTTCCGCCTGGCGCTGCTCGACAAGGACGTTGGCATTGCGGCCAGTCTTGCACGTGAAACGCAGGTGGTTGCGCCGCTGTTGCAACTCACGTCGGAGCTTTTCCGCCAGGCGCATCGCGAACTCGGAGAAGAAGCCGATCATGTGGAAGCCGTGCAGGTCGTCGAGCGCCTCGGTGGTGCGGTGATTGGCGCCGAGTCCGCGCCCAAGTCTGACGCGACAGGAGTGGCCACATGAGTCTCCACTCCAGTGGAGTCATGGATGCCGGCCACGCGTCGACCATCACTGGGGTCGACGCGATTCGCGCACAATTCCCGGCGTTGTCGAGGCGGGAAGGCGAGCACAGCGTTGCCTACTTCGACGGACCCGGAGGTACACAGGTGCCGCGTTCAGTCGCGGAAGCGATGACGTATTACCTGCTGCACCACAACGCCAATACACATTGGGCGTATCCGACGAGCTCAGAAACGGACGCGCTCCTTGCGCAGTCGCGCGAGACGCTCGCGGATTTCCTTGGCGGAACACCGGGCGAGATTGCCTTCGGCGCCAACATGACCACGCTGCTGTTTCATATCGCGCGTGCAATTGGTCGTCAGATCATGCCTGGTGATGAAATCATCGTGACCGAGCTCGATCATCACGCGAACGTGGCGCCATGGCAGGCTTTGGCGCAGGAGCGTGGCGCCGTGCTCAAGTGGTTGCCGCTTGATCTCACCACCTATCGCCATGAAGCGGGTGCACTGGCCAATCTCCTGTCGTCGCGTACGAAGGTGGTGGCGGTTGGTGCCGCGTCCAACATTCTCGGCACGGTGAGTGATGTGGCCGAGATCGTAGCCATGGCGCGTGCCGCAGGTGCCATTACGGTGGTCGATGCTGTGCACTATGCGCCGCACGCGTTGGTGGATGCGGCTGCGTTGGGCGCCGACTTCATTCTGTGCAGTGCCTACAAGTTCTATGGCCCGCACGTGGGTGTGGTGTACGGGCGCACGGAGACGGTCGGTGCGCTTGATTTACCACGCCTTGAGCCAGCCCCGGACTGGGTGCCGGAATGCCTCGAAACCGGAACGCAGAATCATGAGGGCATCGTGGGCGCGGCGGCCGCAGTGGAGTTCCTCGCGTCGCTGAGTGGTGATGTGGCGGCACCGCGGCGGGATCGTCTCGCGCAAGCCATGCACGGTTTGCATGAACGTGGCGATGCGCTGGTAAGGCAGCTTTGGGATGGTCTGTCGGCGATTGATGGCGTCACCGTGCATGGCCCCAGGCCCGGTACACCGCGCACACCCACCATCTCGTTCGCGGTGCAGGGATACACCTCCGAAGCCGTGGCCCGCGCGCTGGTGCCGCAGGGGCTTTACGTGTCTCACGGTGATTTCTATGCCACGACGGTGGCACGCAGGCTGGGTGTGGTCGAAGAAGGGCTCGTGCGCGCAGGCTGTGCGTGCTATACCACATCCGAAGAAGTACAGCGACTCGTGGATGGTGTCGCCTCCCTCGTATACGGCGGTCGTTGAATGTTGCGATGCGTAAAACTCGTGTGGGGCGCAGCGATGACGCTGGCGCTGACAGGGTGCGGTGCTGATGGAGGTGGCGCCAGCGGTGGCACATTGCCGGCGGCAGAGTTCCTCTTTGCTGCGGGTGATTCCACCTACTGGGTGCGCAGCAGCGAGGAGGGGCTTCGCGTACGCAGTGCGCCCATCTTGCTCACACAGGTGGATGGTCGTCTGTTCGAGATCTTCATCGGTGACGATGGCGCCGAGTATCCCGATGCTTCGTTTGCGACGGCGCGTCTCTGGGCGCGCGCGCTCGAGTCGCGCGACAGCACGCTACTGTTCGCCGACAGCACGGTCATGCGGGAGCTGGCCGCATGGCGCAAGGCGCATCCGCGTGAGAGTGAGATCGATCCGAGTGCAGACGATGTTCCGGATGATCCGCAGACCGTGGTTCAGGATGACATCGAAATCATCGATGTGCATGGACCGTATCTCACCTTCGAACATCTGCTGAACGCGGATATCGATGGTGGACCGCCGCACATTCACACCGGCCGTCGTTTTGTCGTTGACGTGCGCACGGGCCACAAGGCGACGCTGGCCGATGTGCTGGGTGCAACGGAAGCGCAGCGCGTGGTGCAGGCGGCGCGCGCCAGCCTCTCGCAACTCACTGATAGTATCCGCACCGCCGGTGCTGCCGGCGACGAGCGCGCCGCAGCGGCAGTGGAAACGCTAGACAGCTTCGTGTTTGACAGCAGTAGCTTCGGTATCACGGATCTCGCGCGTGATCCTGCGATTGCGTTCATGATTCCCGGCAACGCGCCAGATGGCGAAGCTCTCGCGCTCTACTTGCCGCCGATCAAGGTGAAGGCACTGGCATGGTGGAACCCTGTGCAGCGCACGCTTCCCGAGTGGGCCACCGATTCTTCTTTGGTGCGTTGGCGCCGCGATCGGTATGACGTGAGTGCGACGCCTTCTCCGGAAGGCGAATCGCTGGCGTTGAAGCTGCAGCCCAAAGGGGCGCGTGATTCCAGCGCATCGTGGCCGGTGACCACGGTGAGTGCACCTGCCTACCAGTTGATCGCATTGGAATCACCGCCGCTCGATAGCACGGCACGTGCTGCGTTGGCCCGCGCATTTGATGTCTCCACCGCGCTCGATGGTTTGGTCCAGCGCGCCCGTTGGAATCGGCCGAATCAGGCGCGGACACCGAACACTTCTGATATCTCGCGCACGCCCGCCAGGCGCGCCTCCTACACATTCCGCCCATGAGCGATTCCGCGTCGCGTCCGGTTTCAGCATCGCAGCACGAAACCAGTGAACTCATCATGCCCCATGACGCCAATATCCTGGGACATGCATTCGGCGGTGCAATCATGGCCATGGTCGACAAGGCTGCAGCGGTGGCGGCGTTTCGGCACGCGCGGAATGCCTGCGTGACTGCCAGCATTGATCGCGTGGACTTCCGTGAGCCCATTCACGTGGGCGATCTGGTCACCTGCAAGGCGTCGGTCAATTTCGTCGGCAATACGAGCATGGAAATCGGCGTCCGTGTGGAAGCCGAAGACATGATCAACGGCACGCGACGTCACACGAATACGTGTTATCTCACGTTCGTGGCGATTGATCGCAATGGTCGCCCAGTGTCCATTACAAAGGTCTTGCCGGAAACGGACGAACAGAAGCGACGCTACGATGCAGCGCAGGCACGTCGTCGTCGCCGGCTCGAGGAGCGCCAGGCCGAGGCACGCAGCGAATAGACCTCACGCCTGCGCTTCGATCTCATGAGTGATACCACTGGTGCGGCGGCGAGTCAGGACAGCACCGCTGCGCTCCGCATTCCGAATTTCCGTCGCTACATTCTCGCGCTCTTCACACTGACTCTGGGCATTCAGATTCAGGGTACGGTCGTAGGGTGGCAGATCTATGATCTTACGCGTGATCCGCTCGCACTGGGTCTTGTTGGACTGGCCGAAGCCCTGCCGGCCATCAGCATGGCGCTCTATGCGGGACATGTTGCCGATTCACACGATCGACGGCGCATCGCACTGATCGCGCTCTCGGTGTTGGTGGGATGCTCGCTTGCGTTGTGGTGGTTGGCGGCTCCCACACCGGCGGGGCTTCGTGATCTCGCTGTTCCCGGGCGAGTACGCGCGATCTATGCGGTGATTGTGGTCAGTGGTGTGGCGCGTGCTTTTCTACAGCCTTCACGGCAGGCACTGAGTGCCGAACTGGTCCCGCGCGAGCTCTATCGCAATGCTGTTACCTGGCGGAGCGGCTCGTGGCAGCTCGCCGCTGTTCTTGGGCCAGCACTTGGCGGATTGCTCTATGCGGTAGGTGGACTGACGCTGAGCTATGCGGTGGACGCCGCGTTAATGGCTCTCGCCGTCGTATGGCTGCTGCAGGTGCGACATCGTTCGCCTGTTCGCGAGACCAGCTCCGAGCCCATTCGGTCCAGTATCATGGGCGGACTGCGTTTCGTATTCGGTGATGCGCTGCTGCTCAGTGCATTGACGCTGGATCTGTTCTCCGTCCTGTTCGGCGGTGCAATTGCCCTGCTGCCAATCTTCGCCGGCGAAATTCTGCACGCTGGCCCAACAGGGCTTGGTCTGCTGCGCGCGGCTCCCGCAGTGGGCGCCGTCATCTCGAGCGTGTTGCTGACACGCTTCCCGCCCTTTGCGCATACGGGACGCAACTTGCTGCTCGCCGCGACGGGCTACGGTCTGTTCACGGTGGGCTTTGGACTCAGCACGAGTCTGCCGCTTTCTGTCGCCATGCTCGTATGTGCCGGAGCAAGTGACATGGTGAGTGTGGTCATTCGCAGTCTCATGCTGCAGATGCGCACACCGGAAGCGCTACTCGGGCGCGTATCGAGCGTGAATCAGATCTTTATCGGCAGCTCGAACGAAATCGGCGCGTTTGAAAGTGGCGTGACCGCGCGTTGGTGGGGCGCGGTCACGGCCGTGGTTTTTGGAGGTCTTGCTACGCTCGGTGTGGTTGCCACGGTGGCCTGGCGTGTTCCATCGCTGCGTCGTCTCAAGCAACTCGGATCGTAAGACGATCGTTCAGTAGGTCAGGCGTGTTACGGTCGAGGATAGCGACAGCGTGCGTCCTGAACCACTCGGGGTAAACTGCCCACTCGAGAAGAGCCCATCGGTGGACGGGCTCGATGCGTTTCCACCCAGGTACAGCGTGTAGTTGCTGCCTCGCGTCAGCGTTGGCGTAGACACCACGAGCGACTGGAAATTTCGTGAAGGCACGAAGTCCAGCACACTGGTGCCGTTTGCATCCGCCACATGCACCACGGTGTTGGCCGTTTGGACGCTCCCGAAAGTGACGAACAGTGATGGCTGCGTGGATGTCGTGCCCGGTGCCTGCGCCATGCCCATGCTGCCGGCAGCGACCAGATAACCTCCGGTCATCGTGAACGTGCCATCGTAGTCGACCGGTGCATTGTTGTTGGCCGTGGGGCCATGCACAACGAGACAGCCGCCCGACATGGCGATATGACCATTGGCATCGATGCCGTCGCCGCCTGATGTGCTGACCACGCGTCCGCCATTGATGCGGATAGTGTAGTTGCCGGGGGCTCGGCCAGGTGCCGTGTCGCCATTACCGGCGAGATTGATGCCGTCGTCACTCGAGACGACGCGCACACGTCCGCCGTTGAAGGTGAGGTCTGCTGAGCCAGCCTCGATGCCTTCGTAGCTGCGGGTCACGTCGATGGCGCCGCCATTGATGGTGAAAGCCGAATCAGCATGCACGCCGTCATCGGCCGTCGCCACGGTGAAGGTTCCACCGTTCACGACCACATTGGCGTTGGCGTGCAAGCCATCGTCTGCCGCATCGATGCTGTACGTGCCACCATCCACCACCAGCGTGCGTGTCGCCTTGAGCGCCTTGGCAGAAATGGAATCGGCGATGACAGCAGTCGCGCCACCACCGGTCTTGATGGTGAATGCTCCATCGGAGAGCAGGACATCCGTTTCTGCCTGAATACCGTCGTTGCGCGCCGTAAGCGTATGCGTGCCACCGGAGACGAGCACGTAGCCAAGCGTCGCATCTCCCTCTTCGTCGGACTTGTAGGCATCACCACCCGCATTCACCACGAATGTCCCGCCGCGGATGACGAGATAGTCCTTGCCGCGAATACCGTCGTCCACTGCCGTGACCGAGATCGTGCCACTGCGGATTACCAGACCATCTTTCCCCGTGATGCCGTCGAGATAGCGCCCAGTCACCGTGAGCGCGCCTGTGCCGCCGATACTGAGATTGGCTTTGCTGAACAGGGCAGCGTTTTGATCGACACCGGCCGGGTAGGTCGCGCCGTCGGTGATGGTATTGCTCGAGCCACTGGCCAGAATGATGGCCGCGCGTTTCGCCTTGGATATGAATAGTGCGGCATCGGCGCTACGCGAAAGCGAAACACCATCAAGCACGAGCTTTACAACACCGGTATCCGATGTGTGTACCATGACTTGTCCATCGGCGAGTGTGCCACGCAGACGATACGTGCCGGCACGGGATATCGTGACACTACTCCCGGCAATGACCACACCGTCTGCGCTGCTGCTGGTGATGGTCGCGCCACTGAAGGTGAGTTGTGTTGTGGTCGATGCGTCGTAGGTGTAGTCGGACACCACTTCATGGTCGACCACTTTCGTCGCCATGGCAGACGATACGGTGTACGCGTTCGTGAGCTTGGCTTCTTCGCTGCAAACAAACGACGCCATCGAGAACGTGGTCAGCGTACCCGAGCCATTGCCGCCGGATGTTTCGTCGTCCGGTGCGGTCGACGCGGCATCACTGCATGCAGCAACGGAGAAGAGAGTCAGTAATCCGATCGGGACGGCGCGAATGGACGCGCGAAGCGATGGTAGCGATGGTGACGTATGCCGCACACAGTACTCCGGTGAAGTGAGTTACTGCCTGCGACACCTCGCGTGCACGGATACCCTATCCGGCTTGCTCCACTTCGGCCTGTTGCAGTCCGGTGGATTCCGCAGCGCCCTCTGCATCTCCAGCGCCTGCTGCGAGTTCTTCGGTCAATGCGAGTTCGATCTCGGTGCCGTCCTTGGCTACCAATGTGTTGGCAAAGACGCTGCGCGCTTCGCGTTCAAGCTCACGCGCATTTTGTGAATAGCGCGCCGAGATGTGTGTGAGAACGAGTTGGCGGACCTGCGCTGCCAGTGCGACCTGCGCGGCTTCACGGGCCGTGCTGTGGCCAGTCTCGAGGGCACGCGCTGCCTCTTCGTCGGCGAACGTGGATTCGTGGATCAACACGTCTGCATCGCGCGCCGCATCGATGGTGGCCTGACAGGGGCGGGAGTCACCGGTCAGCACGATGCGACGGCCACGGCGAGCCTCACCTACCAGCATCGAGGAGGGAATGACTCGACCGTCCTCGAGCGTGATAGGCTCGCCTCGATGGATGCGTCCCCAGAGTGGCCCCTCGGGAATTCCCAGCGACCGCGCCAATTCGGGGTTGAAGCGGCCCTTCCGGTCTTCCTCCACCAGAGCGTAACCCAGTGACACCGATGGACCATGGTCGACGGGGAACGTCTCGATGCGGTACTCGCCGCGTGACAGTGACGCCCCGGCTTCGAGTTCGGTGATATCGACCGGAAATGTGGTACGCTCGCCACCCAGACTGATGCATTGGCGCAACGTCTTTGCCGCGCCACGCGGTGTCCAGATCCGAAGCCGCTCGGTCCGGCCCTGTAACGCCAGGGTCCGGATCAGTCCGGTTACGCCAAGGATGTGATCGGAGTGCACATGCGTGATGAACAGGTCTTCAAACGCAAAGGACACCCCGAACCGCATCATTTGCCGCTGAGTTCCCTCCCCGCAATCGAAGAGCAGAGTCTGCCCTTCTCGAATGATGGCGAGAGAGCTGACCCCCCGTTCAACGGTTGGCCTGGAGGCCGCTGTTCCGAGAAAACGCACGAGCAAAGGCATGGCTCGAATATAGGCAGCGCGATCTGACAAACTGCTCAGCCTGCCACGTGATAGCCTATTCCACCACTGAAATGTTGAAGATTGTGCACTGTGTCACGTACAGAGGACACCGCGGCCCGTGGTTTGCAGAGAGGTAGAGGAGTGTTTCCCGCGGAGGCTGGCCTGGATGCTGTTCTGATCCTGTGGTTGGGTCGCCGCACAATTCTCACTTCCGGACGGCCGGGGGGCGTATGACCGGAAAAAGCCGACGTGGATTCGCGTCGATGGATCCAGCGCGACAGCGCGAGATTGCCAGCAAGGGCGGGCGTGCCGCTCATGAGAAGGGAACGGCCCACGAGTGGTCGTCAGATGAGGCGCGTGAAGCGGGACGTAAGGGTGGTGTGACGGTGAGTCGTGATCGTGCCCACATGGCGGCAATAGGCCGCGAGGGCGGAGAATCACGCAGTGCCGCGGCCCGAACTGCCCGTATGGGACATGGATCCGAACGTGAAGTGCCGATGCCGTTTGCCGCGCGGAGTGATACGGCCCGTGATATCTCACGGGACATGCCGTCGATTCCACGTGGTGACCAGCGGCCAGCTCTCACGGTGGATCGCGGGCGTGTTGATGCGCCACGCGCCAACGACCTTCCGCGCTGATATCGCGCAACAACAGCTGAAAGGGCCCTGTCGCATTCCTGCGGCAGGGCCCTTTTCAGTTGTTTACGAAAGTTGTTTATGAACGACTTGATGAAACTATGCCTGATACACCGACTCGAGCTGAGCGATGCGGGAAGGATCGATATTGCGTCCCGACACAATGGCAACGATCGGGCCGGTCTTGTGCCATTCCGCGTTGTCGTCAGTCGATGCCACCGGTGTTGTTTTCGCTCCATGCCGAAGCGCTGCGAGGGTGACGGCGCCGGCGCCTTCAGCCACGAGACCAGTAGTGCGTTTGAACCAGACAATGGTTTCACCGATTTGGGCTTCAGTTACCAGCGCCAAGGCATCGGCGCACGTCTGCCCAATGTGCAGAGCATCGTCATCGATCTGGCCTGCCAATCCATCGGCGAGTGTTGGAGTGACCACCGTGTCGACCACATGACCGGCGCGCACGCTGGTGCTCATCGCGTGTGTCTCCACGCTTTGTACGCCGACGACATGCACCTGCGGGGCTTCGCGTCGCAGGACAGCGCCAACACCACCAAGCAGTCCACCGCCACCCGTGCACACGTAGAGCGCGCGCATCTCGGGACATTGTGACAACAGCTCGAGTGCAACCGTGCCCTGACCGGCCAGCAAGTCCAGACCGAGGCAAGGATTGATGAAGCGCACTCCTTCGCGGGCAGCATGTGCTTTGGCCAGTACCATCGCCGCGTCGTAGTCGGGCGCGTCATCGTTCACGATGGCACCAAGCGCCCGTATCCCATCCTTTTTGACCTGCGGTGCGGTGGATGGGACGTACAACACGGCCGGCGCATCGAAGGCCTTTGCTGCGTAGGCAACACCTAAACCGTGATTGCCAGCGCTCGATGCCACGACGCCGCGCGCGCGTTCATCTGCCTGCATCCCGGCCAGCACATTGTATGCACCGCGCACCTTGAATGAGCCGGTGGGATTCTCCAGTTCGAGCTTGAGCAAGACTTCGACGCCAAGCTGTTCAGACAGCGCATCGCTGCGAAGTAATCGGCTGGGCGGGAGGAACGAGCGCAGCCGTTCGGCTGCCAAGTGCACCGCTGAGACTGCAGGAAGAACCGACGGATTGAGCGTTTTCATACCGCCAAGCTACGAATGTGACCGGATCGGCGGGAGCGCCGAACTGAAGCATTCGCGACTTCGCCGCGAACCTGAGACGAACCCGACGTGAGCCTGCGCATCGGATTCCTGCGCGTGGTGAGGTGCACACATGTGCCTTCCTGGCACTTGAGCCCTCCCTCCGGTGACTCTCATGTCGCGCCCTCTCTCCTTCTTTCTGATTGTATTTGTTGTTGCCTGTGGTGGCAGCGGTGGTGACACGACCGCTCCACCACCACCAACGCCAGTAAGCGTCGCCATCTCTCCCTCGGCGTCCACCGTGAATGCAGGGGCGTCGGCGGAGTTTACGGCCAGTGTGTCCAATGCGAGTTCAACAGCCGTAACCTGGACGGCGTCGGGCGGCACTATCAGTGGAAGTGGAGCCACGGTGAGTTGGGCGGCTCCTGGAGTGGGCGGGAGCTACACCATTACGGCTACCAGTGTGGCCGATGCCACCAAAAGCGCCAGCGCCAATGTCACGGTGAACAGCGTGGGACTCACGCTCACACCAGCGACACTTACCGCCGGTGCCGGAGATACGGTGCCGGTGGCGGTGAGTGTCACCAACAGCTCCAATACTGCCGTCACCTGGAGTGCATCGGCCGGAACCATCATCGGCACTGGAAGCAGTGTGCAGTGGGCGGCACCGATCGGTGGTGGCAGCTACACGGTTACTGCCACCAGCGTACTCGATCCCGCACGCCGCGCCACGGCCACGGCAACAGTGACGCCGGTTGCGGTGGCAGTCACAGCGACGACGCCGGCACTGCTGCGCGGAGAAGGCACTTCACTCACGGCGGCCGTAACCGGAACCACTGCACGTGGCGTAACCTGGAGCAGCACCTGCGGCACGCTGTCGGGTACTGGCGCCACCGTGCAGTATGTGGCGCCGACAACGGTTGGCAGTTGCACCGTGCGCGCCACGAGCACGCGCGACACATCGCGCAGTGGCACAGCCACGATCACAGTCCGCCCGGTGTTTCGTGTTGGTGCCCTGGATGATGCCAACGATGGCGCATGCACACCGCAGCATTGTACGCTGCGCGAAGCGATCATCGCGGCGAATATTGCACCCGATCGGGACTCCATTCAGATCGTCACCGCGGCACCTACCACGCTCACACTGGGTTCAGCATTGCCGTTCCTGAGTGAAGATGTCGATATCGTGGCGAGCGGCCCGACGCAGTTCATCATTGATGCCGCTGCAACCACGGCTGCGCAACGCGGTGTGCTCTACGCCAGCAACTCGGCAGTGGTGAGTGTACGTGGCATGACGTTGCGTGGTGGCCGCAGGAATGGTGGTGGCGGCCTGATTATCGATGACAGCGCGACGGTCACGATGCGCGAGGTGCATGTGCGCGACAACGAGTCGATTGGCGGTACCGGTGGCGGTGTTCTCGTACTGCGTGGTGGGCAGGCCACCTTCACGGACGTGGAGATCTTCAGCAATCGTTCCGGTATTGGTGGTGGTGGCATGCTGGTGGATGCCGGCAGCAGTGTCACCATGCGGCGGGGACGTATCGCCGACAATGAAAGTGTTGGTGGCAATGGCGGCGCCGTGCGCGTGGTGCGCGGCACGCTCACGTTCGACAGCGTTACGATCTCCGGCAATCGCGCCGTAGGTGCGCAGGGCGGCATCGGTGGGGGTATCCTCGCCGAGACTGAATCTCGCGTGCAGCTGAACGCTGTCACGTTTGCGGACAACAGCTCGAGTCTTTCGGCAGGTGCACTGGGTGTCCGCAGTGCTGCGCAGGCCACTATTGTGGCGTCCACCCTTCGTGCCAATCGCGCCGCTGCGGGTGCAGGCATTGAAGTCGGTGATGCCACAGTGAACGTGTCGGGCACAACACTCACCGAGAATCGTGCATCGCAGCGCGGCGGCGGTGTGCTGCTCTACGGTGCAGCGCGCTACACACAGGATGGTGGTGCGATCCGAGACAACACGGCCGGTGTTCTGGGTGGCGCCGGTCTGTTCCTTCAGCAGGATGCCGATCTGACGCTCACGAGCGTGACGATCAGCGGCAATCGCAGCGATAGTACCGGCCACGGCGGTGGGCTGCTGTCGAGTGGCAATTCGCGTGTCACGATGACGGGTGGCGCGGTCTCAAACAATCGTACCAATGGCGTTGGTGGTGCTGTTGTGGTGTCGGCTGGACGGCCATCGGCATTCAACAATGTCACGATGGCTGACAATGTCGCCGGTCTAGGTGGTGGCGCGGTGTTCATCACGGCCAACGCGAACGTGACAATTACCGGTGGTACGTATTCCGGCAACTCGGCCACCGCTGGCGGTGGTGGCGGCATCTACGCGGACAATTCCACCGTGACCATGCAGAATGGCACGGTGAGTGGCAATCGCGCGCTACAGGGCGGTGGTGGCGGTCTGCTCGCGAATGTTGCTGGAACCTACGTGCTGCGTAACGTCACGGTGCAGGACAACGAAGCCAACGTCGGTGCTGGTCTCGGCTTCACCGGTGCGATGACCATCACGGTGGACAGCGGCATTGTACGGAGGAATCGTTCTGCTACAGTCGGCGGCGGCGTGTGGAAGACGGGACAGTCTGCGCTCACCATGACGGGCACGCAGGTGCTCGAGAACACGGCGGAATCGCAGGGTGGTGGTATACAGCTGGTGGCTCCCGGAGCGGCGGCTACGCTGCGGCGATTGAACGTGCGCGGCAACAGTGCGGCCACCGGTAGTGGTGGTGGCGTGACCGCTGGTGTCACCACGCTCATCGAAGAAAGCACATTTGCCGATAACACCACCGGTGCCATTGGTGGTGGCGTGTTTGCGGCATCACTGGGCAATGCCACCATTCGCAACAGCACGTTCTCCGGCAATCGGGCATTGGTCGGTGGAGGTGTGGCAGCCACCGGCCCGGCGTCACTGGTGAACGTGACATTGGTGAACAACACGGCCACGGACTACGGCGCGGGCATTGGTACCAACAATTCGGGTGCCATGGCGGTAACCAATCTCGTGTTGAGCAACAACCGCGTGGGCGAGTTGTCACTCAACTGCGGTCGCGGTGGAACGAGTACGATCACGTCGAGCGGTGGCAATGTGGCATCGGATACGTCATGCTCGATGTTGACGCACACCACCGACAAGCGGAACGTCAGCGTCGGCATAAGCGCCACACTGGCCGACAATGGTGGTAGCACCGCGACACATGCGCTACTCGAGGGCAGTGCGGCCATCAACGCCGGTGTTGCGTCGGCGTGCTCGACCACCGATCAGCGTGGGTTCGCTCGTGTAGGGATCTGCGATAGTGGCGCGTTCGAGTTCGGCGCGTCGGCGGCGGTGCGAAGCAACATGCGCAGTGGCGTACGCGCAGAACCATCGAGCGGGTGCACCGCTACAACAGCGTCGTCCCGTGCACGCGCGAGATGTAACCTTCCACGTTGAACTTGAGACGTGCACGTGAAGTGACCATGGGGCGGATTCCGCCCCATACCGGTTTGTTTCCCCACGGCCGATCCCACAGCCCGAGGCACCACATGATGCCGCCGACGCTGTTGGGATCGCGTCCGTCGAGGGCGTATTTGTCGTTCAGATGGAACAGCCACGCGCGCGCTTCTTCATAGTCGCGCGTCCAGAGCAGCATGGTCTTGCCCCACAACATGCGCGGATAGTTGTGGATGATGCCTTGCGTAACCAATTCCGTCTGTGCCGCATTCCAGAGACGATCACCGGATCGTGCGGCTTCGAGTGTTGGTAGATCGTACAGCTCAGGACGCGGGTCGCGTTCGTGTTCGCGCATCGTGCGCTGAATCCAGTCCGGCAGACTCGCCAGCGTGTCAAACCCGGGTGTGCGCACACACCAGTTGTACGACAATTCGCGCCACGTTGTCACTTGCTGCACAAATGCATCCACGCTCGCGGCCGGTGCACCAGAGGCCAGCGCGGCGCGTACCACTTCGGCGCCTGCCACATGGCCGAAATGGAGGTACGGTGAGAGGCGCGATGTGCCATCACCGTCGCTGGCTTCGTTGCGGTGCTCGTCGTAGCGCGGGAGCGCGGTCTCAACAAACTGGGCTAGTCGCGCGAGTGCGGCGTCACGCCCGCCGGGCAGCGCAACCGCCGGCACGTCATGATCGATCTCGCACCGCTGCACGGCCTGTGCGATGGCGTCATCCGACATATCACCAATGGGCAATGGTGCCAGCGATCCGCCGTCGGCAATCACCTGCCGTAAGGAAGCACGCAGTGCATCAGTGACCGCCACAAACGGCCACGCTTCCTCGACGGTTTCAAGACACTGATCCAGCACCTTGGCGATCTTGGGCCGAATGGTCCGCGCCGCGAATTCAGCCTTCACAAACAGACCACTCGGCACCGAGCACACACTGTCGATCGCCAATACACGACACGCGGCGCGTTCGGCGAATCGCATCGTGCGGGGGTGCACTCCTGCTGTCGGGAAGAGATCGGTGAACACCACGTACGCTCGCGCGGCGAGTCGGTCCACGACACGACGGTCATCATCACGTCGCTCGCGCAGCACGAACTGATAGTGGAGACCGAGCGCGCGAGCACGGCGCGCCGTATCGCGAGCGCCCTGCAGAATGAACGTGTGATGGCGGTCGCTGGCGTGCGGGTAGGTGGGATCGAGCCCCTGATGAATCACCAGCGGGAGGCGCAGCCGATTGGCCGTACGCACCGCTGCCCGCAGCGCCCAATTTTCATCGAGACGATGCGTGGACTGCATCCAGTACAGCACGTAGTCGCCGTCGGGCCGATACGTCTTGCCGTTGCAGTCCAACGTGCGATGCACGAGTTGATCGCGCACATAGTCGCTGTCGAGCGCATGTATGGTCTGGGACTTCATCGGGGACATCATATGCACGCGGAACGCGAAGAGGCGGCGTACGGTGCCCATGTCCTCCTACCTTGACACTGCCCAGCGACCGGCTACCTTCCCCTCCGTTACCGGAATGGCCCCGCGCCGTTGGAGCGGGGCCTTTGCTGTCCGGACAACTTGGGGCTGTAGCTCAGCTGGGAGAGCGCTGCATTCGCATTGCAGAGGTCAGGGGTTCGAGCCCCCTCAGCTCCACTAGATCGTTTTGTGACTAAAGTTCGGCCAATATGACCGAACTGTGACGGAATATCCGCTGGTGTGACGCTGGAACCCAGTGCATCGTCCAGTGTATAGCAAGCCAAGCCCGCCGCTGATCGGTAGGACGGAGAGTTCCAATGACAGCGAGCGTGGCACTTGTGTAATCCCCCGGCCGGGTTCGGTTCGGGGGATTCGCTTTTTCTGGACCCCCGGTTTTCAGCCGCCGAGCACGGCCAGACCATCCCGGCGGAGTGCCTGCATCAACTCCACGAAGAGACGGTTTTCCTCCTCTTCTACCTGGCCGGCAAAGTCGCTCATGGCGGTGAAGCCGAGGTTGCCGAGGAAGCGCATGATGGCGCTTTCCCGCACATGGGTGTCGAGTACCCGTTCGCTCAGTGTCTGGCCTGAAGGTCCTGTACGAAGTCCGAGTTTTACGTAGGTGCCGCTGCCTTCGAACGGACTGCGTATGGCGCTGCTCAGCATGCGCTCAGCGAACAACGGCAGGTGCCACTTGGGCTCGTGCGTGAATCGCATGGCCCATGCCCGTTCGCGCGGTGGGTCGATGTGTACGAACTCGCCACGCATGTCCGTCACGCCAACCATCCACGGGCCGAACTTGGCGAGTGCATCGACCATGATGTTGAGTGTGTCGGGCATACGCGATGGTGTGCCCGTAGGCGCACGATTGAGTGGCTGCAATTCACCGCGCAATGAACGGAATCGCATGGTCAACACGCGATTCACGGCACGTGCATCAAACCACTCAGCTCCTGACGCATCGTACAGGCGATAGCGATAGCGGGCCGGTTCGACGTATTTCGCGAGGAATCGCGCATAGGCTGGAAACCATGGGCGAATACCCTCACTGTTGACACGAATCTGCAGTGTCACGAGCGTCGAGCCGTCACTCTGCGCGACGGTGAAGATCGAGTCGATGCTGAGCATGCGGCCCAGTGCATCCGTGGTTCGCGGTGACGCACCACGATAGTCCACACGAAGCGCTTGTGCGGGTCTTTCCGCGCTCAGAAACAGCGCCTTGACCATGTCCTCGATGCGCTGAGGTGGCATGGTACCGACATGGTGCTCCACGCTGGTGTGCCAACTCCAGTGATCACTGGCCCGCTGCGTCAGCGACACCATATGCCGTTGATCGCCCGGCTTTGACGGTGCCGCGGCATTGGCGCGCGCGTCGAACTGAAATCGATTGCCGTTGAGCGTGCCCTGGAACTCGAGCTCACGCTCCGCGCCCGTCTTCGAGGTTCGCATGGCGGTCCACAGGGACGTATCGGCCACGAGCTTTGAGGGAGCAAACGCATAGCGCCCGACCCGCAGGCGCGACTGCTGAACCTTTGCCGACCGTGTGACGTTGGTGAAGCGATACTCGAAGCCTGTGGTGAGTCCTTCGAGGTTGGTTCGTGCGCTGGCCGCATCCGGGCCAGCTGCCAGCGCGGCGCCACGACACCCGGTGCCGAGCACCAGCACGGCTGCAACGGCCGCCAGGCCCAGGACGGGCAGGCGGCCACGGAGGCGCGTGAATGGTGCGGGTGTCTTCGCGGTCATGCCGGAGCAATCAAAGGGCCACTGACGGATATCGCACGGAGAAATACGTGATCTGCACACCGATGTATACGAGCCGGGATTAGATTCCAACGTCATCCTTACCCGTACACCTGTGTCCGAAACTTCGATTCCTGAAACCACACCGACACCACGTCGCGACTTCATCCGCGAAATGGTGGCGGACGATGTTGCCACTGGCCGGTTCGGCCGTGCCCCTGCGACGCGTTTTCCGCCGGAGCCCAACGGCTTCCTGCATATGGGACACGCCAAGTCTATCTGCCTCAACTTCGGCATTGCCCAGGAGTTTGGCGGTACCTGCAATCTGCGCTTCGACGACACGAATCCAGCCACGGAAGACGTGCGCTACGTGGAGTCCATTCAGCGCGATGTGCAGTGGCTCGGTTTCCAGTGGGACGGGCTGTACTACGCATCGGACTATTTCGAAAAGTTGTACGACATCGCCGAATCGCTGGTGGAGCGCGGTCTGGCGTACGTGGATGATCAGAACGAAGAGCAGATCCGCACCAATCGTGGTACGGTCACCACTGCTGGTACCCCAAGTCCGTTCAGAGATCGCACACCGGCGGAAAATCTGGATCTGCTACGCCGGATGAAGGCGGGCGAGTTCCCTGATGGTTCTCGCGTGTTGCGTGCCAAGATCGACATGGCGCATCCCAACATGGTGATGCGTGACCCGTTGTTGCTGCGTATTCGTCACGCACATCACTATCGACGCGGCAACGACTGGTGCATCTACCCGCTGTATGACTTTGCGCATGGGTTGAGCGACGCCATCGAGGGCATCACACGCTCATTGTGCACGCTGGAGTTCAAGGACGCGCGCGAGATCTACGATTGGCTGGTGGAGAAGGCGGGGTTCGTGAATCCGCCCACGCAGATCGAATTCGCGCGTCTTGAGCTCGACTACACGGTGCTCAGCAAGCGCAAGCTGCTGCGTCTGGTGAACGAAGGGCATGTGAAGGGATGGGATGATCCGCGCATGCCCACGATTGCCGGGTTGCGTCGTCGTGGTGTGCGTCCCGAAGCCATCCGCGCATTCGCCGAGGTGATTGGCGTGGCGCGTAAGGATGCGCGGGTGGAGATCGCCACGTTCGAGCACGCCGTGCGCGACGATCTCAACATGGAAGTACCGCGCCGGTTGTGTGTGCTCAATCCGCTCAAGGTGGTGCTCACCAACTATCCGGAAGGACAGGTTGAGCACCTTGAGGCGCAGGACTATCCGCACGATGTGCCCAAGACGGGTTCACGTACGGTGCCATTCTCGCGCGAGTTGTACGTCGATCGCGACGACTTCATGGAAGATCCGCCGAAGAAGTTCTATCGACTGACGGCGGGCCGTGAAGTGCGTTTGCGCTTCGGCTATCTCATCACTTGCAACGAAGTCGTGAAGAACGACGCGGGTGAAGTGGTGGAACTCCGTTGCACGTATGATCCCGAAACACGCAGCGGTGCGGCGCCGGATGGACGCAAGGTGCAGGGCACGATCCATTGGGTGAGCGCGGCACACGCGGCCGATGTCGAAGTGCGCTTGTACGATCGGTTGTTTGCCCGGCCCGATCCGGATGATGTGCCGGAGGGTCAGGACTTCCTGTCGTCGCTCAACCCCAACTCGCTGGTGGTGATTGCCAACGCCAAGGCCGAGCCGGCCGTGTTGAGCGATCCGATCGGATCGCGCTATCAGTTCGAGCGTGTTGGGTACTTCTATTCCGAGCCTGAAGACAGCACGGCGGAGAAGCGTGTGTTCAATCGGATCGTGGGATTGCGCGACAGCTGGGCCAAGGAAGTGAAGAAGGCGTAGCGCGTTTTAAGGCTGGGACGTGCGTAACGCGGGTGACGAGGATTCGTCACCCGCGTTGCATTGTAGGCCATGTTGCCGCCGAGTTGCCAAACGTGCCGAGAGCCGAGCAGAATATGAGTATGCCCGCCACCACGGCCCGTCTCTGGACGGTTGCAGAGGTTCACGCCCTGCAGGACCAGGATCCGCACCACCGATACGAGGTGGTGGACGGGGAATTGCTCGTGACACCGGCGCCCAGGCGGTCACATCAGCGTGCGGTGTTGCAACTGGCTCGCGCGCTGAGTGATCAGGTTGAGCGTTTTGGCTTCGGCGAAGTGTTGATGTCGCCCAGTGATGTGCGTGCAGAAGGTCAAACGTCTGTGCAACCGGATGTTTTTGTCATCCCGCTGGTGAACGGACGCCCTGCGGCAGATGAGATGGTGGTGTCTCCGGTGCTCGTGATCGAAGTGTTGTCGCCGAGTACTGCGCGTTTTGATCGGTTGACCAAACGACGCCTCTACCAGCGGATGCAGATCGAGTATTGGATTGTCGATCTCGACTCCGAGCTGATCGAGCGATGGGCGCCGGAGTCGGAGCGCCCGGAGATTTGCGCCGATCGGGTGGTGTGGCAGCCGGTGGGGTCGCCGGAGGCCCTGGAACTGGACGTGGCGGCCTTCATGCGAAGAGCACTGGGTGTCGGCACTGGTTGAGGGGCGAACCTTCACTGTGACCTGCCAGGCTGCCCCTTCCACTCGAGGCCGCGTCGCCTATATTAGGAGGCTCACCGAGGCCTTGGCCGCGGTGAAGCCAGCTGCCCCTTAGCTCAACTGGCAGAGCGTCTGACTCTGGATCAGAAGGTTCCTGGTTCGATCCCAGGAGGGGCAATTTCAAACGCCGCGATCACGAAAGTGATGGCGGCGTTTGTGTTTCCGGCCTTCCCGTGCAAGAGCCGCGTGCCCTTGACGGGTCATGAACAGGGCTGGGTATGCCGATGCTCCAATGGACCCTCCTGGATTGCCTTGAAATTCCGTTCGCCCCTGTGTTCTCATGCGCATTCGCTCTGCCCTTGCCGCGGTACTCGTTCTCTGCACCACCGCCTGCGGTGGCGGTGACACCACGTCACCGGGTACAAAGGGCAATCCGTCCACGCCAGCGCCAACGACACCGGTGGCCACGAGCATTGTGTTGTCGACCCAAAGCGTCACGATCAACGGGCTTGGTGCGACCCAGGGGGTGGGCGCGGAAGTGCGTGATCAGCGCGGGCAACCAATGAGCACGGCCGTTTCGTGGAGCTCGGCCAGCCCCGGCATCGCTTCGGTATCTAGCAGTGGCCTGATCACGTCGAACGCCGTGGGAGCAACCGATGTGGTCGCAACCGCGGGCACGATCACGGCCACCGTGAGAGTGGTGGTGGCGCCCAACAATGTCTCGATCACGCTGAGTCCCAATTCGCTCACGCTCAATACGGTTGGCGCGACCGCACAGCTTCAGGCCATGGTGCGCAATGCCAATGGCGACGTTGTGACGAATGCCGTTGTTGCCTGGAGCGCCAACCCGACATCGGTGGCGACGGTCTCGTCATCGGGTGTGGTCACCGCAGTCGGCAATGGCACTGCCTCTATCACTGCTACCTCCGCGGGAGCGAGTGCGACCGCCAATATCGGTGTGCAACTGTCGAATGGACCGTCCACCTGTACGCAGCAACCGGTGTTTGCATCACACCTGCTTGATCCTTCGATGATCAAGGTCATCACGCAGATTGGCGTGGTGGGCGGCGGCAATACCGAAATCGTGGGACGTTCGTACGTGTTTCCGATTGACGGCATCGACGGTGTACGGATTCCACTCAATGCACCGACGGCACTGAATGTGGTGGCCGCCAAGCACTACCTGCCATCAGGTGCGCCAACCAGTGGCTACGTGCCCGATTGGTCACTGCTGCTTGATGCAGGCTGCGGCATTCAGCTGGAACTGTTTCACGTGAAGGATGTCGCGGCATCCATCAAGGCGGTCGCCGACACCTCCATCAGCAACTCCAGCGCGTGGCAACCTCTCTCGAGGAACGTGCCGTTTGCAGCCGGTGAAACATTTGGCTGGTACATGCGCGGACTCAACTCCGTTGCCTTCGATGTCATTGTGCACGATCGGAATCACGTCAATCAGTTTACCAATCAGGCACGGTATGTCACCGGGCGCAGCAATCTGCTGGATGTCGTTTGTCCGTGGACACTCTTCGCACCCAACCTTCGGAGCAGCTACCTCGGCGCCATTGGTTCGCAGACGGGCTTTAGGGTTGCCGGTGCCGGTTGTGGCGCGGTGAACCGTGATGTTCCGGGCACTCCGGCCGGGCAGTGGTTCACATCAGCGACGGTGACCGCCAATTGGCCGTTCGCCAAGGTTGGACACTACGGTGATCCGCTGCCCATAGTGCTCGGTGTAGACAGCACCGTGTACATCGGTCACACGGGCCCTGCCAACGACGTTCGCATCTATCGCGAAAACAGCACCTGGAAGGATCCCGCGACCATTACGACGTCGCACTGCTATCAGGCCATGTCCGGAAACACGGCAAGCGGGTGGTTGTGGCTCCGCATGAATAGCGCGACGCAGATGGACGCCGCCTACGGGGATACCGGCGCCTGTCCAGCGACATTCCCCGCGAGTGGGTTTATGCCTTACTATCGCTAGGTGCAAAGGCCAGAATATTCCTGGCCCGACCACCGTGAGAGCAATTTCAGACGCCGCTTCGATTTGTGTCGGAGCGGCGTTTGTATCCGCAGAATAATTTCAGTTGACGAGATCCGTTTCGGAATCTGGACGGGCTAACAATGGAAAGTCCGAAGGACTACGGATCGACTGAACTGAGAGATCCACGTCCAGCTGAGGCCAGTACAAGTGGTCGGGGCTGGGCCACTCCACCTGCGTCAGTGCGTCGATGGTGGCTTGTCGGAACCAGGGGAAATCTTCAAAGCGCACGAGGAGTTCGTCCTGACCGAGCAGCAGCCAGAAGCCGTGTCGGGAAATATGAGTCACTTCAGGTGCCGAAATGGTGTGTCCAAGCACTTCGGACCTCCTTGCGCGAAAAGAAGAACAGACGAAATGGCCCCTCGCGGAGCACTGTTGGAGACATACCTGAAATATACCCCGGTCGGCCCCTCTGAAATGGCCTCTCGATGCGCCGAGGCCGCGTGCTGCCTCAGCGCAATCACTCCTAGTCGAGCGGCCGGCATTCACATGATGGGTTCGCCCACACCATGTTTCGGGCAATGTCCTCTCAACCGTTCCCCGACCACTTCTCCAGCACCGCCGCCGGATACGCCGCATATCGGCCTAGCTATCCGCCAGCGCTCATCGAGTGGCTAGCGTCACTATGCGCCGGTCATGAACTCGCACTCGACTGCGGCTGCGGCACCGGACAGCTCGCGGTGCCACTGGCTGAACACTTTGCGCAGGTGGTGGCCACCGACGCGAGCGCTGAGCAGATCCGGCATGCCGTGCCGCATCCGCGCGTCACGTACGAGGTGCGGCGCGCTGAGTCGAGTGGTCTGCTCGAGGCCAGTGTGGATCTCATCACGGTCGCGCAGGCCGCGCATTGGTTCAAGCTCAGCGCGTTCTACTCCGAAGTGCTGCACGTCGCATACCCCGACGCAGTCATCGCACTTATCACATATGGCACGCTGCATGTGCCGGATGATGCCGGTGTCGACGCGATCATTCAGGAGTTCTATCGCGATACGTTGGACCCGTATTGGCCCCCGGAACGTCGTCATGTCGAGTCCGGTTATCGCACGTTGCCATTTCCCTTCGACGAAGTGGACATGCCGGCATTCGACATGGTCACGCATTGGACGGTGAGCGAGGTCATCGGCTACATCCGCACGTGGAGCGCGGTCAGCGCTGCAAGAAAGGCGCGGGGCGATACGTTCTCAGACGGCTTCGAATCGCAACTCCGTGAAGCATGGGGCAGTAACGATCTGCGTCGAACGATTCGGTGGCCTTTGGCAGGGAGAGTGGGCCGAGTACTGTAAGAAAGCCCATGAACAACACCTCAACATTGCAGCACATCGACACGCCGTACGGACAGTTGTTCGTGCAGGATTGGTATCCGGAAGCAAGCCGCATCGTACCCGGGCTTTCACCAATACTGCTGCACCACGATTCACTCGGTTGTGTTGCACTTTGGCGGGATTTCCCGCAGCAGTTAGCCAACGCCACTGGTCGTCGTGTTATTGCCTACGATCGTCTCGGCTTTGGTCAGTCTACGCCGCGTACGGAGCGTGCGCCCAACTCCTTCGTGCACGACGAAGGCGCGATCATCGTTCCTCTGCTGCGTGAAGCGCTCGGTCTCGATCGATTTGTCGTGATGGGCCACAGCGTGGGCGGCGGCATGTCGGTGGCCACCGCTGCAGCTGCGGGAGATGTCTGTGATGCGCTCATCACCATGGCCGCACAATCATGGGTGGAGGATCGCACGGCCGAAGGTGTGCGTGCGGCGCGCGTGTCCTTCGCAGAGCCGGGGCAGATGGAGCGGCTCGCCCGGTACCATGGTGCACGGGCGCCATGGGTGTTGAGCGCGTGGATCGACACCTGGTTGCACGAGAGCTTCGCCAACTGGTCGCTCGATGACCTGCTACCACGCGTGCAGTGCCCCGCGCTCATCATGCACGGCGACAGCGACGAGTACGGCTCCGTTGCACACCCAGCACGCATTGCGCGTCAGCTCACCACACCGCGCGAAGTGATCATACTCGAGGGCGTGGGGCATGTGCCGCATCGCGAGCAACCGGATGTGGTGCTATCACACGTCGCGCGGTTTCTGGCTCAACTTCAACGGAATCCAGCAGATGCGTAGTAGCCGGCGTCGCTCGCTTCTTTCTGTCGGTGCGGCTTGTCTTGTGCAATGGTCTTTTGGGGCTGCACTGCTATTTGGGCAAGCGCCGCGTTCAACCCAAAGAACAGTAGGTTTTGGACTTCACGCGGGGCGAGCACGTGTGCCGGTTTCGCGAGGTCTCAATGGCAACGGTCCTGCCCAGGGCGACTTCACCATCTTTGGAGCGTCCCTCGACTACCATGCTTCCACTCGAGTGATTCTCGAGGGTCTCGCATCGTTCGGCGTTCAAGGTGGCGGTTGCGGAGACGCGTGTACAAGCACTGGCTACATCGCCGAAGGGGCCGTGCTGTATTCGCCAACATCCTCACGGCAGACCTGGGGAATTGCCGTGGGACCGACGGTCGGCGTGGCAGCGTTTGACGGCAACCTTCTTGGTGGTGGAGTGCGGGCCAGCCTCGGCAGTTTGCGCAGCATAGGTCCGCGCCTCGCTGTTCACTTCCTCCGATTGACCGATGGTCGCCATGTTGCCGGCGTCTATGCCTCGGTCAGGTTTGGGCGCTAAGAAAGCACAGCGTCATGGAGCCTGATCTCACGTCAGCCGCCGCGTGAGGACAGGAACTCCGCCGCCGTCATCTTGCCATCGTGCTCGGCCCAGCCGCGTGGCGTACCGCCGTACAACTGATCTGTGATACTGAGATCCGCACCGCGATCGACCAGCAGTGACAACACATCCATCCGATCATTCTGCGCCGCGAGATGCGCAGCTGTGACTCCAGCACCATGCTGCAGACCGCCAAATGTGCCGTGGGCATTCACATCGGCGCCGTGATCGAGTAGCCACGTCGCGGTATCAACTCGTCCTGCCCACGCTGCCCAGGTCAGCGGCGTCCCTCGATAGGTGTCGGCATCTATCTGCGCACCATTGGCAATGAGCAGCGGCATGACCGCCGTAGCGCCACTACGTGCTGCCCAGGCCAGTGCTTCGTTCAGCACCTCCTGACGATCCGCCTTTGGTTTCCAGTACGGAAAGCCACTGTGCGGACGATAGAATGCGCGATGCTGCTCCACGTTGTTGAGCACCTGCTCCGCAAGATCGACATGCCCGAGGGCGGCTGCCACGCGGAGATTGCGCGGCGTGAGTTCGTGCGCCGCGAGCACCGCAGCGACTTCTGCGTGCCCCCAGAACAGCGCGGCAACGAGTGGTGTGCCGCCATCACCATGCGCTGAAACATCGGTGCGCGCGCCGGCACTCAACAACAGTTCGGCCAGGGCCACATCGTTGCGATACCCCGCCTGATGCAGCGGCGTCCACCCGCGTACGTTGGCCAGGTGCACATCGGCACCCGCATCGAGCAAACGCTGAATTGGTGCCAGGCGCGTCTGCGCGTGGAGATCGCGTAGACCGGCCGGTTCAGCTGCTGGCGGCACACAAGGGATTAATGCGCCCGCCAAGTTGAGTAAGGAATTGCCATTGGTTCCGCGTGCGCGAAGCAGTTCCGGGTGGGCACCCAGCAATTGCGCGACCCGCGACCAATCACCGGTTGTTCCGGCCTCAAACGCCGCGAGAAAAGGCTCACCGTTTGCCGATGCATCGATCGACGACAGGTGTGACATGAACTGATGCCACGTGTCATGCCCGTGTTGGCGCGCGTACACGAGACGCGCGTCTTCGATGGTGAAGACGGTCGCCTGTATGTCCTGATCGCTTGCACCGGCAAATGCCGGATGCCAGTCGCGGATCTGCTGCATGGTATGCGCCGCGCCATCAGGGCGGACGATAAGCAGGCCGTGGGCGCGGTCCTCGTGATAGCGTGGATCGCGGACGCTGATGTGAGTGCGTTCAGGCATGCGCACAGTGTATCACCAAACAACGCCCCCGGTGGATGACAGGGCTTGATTGATAGGGGGAGGGGGTATAAATACCATGCAGGGGTATAATGTTGGTCTGAGCAGTCAGTCCGGAGCGCCTCATGTCCAGTACGACGGTCGATACCGTTCTCGATAGCGCGAAAGCGTCGCATACCATTCGCATTCCTGTCAGCGGGATGACATGTGCCGCCTGTCAGAGTCGTGTGCAGCGCACACTGCAGAAGCAGCCTGGTGTGTCGGATGCCACGGTGAACCTCATGATGAAGAGTGCCACGGTCACCTACGACGCGGCTGCTACTTCACCCGATGCGCTGGTGGAAGCGATTCGGGATACGGGGTATGGCGCGCAGTTGGCGCGTGAAGACGAAACGGCGTTTGAAGAGCAGGAAGCGCGTGATCGCGCCAATGTGGCGGAGTATCACGAGCTGCGCACGAAGGCTATTGTCAGCGGTGTGATTGGTGTGGTAGCCATGGTGCTCAGCATGCCGCTCATGAGTGCGCTGGCCGGTCACGCGCATGGTGGAGCGTCTGGTACGATTGCCGATCCATTTATGCGATGGAGCATGGCCACGCTTGATCCGTTGCTGCGCGCTATCATGCCATGGCTCTATGAGTTGCCAACAGTGGCCACGCTGTGGGCCCTGCTGGCGGTGACTCTCGTGGTGATGCTTTGGGCAGGACGTCACTTCTATGTGCGGGCCTGGGCCGCCGCACGGCATGGTGGTGCGGACATGAATACGCTTGTGGCGGTCGGCACTGGCGCCGCGTTTGTGTATTCGCTGGTGGCGACGCTCTGGCCGCAGCTGTTCTTCGATCGTGGTATGACACCGGATGTGTACTACGAGGCGGTGATCATCATCATCGCGCTTATTCTGACGGGCAACATGTTCGAAGCCCGCGCAAAACAGCAGACCGCCAGCGCATTACGGGCACTTGTTCAGCTGCAGCCCAAGAGCGCACGTGTGTTGCGATTCGGTGAAGAAGTCGATGCGCCAATCGATACGCTGGAAGTCAATGAGACCGTGATCGTTCGTCCCGGTGAACGCATCCCCGTGGATGGAACCATTGTGCAGGGTGAGAGTGCCGTCGATGAAAGCATGCTCACCGGTGAAAGCATGCCGGTCGCCAAACGCGTTGGCGATCGTGTCATTGGTGGCACCATCAATGGCACCGGTGCATTCCGACTTTCGGCCACCACGCTCGGCCAGCAGAGCACACTGGCACAGATCGTTCGACTCATGCGTGATGCGCAGGGCAGTCGGGCGCCCATTCAGCGACTGGCCGATCGCATCAGCGGGATCTTTGTGCCGGTGGTGATTGTGCTGGCACTGCTCACGCTCGGGGCCTGGGCGGTGTTTGCGGAAACCGCGCCGCTCGTGCGCGGCTTTGCAGCGGCGGTGTCGGTGCTGATCATCGCTTGCCCATGTGCGATGGGTCTAGCGGTGCCCACTGCGGTCATGGTAGCGACCGGCAAGGGCGCGCAGCTCGGTGTGCTGATCAAGGGCGGCGAAGCTTTGCAGCGCGCCGGACACATTGATACCATCGTGCTCGATAAGACGGGAACTGTGACCGAAGGCAAGCCCGCCGTAACGGATCTGTTGATTGCGCCGACGTGGCAGGAAGGTGAGGCGGCATTGTTGCAGATCACCGCATCACTCGAAACGTCCAGCGAGCATCCGTTGGCGGCGGCCATCGTGCAGGCAGCGCGGGCGCGGGAGTTGACCCTCACATCGCCTGAGACCTTTCTGGCTGTCAGTGGTCGCGGTGCCCAGGGTGTCGTGGATGGGCGCAGTGTGGCGGTCGGCAATGCGGCCTACATGCAGGACTGGGCGGTTGATGCGTCCTCGCTCACGAGCCGTGCGGAGGAACTGGCATCACTTGGACGGACACCGATGTATGTGGCCATTGACGGCGCTTTTGCTGGCGTGGTTGCGGTGGCGGATCCAATCAAGGACACATCGCGCGAGGCCATTGCCCGCTTTCATTCAATGGGTCTCAGTGTCGTGATGCTCACCGGTGACAACGAACGCACAGCGCAAGCAATTGCTCGCGAAGCTGGAATCGATCGGGTAGTGGCCGGTGTGTTGCCCGATGGCAAGGTCGCCGAGATCGCGCGGCTTCAGAGCGATGGGCATGTCGTGGCAATGGTGGGGGACGGTATCAACGACGGCCCCGCCATTGCTCAGTCGGATGTTGGCATCGGTATTGGCACCGGCACCGATCTGGCTGTCGAAGCGGCGGACGTTGTGCTCATGCGCGGCGATCTGCGTAGCGCCGCGCATGCCATTGAGCTGTCACGTCGCACGATGACGACGATGAAGCAGAATCTGTTCTGGGCGTTTGTGTACAACGTGATCGGCATCCCCGTGGCGGCGGGCGTACTCTATCCCGCGTTCGGGCTGCTGCTGAGTCCCATTCTGGCGAGCGCGGCGATGGCGTTCAGTTCCGTCAGCGTTGTGACGAACTCTTTGCGTCTTCGCTCGGCGCGCATTGCCTGAGACCACCACACACACTTTCGTATCCATGCCACGTACCAGCACTACCTCACTTCCCGTGCACGGCTGTGCCTGCGGCACACACGATGCCGATGGACGAAAAGCCGTTGCCGTCGACCCTGCCGCGAAGGAACGCAATCTCAAGCGACTACGTCGCATCGAAGGTCAGGTGCGCGGTCTGCAGAAGATGGTGGAAGAGGAGCGCTACTGCGCCGATGTCATGACGCAGATCTCGAGCGTACACGAAGCGCTTCGCTCGGTCGGACGTGAGCTCATGCGCAACCACCTCAAGCACTGCGCCACGTCCGCCATCGCCAAGGGCGGTGAGGAACGTGACGCGATGTATGACGAACTGGTGGACATGCTATACAAGCACAGTCGCTGACGGTCAGTCGGCTCTCATGGCCTCGCTGGGTTCCACCTGCGCGGCCCGTCGCGCCGGTGCGACGCTGGCTACGATGGTTGCAGCAAAGAGCACCACGACCACCAGGGTCAACACAAGCGGATCATTGGGGCTCACACCAAAGAGGGTGGCCTGGATGAGTCGCGAAACGGCGAATGCGCCAACCAGGCCGACGGCGATGCCGATGACTGCAAGGCGTACGGATTGCATCAGTACCAATCGCATGATCTGCGAGACACTCGCGCCGAGTGCCATGCGAATGCCAATCTCGGCGCGACGCTGCGTGACCAGATAGGAAATGACACCATAGATGCCGACGGCACTGAGCAGGAGCGCCACCGAGGCGGCGATGGCAAGCAGCACCATGAGGAATGTGGTGCGGGCCATCGAGCGTTGCATCACGGTTTCCATGGTGCGTGGTGCGACCACGGGAACGCGCGGGTTGAGTTCCGCGATGATCTGACGGACGGCCGGCATCAGTGACAGGGTCTCGATTCCGTCCGTTCGTACAAGGTAGGAATGATCATTGAGTGCACCATTACCATCGTCGGGTTCACGGAGTCCGCTGGTAGCATAGAACACCGCTTCCGTGTTTGGCGCATCAAGGGCTTCGGCTTTGATATCTTCGGCCACACCCACGACGCGATACCAGTAGGTAGCGGTTGATCCATTGCTGTTGATTCCGCGGCCGATGGGATCTTCGTTAGGCCAGAGGCGATCGGCCAGTGCTCGCGTGACTACCACGGCTTGGGTTCGCTCGTCAACGTCTCCCCATGTGGGGACGCGTCCACGTACCGGGATGCGCAACGCCGCGAATACACCTGGTGTTGCGGAAGGTGTGGACACACATGGAGTTTGTTCGTCCGGACCGTATGGGCGGGCCTCGCGAAACACCACGCTGCACCCGGTGCCGAAGTCTTCGAGGGGAACACTGCTGATACTCCCTACATCCTGGACACCAGGCAACGCCCGGAGGCGGCGTTGCAGCTCACGATGGAATGCGATTGCCTGGCTTCGTTTGCCGAACTCGTTGTACGGGAGCGAAAGATCGAAGGCGAGCACTTGGTCAGTGTCAAATCCCGGCTGTACGCGTCGTAGCTGATCGAAGCTGCGCAGCATGAGACCCGCTGCCGCGAGCAAGGTGAGCGCCATGGACAATTGAAGCACCACGAGCGCATTGCGCAGTGTGCGCTGGCGTGGTGATGCGGAGGGGCCGCGACTTCCCGCGCGCAGGGCTTCCATGTCGATGCCGCGCCGGAACAGCGGGAGCAATCCCAGAATCAAAGCGAGCAGGGTGGCAATCATCAGCGCGAGCACAACGGCTCGCCCGTTCAGGGTAACCGAGGCAAGGCGCGGAATGTCAGCGGGGGCAATGAGCAGCAATGCGCGGAGCGTTGCCGTGGCGAGTAAGACCCCCGCGATGGCCGCACCGACACAGAGCAGCAACGTTTCCGTGAGGTGATGCGTGGCAATGTGGATACGGTCCGCACCAAGAGCTGCCCGGACAGCTGATTCCCGCCGACGCACGTCGAGGCGAACGAGATACAGATTGGCGACGTTCATGGTCGCAATACCGAGTACCAGTACGACCGCACCGAACAGCATCCAGAGCGTTCTGGGAAGACGCGGCCCCAGTACGGTCTGCTGTAAAGCTTCCACCTTCAAGCGAAAGTTGTAGTTGGAGATGAAACCCTTGGTATAGACGGTCGGAAGCGTTTCGGTGAAGCGCCCGAACAAGACACTGAGATCGGCTTGTGCTTCCTCGGTCGAGATGCCTGGTTTGAGTCGTCCGATGCCAACGTTCGGATGTTCGTTGAAGAACGGGCCCGTCGGACGGAGCTGCATCGGCAGCCAGACATCCACGCCGAATGCGCTTGCGTCGGCAGACGAAGCGAACGGGCCGGGCATCGGCAGGACCAATTCCGGTTCAGCGACCCCGACGATTTCAATGGGGCCAATGCTCGTTTCGAGATTGCGCCCGACAATGGTCACATCACCGCCGAATCGTCTTTGGAAGAATTCGTAGCTCAATACCGCTACGCGAGCGGATTCCGGCTTGTCATCATTGATGGTGAAAAGGCGGCCCAGGTGCGGCTGCGCCGCGAGCACGGAGAAAACTGAGGACGTGACCATGGCCAGTCGCGCGCGTTCCGCCTGTTGATCGTTCGTGACCGTGAGGTTGCTGTTGCGATAGATCCCGAAGCTCGAGAAGCTCCGATTCCCATTGGCGATTTCGAAATACCCACCAGGTGAAATCCCCCAGACACGTTCCCCACTGCCAGGCACCGTCGCTGGGTGTAGCACCGACACCAGTTCATTGCTGTTGAGGTATGGCAGCGGGCGCAGTACTACCGCATCGAGGATCGAGAAGATGCCAGTCGTGGCGGCGATGCCGATCATGAGGGTCGCGAACGCTACGATCGCGAAACCGGGAGATCTGCGCAGCGAGCGCAACGCCAGCCCGACTTCCCGTCTCAGGTGATGCAACCGCTCGCTGCGGTGGCGGATCTGCAAAGTGTTTTCGTCGATGCGCTTCGTCTGTATGCGATGCTCTTCGTAGTCGCCAAACCTTTTGGCCACCTCGCGCTCCGCATCAGTACGCGTCATGCCTTCTGCGACGAACTGCTCGACGCGCTCTTCGATATGGAACTGGAATTCGTCGCGTAATTCGTCATCGATCCGGTCGCGGGATGACGGAAGAGAGAACAGGCGCTTGCGTCGGCGCTCGCCACCGGAGGATTTGTCGCTCACAATGCCCCCTTGGCGTCGAGGACCATTCCAACGGCTTCGACATAGCGCGTCCAGCGCGACACTTCCTGCACAAGCTGACGTCTTCCGAGTGCCGTCAGCTTGTAGTACTTCGCCTTGCGATTGTTCTCGGTCAGACCCCATTCGGCACTGAGCCACTTCTTCTGCTCGAGACGGTGCAGGGCCGGGTAGAGGGCACCCTCTTCGATTTGCAGACGTTGCCCCGTGGTTTGTTCAATCCATCGAAGAACGCCAAGGCCATGCATGGGCCCCCAGCTCAAGGTCTTGAGCAGGATGAGATCGAAAGTGCCGCGGACGAGTTCGAGATCGCTGGACATGTATTCCCCTAAGGTCGTTAGGGGTGAGATGTCACCAGCGCAAAAAAGGTTTGATCCGGGGGTGGCGGCTACCGGAATGTCCCCGGGCTGAACTCGAACACGTCATTTCGCATGCCAAGTGTCTGGGCTTCTTCCACGTCCCACAGGGACAGCTGTTCCTTCCAGCGTTCAGCACCCAGGCGCTTGCCCTTCCACGCCAGAAATCCCTGAGCCCGGGTGATGGCCACGCCCAGCTTCTGTAAATCCGACAGTCCGCGCACTGTAGATGCGCGACGTTGCTCCACCAGCCGACGCGCGCTCAAGGGACCGATACCCGGCACACGGAGCAGAGCACTGTACGATGCTGTGAAGGCGTCCAGTGGAAATTGCTCCGGATGAGCCAGCGCCCACGCGACTTTGGGGTCATGGGCCAGCGGCAGATTTCCATCGGCGCCAAACACCAGCTCTTCGTAGGCGAATCGATAGTCTCGCAGGAGATGGTCGGCCTGATACAGACGATGCTCACGCAGCGGCGGTGCACCCCGCGCATTTTCGAGCGGGGTGTCGCGAATGGGGCGGAATGCGCTGAAGTGCGTGTGGTGCACGCCGCCGGCCGCGTAGAGTTCGACGGTCTTTCCCATGATGGTGTGATCGGTGTCCGGTGTTGCTCCGACCACGAACTGCGTGGTGAGACCAGCCGCACCCTGCGGAAGCAACGCATCACGCGGGCGTCCTTCACGTTCTTCGGCGCGCCCTTCCACCACACGCTGTTGAGCGCGACGCAGTGCCACGAGCGTCGTCTCGATGCGTTTCTCCGGTGCAATGGCCGTGAGCGAGTCTCCGCACGGTGCTTCGAGATTGACGGACACCCGATTGGCCAGCGCTGTGATGCGATCCACCTGCGCCGTTTCTGCGCCGGGCACGATCTTGACGTGGATGTAACCACGAAATGCATGACGTTCGCGAAGCAGCTCAAGCACAGTGATCAAGTCATCCATGACCTTCACGGGATGGGCCGGAATACCCGTGGTGATGAACAATCCACTGGCCCAACCGCGTGCCAATACGTGCAGAAATATCCGAACCATTTCCTGCGGCTTGAGCAGCGTGCGCGGCAATTCACGATCGCGACGCATGGGACAATAGTGGCAATTGAAACTGCAGGCATTGGTCATGAGGATGCGAAACAACTTGGCCTTGGGGCCCGATGAACCAACGCGCACATCGCGCAGGTTGAATGGGCGCAGTGCGCCGGCCTTTCGCATGTTGCGCAGCCGCGGCGGGAGCACCACATCGCTTCCCGGGCGGCCTTCGTGATCGTCGGCCGCGAGACTCATCAGAATGTCGAGTTTTGTTTCGGTATCCATTGTTTGCTCCGGAAATGGGCTTGAATAATACCGAAGAAACACCGAAATTAAATGTACGATATTCGCTCAGCCATTCGCATGCGGGACTCGGCTTCTGTCGGTACACGTGTAACATTTCCGTTGCAGTCTTCCCGGTGGGACATCCGTGAAGGCCGGTCCCACCCGTGCCTTTCCCATCCGACCCGTGCTCATCGTGTCTACGTCAGTCTCTCGGTATTTCGTGCCGACGATGCTGGTGGCCATGGTCCCAGTGTCGTCACTGAGCGCTCAGTCGGATTCCACACGTGCGGACAGCACCCGGCGACCGCCGGCTGCGCTGACCACGGTCCGCGTCACGGCACAACGCCGCGACGAGGCCGCACAACGTGTGGGGATCGCCGTTACGCCACTCACCGCCACGCAGCTGGCGGAACGTGGTGTTCAGGGGCCCTTCGACCTGCAACGTGTCACGCCCGGTCTCGAGGTCGAACCGGCGTTTGGCAGCGGCCAGCCGCAGTATCGTCTGCGTGGCCTGGGCTTCTCCGACTACGCGACCAACAACAGCAGCACGGTTGGTGTGTACGCGGACGATGCCGCACTCCCGTTCCCTGTGCAGACACAGGGGCTGTTGTTCGACCTCGATCGCGTGGAAGTGCTGCGTGGTCCGCAGGGCACACTCTACGGCCGCAACAGCACCGGTGGTGCCATCAACTTCGTGAGTCGCCGCCCCACGGCGGCGCATCATCGGGGTGTGCAAGCGGACATCGGAACCTTCGGAGCCGTGAACGCCGAAGGTTTCGTGTCCGGCAAGTTGGCTTCGCGATTGCTCGGACGACTGTCTGCGGCCACGCAGCAGGGCGGTGCCTGGCAGCACGATCGCGTGAATGATCGTTCGCTCGGCGCGCGTGATCACAGTGCGGTGCGAGGTCAGCTCGATTGGCGTCCGCATGATCGGCTGTCGGTGCTCTTCATCGGTAATGCGTTCCGCGATCATTCCGATGGGCAGGGTCTCGCACTCTTTGCGCCACTCGCCACGCGCGGCGGTGAAGGGCCAACCATCCCTGCTGATGGAGATCGTCGGGCCACGGGATGGGGATTGCGTCCTGCCTTTGCCCGTCTGATCGGTGTGGATAGCACCCAGGGCCCGGGGCGTCGCAACACCGGCACGAGTGGATCGATCCAACTGCGTCATGTCGGACAGCGCATGCTGTTCACCAGCATCACCAGCTATGCGCGGCTCGATCGCCATGAGATCGGTGACTGGGATGCATCGGCATCGGCTGAATCGGATGAAGCGTTCCGCACGCGCATTGGCGTGGCGTCGCAAGAGTTCCGACTCACGTCGACGACGGGCGGGGCATTCGAGTGGCAGGGCGGTGTGTACGCCGCGCATGAACGACTCGATGATCGCTTCTACTCCGACTTCACGAACGTGCCAGGTCTCGCGGCACCGGCGCTCACGCAGTACGGCCAACGTGCAGACGCGGCGGCCGTGTTTGCGCAAGCTGGTTATGCGTTCACACCGGAGTGGCGTGTGGTGGGCGGACTCCGTCTCGAGTACGAATCACGCAAGCTCGAAGGGCTGACCACGGGATTCATCGATCCGGTGGTGGTGTTTGTACCGCCGACCGATGGTGCATTCACCACGCGTTTGCCATCGGGTAAGCTGGCACTCGAGTATCGACCGACGGCTACGGCGCTCACGTATCTGTCGTTTGATCGTGGCATCAAGTCGGGTGGTTTCACCGCCTACAACACCACCAATCCGGCGCAGCTCGCGAATTTCGCGCCGGAGATCGTGAACGCGGTGGAGCTGGGCGCCAAGGTCGACGTGGGTACGCGCATGCGCGTCAACGCAGCGCTCTATCACTACGACTACCGCGACCAGCAGGTGTTGTCGACGGTGTACGATCAGGTGTCGCGTGGTCCGATTGGTCGTATCGCCAACGCTCCCCGCTCACGCATTCACGGTGCGGAAGTGGAGTGGTTGTGGCAGATCACGCCGCAACTCGATGTGCAGCAGTACTGGGCTGTCCGTGCGGGACGCTATCAGGAGTTCACCACGGTGGACGCGCAGGCGTCGATTGCAGCCGGCCGTGAAGTCACGCGTGATTTTGCCGGCACGTGGCTCAACATCCCGCGGCACAGCCTCGGTGGCGCGGCCACCTACGCCTTCAACGCTGCGCGATTGAGCTGGCGGGCGCAGGCCAGCTACAGCTATCGGGATCAGCAGGAAGCATCACGCCTCATCTTCTCCCCGGAGTACGATGTGGCGCCGTACGCGCTGGTGAACGGATCCATCACCGCGCAGCGTGCAGGATCGCCGTGGTCCGTTCAGTTGTTCGGGCGGAACCTGGCTGATCGTCGTTATGAACTCACGCGCAATTTCTTCATCAACGCGCGCGTGACCGCCATTGGTCAGCCGGCAACCGCCGGCATTCGCGTGCGCTACGAGCGATGAACGCGTGATGATGCTCGTGGACCGGTGCGCTTCTCGAGGCGCCGGTCCACACCATCCAGCAACAGGGTAACGGCGCGCCGCGTGGATTGTTCGGCGGCCGATTGATCGTCCACGGGAGCCAATGCCGCCCCGTGCACCAAGTCCGCCAATGCATGGGCCACTTCCCGGCGATCTGACGCTGTGGCGCGCGTGTCGCTGAGTGCGTCGTTTACTCGCGCCTCCCAGTCGCGCGACAACTCGGCTGACGCCGCCACACGCGCCGTCAATGCACGAACCAATTCCGGTTGCCCGGCCACGCCGCGCCAATACGAGAGCGCCAATTGCATGAGACGCGTGCGCCAGCGCGAATGCCTCTGGATTCGCAGGCGACTGCGCGCCACCACCGAATCAGACATGAGCGCGGGTGCCACCCGTTCGGCCGCAAGCGCTGCCACGACCGCATCGCGTGAGGGCAGGTGGTAGTACACCGCCATGGGGTCCACGCCAAGTCGAGCTGCGAGTGCGCGCATCGTGAGTCCCGCAAAGCCGTGGCGCCTGAGCAAGGCATCGGCGGCGGACAGAATCCGATTGCGATCAAGTGATGCGGGACGGGGCATGTGAGTAATTCTACAGTGTAGAATTACGTTTGTCACGGGCCGCTTTTTAGATCGCACCAGGGTGTGTTCGCGAGTTGGCGCCCAGCGTGCCATTTTGGACACCATGAATTGTCTTTCCCACGTGCGGACCTCATGACGCATCCCCGCTCCGAAGATCCCGCCGATACGCCCTGGCGTCGGCGGTTGCACACCATCGTGTTTGAGGCGGATACGCCGGCCGGACGTGCCTTCGACATGGCGCTTTTGGCGCTGATCGTGCTCAGCCTGTTGGTGGTGTCGCTGGAAACGATTCCGAGTCTTTCCGAACCCACACGACTCTGGCTGCGTGTGCTGGAGTGGGTGCTGACCGTCATATTCACGGCCGAGTACGTGCTGCGGCTCATGGTGGTTCGTCGTGCATTGGTGTATGCCGGCAGCTTCTACGGCGTTGTGGACTTGCTGGCCATTCTTCCCACGTGGGTCAGCTTGGTATTTCCTGGGGCGCAGGCGCTGCTGGCCATTCGTGTGCTGCGGTTGCTGCGCATTTTCCGCGTCTTCAAGTTGGCGCGTTATTTGAGCGAGGCGCGTCTCATTGGTGATGCGCTGCGCGCGAGTTCGCGCAAGATCGCGGTGTTCATGTTTACCGTATCGACCATTGTGGTGGTGGTCGGTGCCCTCATGTATCTCATCGAAGGGCCGTCGAACGGTTTCACCAGCATTCCCGTGAGCATGTACTGGGCTGTGGTCACACTCACCACGGTGGGCTATGGTGACATCTCGCCTAAGACGGGACTTGGTCAGGCGGTGGCATCACTGGTGATGATTCTGGGTTACGGCATCATTGCCGTGCCCACGGGTATTGTGACGGCAGAATTCGCCAACGCCGGACGCAAGCTCGAAGACCATCACATCAACACGCAGGTTTGTGCGCACTGCGGCGCCGATGACCATCGCAGTGATTCGCATTTCTGTCGTCATTGCGGAACGGCGCTACACTGACGGTTGAAGGCACGCCTGTGCTGAGGCGCGCTAGGCGCGAAGGAATCGGCGCGCCAATTGCTCGAGACGATCATCACCCGAACGTTCGGCATCGGCGAGCAAGCGCTCGACATGGGGCTTGAGGCGTTCTTCACCCCACGTGTAGCCCGTGGCATCTTCGGCGCTGACGGTGAAGCCCGCCCGCGCTCCCTCGAGCAGTGCGCGAGCCGCGGCCGCATCAAAGTCCGGGTGGTCGCGTTCCGGTAGATCAAAGTCGGGGATGCGATCCGGCGGACCGGCATCTTCGTTTACAAAGGCACGGGACATTCCCGAAATCAAATCGTTGTGACGGGTGTGCGCATCGCCGGGTAGAGCGGTCTCTCGTGAGAGCCGTTCCTCCGAATCCGCGGTCTACCGAACTCGACCGCGAGTGGCTGAAACACTCTTCACGGGTTTTTCGCTGTGAAACGTGCGCGCTTGTCGTGCGCGTTGGACCCGCGTGCGCCAATATTGGCGCACCACGGAATCGCTGTTGTCCGGATCGGACAGCCGACAACTATCCCAGAGGCTCACTATGAAATATTCGATGCTCCGCGCTGTGGCGGGGCTCGGCGCCGTTCTCGCAGCGGCGACGCCTGCCACGGCTCCCCTCGCCGCGCAGGTCAAGGCCGCGCAGCCGGCACAGGCCAAGACGATGAAGGCTGCCGTACCGGCCGCTGCACCGGCCACCGCCGCCGCGCTGCCCACGACGGCCATTCCGGGTTCGAATGTCGTGGACGTGGTTGCACTCGACTACGCGTTCGAGATGCCGGCCAGCATCCCTGCTGGTCTCACCACGCTCCGTCTCACCAACAAGGGCAAGGAACTGCACCACGTCTACCTCGTGAAGGTGGATGCGGGCAAGACGGCCAATGATGTGGTGGGCTGGTTCAAGGCGGGTGGTCCGCCGCCGGCGTGGATGAAGCCGGTGGGTGGTCCGAATGCCGCAGTTGGTGCATCGCTGTTCACGACCAATCTCGAAGCTGGCAAGTACGTAGCGCTTTGCGTGATTCCGAGCCCCGGTGGTCCGCCGCACGTGATGAAGGGCATGGTGAAGGAGTTCACGGTCGCGCCGAGCAATCGCAAGGCGGTTACGCCGACGGCTGACATCACGCTCACGTTGAGCGACTACGCGCTCGAGTTCAACAAGCCGCTTACCGCTGGCAAGCACATCGTGGCGGTCAAGAACAACGGTCAGCAGCCGCACGAGTTCTTCTTCGCCAAGCTCAACCCGGGCAAGACGCCGATGCAGATGGCGATGTTTGCCGAGAAGCCGGAAGGCGCACCGCCGGGCATGCCGATGGGCGGCATCACCGACATTCTCCCGGGTGCGACGGTCTACATCGAGATTGACGTGCAGAAGGGCGAGTACGGCTTCATGTGCTTCACGCCGGATAAGAAGGACGGGAAGCCGCACCTCGCGCATGGGATGATCAAGCAGATTTCGGTGAAGTAACAGTAAACAGCGGAAGCAAAAGCACGGAAGCAAACTTCCGGAAGCGAAAGGGCGGAAGCGAGGAGTCGATCCTTCGCTTCCGCCCGTTTGCATCCGAGACTTCGCTTCCGCGCTATTGCTTCCGCTGTCTACAGTTCATCGCGATAGGAACAGCCACACCGCACTTCCCAACCCGATCACCGTCACTGCTCCTCGCACCCACGCCTGCGGCACACGCTGCGCGAGACCGGACATGGCGTAGCCGCCAACGCTTGAGCCAATCGCCATCACGAGAGCAATCGGCCAGTCCACGAGTCCCTTGATGGCAAAGGTGGCAGCGGCGATGCCGTTGAAGCAGATGCCATTGAAATTCTTGAGACCATTCATGCGGTGAATGTTGGTCATGCCGATGAGACCAAACACCGCCAGCATCACGATGCCGGCGCCGGCACCGAAGTATCCGCCGTAGATCGACACGAAGAACTGCGCGATAAGCAGACCACGTGTTGGTTTGATCGGGCCCGCGTCGTTTGACGCCTGTTGCACATGACCACGCAGCCATTGCATGAGACGTCCCTGCACGGCGAACAACAGGGTCGCGCAGAATACGAGCCAGGGCACGATGCTGCGGAACTGATCATCGGTCGTGGCCAACAACAGACCGGCGCCAAGCAGTCCGCCAAGAATGCTGGGGATGGCGAGTCGCACCGCCCATTGCTCGGCGCCCACCAATTCACGGCGATAACCCAACATGCTGGCCAATGAACCGGGCCACAGTGCCACCGTGCTTGTGGCATTGGCGGATACGGGTGGCACACCAAGCCCAAGCAACGCGGGAAAGGTGAGTAGTGTCCCACCACCGGCAATGGAGTTCACGGCACCGCTCACTGCAGAGACGGCCGCGATTGCCCCCAATTGCGCCATGGAGGCTGAACTCACATTGCGTCCGGGACGATGCCTGGCAGACTCAACAACTGCTCAGGTGTTTCGGGCGGCGAGCGCCAGGCACACCCAGCCGGCGATGAAGCACACGCCACCGATGGGCGTGATCGCACCAAGCCAGCGGATGCCGGTGAATGTCATGACGTAGAGTGAGCCGCTGAACACAGCGATACCGGCAACAAACAGCCAGCCGGCCGCGCTGGCGAAAGAGCTCGGCGCGCGGGAGATGACCCATGCCACCGCAAACAGCGCGAGTGCATGATACATCTGGTAGCGCACGGCAGTCTCGAACACTTCAAGCAGGCGCGCTTCGACGCGCGCCTTGAGGGCGTGGGCGCCAAAGGCGCCGGCTGCAACCCCCAGTCCCCCCAAAAGGGCACCGATCGTGAGGAAGAGGCGATCCATCCTCACAATCTAGCGAAATGACGGTTTGCATCGAACCGTTAAGTGGTAGAGTCCCACCCTTTTCAGGAGTTTGCATGTCCCTTCGTCCTCCGACCCGCTCGCGGCGGGCCGGCCCGAGCCTCTCCGCACGGCTCGCCACAATGGGTGCCTTGGCGGTCCTGTCGACCGCCCTGGTGGCACCAGAAGCCCTCGCGCAGGCACCTGCCGCCCCAGGCGGCCCCAATGCCGGCCTCCCGCTCAAAGTGGCCCGTACGCACACGTTCACGACCAGCAAGGGCACGTGGATGAGTGTGGACGTCTCTCCGGACGGCCAGACCCTCGTATTCGACCTGCTGGGCGATCTGTACACCATGCCGGTTGCCGGCGGAAAGGCGACGCCGCTCACGCAGGGCATGGCCTATGACGTCGCACCGCGATTCTCGCCCGATGGCAAGAAGGTGGTGTTTGTGTCCGACCGCTCGGGTGGCGACAACGTGTGGATCATGTCCCTCGACAAGAAGGACACCACGCAGCTCACCAAGGGCAACAACAACCTGTACGTCTCGCCGGAATGGACGCCCGATGGCAAGTACGTCGTGGCGTCGCGTTCGGGTGGACTGGGCGGCACGTCCAAGCTGTGGATGTATCACGTGGACGGTGGCGCGGGCGTACCGCTCTCCACGCAGCCGGCCACGCCGGCTACGCAGAAGCAACTGGGTGCGGCCTTCGGCAAGGATCCGCGCTATATGTGGTTTGCGCGTCGCACGGGCGACTGGCAGTACAACGCCATTGGACCGCAGTACCAGCTGGCGGTGTGGGATCGCGACAATGGTCGTGTCTCGCAGATGACCACGCGCTTTGGTTCGGGGGCACGTCCCGCGCTCTCGCCTGACGGGAAGTGGCTGGTGTACGTGACGCGTTTCGAAACCAAGACCGGTCTCATCCTGCGCAATCTCGAGACGCAGCAGGAAGAGTGGTTGGCGTTCCCGGTGCAGCGTGATGACATGGAGTCGCGTGCGCCGATGGACGCGTACCCGGGTTACACATTCGCGCCCGACTCGCGTACGGTGATCGTGTCGTACGGCGGCGAGATCTGGCGTGTGCCGGTGGACAAGTCGGCGCCGACCAAGATTCCGTTTGAAGCGGAAGTGAAGCTCGAGATGGGGCCGGAAGTGAAGTTCGCGTACGCCATCGATACGGCGGCCACATTCACGGCGCGTCAGATCCGCGATGTGCAGCCGTCGCCTGATGGCAAGTCGCTCGCGTTTGTGGCACTCGCGCGCGTGTACGTGATGAACTTTGCCGACATGAAGCCGGTGCGTGTCACCACCGCCAACACCGGTGAGTTCAATCCGGTGTGGTCGCCGGATGGTAAATCGCTGGCGTATGTCACGTGGGAAGACGCACGTGGTGGACAGATCATGCGTGCCGATCGTGATACACGTGGTGCGTGGCGTTCGCGTGCGCTCACGGGCATGTCGGGTCTCTACACCGATCTGGTGTGGGCGCCGACAGGAACGCGCATCGTTGCGTCGCGTGCGGCTGCGCGTGAAATGCAGGAAGCGGGTGGCGCGTTCTTTGGACCGGCTGCCTCGGAACTCATCTGGATTCCGTCAGCGGGTGGCGTGCCCACCATGATCATGCCGGCTGGTGGCATGACGGCGCCGCACTTCACGAAGGACACGTCGCGTATCTACGCCTACAGTTTTGGCGGCGGACTGCAGTCGTTCCGTTGGGATGGCACGGACATCCAGACGCATTTGCGTGTGACGGGCCCGATGCCGCCAAACGCCGGCAATCTCGATGGTGCGTTGGTGGCCAAGGAAGCACAGTTCAACTTTGGTGGGCGCGCCGCACGTCCGTCCAGCCAGGGTATGCACCTCGACGACGGTCATGACATGGAGCCCACGCCGTCGGCTCCGCCGGCGAGTCTGATCGTGATGTCACCCACTGGCGATCAGGCGCTCGCCACGGTGGGCATGGATCTCTACGTGGTAACCGTACCGGTGGTTGGTGCCAGTGCGGCCACGGTGAGTGTGGCCAGCCCGGCGAATGCTGCCGTGCCGGTGAAGAAGCTCAATACCGTGGGCGGCGAGTTCGGCACGTGGAGTGGCGATGGTCGCAAGATTCATTGGGGCCTGGGCAACGCCCTCTTCACTTACGATCTCGATCGGGCGAAGGTGGTGGAGGATTCGCTCAAGGCCGAAGACAAGCGCAAGGCGACGCTGCGTGCCGACACCACGAAGGCGGTGAAGGACAGCATCACACGCGCCGACAGCATCGCCAAGGCCGACACCACGAAGAAGGAACCGCCCGGATACAAGGCGCAGGAAACGCGCATTGCCGTGAGCGGTACGCGTGATCAGTCCAAGGGTGTGGTGGTGTTCCGTGGCGCGAAGACCATCACGATGAAGGGCAAGGAAATCATCGAGAACGCCGATATCGTGGTGCGGGATCAGAAGATCGTGGCCATTGGTCCGCGGGGCAGTGTGACGATTCCCGAAGGCGCGCGCACATTCGATGTGGCGGGCAAGGTGATCATGCCGGGTATGGTGGATACACACTATCACCCACAGTGGCTCACACCGAACATTCACAACACGCAGACGTGGCAGTATCTCGCCACACTCGCGTACGGCACGACGACCACGCGTGACCCGCAAACGGCCACGACGGACTTCCTGACGTACAGCGATCGTGTGGAGAGTGGCGACATGATCGGGCCGCGCATCTACACCACCGGTCCCGGTGTCTTCTCGGCCGAGCCGGTGCGCGATCTGGCACATGCGCGTGAAATTCTTACGCGATACGCCAAGTACTACGACACGAAGACGCTCAAGATGTACATGAGTGGCAATCGTCAGCAGCGGCAGTGGATCATCATGGCCGCGAAGGAGTTGGGGATCATGCCCACCACGGAAGGTGGCCTCGATCAGAAGCTCAATCTGACGCATGGCATCGACGGCTATCCGGGCATCGAGCACACACTGCCGATCACGCCCAAGTTCGATGACATCTTCGAGTGGTACAAGGCCACACAGGTCGTGAACTCGCCCACGTTGATCGTGGAGTACGGTGGTCCGTTCGGCGAAGGCTGGTTCTACCAGAGCGAGGATCTGCTGGGTGATACCAAGCTGCGTCGCTTCACACATCCGGTGGATTTTGACACCAAAGTGCGGCGTCGTGGTACAGGCAACGCGCCTGGACCGGCCGGCTTTGCGGTGAAGGAGGAGTACGCGATGTGGGCGCACGCCGAAGACCTGGCCAAGACGGTGGCCAAGGGTGGACGCGTCGGCGTCGGCAGCCACGGCCAGTTGCAGGGACTCGGCATGCACTGGGAGTTGTGGCTCATTCAGTCGGGCGGCATGAGTCAGCACGATGCACTGCGCGCGGCCACGATCGTGGGCGCCGAAGCCATCGGGCTCGACAAGGAAGTGGGCTCGCTTGAAGTGGGCAAGTACGCTGACTTGCTGGTGCTCGATCAGGATCCGCTTGTGAACATCCGCAACAGCAACACCATTCGCATGGTGATGGTGGGCGGCAAGCTGTATGACGGCAACACGCTGGATGAGTTGCACCCGCGTCAGCGGCCGCTTGCGCGACAGCCGTGGAGCTACACGGTTCCGGTTGCGGGGGCGGGTATTCGCAACTAGTTGCCAAGTCGTACTTACAACTCAAGACCGTAAACTCAAAGCTCAGAACTTACCGGACTATCGGTCGGTTCTGAGCTTTGAGTTTCAAGTCTTGAGTTCGGAGTCAGGGAACGATCACGCCGGTTTCGTCGACCATGAAACGTCCACCGGGTTCAATCAGCTGTCGGTAGAGAATTGACGGTCTGCTCGCTCGGAGTTGCTTGGCAATCGCCAGGTCGGTGATGTCCAGCTCGATGTGGTCGCGCATGCGTCGCACGGAGGAGCGTACCGGTGTGGTGCAATCGAGCATCGGTTGTTCGCTATCACGGCATAAGTAGAGCGCGGTAGCGCGAAGCACGCTGCGATCATCTTTGGCCGTGAGCGCAGTGTCTGAACGCAATACGAGTGTGATGGATGTGCGACCATTGAAGGTCATCTTCCAAGCATAGAATCCATGTTCTGATGGATCGGGCCGCTTCACATGTATGTAGGTTGGCGGTAGCACCACGAGGGTGTGGTCGATGAAGACCTTGGTCTCCCGATCACGGTCAGCGACCGGTACAGACTGGTTCCAGTACACTCCCTCCTTTCGCAGACCCTGAGCGTGGGCCACGGTGCCAAGACTGAGCCATGCGCACAGTGTCGCAGCTGCAAGTGTGCGACTCATTGGAGCAACTCAACCGTAGTTTGCTTGATCGCAGTGCGACCGTCGCGCGTTTGCATGCTGATATCGATGGTATACTGGCCGGGTCTGAGCGGGCCAAGGTCAAGAGTGATCGCACGCATTTGCGCGGGCACAGGACCCTGCAGTGTCGTCAATCCGCCTCGCCCTTCGTGATCGCGCCAACGTACCTCAATCCCTTGGGTGGGATCGCTCAATACTCCTGCCGCTATTCCGAGGCGCCGCAAGAGGCCAGCGCTCGCCGTGGGAACGATGCGCAGCATGATTTGCGCGCTATCGCCAGGGCGCGTGTTGTAGCTCTCCCAGTAGAGCGTCACGCGGCGATTGACGGAGCCCAATGCGCGGGATGGCTGCAGCCACTGCAGCAGAGTGTCGGTGGGAACTGCCACCTGCTCGGCGCTCAGTGGAGTGAGGATCGCCACATCGGATAGTGCCAGTTCGTTGGGGGCAAGGACCGCGAGTGGGGCCGGCGGTGCGTATCCGAATCGTGCGCGTGCATCCAGCCCGCTTGGTGTTGCGCCAATGGCTTCAATTGCGAGTATTACCGGCGCGCCCGACAGCTGGCCACGCAGGCGAACCGCATCACCGCTCCGTTTCGTCTGCTGGTCGAGTGACTCGACATGTTCGGGGCCTGTCGAGGCGAGCAACATGATGTCGAAATCGTCTGGTCGGCGGCGCAGAGTCGGATGTGAAAGATTGAGAGCAGATATCACCTCCACATGCGACTGTCGCCGAACGCTCACGGTTTGGCCGTCAGGTAGTTGCACCAAACGACGAGCTGGTCGAAAGTGTTCCTGAGGCCACCAAACGGCAGCTGGAGCGCCGGTGGAATCTTCGCGGGCCAGCTGCCAGTCCAACGCGGATGCGCTGAACGGCGCCAAGGTCGCACGCCAAGTGGGAAGCGTGTGCAGTCGATCCAGTGCATACTCGAGTGTGGAGTAGGGCGGGGATGGTGGGGCGCGACGGAAGTCCATGAGATATCGCGCGTGTTCACGCTCCGAAGCCATTCCAAGCCAAGCCCGATACGTGGGCCAGCCATAACGCACAAGCACTTCTGCGACAGCTGCACCGCCGCGTTGAACGTCGAATGGCAGGCGTTCGTCTTGCGTAATTGCCTGCCTCAATGCGATCTCGGTCCGTCGCGCATCCTGCTCAACCCGCCGAGCATTGCCTGGCTGTCGCCATAGCGGATCGGAGAGCCACCAGAGCTGCGCATTCAAAGAATCGCGCTTGGCACAGTCGAATGCGCGATAGAGTCCTTGCTCTGCTGGCTGGAGCAATGCGCTGGCGTCTTCCCAGGCGCACCGTGTGCTGTCAGGCATCGTGCGTCTCATACGCGCAAAGCTCGAGTCCGCGCCGAGCACAGCACCTGTGCGAGCTTGCACCAGTCCCACGAGCGCCGCGCACCACCATGCTTCTGCTCTGCAGCGTACGGCTGCGCCAAGTGCTCCGGTCGTGTCACGCGCATCGAGGGAGAAGCGAACCACTTGTCCCGCGAGCCAAGAGTGAGAGGGTGCCGCTTCGTACGCCGTTACAAGTGCGGTCAACAACTGCGCGCGCCTGGCAGCGATTGCGGGCCGAAAGGATTGACGCAATGCACTGTCCTTCCAGACACTCTCGTCTTCGCCCTCGTCAGGCGGTGAGGCGAGCAGCCAAGTCGGGCACCATAGATGAGAAGTAATGCCACCAATTGGCGCGTAGAGTCGTCCGGGGAACGGCCACACAGACGGCCATCGCAGGTACTCGACTTCATCGAAGTACTCAAGATGGCAATGTAGAAGCGGGTGGCGCTGTACGAAATGCTCATAGGGAATGCGCATTCGCCGATACTCTTCGCTGTCGCGCCACGCACGCTGCCACGAGGCCTGGAATTCGCTCACCATGAACATGAGGCGCGGATCGGGCGATGTCTCATGCGCCTGTGCAGGCAGGTCCGATATTGGAAGCCACAGCACAGACAATAGAGCGTACAGGAGAGTCTGAATTCGCATGAATGCCTCGACTGGCTTATGGCACGACACTGCATTCTGTACTCAGAACCCAAAACTCAAACCCACAACCCGGAACCGATCACTCCCGGGTTGTAGGTTCAAGTTGATAGCACTGCATCACTACGGTTTTTTCCGAGGAATTACTTCGGCCCGATCAAGTACTCCTTCGGCGGCGTGGCGCCCATGAGGTGCAGCACGAAGTAGTCCCAGCGACGGCGCATCATGTAGTTCGACGCAGCACCGAAACCATGCGCGGCGTTCGGAATCATCAGCAGGTCGAAATCCTTGCCGGCCTTGATCAGTGCGTCGACGACGAGGTACGTGTTGTCGGGCGGCACATTGTCGTCGAGCGTACCATGCGCGAGCATCAGCTTGCCCTTGAGATTCTTGGCCAGCGTCTGGTTGGCTTCGGCGTCGTAGTTGTCGCTGTTGCCCTGCTTTGTCAGCAAGCCGTGATAGCGCTCGCCCCAGTCATCTTCGTAGTTGCGATTGTCGTGATTGCCCGACTCGGCGATGCCGACCTTGAAGAAGTCCGGGTAACGGAACATCGCACCGGCCGTGGCAAAGCCGCCGCCCGAGTGCCCCCAGATGCCGACCTTGTCGAGATCGATGAACTTGTAGCGACCAGCCAGTTCCTTCATCGCCGCGATCTGATCGGGCAGCGTGTTGTCACCCATGCGGCCGTAGTAGGCATCATGGAATGTCTTGGAGCGCGACGGATTGCCGGTGCCATCAATGGCCACGACAATGAATCCGAGTTCGGCCAGCGCTTGATTGTCGCGCGTGGCAGCGGTGAACTGACGGCCACCAACCGAACCGCCCTGCGGGCCCGGGTAGATGTAGTTGATGATCGGATACTTCTTCGTGGAGTCGAGATTGATCGGCGTCCACATGAGACCATGCAGGTCCCACTTGCCATCGCGATCCTTGGTCACGATGCGCGTGGGGGGCTTCCAGCCGGTCGCGGTGAGCTTGCTGATGTCGCCTTCTTCGAGTGAGGCAATGAGCTTGCCCGTTTTGGCATCGCGCAGCACCGCTACCTGCGGCTTGTCAGGACGCGACCAGCTATCCACGAAGCGCAGGCCATCGGGCGAAAGCGACGTGTTGTGATCACCGTCTTCCGGCGTGAGCAGCGTGAGCTTCTTGCCGTCCATGCCGATGCTGTAGAGGTGACGGAAGTAGGGATCGCGTCCCTTCTCCTTGCCAGCGGCCACGAACCAGATGGTGCGCGTCTTGGCATCGATGCGCTCCACATTCAGCACCGTGCCTTCGCCGGTTGTGATCTGATTCTTGAGCTGACCGGTGGTGAGGTCGTACAGATAGAGCTGGCCCCAGTCATCACGCTCGGAGAACCACAGCACTTCATTGCTGGCCGGCAACACACGCCAGTTCTGTTCGCCGTCGCCGCTTTCAAACTGCGTCTTCACCTCTTCGCGCAGCACCTGACGCACATCACCAGTGTTGGCGTCGGCCACACGCAGCGTGGCAATCTTGTGGTCGCGTGAATTGGAGAGGAACGCGACCTTGCTGCCGTCGGGGAACCACTCGGTGTCCGAGAGACGACCACCACAGGCGATGTGATCGCAGACGGAGCTGCGATGATCATCCTGCGGCATCTTGAAGCGCACGACACGCGGCGCAGTTCCGGAGAGATCGACCACGACACGCTCGATCATGGTGATCGCACTGTCGCCGGGCAGGGGATACTTCCACTGCATCAATTCCGGATGGCCGACCTTGTAGCGCACGAGGTACATCTCACCCGTCTTGCGCTGATCCTGCTGGAAGGTGGCGATCTTCTTCGAGTCGGGTGACCAGAGCAGGATGGCGCGATCCGAATGCACCCAACCGGCGTTGTCCGTGGCGTAGCCAAAATCCTTCACGCCGTCGGTGGTCACCTGCGTTTCGGTATTCGTGGCGACATCGCGCACCCACAAATTCCAGTCCCGCACGAAGGCGGCCTTGGTGCCGTCGGGCGAAAGGACTTCGGGACGACGTCCACCACGCGCGGCGCCCGGTGGGCCACCAGCCGGTGCTGCAGGAGCAGGCGGGCAGGCCGCCGGAGTGGTCACGCAATTGGTCTTCTGACCGCGCGCGTCCACGAGGATCAACGGCGATGAACCGTCGGGCTGACGGACGCGATAGGTGAACTTGCCGTCGGGCAACCACGAGGGCGCCACACCCGTGTTGGACACGAGATTCTGCGTGTTAAAGCCGAGGAATTTCTCGGCTTTTGCATAGTCGGCGGCGGTTACCACGCGCGCCTGTGCGGCGAGCGTGGATGTGGCAAGAAGGGAGGCGGCGACAGCGAGCGTCGCCCGGACGGCAGGAACAGAATGTCGATGCATCAGCGGTTGGGCTGTGGGGTGGGAACCGCTGAAAACTGGGGCCGTGCCGCGTCGATGGGAACGGTTGAGCGCGTTCGGGACAGGACGTCACGGAACTTCCGACGCCGCTTGCCATGGGCGGGTCCGGTGGCGAGCATGCAGGACTTCCCGTCGCGCGCCATGAATTTCTAGCGTGCGCATCGACGCGGCTTATCCCGATTTCCTGCTGAGGACCTCATGATTCGCACTGGATCCGCCGTCTGGAACGGCTCACTCAAGGACGGCAGTGGCACGGTGTCGGCGCCGAGCGGCGTCCTGAACAACACCCCCTACTCGTTCAAGCTGCGTTTTGAAGACGAGTCGGGCCAGAACGGCACCAATCCCGAAGAGCTCATTGCCGCTGCGCACGCGGGCTGCTTCAGCATGGCCCTCTCCGGTCAGCTTACCAAGAACGGCTTCACGGCAGACGAGCTCCGCACGTCGGCGGCGCTGACGCTCGAGCAGAAGGATGGCGGGTTTGCCATCACGAAGGTGCATCTCACGCTCGAAGCCAAGATCCCCGGCATCACCGAAGCGCAGTTCCAGGAACTCGCCGGCAACGCGAAGGCGGGATGCCCGGTGTCGAAGGTGCTGAATGCGGAGATCACGTTGGCGGCGACGCTCGCGTAGCAGCTGGGAACAGTAAACAGCGGAAGCACAAACGGGCGGAAGCGAAAGCCCGGAAGCCAAACGACGGAAGCCATGAAGCGGAACTCCGCCTCATGGCTTCTGCATCTTCGCTTCCGCGCGTTGGCTTCCGCCGTCTCGCTTCCGCTGTTCACTGTTATATTCAAATGTGCGCATGCCTGTATGTCTCTCACCTGGAGTGTCTGTGGCTGCAAAGCATATGAGTCCCGAATTGCTGGAGATGGTCGCGGAGCGATTCAAGGCGCTCTCCGATCGGGCGCGCCTGAGCTTGTTGCAGGCGCTGCGTGGCGGACCGCTCACGGTGAATGAACTGGTCGAGGCCACGGGCATGGGGCAGGCGAATGTCTCGCGACATCTGGCGCTGCTTTTCACCAATGGTCTCGTCTCACGCGAACGTGACGGCGTCTACGTGCGCTACGCCCTGGCAGACAAGGATGTCATCAAGCTCTGTGAACTCGTCTGCGGTCGGCTGGAAAACGAGCTGAGCGACCGGCGCAAGGTGATTGCCGGTCGCTGAGGTCTCTGGTCAGGTGTTGTGACTCAGGTGCGGCGACACCCGAACCACCCGAGGCGCGCCAACAGCTTCTCCGGCAGGCAGAAATTCGTGAAGCTCGATTGCAGGAGATTGAATCCGACAAATGCCGTGAGCCAGAAGAACTTGTCCGACACCATGAAGCCGAGGGTCACGGAAAGCAGCACCATGATGCCGGCCATGCGGCGAATGATCTTGTCGTTGCACATCAGTCGTGCTCCGTATGCAGAGGGGAATCGATCGTGGGTGGCGCGTTCTTGCGCAACTCCCAGTACAGCAGCGGTACCACAACCATCGTGAGCAGCGTGGCCACGACGGCTCCACTCATGAGGGCCACCGCGAGGCCCTGAAAAATCGGATCGAGCACCATCACCAGTCCGCCAACCACGACGGCCGCTGCCGTGAGTGCGATGGGGCGAAAGCGCACCGCGCCGGCTTCCAGTACGGCCTCGACGAGATGGCGGCCACGCGCTTCCTCGAGCTGAATGAAGTCCACCAGCAGGATGGAGTTGCGCACGATGATGCCGGCCAGCGCGATCATGCCGATCATGCTCGTTGCCGTGAAGAACGCGCCGCTGATGGCATGACCCGGCAGGATGCCGATGAGTGTGAGCGGGATGGGCGCCATGATCACCAGTGGAATGGTGAAACTCTGGAACCAGCCCACCACCAGCACGTAGATGAGCAGCAACACGATGGCGAACGCGAGACCAAGATCGCGGAACACCTCAATGGTCACCTGCCATTCACCGTCCCACTTGATGGCGGTTTCCGTGAGTGACTCGGGTGGCACGGCATTGTAGACGCCCACCGACGCACCATTGATCGTCAACGCCTCGATCGCCCGGTTCATCTCGATGATGGCGTATACCGGTGCTTCGATTTCCCGTGCCACGTCGCCTGTCACGTAGATCGCGGGTCGCAAATCCTTGCGCACGCGCGCGCCTTCACGCACACCGTCCACCACCGTCACGAAGCGACCCAACGGCTGCGGTCCCGTGGATGTGGCCACCGGCAGCGCCAGAAGTGCTTCCACGCTCGAACGCTGCGCCTCCGGCAGCTGCGGTACGATGGGTACAGCTTCGCGTGCCGTGGCCGATGCCATGAGACTGCTTGTCTGGCCGGACAGAGCCAGATACAGTGTTTGCGTGAGTTGCTCCACACTGGCACCACTTTCGGCCGCACGTACCCGATCCACGCGGAACATCTTCTTCTGCTGCGGCGTTTCGACGGTCCAGTCCACGTCCACCACACCCGGTGTGCGTTCGAAGATGGCCTTCACCTTCGTGGCCGCTTCCAGACGCGATGTATCGTTGGCCGCATACACCTCGGCTACCAACGTGGACAACACGGGCGGACCGGGTGGGATCTCGGCCACTTTCGCCGAGGCGCCGTATCGCTGCGCAATGGAGTCGATCGTCGGGCGAACGGCCACCGCAATGGCGTGGCTCTGACGATCGCGTTCGTGCTTGGGTGCGAGGTTGACCTGCACATCGGCCACGTTGGGACCACTGCGCATGAAGTAGTGGCGCACGAGCCCGTTGAAGTTGAACGGGGCCGCGGTGCCGGCGTATACCTGCGTGCTCGTCACTTCATCGACGGTGCCGAGATAGGTCGCGATTTCCGAGGCCGCACGATTGGTGGTCTCGAGTGACGTGCCCTCGGGCAGATCGAGCACCACCTGGAACTCACTCTTGTTGTCGAACGGCAGCATCTTGACCTGCACGGCCTTCAGGCCCACGAGCGCCATGCTGCCCAGTAGCAGCACACCCACCACGCCATAGAATCCCGTGCGCGTGCTCCGGCTGGTGATGAGAGGCCACATGATGCGCCGGTAGAGTCGGCCCGCACGGGTCTCCGTTTCGACCGGATTGGCGATCGAACCATGTCCCGCATCGACATGGCCCCGGAGCAACCGATAGGCCATGTATGGCGTGACAATGAACGCCACGGCCAGCGACGCCAGCATGGCCACCGACGCGCCCACCGGAATGGGACGCATATAGGGACCCATCATGCCACTCACAAAGGCCATGGGCACGATGGCCGCAATGACAGTGAACGTGGCGAGAATGGTGGGGTTGCCCACTTCATCGACGGCATCGATGGCCGCCACGTCCGCCGGGCGATTGCCCATGGCCAGGTGGCGGTAGATGTTCTCGACCACGACGATGGCATCGTCCACCAGAATGCCGATGGAGAAGATCAGCGCGAACAGCGTGATGCGATTGAGCGTGTAGCCCAACGCGTAGTACACAAACAGCGTGAGGGCGAGCGTGACCGGCACGGCGACCAGCACCACCAGCGCCTCGCGCCAGCCCAAAAAGAGCCAGATCAGCGCAGTCACGGAGAGTGTGGCGATGATGAGGTGCAGAATGAGTTCCTGCGCTTTCTCGCCGGCCGTCTCACCGTAGTCGCGTGTCACGTCGAGCTGCACGTTGGCAGGAAGCAGTCGCCCCTTGGCCTGATTGACGCGCTCGAGTACGGCGTGTGTGACCTGGGTGGCGTTGGCACCCTGTCGCTTGGCTACGGCAATGGTGACGGCCGCTTCCGATGGCGTGCTGCCCGCGCGATGCGACACATAGGATGTCACGTCGCCAAAATCGTCACGCACGTCGGCCACACTGCGGAGGTACACCGGCCTTCCGCCCCGTGTGGCGACCACGACACTGCCTGCTTCGCGTGCATCGGTCATAGGCGCGCCCACGGCGATCTGCGTCACGTGATCCCCCGCGGTGAAGCTTCCGGCATCAAGGCGCGCGTTGGCGCTGCGCAGCGCCATGGCCACCTCACCGGGTGAAACACCGGCGGCAGCGAGACGCGCCGCATCGAGCATGACGGAGATCTGTCGTGGTGAACCGCCGGTCACGAACGTCTCCGACACATCAGGCACCGTGCGGATTTCATCTTCGAGATGCACCGCCACCTGACGCAACGTATTGGCATCCACACTGTTGCCATGCAGTGTGAGCGCCAGCACGGGCACGTCATCGATGGAGTGTGACTTGACGATGGGCGGCAGGGCACCAGCCGGCGCGCGGTCGGCGCTGCCCGCCAGCTTGGCCTGTACCCTGGTGAAACTGCGTTCCTGATCTTCGCCCACCTTGAAGCGCACGGTGACCATGGCATAACCATCGCCCGACATGGTGTACACGTGGTCGACGCCGGGAATTTCCAGCATGCGCTGTTCGACTGGACGTGCCAGCAGATTCTCCGCCTCGGATGGCGTGGCGCCGGGCATGGCCGTTATCACATCGATCATCGGCACGGAGATCTGCGGCTCTTCTTCACGCGGTGTGGCCAGGATGCCAAGCACACCAACCGCAAGCGATGCAATGGTCACCAGCGGTGTCAGGCGCGAGTTCAGAAACGCCTTCGCCACACGACCGGAAATGCCCCACGAAGCGCTCATGATCCGGACTCACGCAACGGCACGAGAATCGTGTCGCCGGCCACGAGACCACTCGTGATCTCGACCTGCCCGCCTTGCGTGAGCCCCACTCGGACCCAGCGACGATCGGTTGCGCCACCGGCGCGCACCGTGACGCCCACCAAATCGCCATCGCGCACCAGCGCTTGTTGGGGAATGACAATAGCGCGCCGCGTGCCATGTGGCAGATGCAGTGTGGCGGCACTGCCGGCGCGATACGCCAGTTGGCCATTGCTCAACGGGCGGTTTGCGAGACGTGCATTCACGGTGAACAGGCCGCCGGGACCCGCTGGCACAATGCCTTCAATCGTAGCCGTGGCGGAGTCGCCATCAATAGACGCGGATACGCGCTGTCCCGCGCGCAGCAGGCGAGTCACGTCAGACGGGACCTGCGCGCTGAGGCGCAGTGCCGAAATGTCCTGCAGCATGAGCAGCGGCGCACCAGGCGCCGCAAACGTGCCAACGTCGGCCATGCGTACGGTGACCATGCCGGCAAACGGCGCCCGCACCGTGGCGTAACCGCGCACGGCCTTCAATTCCTCGGCACCGGCGCGTGCCGTTCGCACGCCGGACTCGGCGCGCGCCAATGCGGTGCGCGCCGCGTCATACTGCGCTCGCGTCGCGGCGCTGTCGTTGTAGAGGGCAGTGAAGCGCGCCGCATTGGTGGCCGCCTCGGCGTGCATGGCTTCGGCGTCCGCAATGGCCGCGTCGACTTGAAGACCCTTAGCCGCGAGGTCACGTGCGTCAATCGTGACCAACACGGCGCCTGCACCAACCATCTGGCCTTCCTGCGCAAGCACGGCGGTGACATTGCCCATGACCTTGGTGCTGAGCGTGGCCACCTGCAGCGGTTCTGCCACGCCGGCGGCGTCGAACATCGACGTCAGTGTGGTATCGGCAATGACCAACGGCGTTCCGCTTGCGGACCGAGGCGTTGCGTTCGGACCTGTGTCATGGGTGGCGTCAGCACTGCCGGCGCAGGCGCCGACGATTGTTGCCAACAGGAGTGCGCTGCCAGTGGCGCGAAGCGCGCGGGAGTTGCGGGACACAAGCATCGTCATCGAATCAGTCCAGGTCAGTTGAAGTCGGTGGATGCCGGCGATGGTGCAGCCTCACTGCCGTCAGCAAGGCGCGTCAGCATGCCGGGGTCGGCGCCTGTGGCGCGCAGGAATGCCGCGAGGGCGATGATGAGGTCGTGGCGTGCGGCTGTCTGCTGGAGATCCGCCGCAGTCGCGGACGTTTCCGCACCCAACAGCTCGGTCACGGTGGCGAGTCCACCGGCGTAGCGCTTGTCGATCAGGCGACGGGCCTCAGCGCTTTGTGTGGCAGCCAGCGTCGTCAGCGCGAGACGTTCTCGGGCGACCTGCACGCCGCGCCACGTCTGATCGGCCTCGATCCGCGCCTGCGCCGCAGCGGCATCACGGCCGGCCACGGCCATGCGCGATCGCGCCGTGGCGCCGGCCACATCGGCCAGCTCACTGCCACCGCCAAAGAGCGACCACGAGGCCATCACGCCCACAGTCCAATTGGGGCGTCCGGCATACAGCGACGACGCGGAGTTCCAGTCGTAGCGCGCAAAGCTGTTGACGCGGGGCAGCAAGGACGCCGCTGCGCGACGTGCATCGAGTCGGGCCGCATCAATTCCCAGCTGCGCCGCGCGCACGTCGTCACGCACTGCGCTTCGGACATCGTTACTGGTGAACGGCACGCTGCTGGTGACAGTGGAGTCCACCGAACCGAAGCAACATTCGCGCAAGAACGCCCGCACCGTCGTGTCGGACGGAAGGGACTGGGGCAGGGCGATGGGCGTCATCGTCCGTGTGTTGCTGGTGCGGCCGAGCAGGAGTGCGAGCTGGGCCTGCGCGGTGAGGGCGTCGTTACGCGCACTGGCGAGTTGTGCCGCAACATCTGCAGCGCGCACGCTGGCCTGAAGCGCGTCGGCGCGCGTGACCAGCCCCTGCTGCACCATGCGCTCCACCTGACGCACGGCACTCTGCGCGGTACGCTGCGCGCTGAGCAGCAGGTCCACCTTGCTGGCGGCGAGTATGGCGCCGTAGTAGCCGCGCACGACGTTGAAGCGCACATCGTGGAGGGTCCAGTCGGCCATGGCTTCGCTGGCGCGGGCCGCGGTACGGGCGGCCTGCCAACCGATCAGGGCATCAGCGTTGAACACCGGCATCTCGAGCACGACGCCGCCCTGGATGTTGTCGACAGGCGCAGGATAGTTGAGTCGGGCCGGGTCGAACGCCGTGAGCGTGACGGCCCGCTGCCGCAGCAGCGTGCCAAAGGCCCCGATCGGGTCCGTGGTCCGGACGAAGCCGGCCTCCACGCGGGCGGAGGGAAGGACACCCTTGAGGGGCAGCGCTGCGCGGGCGCGCTCTGCATCGGTATCGGCGATGGCCTGTCGATTGGCAAAGGCGTGCCGGTCGGCTTCGGCAATGGCGTCAGCGAGCCGGAAGGGAGCCGGTGGCTGCGCCAGGGCATTGTGGCCGGCGAGCAGCAGGCTGCCAACAAGGAGTGTAGATGTTCGCATACGTAGATATTACTATATGCGTATATATTGGTCAATAGGCGACCAGTCGACGGCGGGTGGCGGGCGGCGGAAGCGAAAACACGGAAGCCATGAAGCGGGTCTCCGCCTCATGGCTTCTGTCTTCTGGCTTCCGCGTTTTCGCTTCCGCCCGCTAATGCTTCCGCTGTTTACCTAGTTCTTCCCGAGATTCTTCTCGATAAACGCCCAGGTAAGGTTCCACGACTCGATCTGCTCGGGCGAATCATCACGCTCGAGGGTCTGACGATTCACTCGGCGATTGAACGTATGACCCGCGCTGGTCGGCCCTGGCGTCGGATTCCAGTAGATTTTGGTTTCCGCGAGCTTGGGCTGACGGGCGACCAAAGCGTCGATGAGCGGACGCGCTTCTTCGAAGTTCACATCGGTGTCGTTCGTCGCCACGTGCACGAGCAGCGGCGACTTGAGGCTGTCGACCCAGTAGTACGGCGAACGACGGATGTACTCGTCCTTCTTCTCGAACGGCAGACCACGTACGGCGGCCTGCGTGCTGAACGAGCGCTGGTACGACGGGCCCTTGTACGACAGACGGAAGAACAGATTGGTGACCGGCACCATGGCCACGCCGCTCTTGAACGGTGAGCCCTTTGCTTCACGCGTCAGCAGCAGCGCGGTGATGTATCCGCCGTGGCTCCATCCCATCACACCGATGCGATCGGGATTCACGTACGGGAGACCCTTGAGCACCGAGACGGCCGACTCAACGTCATCCACTTCCATGCCGCCGTAGTCGATGGCGTTGTGATGTTCCTTGCCGAAGCCCGTGCTGCCGCGATAGTCGGGCGTGATGATGACGTAGCCCTTCGCGACAGCTTCCTTGATGAACGGCAAATAATTCTGATCCATGTTGCCGTGCACGCCGCCGTGCACCCACACCATGGCACCATGTGCGCGCGCGCCCTTCGGCGTCAGCGGTTCGAACAGGTACGCGGGGATGGTCATACCATCGGCACTGCTCTTGTAGGTCACCTTGGAGAACTTCATGTGACCCTTGCTGCGCGCTTCGAAGATGCTGTCCGTCGCCTTCTTGGCCTTCATCGCGCCTTCATAGTCTGACCACGGATGGTCTTCAGGCTTGTTGCTCACATAGAGCGCGGAGTCGCGGCCGGGTTCAAACGGAACGACCTGGCGCTGGCGACCGGCGTTCTGAGCTTCAGCGCTCGATGCACCGAGAGCGAGCAGGGCCGCGCTCGCGCCAAACAGCGCGACGTGCCACGAGGGGCGGGAGACGTTCATAAAAGAGGCGGGGATAGCGGTGGATCACGGGCGGCCCCGAGATCGAGGCCGCCACCTCAAAGAAAACGCATCACTTCGTGGTTCGCTGAGATCTCCTGTCTATCCCTGCGCCTGCCAATGTCTGTTGAGCCGAGTACCGTCGAGTACTGCCCAGTGCTAGCGGGCGATCCACCGGGGACTTTGCTGCCGATGCGTGTCGTCTGTCAATCGCGTGAGCTGTGTACCGTCAGGGCGCACGGTGTACAGCTCGAGATCCTGATTGTCGGTCATGTTGGACACAAACGCGATGCGCTGCCCATCGGGCGACCACGCGGGCTGCCGGTTGCGCCACGCGAATCCAAAACTGCGCTCAGCACCAGTGGTCAGATGACGGATCATTAATTGGGACTGTGACAGCGATGTGGTGCGCACAAAGGCCACGGTCTGACCATCGGGCGACCAGGTGCCGTCGATGTCACTCACCGTTGTATCCGTGAGCTGACGCAGCCCGGTGCCGTTGGCGTTGATGATATGGAGATGCTGTCGTCCCGGATCACCGGCGGAGAACAGGAGACGCGAGCCATCCGGTGACCATGCGGGCGTGTTGTATCCGTAGGTGAGACTGGGAGCGAGTGCCAGCATTACCGCCATCTCATTCCGGCCATCGATGTCGGCGAGATAGAGCTGGGTATTGCCCGTCTCGGTGAGCCTGATGAATGCAATGCGCTGCCCATTCGGCGAGATCGCAGGTGCGAACTCCGGACCATCGGTCAGCGTGATGCGGCGCGGCGATGCGTTGCGCGTCACAAAGAAGATGTCCTGATAGTCGTAGGCGTCCGGTGTTGTTGACGCGGCAACAAACACCACGCGCTGCCCATCAGCGGACACACTGGGCTGGCCACCGGGGGTCAGCCGGTCGAAGAGATCGCGAATCTGTCCGGAGTCTTCGTCGCGTACGACCAGCTTTGGCGTACTGCTGTTGGCCGGCATCTGCTCATACAGCAGATCGTACGTGGTCTCGGTGGACGGGTGCGGCGATGGTTCGGTCGGACTGTCGTATGCACAAGCGGAAACACTGATCGCAAACCCCAGCGCCAGTACGGGCGCGATGCGACGAAGCGTGGTGATGATCATGGTTGCTCCACAAAAGGGACACCACGCCATACCGGGGTTTGGGGGGCCGTGTCACCCGTGGCGGGAGGCTAGGGGAGAGGCGCCGGGCCTATAATCAGCGTACCTTGCGTGCGCATTAATGAAGGTCCGACCCCTGCCATTTGGTGGGGGTCGGCGGTCTTCGCCCTCCCTCTCCCCATGACTCGCCTGACCCCCCTCGCGCGCGCTGTCGCGCGTCATCCCCTGGCCGCGCTGCTCCTGGCGACCACGTGGGCCGCTCCCTCTGGCCTCACGGCTCAAGGAGCCGCAGCCGATTCCACGCTCGTGCGCGCCTTGGTCGCGCGTAATATCGGCCCCGTGAGCATGAGCGGCCGCATCATCGACATCGCTGTGGCCGAAGCGCCGCGTGCGGTTCGCGGTGGCCGACTTGGCGCCACCATGTACGTGGCGGTGGCCACCGGTGGCATCTGGAAGACCACCAACGGGGGGCTCAACTGGTCCCCGATCACCGATGGTATCGGTGTTGGGTCCATTGGCGCCGTGGCCGCCGCGCCTTCCGACGGCAATGTGGTGTGGGTGGGCAGCGGCGAGTCCAACAACATGCGCAGCTCGTCATGGGGCATCGGTGTGTTCAAGTCCACGGACGGTGGACGCACCTGGTCGCAGCCCATGCTGCCCAAGTCGCAGCACATTGGCCGCATCGTGATAGATCCGCGTGACCCGAACGTGGTGTACGTGGCCGCCAATGGCCCGCTGTGGGGCCCGGGCGGTGAGCGAGGTCTCTACAAGACCACCGATGGTGGTAAGACGTGGACCAACACCAAGAGTCTGTCGGAGTTCACCGGCTTCACTGAAGTCGTGATGGATCCGGCGAACCCCGATGTGCTGTATGCCGCATCGCAGCAACGCGAACGTCGCGCGTACGGATTTCTTCCGGCCGGTCCGGAAGCGGCCATCTGGAAGACCACCGATGGCGCGAAGACGTGGACCAAGCTCGCGAGCGGTCTTCCCACGGGAGACCTGGGCCGCATTGGTCTGTCCGTATGTCGCTCGCGCCCAAATACAGTGTACGCGCTCATTCACGCCAAGGCGGCGGCGAATGGTCTCTATCGCACGGATGACGCGGGTTCGACGTGGCGTCAGGTGAACAACAGCAATGGCACCGCCTGGTTCTATGGTCAGGTGCGTTGTGATCCCACTGACGCCGAGCATGTCATCAAACTCAATGTGGGCAGCACCGAGTCGTATGACGGTGGTCGCACCTGGCGTCCGTACGCGCAGGGCGGTGGTGTGCATGCCGACCATCATGCGCTGTGGATCAATCCGGAAGACGGTGATCATCAGGTGATGGGCAACGATGGTGGCCTCGATATCACACAGGATCGTGGTCGCACGTGGTACAACGTGGAGAACATTGTCGGTGCGCAGTTCTACGCGATCTCCACCGATGATCGCTGGCCGTTCTATCACGTGTACGGTGGTCTGCAGGACAATCAGACCTGGGGTGGTCCCAATCGTACGCGCAATGCATTCGGACCCACCAACGCGGACTGGTATCGCATGGCGGGCGGCGACGGTTTCTTCAATGTGACCGATCGCTTCGATCCGGATATCGTGTACGCCGAGTCGCAGAATGGTGGCATTCAGCGCTACAACGCACGCACGGGGCAGCTCAAGGGTATCAAGCCGCCGGCTGGCAGCGGTGAGAAGCATCGCTACAACTGGAGTGCGCCGATTGTGCCGTCGCGGCACACCAAGGGCACGGTGTACTTCGCAGCGAATCACCTGTTCAAGAGTCAGGACATGGGTGATTCGTGGAAGACAGTGAGCCCCGATCTCACGCGCAATCTCGATCGCGATCAACTGCCCATGCGCGGCAGTGCGCCGGCCAAGGATGCCTTGGGTGTGCATGAAGGTACGGCGGCATTTGGCAACATCAGTGCGGTGTCGGAATCACCGCGTCGCGCGGGTGTACTTGCCGTTGGCACTGATGATGGCGTGGTGCAGACCACGCGTGACGATGGTCGCACCTGGCACAAGTCCACAGCCTTCCCCGGTGTGCCCGACACGACGTACGTGAGCGGTGTGCAGTTGTCGCGGCACGCAGAGGGTACGGTGTACGCGTCGTTCGATGGTCATCGCAGTAATGACTTCAAGCCGTACGTGGCGCGCAGTACCGACTATGGCCGCACGTGGACCAACATCAGCGGCAATCTGCCGCCGATGGCCACGGTGCAGGCGGTGCGCGAACATCATCGGCAGCCCAATCTGCTGTTTGTCGGCACCGAGTTCGGTGTGTTCTTCACGGTTGATGGCGGCACCACGTGGACGCCGCTCAAGGGCGGCATGCCCACGGTGCCAGTGTGGGACCTGCAGATCCAGGAGCGCTGGAACGATCTCGTGATCGGCACGCATGGACGCGGTGTGTACATCGTGGATGATCTGTCGCCGCTCGAGCATCTGGCTGAGGCCAAGCGTGCGTCGGTGGCGTATCTGTTCCCGGCGCGCAACGAGTTGGTGTATGCGCCGAATACCAGCCGCAATTCGGGCATGGGATCTACGGGCTACACGGGGCAGAACCCCGAGCATGGTGTGCGTCTCGCGTATCTGCTGAATGGCGTACAGGCCAGCGACTCCGCGAAGCTCGAGATCGTGGATGGTCGTGGGCGTGTCATTCGCGAATTGCCGGTCACGAGTCGCGCTGGTTTGTATCGTCCGGTGTGGGATATGCGGGTGGGTGCGCCGCTTACGGGTGACGTGCCACGTGGTGGTGCGCCTGCAGCCGGCGGACCTGGTGGCGGTGGTGGATTTGGCGGATTCAATCGCGGGGCGCCCACGTATCTCGCGGCGCCGGGCAACTACACGGCGCGTCTCACGGTGAAGCCGGCCAGTGGTGCGGCAACGGTTGTGACCAGCAAGTTCACCTTGTTGCCCGATCCCGAGCAGCAGATGGCGCAGGGTGCGCTCGAGTCACTCGACGCATTCCGTCTCGATGTCGTGCGCTTCCAGAAGTCGGTTACGGCCGCACAGTCGCGCGCGGATAGTGTGATTCGTCGCTATGCGGCCGCACGCAAGGCAGTAGAAGGCGCCAAGGACAAGATCACGCCCGCACTCAATGAACAGTTCTCGGCCATCGAACGCGATCTCAATGCATTCGTGCGCGAGGTCGGCGCATCGGCGGCATCGCGTACGGCGCTCGCGCCGCGTGCTGGTGCGGTACAGGCCGAAGATGGCGAAGAAGAGGAGAATCGTGGCTCATCGGGTGCGCCGGACATGTCATTCAACGGACGTGCGGGGACGCTGAACGGAGTGCTCAATAGCACGTTCCCCGTTGCTGGTGCACAGCGTTCGCTGTTGACGCAGTTGCGCAAGCAATTGGCAGACGAAGAGGCGAAACTGGCGAAAATCTCGACCGGTTCGCTTCCCACATTCATCAAGTCACTCGAAACCGTTGGTGTGACCGTCTCTCAATAAGTTCGAGTAACACGGATCAACAGCGGGCACGATTCGGCGTTTGTCGGATCGTGCCCGCTGTTCTTTGTTCAGTTTGTGGTGACGTCGATTCTCAGGGAATCCGCCAAGCCGCCGGGTCCCGTTGTTTCACGTCGGTACCTGGCCACCGCGAAGGCGGTGCCGACGGCAATCGCGCGCGCCTCACCGGTGATTGAGTCTACCTGTACAATTGCTGCGTTCGTTGAATGCCAAACACCGACGAACGGTGTGCTCTCTGTTCCACCGCAGATGCGTGCGGCGGCGGTTGGACGAAAGCTTGAGCCAATCCGAAGTGTGTGCGCTTGCGGAGATACCGACACTCGTGGGGGATCGGTAGGACAAACCGCCGTCGAATCTGCACCGCAGGCGCCAAGTACAAGTGCGAGAAACGCTGCGTGTACTCTTTTCTTAGAGCTTCTCACAAGGTCTTGATTGAGCGTGAAGTCTACCGCCGCACCGGCCGACGCATCGTCGCCGCCTTCTCCACCAATCGCCGCAACTCGGCGATCGGTTGCGGATTATCATCAACCTGCAGACGCATCACGACATCGTTGTTGAGCCACACGCCGCCGTCCTTCTTCACGATGAGGATGGCGGCGCTTTGCATGCCGCGAGTATCACCACCAGCACGCTGACCAGCCTCGAGCGCGGCAACGAGCCTGAGCGACAAATGGCCTTCAGTCGACTCGAATGCCTTCACCATGTCTTCCACCACTGCGGGGCCAGCGAGGATGTTGCCCTGCGCTGAGCAATACGCGCCTTGCTTGTCTCCAGCCCACGTGGAGGCCTTCGGGCCGGTGAACGCGGCAACGCGTCCCTGCGCGTCCATCACGGCAAACTGTCGTCCCTGCTTGGTCCAGTTGTCGGGACGCGGATCGGGATCGCGGTCCCACACCGTCTTCACGACCGCAGCCGGTGCCATGCCACCCTTGAGCAGACTCAGCGCCTGCGGGCCATAGCTCACATCGACAATGGCCTGCGTCGCCACGACTCCCACACCTGCCTCCGCCCACAGCACACCGTTGCCAACGGAGAACACGCGCGACTGCACCGCGCCGCCCACTTCACCCGTGGCTGGGTCGTAGCCGAGGATGGAAAAGGTGGCCACCGGTGGCCAGGGCAACGAACCCTGATTGTTAATCTGGGATTGAGGTTGCTGCGCCGACGCATCGCGCGCGGAGATAATCAGGGCCGACGAGAGCACGGCGAGCGCGACCAAACGGGCCGAGACGCGGAAGGAATTGGATATGTGCATGTCCGAAAGAGGCGCCGGAAACCGCCGTCGAGCAACCCCGGGCATCTCTGCGTATCATGCTACAGATCCCCTTTCCCCTCTCCACGGAGTTGCCCGATGTTGCGATGGCGCCCAATCGCCAGGACGTTGACCACAACGTTCGCTTCGACGATTGCGATGTTGGCTGTACCCACTCTGCTCAGCGCCCAGGCAGCACAGGCGAACGATCCGGAGTACACGGCCAAGATCAAGGAATTTCTGCAGGACCCGCGCATCACCACCGAACTCGTGGATCACCTGCCGGCGTCCAGCACCGTGCCGACGCCGCTCAAGTTCCATGGTCGCATCGTTGGTACGCCGGGTGAGCTGACGTACGCGAAGGACATCCATCGCTACTTCGAAGCGCTCGCCAAGGCAGCACCGGCACGTGCGAAGTACTGGACCATCGGCAAGACGGAAGAAGGGCGCGACATGGTCGTGCTTGCGATTGGTGACGAACAGGCCATCGCAAATCTCGACAAGTACAAGGGCGATCTCGCCGCGCTGACCGATCCGCGCAAAACCACGGAAGCGCAGGCGCAGCAGCTGATCAAGACCACGAAGCCGATCTACTGGCTCACCAGCGGTATGCACTCGCCTGAAACCGGTGGTCCGGAAGTGCTGCAGGAACTGGCCTACCGTCTCATCGTGCAGGAGACGCCGTACATCCAGGCCATTCGGAACAACATCATCACCTTCATCACGCCCGTCATCGAAGTGGATGGCCGTGAGAAGCAGGTGGATACGTACTACTTCAACAAGAAGTTGCCCGCCGGTGCGCCGCGTCTCCCGCTGATGTACTGGGGCAAGTACGTCGCGCACGACAACAATCGCGACGGCATGGGTCAGTTCCTCTCGCTCACCAAGAACGTCAACGACTTCTTCCTGCAGTGGAAGCCGCAGGTCATGCATGACCTGCACGAGTCGGTGACGTACTTGTACAGCAGCACGGGTACGGGTCCGTACAATGACGCCATCGATCCCATCACGGTGACCGAATGGTGGACGATGGCGCAGGAAGACGTACGCGAACTCACCAAGCGTGGTGTGCCGGGTGTGTGGACGTATGGCTTCTACGATGGCTGGACGCCCAACTACATGTTCTTCGTGGCGCACACGAAGAATGCCATTGGTCGCTTCTACGAAGTGCAGAGCTACGGCCCTGACAACTACGAAGTGCGTCCGCCGGCGACGACCACCAGCAAGGAGTGGTTCCGTCCGAATCCGCCGCTGTCGTACATCAAGTGGGGCCCGCGAAACAATGCCAACATCCAGCAGTCGGGTGTACTGGTGTCGCTCAAGCATTTCGCGGACAACAAGACCACGTACCTCGAGAACTACTGGATCAAGAACAAGCGCGCGGTGGAAAAGGGCACGACCGGCGCTGGTCCGTACGCGTGGGTGATTCCTGCGGCGCAGAAGCGTAAGGCCGATGCGGCCGACGCGGTGAACGAACTGCGCAAGCAGGGGCTCGAGATTCACACGGCCAACAGCGCGTTCAGCGTTGGTGGCGTGAGTGTGAAGGCCGGCGACTGGATCGTGCGTGGCGACCAGCCGTACCGCACGCTCGCCGACATGTATCTCAGCATTCAGCGCTACTCGCCGTCGAATCCGCGTCCGTATGACGACACGGGTTGGACGTTCCAGTACATGCGCAACGTGGCCATCCTGTCCATCGGTGAGAAGTCGATTCTGTCGCAGCCGATGACGATGGTGAACGCCAAGGTGAAGGCCGCTGGTGGTGTGGAAGGCACGGGTCCCGTGCTCATCGTGGAACACACCAGTGACAACAACCTGATGAAGTTCCGCACGCAGTTCGCCACGACCAAGATGCACGCGGCGGAAGCGGACTTCGATGCGGCAGGCCGCAAGTTCAAGGCGGGTGCGTTCCTCATCCCCGCAGGCGATCGTGCCAAGATCTCGGCGGCGCTCGTCGAGCTGGGTCTTACGGCGCATGCTGTTGCGGCGATGCCGAGTGTGAAGACGCATGAACTCGACCTGCCGCGCATTGGCTATGCGCATGCCTGGCAGCGTACGCAGGATGAAGGCTGGGTGCGTGCGGCGCTCGATACCTACGGCGTGCCGTACACCTACTTCGGTGACATCGAACTTCGGAAAGGAAATCTCCGCGCGAAGTACGATGTGATCATCTATCCGCACGTCGGTGGCAGCGCGCAGTCGCACATCGCCGGCATCATCAAGTCGGGCGACACACCGCTTCCGTACACCAAGACGGCCGCCACGCCGAACCTTGGCGCCAACGACTTCGCCGCGGACATTCGCGGTGGTGTGGGCATCGATGGTCTGTCGGAACTGCACAAGTTCGTGCAGGCGGGTGGCACGCTCATCGTGGAAGGCAGCACGTCGGCGATTTTCCCGGCGTACAACCTCACCAGCGGTATCACGATCGAATCACCGCGTGATCTGTTCGCCCGTGGCTCGGTGATGCGCGGTGTGGTGGCCGACAAGGCCAGCCCGCTCGCGTATGGTTTTGATGCGCAGGTGCCGGTGTACTTCAATCAGGATCCGGTCATCAATGTGGGTGGATCGGCCGGTCTGTTCGCTGGCGGCGGCAGTGGTGCCGGCGCGGCGGCGCTCCAGCAGAACACCACGCCCAATGCCGTGCAGCAGCAGGTGTCGAACTGGAGCTGGGGCATGGGTGGTGACAGCACTGGCACACCGACTCCGCGTCCGGGTGCCGCAGGCGCTGCGGGTCGTGGTGGCGCAGGCGCCGGTGGTTTTGGTGGTGGCGGCTTCGGCGGTGGTGCGGGTGCCTTTGGTGGTGCCACGAGCATCGACGGCACGCGTCCGCGCGTGATCCTGCAGTTCCCGAGCAACGTGAACGACATGCTGCTCTCGGGTACACTCGCCGGCGGCGAAGCACTGTCCAACCGCGCGCAGCTCGTTGATGCGCCGATCGGTCAGGGCCACGTGGTCATGTTCGCCATCCGTCCGTTCTGGCGCTGGCAGACACAGGGCACGTACTTCCTCGGCTTCAACGCGATCTTGAACTGGAACGATCTCGACGCAGGCAAGTAAGTCCGGCGTAGTGCACTGAAAACTCAAAACTTTCACTCAAAGCTCAGTGCTCACCGGACTTTCGGTCAGCTCTGAGCTTTGAGTGAAAGTTTTTGAGTTTTGAGTGGATGCTACTTCGGCGGAATCGTCGTGTCCCGTCGCGCTGACGTATCCACCGCTGCTGTGGTGGCCGTATCGATCGGCTTCTTCGCCGCTGCCGTATCCGCCCGGCGACGTGGACGACGCGGTGCGGTCGATACGGCGGGCTTCTCCGCATCACTGGAATCGGCTGCGGCGGTCGAGTCCGACTTGGCGACAAAGCCGCTCACCCACGTTTTGAACGACGACGCGTTGGCCTCGATGACGTCGGCCGCATTGCGGGCCGCGCCCGAAGGCTGCTGCGAGCCATACCACCACACGCCATAGGTGATCGCTGCAGTCATCACGACATACGGAAACACCGAACGACGACGACCAAGTGCTGCCGGATCCTTGCGACGTGAGGGCGCCGGCTTCTGCGCCTTCGTCTTCTGCGTGACATGTGCCGTGGCAGGCGTGCGCACGCCCGGATTTTCGATGGGCGTGCGACTCCCCACATTTGACATGCGCTGACCAAGCGCGTGTCGGTACATCTCCGCCGTCTGTGACGGCGTCATCTCGGATACGGCGTTGGCCAGTGTGTTGCCGAACTCCGCCACCGAGGGAAAACGATCGGCCGGATCAGGCGCGAGCGCCTGATCGAACACTTCCTGAATCGACTCCGGCCACTCGAGATCACTGCGCACTTCGTCCAGTCGACGCGGACGACTGGTGAGTCGCGCGATCAGTGATTCCTTGCTGGACGAATTCGCAAACGCATCGTGCCCGGTGAGGGCAATGAACGCGACCAGCGCGAGCGAGTACTGATCGGAGCGCGCGTCGAGCACATCGCCGGACAATTGCTCGGGCGACATGAACTCAGGTGTGCCAACTGCAAAACCGGTGCGCGTGACCTGTTGCGATCCGCGCTCCATAGTGCGGGCAATGCCGAAGTCCACGAGCTTCACGACGAATGTGCCGTCGCTGCGCTGCGACACCATGACATTGTCCGGCTTGATGTCACGGTGCAGGATGCCAAGATCGTGCGCGGCCTGCAGCGCATCGGACGCCTGCGCGATGATATCGGCCGCAACCACCGGATGCATCGCGACTTCACGCTTGAGCGTGGCCGACAGCGACTCACCATCGATGAACTCCATGGCGAGGTACACGAGACCCTCGTCGGTTTCACCGAAGTCAAAAATGCCGGCCACATTCGGGTGCGAAATCTTGCTGGCGTTCTCCGCTTCACGCGTGAAGCGCTGCAACGCCTCCGGCTCATGGACCAACGCCGCTCGCATGATCTTGATGGCGCTCTTGCGCTTCATGCGGACGTGTTCGGCCAGGTACACCTGACCCATGCCGCCTTCGCCGAGCAGCTTGTGAATCTGGTAGCGGCCGCCGACAAGCTTGCCGATCAGGTTGGCCTCGGAGGACGGTACCAGAGGGGTACCGTCCTTGGCGCAAAACCCAACGGTTGCGTCGTAGTCCTCCCCGCACTGGGGGCACACCTTGCGGTTGCTCACAACCTGCCAAGCTACGACGAGCGCGAGTGTTGGCAAGCGGGAGGGGCATAGGGAGGCTTGTAACGGTGCCGTTCGCCCGGTCCCCCTGGATATCTTTCGGGATGAACCTCCGGATGGCGTTTCCCCGAGCCCCTCGAGCCGCGGGTGTCGTCGCGCTCATGATGGGTGCTGTTCTTCTTTCCGGCTCCGCCCCAACTGAGGCCGGCGCCCAGTCCCCGAATCGCTCCTGGGCCAATGCTGGCACGCAGGGGGACGTGACCTGGAAAGACGTACGGTTTGCCAACGGCGAAGTGCTGCCGGAACTCCGTGTCCACTACACCACGCTGGGCACTCCGCGCCGCGATGCGGCGGGCAAGGTGCGCAACGCGGTCATGATCTTGCACGGGACAGGCGGCAGCGGACGGAGCTTTCTGTCAGCCACCTACGCCGGTGAGCTGTTCGGGCCGGGGCAGCTGCTCGATAGCAGCAAGTACTACATCATCCTGCCCGATGGCGTGGGACACGGCGGGTCCAGCAAGCCCAGTGACGGGCTGCGGGCAAAATTCCCGCACTACGGCTATCGCGACATGGTTTCGGCGCAGCATCGTCTGCTGACCGAACACCTCAAGGTCAATCACCTGCGCCTCATCATGGGCACGTCCATGGGCTGCATGCAGGCCTGGATGTGGGGCGCTCAGTATCCCGATTTCATGGACGGGTTGGCGCCGCTGGCGTGTGTGCCAACCCAGATCGCTGGTCGCAACCGCATGATCCGGACGATGGCCATGGACGCCATCCGTCTCGATCCGGGCTACGACAACGGCAACTACCGCACGCAGCCGCTTGGTCTGCGTTCCGCGCTGGGCCTGTTATACATGATGGGCAGTGCGCCGCTGCTGCAGCAGACGCAGGCACCGACCCGTGATCAGGCCGACTCCGTCATTCGTGCGTACCTCGATGGCCGCATGCAGGCGACGGACGCGAATGACTTCATCTACCAGTTCGATGCTTCGCGAGACTACGACCCTTCGTCGCAGCTCTCGCGCATCGTGGCGCCGGCGTTGTTCATCAACTCCGCCGACGACCAGGTCAACCCGCCGGAATTGGGGTTGGCCGAGCAGTACGCGGCGCAAATGCCGAAGACCAAGTTCGTACTGCTGCCTATCACGCGCGAAACGCGCGGACACGGAACACACTCACAGCCGCGCATTTGGGGCGGATTGTTGCGTGAGTTCCTCGCCTCATTACCTGAACGATGACAGCACTTTCGGCGGCGATTCCCGTCGCACAGAAGTCCAGTGTATCGCAGTTGATCATGCGAGCACTCCGTCTGCGCTGCCCGCACTGTGGTGGCAAGGGCATTTTTGCCTCCTTCTTCGCGCTCAAGTCCAACTGCCCCAGCTGCGGTCTCCGTTTGGAGCGTGGTGAAGGCGACTACTTCGTCGGCGCGTATCTGTTCAACCTGATGGCCGTCGAACTCATTCTGTTCGTCTGCGTGTGTGGCTTTGTGGCTTTCACCTGGCCCAATCCGCCCTGGGATTTGATCACGTACGTCACGGCCTTTCTGATGCTCGCGGGTTGTGTGCTGTGCTACCCGTTTGCCAAGACCACGTGGCTGGCGGTAGATCTGGCCATTCGTCCGATTTCGAGTGAAGAACTCGAGTGGCACCGTGAAGGTGGCGACATGGGGGATCGCGAGTTGCCGCACATCTGAACAGCTGTTCCGCTTCAGGTCGTAGAAAGAAAACGCGCGGTCATCGAGTGATTCGATGACCGCGCGTCTGTTTCCAGCAGAACCGATTCTTACTTCTCAGCGATGATCAGATAGCGCGAGACCGCCCAGAACTTCGCCGGATCGGTGATGCGGATGTTTTCGCCACGGAACGAACCATCCTTTTCCTTCTTCGCCACTTCGATCATGCCGACGTCGTGACGCGACACGATGCGATACGCGCGGTCATTGCGCGGCAGCGGAATGGTGAGCGTTTCGCGGCGATCAGCACGGGTGAAGCGTGCCTCGTCGAGTGTGCGCGCCGGCACGAGTGTCTTGCCAAGCTTCACGATGAGCAACCCGCGTGAGCCGCCTTCTTCAGTCACGACACCATCAGCCAGCAACTGGCGACGCGCGCCCACAGTGTAGAACACCATATTTTCGCGCACGTCCATGGCCTTGACCGTATCGGTCAGCACGGCCTTTTCGGCCACGAGTGTTTCGTTCGCCTGACGGAGCTGACGGACCTCATCCTGGAAGGCCACGATCTCCTTGTCACGCTGCGACAAGCGCGCATTGAGATCGGCAAGCAGCGTTGCCGCCGCCGTGGAATCCTCACGCAGCGCCTTCATCTCTTCCAGCTGCTTCTGCACCTGCGCCTGACGCGCGGCCAGACGCTGACGCATCTGCTTCAGTCGATCGAGGATGTCCTTCTGCGCCGCGGCCGCTTCGGTCTTGCCCGACTCGTCGCTGGTGTTCACACCAACCTTGGAGGAGAGACCGCGCACCTGACGCAGTTCCTTGTCGACTTCGTCGGCAAACTTCGACGCTTCCACGACCTGCGCGAGAGCACGATCCCGGTCGGCCGTGTTGCCACCGACGATACCCTGCAGTGAGTCGCGCTCCGCGGCAGTGGACGCCAGTGCAGCCGCCAGGGAGTCAGCGCGGGCGCGCGAGGCGGTATCGGTGCAGGCACCAGTGGCAAAGGCCGCCAGCACGAGGGCCAGGGCTGTTCCACGGGAGCGAAAAAGGTGACGACGCATGGGATGCGGGTGAAAGGGGAAGGGGGCAACGCGAAGGAACGTACCGGTCTCGGCGGTCCGGAGAAAGTGCCGTGGGTCACCATCCGTCATACGGACAGTGACCCACGTCACCTCATCTGACACCCCATCCCTCCCTTCAGTTGTCCTGCGTAATCCGGCTGTTGGGAGGCTGCTGATACTTGTCGAACCAACTGCGCAGATAGAGCTGTGTACGCAGGAAGTTGGACGGGGTGCTGCTGGTGCCGTGCCACTCGTTGTTGAAGCGCACCATGGCCGTGGGGACCTTCATCATCTTCAGTGCTTCGTAGTACTCCTCGGTCTGCCCCATCGGCGTGCGCAGGTCGTTCACGCCGGTCATGAGCATGGTGGGCGTCTTCACATTGCCCACGTACATGATTGGGGAGCGACGCAGGTGCTCGCTTGGGTCATCCCAGGGATACTTCTCGAAGTTGTGATACCAGCTGTTGCCGTCCGTTGTGCCAACGAAACTGAGCCAGTTGGTGACGGGGCAGTTGGCGCTGGCTGCGGCAAAGCGATTGGTGTGACCGACGATCCAGCTGGTCAGCACACCGCCACCTGAGCAACCGAACACATACATGCGATTGCTGTCGATGTAGCCACGATTGATCAGTGTATCGACACCCGCCATGAGATCATCGTAGTCTTTGCCGGGATACGCGTTCTTGATGGCGTTACCGAAGGCGCTGCCGTAGCCCGTGGAGCCACGCGGGTTGGTATACAGGATGACGTATCCGTTGGCGGCATGATCCTGGCGCGCAAAGTTGAAGCCCAGGTTGTACATGCTGTGCGGACCACCATGAATTTCGAGCATCATGGGGTACTTCTTCTTCGGATCGAAGTCGGCCGGCTTGACGATCCAGCCCTGAATCTTGAGACCGTCCACGCTCGTGTACCACACTTCTTCGGTGGTCGCGAGCTTCTTGCCGGCGAGCACATCACCATTCACATCGGTCAGCTGCTTGATGGTCGGTGTGCGAACGTCGAAGGCCACGATGTCCGTGGGCTTGCTCGACGTGCTCATCGTGCCGACGGCGAGGAAGGTCTTGCCGAGATCACTGACGGAAAGCAGTTGCTGACCCTTCGTTACCTGGCGGACATCACCGCGCAGCGGCGCAAAGTACAGATGACGCGCGCCTTCACTTTCCGCGTTGAAGTAGATGCCCGTGCCATCGGGCGACCACATCATGCCGCTTGGGCTGCGATCAAGCTTTTCCGTCAGTGCACGCGGGTTTGCACCGTTGGCATCCATCACGTACAGGATGGCATCCTTCCATGTGGCATCGGTGCTGTCGTAGCCCGTGTAGGCAATGAAACGACCATCGGGGCTTGGCACCGGATTGTTGTCCGGACCATTGCGCTTGGTGAGCTGCGTAATGGCGCTACTCGCCACATCCACCTTGTATACGTCGCTCTGACGCCACGAGTACTCCGAGTCTGCCACACGATTGCTCGTAAACAGCAGCGACTTGCCGTCTGGCGTCCACGTATTGCCGTTGGCTGGCCACTCACCATTGGTCACCTGACGCGGCGTGCCGCCGTCGGCAGGAACGGTGAACAACTGACGCAATCCATTCTCAAGGAAACCCTGACGATCGGAGCGATAGCGCACCTTGGTCACGACACGCGGTGGCTCCACCCACTTGGCACCGCGCGGTGCTGCAGGCATGGCAATGCGCCAGTTGTCCGTTTCGCGCACGAGCATGCCGAACGCCAACGTCTGTCCATCAGGACTCCACTCCACATCACTCGGCGATTCGTTCAGTCGCGTGATCTGAGTCGTGGCACCTTCGGCATCCATGTAGCGCGTCCAGATCTGTGAACCGCCAGGTTCACCCGGAGCAACGAACACGATGCGCGAACCATCGGGACTCCATCGTGCGTTGGAACCTTTCACGAGAAAACGATTGCGCGTGCCGTCGGCGTTCATGATCCACACCGACGATTCGCGGCGATCATTTAGCTGATCGATCCACGTGCGCGTGTACAGGATCTGACGTCCATCGGGCGCCAGTGCGGGAGCGGAGACGTCTTCCCAGTTGAAGTAGTCCGCAATCGTGAGACGATCGCGAAGGGCGCCGGATGCCTGTGCCGCTGCTTGTGCAGAGGCAGACGAGAATGCGGCGGGGGTGAGGAGGGTAGCGACAAGGAGAGAGTGTCGCCACGAGATGCGAGTGCGCATCGCATGCTGCATCGAGTTCTCCAGGAGAGAGGGGGAACCCATTCAGCATACAGTCCGTACGCAGTTGACGCGACCGTCAAAAAAAGAGCCCCGTGCTGATGCACGAGGCTGCGGGATCACACGCGAATTGTTGCTTAGCGCAGCGAATCCGCCATGGCGAGCAGACTGTCGCGCAGCGCGTAGGTGGAGCTGTCCACCAACCGGCGCACACCCTTCCACTGACGGATGAGCGGGTTGCGCTTGTTCAGCGCAGTTTCGATGACGCGGCGCTGTGACGTGCTCGCGTGGATCATCTTGCCATCGCCGACGTAAATGCCCACGTGCGAGATGCGGGCTCCACGACCGAAGGTCAGCACATCACCTGGCTTGAGCGCCGCGACATCCTTGGGGATTTCAGAGCCGATCTTGGACTGACCCTGTGCCGTGCGGGGCATGACCATGTCGAGCATGCTCATGGCGTAACGCACGAGGCCACTGCAATCGAGTCCGATACCGGGCTTGGTACCACCCAGTTTGTAGCGGGTGCCGAGTGAGCTGCGCGCCTTTGAGACGATGCTGTCGCGCATACGTTCGGCCGATTCGCTGAATGCAGCAAACGGCTTGCGTGATTCGAGCTTGAGCTCGGGCTTTGTGTCATGCTTCGCATCCTGTGCCGACGCCGGAACAGCCACCGCGACGGACGCGGCGACAAGCACGGGCATGATTAGGCGACGGAATGCAGGCACGAGGGGCAAAGCGGGCGCGAGGGGAACGTCCGGACTTCGGGAGACGGGAAACTACCCCCTGGTTCCGGATCGCACCAGCCACAGCTGTCACGTTCCGGGAAACGTTCGGTTCAGAACCGGAATCCCTGCAGAACTGGCTGCCGAACGTGCTACCGAATCCCTACGACCTTGTGGGTCTGAACGGACAGCCGCCACTGCGGGTGGGCCAGGCAGTACGCGAGCGCGGCCTGGGTATTGGCCACCTGATCGGGGCCATCCATCGGCTGCAACAGAAAGTGACGGAAGTCGAGGTCGGCAAAACGCTCGGGGCGGGCCAGCTCCTGTGGGTAGACCAGCTTGAGCTCATCGCCCGACGTGAGTGTCAGCGGCGCGTTGGCCTTGGGGCTCACGCAGATCCAATCGAGCCCCGGTGGCGCAGGCTGCGTGCCGTTGGTCTCCACTGCGACCTCGAACCCCTCGGCGTGCAAGGCCTCAATGGCTGCCGCATCGAGCTGCAGCAGTGGTTCTCCGCCGGTGCACACGACCAGTGGTCGGACCGTGTCGGGTGCGTCCTTGGGCCAGCGTGAGCGGACGAATGCCGCCAGGGCTTCAGGCGTTGTGAACTTGCCGCCATCGGGGCCTACCCCGACAAAGTCCGTGTCGCAGAATGTGCACACGGCCTTTGCTCGATCACTCTCGCGACCCGTCCACAGATTGCATCCGGCAAATCGACAGAACACCGCCGCGCGGCCGGCGTTGAGTCCCTCACCCTGGAGCGTGTAGAAACATTCCTTGACCGTGTACGCCATACGACTCAGTTGCTGGCGTAGGCGATGGGGTCGGCCGATCCCGCTTCGGCGAAGCCACGCAGGCGTAGCTGGCAGGCATCGCAGTGTCCGCAAGCCGTGCCATCCGGCGCCGGGTCATAGCAGCTCGTGGTGAGGCTGTAGTCCACACCGAGTTCACACCCCAGGGCCACGATCTGCGCCTTGGTGAGATGCTGCAGCGGCGCGTGGATGCGCAAACGCTGCGTGCCCTGCACACCGGCGGCTGTGGCGAGGTTGGCCATGGCTTCAAAGGCCGCGACATACTCGGGACGGCAATCGGGATAGCCCGAGTAATCCAGCGCGTTCACGCCAATGAAAATGGCGTCGGCGCCGAGGACTTCGGCCCAAGCCAGGGCGAACGATAGGAAGATCGTGTTGCGCGCCGGCACATAGGTGATGGGCACGCTGTCGTCGGCATGATCGACATCGCGATCCTTGGGCACTTCCATGTCGGCGGTAAGCGCCGAACCGCCCCACTGCCGCAGATCAATGTCCACGACGACATGGCGGGAAACGCCCTGAGCGGCGGCCACGCGGCGCGCGGCGTCGATCTCCACCATGTGGCGCTGCCCATAGCGAAAAGTCATGGCGCAGGGCGTATAGCCGTCGCGGCGGGCCACGGCGAGGGCGGTGGCCGAATCGAGACCACCCGACAGCAGGACCACGGCAGGGCGAACCAGCGCTCCAGAATCGTGGCCAGAAGAAGACGTATTCAGTGATGACATGCGCCGTCAAAGATATCAGCTTTAGGCATGTTCGATTGGATTGCCGATCCGCAGGCGTGGATTTCCCTGCTCACCCTCTCGGTGCTCGAGATCGTTCTCGGCATCGACAACATCATTTTCATCTCGATTCTGGCCGGGAAGCTGCCGGCGGCCGATCAGCCGCGGGCGCGTTCCCTCGGTCTCGCCGGTGCGTTCGTTTCGCGTATCCTGCTGCTGCTCTCCATCACCTGGGTCATGCAGCTCACGACGCCGCTGTTTGGCGTGATGGGCCGCGACATCTCAGGTCGTGATCTCATTCTGCTGCTCGGTGGACTCTTCCTGATCGGCAAGGCCACGCTCGAAATCCATCACAAGCTCGAGGGGCCGGACGCCGAAGCGCAGCAGGCGGCTCGGGCCGTCTCCACGCTATGGGCGACGGTGGCGCAGATCATGGTGCTGGATATCGTGTTTTCGCTCGACTCGGTCATCACTGCGGTGGGTATGGCCGACGACGTGTCGATCATGATTCTGGCCAATGTGGTGGCGCTGGCCGTGATGCTCTTTGCGGCGGGTCCGATCAGTGCGTTCGTGGACCGTCACCCTACGGTGAAGATGCTGGCGCTGGCGTTCCTGGTTCTCATCGGCACCAACCTGGTGGCGGAAGGACTGGGGCAGCACATCCCCAAGGGCTACACCTACTTCGCCATGGCGTTTTCGGTGGTGGTGGAGATGCTGAACATCCGGACTCGCGGAAAAGGCTGACCCGCGATCTCAGACCGAGTCAGTGGCCGGCCGCTGTCACACAGCGACACGTCCACTCAAGAGGACAGCGTTTTCGCAGGCGTGGTTTGCCCGCAATTCCGTATTCGGAGCTAAGTTGTTTGCGGGTTGTCGGTTATGCAGAAATCACCGGAGGCGGGGCCGACGTGGTCCACGTGGCCCGTCCCCTGCCTTTCTTGGGTGGTGACCCACTACAGGAGTGTTTCGATGTCCCGTGCCTTTGTTCGTGCTTTTGCGTTTTCGGCGGCCACCATGCTGTCCTCGTCGGCTTTGCTCGCCCAGACTGGCGGAACCGGTACCGGTGTTGGTGCGACCCTCACGCCCTATGCGGGGTATCTGATTACCGGCAACTGGTATGACGGACCGATCGGAACGAGCATTTCCACCACCAATTCGGCGACGGTTGGCGTGCAGGGAAGCATGCCGCTCGCCAAGGGCATCGCGCTGGTCGGCAATCTGGCCTATGCGTCGGGAGATCTGCGCATCGGGTTGCCTCTCATCAGCGGTGTCAATGTGGGTGACGCTAAGACCTGGATGTACGACGCCGGTATCGAATTGGGTGGTTTGGCCGGCAAGACGACCGGTCTCGCGCCGTTCGTGTCGGGTGGCATTGGTGGCATGACCAACGACATCAAAGTCAGCGTGTTCGAGACCCGGGCTACCAGTGTGGCGTATACGCTGGGTGCTGGTGTTGATATGGGTATCAACGAAAACTTTGCGCTGCGTCTGCAGGCCAAGGACTACATCAGTCGTTTCAATTCCGAGGATGCCGTTGGCTTCCGGGCTGAAGGCAATCTCGCGCACAACCTCGCACTCACTGCGGGTATCCGTTTCGTGTTCTGAGGCGCATGACGCTTTGGCGTTGGTCGCCGTCTGTTTCTTCAGCTGAATCCGCCGTGCCAATTTCGCGTTCTTTGTTCTCTCGTTGCGCGTTGCGCGTGATTGCGCCGATGAGCGTGGCCGTTCGTTTCGTACGAACCGCCGCGCTCATCGGCGTCGCACTTGCCGCGTATCCATTGATCACGGGATCGCTTGCCGCGCAGGCAACAGGTCAGGGGACCGGTCAGGGTGTTCTGTCTGACACGGCCAAGACGACACAGGTGCAAACAGCACCGTCAGCGGATCCGTTGCGTGGCAATCTGTCCACGCTGGGTGCGTTGAGTGCGCAGGCGCGTTCACAGCAGGACGCGTTCGAACGCAATCATCGTCAGGGGCTGCGCTTCTACAACGGCGGAGCGGACGCCACCTGCGAAGTGCCGCTTGGTCGCATCTGCTACTGGAACAACAACGGCGATGTGCCGCCGCCAGCAGAACGGAGCGACGCCAAGATCGAGCGTGAACAGTTGCTCGACATGCTCGCGCGCGCGCAGAGCGCCGATCCCAAGGATGATTGGGTGAGTGGCATGCGGGTGCGTTACGCGATTGAAGGTCAGCAGCCCGACGTGGCGGTGCAGGCGGCGCGTGCTTGCGGCGGAACCACGTGGTGGTGTCACGCACTGCAGGGTCTTGCACTGCAGAACGCGAATCAGTTTGCCGCTTCAGAAGCGGCGTTTGCGCGGGCGCTCGAAACCATGCCGGCGGCACAGCGTTGCGAATGGACCGACCTGACCATGTGGCTCGAGCCGTCGACACAGGGCGCGTACAAGGGGCTGGGCTGCGACAATCGTGCGGCGTTCAACAAGAAGGTGCTGCGTCTGGCGCAGCCGCTCTGGATGCTGCCGGGCAATGATGTCGCGAACGAATTCTATGCGCGTCACACGATGTCGCGTGTGCATTCACTGGCGCGCATTCCGTACGATCTGCAGTGGGGCAATGATCTGCTGGAATCGCAGATCCGCTACGGGTGGCCCATGTCCTGGTCGGTGCAGAATGGCGGTGTGGCCGATCCGCGTCCGCCTCAGGTGATTGGTCACGAGCCTACACCGAGCTACGACTTCATGCCGACCCCGAGCGCGATCGAAAATCCGATTGGTGCTGGTGCCGATGCATGGGATCCCAGGCGCAAGAAGGCGCGCATGCGCTACGCGACGCGTTATGCGGCCGGCTTTGGTGCGTTGCCGCATCAGTTCGCGCGGTTCAAGCGTGGCGACACGACGCTGGTGGCGGGCGGCTTCCGTCTCATGCGAGAGCTCGAGATGGGACGTGCACCATACAACGCGGCGCTCACGCTCGATGCGCTCACCACCAACGCACCGGTGCAGGTGACCAAGGACGATGCGGGTGCCAATCGCGCGCTCCTCGCTCCAATTACGGCTCCGATGTTGGCCAGTCTCGAGGTGCTCGCGCCGACCGGCAAGCGTGCGGCGCGTGTTCGCGCTGCCGTACAGCCACTTCCGGCAGACACACGATTGTCGGACTTCCTGCTGCTGCAGCGTGGTGATCCATCGCCGACGCCAGCACTCGAACGTAATGCGGAACAGGCGTACGGCTCACTGGATATCGTGGGCGGCACACAGATCGGCATCTACTGGGAGATGTACCGCCCGGCCTCGCCGTCGTCGCCGCTGCAGGTTTCGCTTCGCGCCACTCGACTTGGGGCGAGTTTCATGCAGAGGCTGGGCAGCAGCGTTGGTTTGTCCAAGGCACTCACACCCGTCTCCATTCGCTACAACGATAACGGACGGCCTGATGGTGGATCGGGACGGAGTCTGACGCTCAACTTCCCCAGTGTTCCGGCTGGAGATTACCGACTGACGCTGGTGGTGTCGGGCTCCGGTATCACCGACAGCACGACGCAAACCATCCGCGTGCGCAGCGAGCGATAGACCGCCGCCTGCCCGGGGAGCGTTTCCGGTCGCACGCCACGCGTGTCGGACACAAACGAAGCGGGGCACCTCTTAAGAGGTGCCCCGCTTTTCGCATGTCGTGTTCGCTGATCTATCGCGGACTTACCGTTTGACGATCACGATACCGACTGGTGATCCGTATTCGTCGCTGCCCTGCGGCAGTCCCGGTGGTGCCATCCACTGACCACCGTCGGCGCGTACGATGATGCGATGTGTGCCGGGAGCGAGCTTGAGCTCGGCGCGCCAACGACCGTTGGAGTGCCGCTTCATCTGCGTGATGGACCACGACGTGGCGTCGCCCATGAGCTCCACACTTTCGGCGCGCGGCGCATCGATGAGCAGCACAACGCGCATGGTGTCGCGCTCAACATCGATTGTCGGCGTGGCCGCCGATTCAGCCGTCACCGTGGTGGTGGCGCCGGCACTGAACGATGCCGCGTCAACGCGTCCCAATGTTCTGGCTTCGAAAGCCAGGATGCCACTTGGCGCACCGGCATGATCGTCACGCCAGGGCAGGCGTGAGATGCGCACACCCAGACCAACTACCGGTGAGAACCGGCCGCGTGATCGACTGCTGATGTCGTCGCGGAGTGTGGTGCCACCAACTGTTGCAGCGTTGGATGCCGCCGAACCCACCAGTGAAAGCCAGCCATTGACCGGCTGAACGACAGCCAGAGAGGCCACCGTCGGGACTTCCTGTGGCTTTGGCGCCAGCGCGTCCTGACTGATCCATGTGGCCATCGGAGCCGTGACCGACACCAGCCAGGTTGTGGGACCCGTATGGAAGCCTACAGACGCCATACCGCTGGCCAGATCGCGACGCTGCAACGTGCGCAATGTCCGATTGCTGACCATGCGACCTGCCGACGACGGCAGGTTGGCCACCATGTCCGGTTCGTCGACCGTAATGGTTTGTGTGGTGACACGGCTGGCGCGCTCAAGCGACATGCCAAGCGAAAGCTCCACACCGGCATAGCGGGTAATGAGGCCCGCTTCTGCACGACCAACACGTCCAACATCGATGCGGCGCGAAATCGTGGTGTCTGTTCCGCGATTGTCGATGCCACCCGATGCCTGCGGCGACTGCAGGCCAGCGAGTCGCGCGGGAGTTCCATCGAGCGAACCGTGTCCGTAGCTGATCGCGCTCCACACCCGCTGTTCACCAAATCGCGCACGCGCGCGCAACGCGAGCGTGCCCTGCATGGCTTCGTGACTGCTTACCGCATCACGAAGACTGAAGTTGCCGTTGCCGAGTGCAGAGAAGCGCACACGACCGAGGCGACCGATGGGCTGCGTGGCACCAAACCAAACGTCGTTGCGCTGTGCGAGTGAATTGCCGCTGCCGTCGGGCAGCATGGCTACACCCAGCACCGAGAACGTGGCGGCATCGGTGACCGTGCCGATGGTAGCCGAGGGCGCGATGGGCGCTTCACCTCGTGCCTGCGCTTCCAGTGCGCGACCACCCGCGAGCGAAGCCAACGCTGCCGATAGCGCGCATGGCACGGCCCAGCGGTGACCCCGATGAGCGCGGCTCGAATCCGAGCTGCTCCCGGGCCACGGACGGTGCGTGCCGCGGTGGGTTCGGCGGGCGATCGTCACGGGTCTGGAGGTCGAACCGGCTTTCGTTCCGTCGTCGCCGGTGTGGACGGCGAAACTCCGGCCGGGATCGTAGTCCGAACATAGCGATTGAGGGCGTCGAGGGCCATACCGGGGCCACGCTGCGCATTCTTGGCGACGAGGACTTGGAGGCCCTGCAGCGCGTCATCACTCTGCGGGAGGCGGGACAAGGTGTTGACGGCGTCCCGGGCATTGGGGCGGGGAACGCCGCGTCCGGCGATATCGGTTAGGACGACCAGCGCTGTGGCGGCCGATCCGGCGGGTCGATTCCGTCTCACCGACTGCAGGGTCGCCTCGTCGAAGCCAACGCGGATGGCCTCGGCACCCGCCACCAGTTCGTCGACCGTACTTCCAGGGCCCAGGGCTTCCTTGGCGCTGTTGAGGGCGGCAGCCAGCTCACGAACCGTGCGAACGATGCGTTCACTGCTGATGCGTCGCGCGGCGCCCTCGAGCGCCCGGTTGATGAGCGGTCGTGTGGGCAGGCCCATACTCTGCGCATCTTCGAATAATCCGCGCAGCGTATTGGCAGTCACCGAATCGAAGCGACTCTCGTCGAAGCGAATCTGATCACGCAGTGCGGTCGCCGGCGATACAGGCTGTGCCTGCTGACGCAGGGTGTCCGGCTGAACCGGCGACCCTGCGAGATGGGCAAGCAACAACCACACCGCCGGTGCTGCATTCACGGCGATGTCCCTTCCACGATCACGGCGTTGGTGGGGCCAAAGCCGGCATCAGGTACCTGCGGCGCCAGAGGATCGACCAGCCACTGCTGGCCATCGACCACAAACGCGTACGTGTGTCGTCCCGGAGAGAGTGGCACGCGGGCGGACCAGGTGCCGTCGGCCGAACGACGTATCATCGGCGTGGCGTTTTCATCCCAGCCGTTGAAGTCACCGACCAACGACACTTCACGCGCTGATTCGGGCAACGTCAGATCGAAACGAATGGCACCATCGCTTTCTTCTCTCGTCACGCCGACCGGTTGTGCTGCACCAATCGCGCCGGTGAACACACTGTCGGCGTGCCGCTGACTTTCTCCGGGTCGCCATGGGCGAGCAACGGTCACGACGAGTACAGCAGCAGCAGCGGCGCCCCACCACCACTGTGGGCGCGGGAAACGGCGGGTGGCGGCCGTGTCAGCGGCCGTCAGCACGCTCTGCGTCGCGAACGCGATGGTTTCCGCGGACGTGGGCGCCATGGCCGCATACGACGTGCGCAACCGGGACTCGATGGCCGCAGCGAGAATCGGCGCGACTTCGAGATCGTCGTCCGACGGGAATGGGAGGTCGTGGTCAGCCACAACGCCCCCGGGAATGCGATATGACGGCGCTCACTCGGGATCTCCGAAAGAACGACCGAGCAGCGCCCGCAGCCGTTCGCTGCCGCGCTTCACCCGCATCTTGAGGGCCGATTCGCCCGCACCCGTCATGGCCGACATTTCCGTGTACTCCAGCCCCTCGGCGTACTTGAGCAACAACGCTTCCCGCTGCAACGGATCGAGCTGCGAGAGCGCCCGCAGCAACGCCACGTCTTCGACTCCCGCGGGAGCCCCAGGCGGTGGCGCCGGCGCCGTATCGAGTGCGGCGTCGTCCTGAACAAACCGACGGGTTCGCCGGCCACGGGAGGTGAGATAGTTGCGGCACTGATTGGTCAGGATACGGAACAGCCATCCACGGAACTGATCGCGTTCGTCATACCGCCCGATCGCGAGATACGCCCGCAGGAATGACTCCTGAACCACGTCCTCCGCATCCGCCCGCTCTCCCAGCATGTGGTATGCGAACCGCCAGCACGCGTCGTAGTAGCGCGAGACCAGCATGCCGAAGGCCTCGCCGTCGCCGCCGCGTGTTCGGACGACCAGTTCCGCGTCCGTCATCACAGAATCAACATCATACGTGCGCGGCTCGTCACAGTCGAACCGTGGGGCAAGCGCCGCCCACGGCCCCCGGACGCGCCGGATGACACCTTGTACCCCGGGCGTGACGCCAGGGTCATCCGCGCATCGAGGCCAGTGCCTGCACAGCCATCATGGCCAGCACGATGCCCATTCCCGTGCGGTTCACTCCGCCAAGGCGTCGCATGACGGCCAGTGAATCCAGGCCATCCACATCCTGCGTTTCAGCAAAGCGGCGGGCCGCACGGGCTCGGCGGAACAAGAACCAATTGGCCGTGCCACCGGCCGCCAATGACAACGACACACGCACGGCGGCAATGAGATTGACGATGTACTGATTCTCGGGCTTGAGCATCTCTTCCATCGTTTGCGGAATCACCGCGTCCGCAGCGAGCAAACGAAAGGCGACCAGAGGCGCGAGGAAGAACACCGCAAACTGCAGATACAGCTTGCGGTAGATGAACCAGAGCGGACCGAACAATGCCGCGCTCCAGTTCCACGTGGGAACGAACGACGGGTCTTCAAAGAACGGCTGCAGCTTGCGGCGATACACGCTCTCCCAGCGCGGACCTACATACGCGGCGAAGAATGCTTCATCGCGCGATGCACTCGTTGCCGATTGCTGCGCCCAACGCGGCAACTCCGGCGGAGTCGGCGGTGAACCGGACGTGTCATCCGGCAACGACTGCTGATCGTGTGACTCACTCATGCGGACGTACTCATCAAACGCCAGCGGGCAGCACGTGGCGCACCGATGGCTGCTGTTGCGACAGGCAGTGTAGCGTGCCGAGCCCCCATACGAGGTCCACGGCGTGGATGCCGATCACATCGTGATTGGGCAGCAACGATGCCAGTGTGTTGAGCGCCACGCGATCATTGCGATCGTTGAATGTGGGCACGAGACACACGCCGTTGCCGAGATAGAAGTTGGCGTAGCTTGCCGGCAAACGGGTGCCGTCCATGATGACCGCACGCGGATAGGGCAGCGTCACCACGCGAATGGCGTCACCGCGAGCATCTGTTGCGCCCTTGAGACGCTCGAGATTGTCGAGTGAACGCGCGTGGTTCTCGTCGCGCGGATCCTCTTCGTGTGCCAACACCATCACACCCGGTGCCACAAAGCGTGCGATGTCATCGACATGTCCATGTGTGTCGTCGCCAACGCAGCCTTCGCCCAGCCAGATCGTTTTCGAAATGCCGAGGTAGTCAGCAAATGCACGTTCGTAGTCAGCGCGGGTGTAGCCCGGATTCCGCACCTGCACATCGCTCAGCAACCACTCTTCGGTCACCAGCATCGTGCCGCGGCCATCGGTTTCGATGCCGCCACCTTCGAGCACCAGCGGTGCACCGGTGTCATGACGAACGGCCGTGATGACCGGGAGTTGCGACACCTCGGCCATGCGCAGCGGCACCTGCTGATCGAGCGCGAAGTTGTCGTACTTGGCCCACGCGTTGAAATCCCAGCGTACCCACGACACGCTGCCGTCGGCCTGATGTATGGCCGTTGCACCCGAATCGCGCAGCCACACACGATCGGTGGACTGCACGTGCAGACGATACTGCGACGCATCCACGTCGTGCATGGAAAGGCACGCGCGCGCTTCCTCAGCCACATCTTCGCTGTGGCAGAGAATCTCCACGCGCTCGTATGGTGCGAGCGCGCGCACGATTTCCGCGTATACCCACGGAATGGGACCGAACTTGCCAGGCCAATCGGGCTCGTGATGCGGCCAGCCAATCCACGTGGCATCGTGCCGTTCCCACTCCGCCGGCATGCGGCGAGCTGGGACGCCGGGCAGCGTACTCACTTCGCGAGCCACCGATTGAGGATCGGGCCGTAGGCGTCGATGCGACGATCACGCAGGAACGGCCAGTTACGCCGGGTCTCTTCGATGAGCGCGAGATCGCACTCCGCAATGAGAATGGCCGGCTCGGTACCTGCCTGCGCGAGATAGCGGCCAAACGGATCGCTGATGAACGACTGACCGAAAAACTCGAGACCTTCGGTGCCAGGCTCCGGTTCAAAACCCACACGATTGGGCGAGGCGACGAACACACCGTTGGCGATGGCGTGCGCGCGCTGCGCAGTGCGCCACGCGTCCACCTGCGCGTCGCCAAAGGTGGCCTTTTCGGCTGGATGCCAGCCGATGGCCGTGGGATAGAACAGGACCTGCGCGCCGAGCAGCGCGGTGATGCGCGCGCCTTCGGGATACCACTGATCCCAGCAAATCAGCACGCCGATATCGGCGTACTTGGTACGCCACACGCGGAATCCGTTGTAGCCGGGATGCGTGTCGGTGCGCTGATCGCCGGTCACGTCACCGGGCGCGAAGTAGTACTTCTCTTCGAAGAGGGGATCGTGCGGGATGTGCATCTTGCGATACGTACCCAGCACACTGCCGTCGGCGTCAATGACCGTGGCCGAATTGCGATACAGCCCTGGCGCCTCGCGCTCGTAGTAGGGCACGACAATGACAATGTCGAGCTCCTTGGCGAGTGCCTGGAATGTGTGCACGATGGGGCCGTCGGCCGATTCCGCTATATCAAAGCGCTCGGGCTTGACCGTCTTGCAGAAGTAGGGCGCGTTGAAGAGCTCCTGCAGACACACGATCTGCGCACCCTTGGCAGCCGCTTCGCGCACGCGCGTGACGGCCTTGGACACATTGGCGGCGAGGTCGTCGGACGCCGTGTCCTGAACGATCCCGATGGTGACGATGTTGGACATGCCTGAAAGATAGCAGAACACGCGGTCTGGAACCCGGTTCTGCTCTCGTTCTACTTCTTGCGGCGAGCGGGCTTGGGTGGCTCGGGCTCAAGCAGCGGCTGGAGGTAGGCCAGCAGTGCGCGCCGCAGATCGTCGAGCATGGCCTTGCGATCGACGGCAATGGTTGAGCGTCCACGCTGCGCCAGGATGGCCTGGCCGATGGTGGCGGTGATGAGCGCGGCACGCCGTCGATCCCGTGCCGGGAGGCGGGGATTCCGTGTGGCGAAGAGCACATCCAGTCTGTCCACGAACGACTCGAAAAGCTGAGAACGCAATCGCGCCGGTGCCGAACCGGTGTCGTCGGTGGGGGCGTCGTGAATGGAAAAGACGCGACGAAATGCTGGCGTGCGGTCGTGGAAATCGGCGAGCGGTCGCACCACGCGATCGATCAATCGATCCAGCGGCAATTCGAGTGGGTCGAGCGGCAATGCCCGCTCATGGATGGCGCGCAGTTCGTCGGCGTACCGGAGCGCAAGGGCGGCCAGCACGGCGTCGCGATTGGGGAAGAACTGGTAGAGCGAGCCCTTGGCCGTGCGGGCTTCGGCCGCGATGGCCTCGGCTGTGGCCGCCTCGATGCCGTCCCGGGCAATGACCGTAGCGGCCGCCTCCAGCAGCAGTTCCACCCGCTTTTGACCGCGCGACTGCCTGGGACGTCGCCGGAAGGCGTCGTCGAGTGGTGGCTGCGCAGGTGTCGGTTCCGGCTCGGGCAAATCCGCCTCGATTGCAGGCTCAGCCAGTGAATCAGCTGTTGACTCTGCCGCGGACGAGGGGGTGGAGGCCGCGAGGGGAGGGGTGGAGCGTCGCTTGGCGGGCATGCGTGAGGATACGCGCCGGGGTGTACGTTGACAACGCGAACTCAGCGATAGCTGCCATTGCCATGGCAGGGTAATGAGAGGGCTATGCCCTAGCCCGTGATGAGCACGGCCACCACGTCCATGACGTTGGTGCCCGTCGGACCCGTGCGAAGCAAGGCGTCGGATGCGTCGAGTGGATAGTACGAACGACCGGTCTCGATGTCGCTTTCGGGTGTGCGGCCGTGTCGTCTGGCCAGCGCCGGGGTCGCAGCATCGATGATGGCGCCTGCGGCGTCGGTCGGACCATCACGACCATCGGTGCCGGCGGCGAGCAACTGAATGCGCCAGGCGTCGGCGTTCCCGCGTGCAGCCGCTGCATCGAGTGAAAGCGCGGCGCTCATGGCCAACAATTGCATGCGGCCACCCTTCATGGGTTCGTCGGCCGCAGATGCGCGCAACTCGAGGGGCGCACCCGTTTCCCCATATTCTTCGAGTCGGGCATCGTCGTCTTCACCAAACTGCATCGCGCGTGCTGTCGTGGTCTGCAGATTGACCACCGGTTCGCCGCCGCACACGAGGAGTGCGGTGTGATTGCGCGGGGTGCGCGTCGCCAGCGCCAATGCTCGTCGAGCGAGTGTGTCGCCGAGTTGTGCGGCTTCTCCCTCGAGCGGCACGTCGTCGATGAACACATTGGCAACACCGTGTGCGTGTGCCGCATCGGCCAACGATTGCACGGCGTCTGCGTTACGCGCTACGATGGTATAGGTGCTATTGGCAAACACCGGATGCGTTGCGGCTGGTACGGCGGGCGGTTGATGTGATCCCGCGATGCCAAGCACGGTCGATATGGCGCGCTGCAACTGACTTCGCAGATCATAGGCATCGAGCAGCGCCAGAAAAGTGGCGTCGTCGAATGGATCCGGAGTGCAGGGGCCTGATCCGATGACGGCGGGATCGTCGCCGATGACATCGCTAATGGCAAATGTGGCAATCTGCCGCGCGCCGCGCTGATGCAGTGCCACTGCCAGTCGACCAGCGCCGAAGCGCAGCACACGTCGACGGATCGCATTCATTTCGTGAATGGCGAGTCCGCCCTCCAGCAGGGTGTGCGCGAGGTTGGCCACCTGTGCCTGTGCGGCGTCCGCGTCGCCCACTGTCTGTGAGAGCGCGGCAATGGGTGCTGCGCACAATGCGGTGGTGCCGCCGGAGAGCAGCACGAGGGCAATGTCGCCGGCCGAGATGCGCGCGATGGCGTCATCAATGGCATCTGCTGCTGCGAGCGACGCCGGACCTGGCACCGGGTGATCACCCGTGACTCGTTCGATGGTGGGTGGCAATTGAACACCGTGCCAGGTATCGGAGTCGGGCAGGTGATGACTGACCACGATGCCACCATGCACCTGTGCACTGAGTGCAAGGCTGTGCAGTGCATCCAGCGCGCCGGCCATCATGGCGGGTGCTGCTTTGCCGAGCGCGAAGACATGTATGCCCGTATCGGGCTCGACCTGCTGGTCTTCGCACCATTGACGCACGGCATGCTGCGTGCGCGAAAACGGCGCCGCGCCCTGCACAGCCGCATCATGCAACGCGGTGAGCAGGGCGCGGGGCTGCATCGAAGCTGTTACTTGGATGAGACGGCCTTGCCGACGGCAGAACCCAGTTCCGTGTACGCGTCCGCCGACATCTGATTGAACGGCGTCGTGATGTAGGAAATGCGGCCCTGCGGATCGATCACGTACAGATGGCGGCTGTGCACACCGGTTCCCTTGCTGGCGCCATATGCCACACCAACGGCACGTGCGGTGTCAGCCGCAAAATGGAACGGGAACTTGGCATCGGTGGCCCACGATACGAGCGCGGTGTCCGCGTCGGTGCTCACACCAACAAGCGTGACCTTGCTGCCGCCCTTGAACAGTTCGGCATAACGATCGCGATAGGACTCCATCTGCACCGTGCAGCCACGGGTGCGGGCCTTCGGGAAGAACGCGAGCACCACGGTTTCACCGCGATGTTCCGACAACTTGAAAGGCTTGGCGTCATTGCCCTTGGCCGTCACCGTCTGCACGGTGAAGTCGGGCGCCATGTCACCGACCTTGAGAGTGGTCTGTGCGTGCGTGAGCGTGGGCAGCAACGCAATCGACGCGGCAAAGGCCGTAGCCAGTGCGGCAGTACGCGAGGTGAAACGTGAATGAATGGACATCGACGGCTCCAGGCGGGATCGGGGGAACGTCCAAAGGCGGGGATCATGCATCGACTGCGCAGCGCGAATCGCGTGATGTACATACGGATCAAACGCGCGCGACGATGAACACGAGAACGCTAGTGCCGCGTCCTATCTGTCGCCAACCCGGGACGCGAGGTGACACCAACTGGGGACAGTACCCCGTTGATTTTCGTGGTTCCGGGCACGAAAACGCCGAAATCGTGGTGGCACGGGCCGTGCACTTTGACATGGCGTCGACGGAGCACATCGCCCCGTTCAAGCCACCGGAGGTTCTCATGACCGCGTTTGTCAGCCGTATGCGTCACGCATCGATTCCCGTGCTTGCCCCGCTCGCCTTTGGTGTGCTGACGGCGTGCGGTAACGATCGCGACTCACGTCTGGATGATCAGATGCGGGCAGATCTTCAGGCGGCGTCCCAGGCCATGCCGATGCGCGGACAGTTTGCTTCGCCAGCGGAGTTGGGCTACCCGCAGGGTTATGCCCCGATGCCTGGTTATCAGGGATACGCGCAGTATCCGGGCACGTATCCAGCCAACTATCCACAGCCATATGGCTATCCACAGCCGGCTCAGCAGCGCGTCGTATACGCGCCAGCCCCGGCACCGGCTCCAGTTCGCCGCAGCGGCACCGTGGGTACGTCCACGGGGAGCGGTCGCGTCGTGGTGCAGGAGCAGCGTAACACACAGAAGGGCGCCATCATTGGCGCGGCCACCGGCGCAGCCATTGGCGTGGCTACGTCGCGAGATCGGGTGAAGGGTGCGGCAATAGGAGCACTGGGGGGTGCTGTCCTTGGTGGCGTGATCGGTCATCAAGTGAAGACGCCGCGCTGAGTTGGGTGTTTGCTCTCACGTCGCTGCAACCGTGGATGGCGTGAGCCGCAACACAAACAACAACCGGTGACATGCAACCTTCCAAGCGGTTGTAGTGTCCGAGAGAATGAGGGGTAGGGAAGTTCTTTCGCTTCGTGGAGGGGGCGGAGGGACAACACATCACCTGCTGTTGCGGTCGGCTCAGCCTGATCGCGATGGCGGGTGATTGTGTTTTTTTAGATGGTGTTCCAGGTCTATGCAAACACTTCGAGGGCGGACGATTCACTCGTCACCTCAATGTGTTGCGATTGGGCATGATACAACTCGCCGTCAGCTTCGAAGGCTGGCGGTGACGGAAAGTCCATTGTGAAGTGTGCGGCGCGTGTTGCCGTCACCGAGCTGTGATTCAGATGGCGTCCGAAGGCGGCGGCGCCCAACACAAAAGGCCGCTGCCATACTGCGAGCGCGCCAATCTGGATACAGTCGATGAGACCATCATCGAGCGCCGCGTCTGGCGCAATACGAAAGGCACCACCGAATGCCTGGCCGTTGGCAAACACCATCATCAGGTAGCGGGCACTCGAGTGACCTTCGAGCGCGAGATCGATTCCACGATATCCCGTGAGTGCGCGAAGGGCGGTGAGCACATAGGCTGCTGTTCCGCGCAGTCGTGAAGGCCGCTGCATGCGATTCAGCACTTCCACGTCAAAGCCCAGTCCGGCGGCATTGCAGAACGGGACGCCATCGATGACGCCAATGTCCACGCGCCGCGTCGTGCCGCGATTCACCATTGCGGCCAAGGCGTGCGCATCATGCGACGGTGTGCCAAGTGACTTCACGAAATCGTTGCCCGTACCAGCGGCGCACACAGCCAGCGGAATGGGCGATGACTCGGCCAGCATCGCCTTCACTACATGATGTACGGCTCCGTCTCCACCAACGACGACGAGTCCGGAAGCGCCATCGCTGATGGCGCGCTGTACCTGCGTGGCTTCATCGCCGCGTGCTCGCGTCGTATAGCGTGTGACAGGGCCATACATGCGTAGCGCCGCTTCCATCGCATCCGCCCTGGTTGCGGCGCGACCGGCACGGGCGGCGGGATTCACAAGCAAGGCGATCATCGCAGAGCGATCATGAAGAGAAGGACAGAGGAGGTCAACTGAGGTGTCGGGGATCACACGACGAGACGATACGTGCACACTGGGTGATGAAAATGCAGCCATGGCGTGCTCGGCGTCACCGACATTCTGACAAATGCTCCGCAGATTGCCCGCATGCACTTTCTGCACTTCGGACACGGAGCAACACCCATGCGAATCATACGTACGACTCTGGCGCTTACCGCCCTCGTGGCGGGAGCTACGGCTTGCGGCAGCGACAATCCCGGACCCAATCAGGCAGGTGATGTTGGAATCGGATTCCGGCTTGCCCAGTCGTCCAGTTCATCGAACCTGATGGCGGGCTTCACGGCAGAGGATGGGACCCCGGTTACGGTGGCAGCAGCCACAGCGGAGCCTACGCCTCTTGGCTTTCTCATTTCACGAGATGACGACGAGCTGCTTGTGACAAAGGCGCAGATCGTCATCAAGAACGTGAAGCTCAAGCGCACGTCGGCCAGCTGTGACGACGATGACGACGACGACCGTGGCAGCAATCGTCGTGACGATGGCTGCCCCACGATGCACGTTGGCCCATACCTGGTAGATATGGCGGTGACGGGTGTTGATGGTGGTCGCCTGTCGGGGGATCTGCCGGGAGGTTCGTATTCGGCCGGGCGTTTTGACATTCACAAGGTCACCAGCAGCCGCAGCGATGATCTCGCATTCCGTCAGGCGCATCCGGATTTCCGTGATATCAGCGTGCGACTCGAAGGTACATATAATGGCACGCCATTCACGTTCGTGTCGGATGTGAATGCCAAGCTCGATGTGCCGTTGCCCGAGCCGCTCGCGATCGGTGGTGACATCGACAACATCACCGTGACCATCGATGTGGGCTCGTGGTTCGTAAACACGAGTGGTGGCCTCTACTCACCCGCGCTGGCCAACACACCGGGACTCATTCGCGCCAGGGTAGACAACAACATTCGCTTCGCGTTCAAGGCATTCCGCGACAAGAATCGCGATGGTCGGAAGGACTGAACGGTTCTCACGCGTTTGAGCTGACAAAAAAGGAGCCGCTCCAGTTAACCGGAGCGGCTCCTTTCTGTAACGACTCTCTCTAGGCGTTACTTGCCGACGAGGCTCCGCAGCACGTACGGCAGAATGCCGCCGTTGATGTAGTACTGCATTTCTTCCGGCGTGTCGATGCGGCAACGCGCGCTGAACGACTTTTCGCTGCCGTCAGCTGCAGTGGCCTTCACCGTGAGCGTGGCACGCGGCGTGAGTGAAGCGTCGAGTCCGACAATCTCGAACGTCTCGAAGCCCGTGAGGCCCAAGCTCTGACGCGTTTCGCCATTCACGAACTCGAGCGGCAACACACCCATGCCGACGAGATTTGAACGGTGAATGCGCTCGAAGCTTTCGGCGATCACAGCCCTCACTCCGAGCAGCATCGTGCCCTTGGCTGCCCAGTCGCGCGATGAACCGGTGCCGTATTCCTTGCCGGCGATAACGATCTGCGCCACACCGGCCGCCTGACGCGCCATCGACACATCGTAGATGGCCTCGGGCTCGGCGCCAGGCGCCGTGGCCGTCCACCAGCCTTCCTTGCCACCCGTCAGTTCGTTCTTGAGACGGATGTTGGCGAACGTGCCGCGCATCATGACTTCATGATTGCCGCGACGTGCACCGTAGGAATTGAAGTCTTTCTTCTCGACGCCGAGCGACGTGAGATACTTGCCGGCCGGGCTGGCCGCCGCGATTGAGCCGGCGGGTGAGATGTGGTCGGTGGTGATGGAGTCACCGAACATGCCCAGGACCTTGGCGCCGGTGATCGGGCGAATGCCCGGCGGCGTCATGGTCATGCCCGTGAAGTACGGCGGATTCTGCACGTATGTGCTGTCGGCATCCCACGCGTACTGATTGCCCGACGGAGCAGCGATTTCCTGCCAGTGTTCGTCACCCTTGAACACGTCGGCGTACTGCGTGGTGAACTGCTCACGCTTCACGCTGTTCAGAATGGTGTGCTCAACTTCCTGCGAGCTCGGCCAGATGTCGCGGAGGAACACCGGACCATCGGTACCGATGCCGAGCGGCTCGGTGGCCATGTCGATGTCCATACGACCGGCGAGCGCATACGCCACCACGAGTGGCGGCGACGCGAGGTAGTTGAAGCGCGTCTGCGGATTCACGCGGCCTTCGAAGTTGCGATTGCCCGACAACACGGCCGCCACATTGAGCTTGCCGGTGTCGATGGCTTCGCTGATTTCAGTCGGCAGCGGACCCGAGTTGCCGATACACGTGGTGCAGCCGTAACCGACCACGTTGAAGCCGAGCGCGTCGAGCGAGTCCATAAGACCCGCCTTGTGGAAGTACTCGGTGGCAACCTTGGAGCCCGGTGCCAACGACGTCTTCACCCACGGCTTGGTGCTGAGACCCTTGGCAACCGCGTTGCGCGCCAAGAGACCGGCCGCGAGCATCACGCTCGGATTGCTGGTGTTGGTGCAGCTGGTGATGGCCGCAATCACCACATGGCCATGCTGCAGCTTGAAGTTCTTGCCCTTGTACTCGCACGGCACGCCGCTTTCGTCCTCGACGTGTCCACCTTCAGAGACCATCGCTGCCGCCGGTGAGCCGGCCGGTGCGGTGGCGGCCTGTGTGGCCAGCTGCGCCGCGAGCGCTTCGCGGTACATGGCCTTGCTCTGCGAAAGCGGCACACGATCCTGCGGACGCTTCGGGCCCGCGAGGCTCGGCACCACCGTCGACAGATCGAGGTCGAGCGAGTCGGTGAAGATCGGATCGGGCGTTTCGTCGGTGCGGAAGAGACCCTGCGCCTTGCAGTAGGCTTCGACCAGCGCGACCTGCTCTTCGCTGCGGCCCGAGAGCTGTAGGTACTTGAGCGTTTCGGCGTCGACGGGGAAGAAGCCCATGGTCGCACCGTATTCTGGCGCCATGTTGGCGATGGTCGCACGATCGGCGAGTGCGAGGCTCGAAAGTCCCGGGCCATAGAACTCGACGAACTTACCCACCACCTTCTTCTTTCGAAGCATCTCGGTGCAGGTGAGCACGAGGTCGGTGGCCGTGGCGCCGGCGGGCAACTTGCCGTGCAACTTGAAGCCAATGACTTCGGGGATCAGCATGCTCACCGGCTGGCCAAGCATGGCGGCTTCTGCTTCGATACCGCCCACACCCCAGCCCAACACACCAAGACCATTGATCATGGTGGTGTGCGAGTCGGTGCCGACGAGTGAATCGCAGTAGGCCAGCGTCTCACCGTTGTCATCGGCAGTGAAGACCACCTGCGCGAGATACTCGAGATTGACCTGGTGGCAGATGCCGGTGCCCGGCGGAACGGCCCGGAAATTACGAAGCGCCGTCTGTCCCCACTTGAGGAACTGATAGCGCTCACGATTGCGTTCGAATTCGAGTTCGGTGTTGAGCAGCAGCGCCGCTTCGGTGCCGTACTCGTCGACCTGCACCGAGTGGTCGATGACGAGATCGACGGGCTGCAGCGGATTGATGCGCGTCGGGTCACCGCCCAGGGCCACCATCGCGTCGCGCATGGCCGCGAGGTCCACGACACACGGCACACCCGTGAAGTCCTGGAGCAATACGCGCGCGGTGCGGAAGGCGATTTCCTTGTCGACGGGCGCCTTGACGTCCCAGCGTGCAAGCGCTTCCACGTCGGCCTTCTTCACGAAGGCATTGTCTTCGCCGCGCAGCAGATTCTCGAGCAATACACGCAGCGAGAATGGCAGCGAGCGGGCGGTACTTCCCGACAGGCTTTCCAGCGTGTCGAGACGGAAGTACGTGTACTGGCGAGCTCCCACGTTCAGTGTGGAGCGGCTGCCGAATGAATTGGGGTGTGACATGCAGGGGAGGATCCTGCGCGCGACGACCCCACGGGTCGCCACACGCGTCCGGAACGGAGCCACTCATCGCGCCGCAATGCCGCATTCCGCGACACCCGGTACCGACGAGGCTACACGGAATATCGGCCGGGGGACCCACATCGGCCAGCCTCGATACGGCAACATTGCGCGGTTCGGGCGGCCGAGTCGCTCTAGGCGGACTGCGCGAGACGGGCGCCGGCCTCGTCCCAGGTTTCCATGGGGGCGACGGTGATGGCCGAAACCGGGCAGCAGCCGGCAAAGGCTCCGTCAGCGGGCGAGAACTCGTGTACCGGCAGGAGCGGGAACGCCTTCTGCTCTTCGTCGAGCGCCATGAGCGAGGGTACGTGGGCAGCGCACACACCGCAGCCCGTGCAGGTGGGGCGATCGACCTCGATGCGCATGAGACGGCGCGGGAAGATGCCGCCGGGCGCGCTGAGTGCGTTGAGGAGATGGCCGAGTGCTTCTTTCGTGGCCGTGTAGCCCACGTCCATGAGCTTCTCGATATGACGGAACGAGAACCAGCCAATGTGCGACACGGGCGGACGCACGAGCAGCATCGGCGGCCCCTTCCAGGTGTCGAGCGTGGCCTGCTGCATCTCGTGCATCATCATGGTGGCGGCGCGCATGAAGATCGTGGCAAAGCCCTGCTCGGCCACGCCTGCCGCGAGCGGGACGTTGGCAATGCCCACGTCGACGGCAATGAGCGCATCCACTTCGAGACCGGCGATTTCGACGGGAAGATTGTCGGTGGTGCCGCCGTCGATGCACACGCGGTCGCCCACCACACCGGGCGGGAAGAAGCCAGGGAGAGCACAGGACGCGTAGACCGCGTCGCGCACACGCACATTGCGAAAGCCCGGACGACCAAACACCACCGGTGTGCCGCGTTCGAGATCGACGGCGGTCACGAGGAGTCGCGATTTGAAGGTCTCGAAGGTGCCATCGCCCACGAGTTCCTCACACAGCGACCGCAGCGGTCCTTCCAGATAGATCGAACGCGAAAGCATGCGATCCATCAGCATGCCCATGTGATTGATGCGAAAGAGATCGCGTCGACGGAAACTCAGCGCGCGTTCACGCAGCGTATCAGGGTTCTGCCCGCTCGCGGCGGCGGCGGCGATCATGGCCCCGATACTCGACCCAGCGTACAGGTGCGGCGTGATACCCGCCTCGCGGATGGCCTTGAGCGCGCCGATGTGGGCCATGCCCTTGAGCGCGCCGCCACCCAGCACCACACCAATGCGCGGCAGCGCCTGATGGATCCCGGTGCGATCCATCGGTGTGCTGTCCACCGGTGCCTTGAATGGGCTCACGTCCGTCTCCCGTGCCGCTTCATGCGTGTCGCTTCCGCCTGCCGCTTCATGCGCTGTTCATCCTCCGTCGTACATTACACTCATGCGCGTGTTGCTGGTGGAAGACGACGAAACCGTACGCGAGGGCGCGGCTGCCTTCCTGCGTGCAGCCGGGTTTGCCGTGGATCCGGTGGGCACAGGGAAGATGGCGCGTGAACTCGCGGCCGTCAGCCCATATGATGCCGTGGTGCTCGATGTGCGATTGCCGGACGATGACGGATTCGCGCTGTGCACGGCGTTCCGTGCGCGGGTGCCGGCCCCTCGCATCCTCATGGCCACCGCGCGGGATGGCGTGGAAGACCGCATCGCCGGACTCGATCTCGGCGCCGACGACTATCTGGTCAAGCCGTACGCGATGCGAGAATTGGTGGCGCGTTTGCGGGCCCTGCTGCGTCGACCAGAGAGTGCAGCGCCCACGGTGCTGCGTGTTGCCGATCTGGAACTCGATCCGGCCACGCGCGAGGCGCGACGTGGCCCGCGCGCGATACCGCTCACCACCAAGGAGTTTGCCATTCTCGAGGTCCTCATGCGCGCCAATGGCCGTGTGCTGACGCGCGAGTACATCGGCGAACACGCGTGGGACGACAACTTCGATCCGATGAGTAATGTGATCGATGTCTACATCGCGCGACTGCGTCGCAAGGTGGACATTGAAGGGGAAGCGCCGCTGCTGACTACGGTGCGTGGCGCCGGCTATCGCCTGTCGCCTCCCGAACGACGGGTGTGAGCATGGAGCACGCGCGCCCACATATCCGGCTGCGATTCACCCTGTTGTATGCCACGACGCTACTGGTGGTTCTGCTCAGCGCGGCGATCGTGACCCGGCAAGCACTGCGAGCAACGCTGCAGCGGGAATTCGATGAGTCGGTGCGGGCATCGGCCGAATTGGTCTCGCAGTTCTTTCGTACGGAGATCGTGGAGTATCGCACGATTGAGGCCACACTCACGCACATCACGGGCGAGTTGGTTTTCGAAGATCGATCCGTGCACATCCGGCGACCGGATAATTCGCACTTCGGTGATTCGATCGCCATGCCACGCAGTGTCCGCTACACGGGACCTGCTCCCATTCGTGCGGTTCGCCTCCCGCTCGATGAAGCGCTGGCTCCCGGATGGGATATTGAAGTGCACGCCAATCTGGCGAACATGTATGAACTGCGTCGCCGCATCGATCGCTGGTTTGCGTTGGGCATTCCCGCCTTCGTGATGGTGGCGGCGGTGGCAGGGTGGTGGCTTACGGGTCGCACCCTGCGCCCGGTTGGCGACATGGTACTTGCTGCGGAACGCATCGCGCCGGCAAGCGGTGAACGACTGCCAATCGCCAATCCGCAGGATGAATTGGGGCGACTCGGTGAGCGATTCAATGCCTTGCTCGATCGATTGGATGGAGCGTTATCGCAACAGCGGGCGTTTCTGGCGGATGCGGCGCACGAGTTGCGTACACCCATCGCACGTATGCGGGCACGAGTGGAGGTGGCGCTGCTCGCGGTGTATGATCACTCCCCAAGTGAATCTGATCGCAGATCCACATTGGAGGCGCTCGAACAGGAGCTGTCCTCGGTGTCTCAGCATGTGGATGAATTGCTGCAACTCGCGCGGGCGGACGCCATGGGAGAAGATCAGCCGCTCCGCACGACGCCACTTTTCCTTGATGACCTCGTGAGCGACGAGGTCGCGCGCTGGCAACCACGCGCGCAACAGACTGGTGTCACGCTCAGCGTTGGTCTGCTCGAGGAAACACCGGTACTCGGCGATGCGGTGCTGCTGCGCCGGTTGGTTGGTATTCTCACCGACAATGCGCTGCGCTATGGCGCGGCACGTGGGCAGGTTCGCCTCAGCGTGACATCGCGCAGTGCATCAGGCGGCGCGGTGGCAACACTGACGGTGGACGATGACGGGCCGGGTGTTCCGGTGGTCGATCGTCAACGAGTGTTCGACCGGTTCTTTCGCGGAGACGCGGCGCGTCAGCGGAGAGCGGATGGCAGTGGCCTGGGACTCGCCATCGCCGCGTGGATTGCGCAGCGCCACGCCGGGCAGATCCACATCAGTGGAAGTGATCTGGGCGGTGCGTCATTCGTGGTGACGCTGCCTCGTCAGACCTGATCGGCTGACTGATCACTCGGTGCGCCGTGCACCGAGTAGATGAACTACACGATTAGCAAACCGGTAGATCGGCTCGCGGTTCAATGCGGCCGGGCAACTCCGGCTGGATCGCGCGCCGCCACGCATCGCGTAGCGTACGCAGACACTGCGCGGCTCCCATGAAGTCATGCTGCTCCACGGCATCTTCGCACCAGGCGTACAATGCGTCGAAACTGCGTGAAGCCGACGACTCCAGATCCAGTGCTTCGCGCAGCAGGCCGATCGTGCGCCGTGCACCCGCGAGATCGAACGACTCGCAGGAACGGATAGCACGATCGTACGCCCGCATCAGGCGCGCGAGGGGATCGGTGGCGGCCTGGTGATCGGCGTCGATCACCGGAAATGACAAAGCAGGCGTCGGAATGGGCACGGCTCGTGGAGCTAGAGGAACAGTTCGCGCAATCGTCTGCGCTGAATTGTTGTGTCGGCTACCAGCGGCCGGGACTTGAACCCAGAATGGAAAATTGGGCAGTCGGCGTGTGATTTGACGCACTGGCTGTGACGCTGGCGTCATGTCCGGCCTCATCGACGGGTTCGAAAACGGCGGTCGTTCGGGTCGCCCCACCTTTCATGTCCCTTTCATGGCGGGGTGGTAGGGTGCGCCATGCGAGCCCCTTTCCCGAAACAAAAACGGTCAGATCGACCTACTCAGTCCCCTCTATTGGCCGCTCTCAGGGCTGTTGCCCTGGCTGGCCTGACGGTCGGCGGAAGCCTCGAAGCCCAAAGCACACCCGCTGCCGATTCCCTGGATTTGCACCGTGCCCTCGCAATGGCTCGGCGGGACGGCCTGCAGCGCCAACTAGTAGATGCGCGCGCCACCATGGCCAGCGGGCAGGTGCGTGAATCCACGCAGTGGCTCAACCCCACCATCGAGTGGCGCCGCGAAAATCTGGGGAGCCCACTGCAGCCGGACATCTTTGCCACGGCCTATGTGCCGTTTGACCTGTCGGGTCGGCGATTGGCATTACGTGGGGCGGGGCAGGCCGGCCAGCAGCGAGTCGAATCAGATGCCATGGCAGAACGACGGGCGGCGGATTTGCACGTCGCCCAATCCTGGCTCGACGCCGCAGCCAACACCGAGTTGGCGGCCGTGATGCGTGGACAGGCATCGGCTCTGGCCGAACTCGCGCGGATTGACTCGGTACGGGTGCGTGAAGGACTGGTGGCCGAGGCTGTGGGGCTCCGCACATCAATAGAAGCGGATCGTGCACAACTGGCCGCCGTGCGTGCGGATCGCGACGCTGCGCAAAGTCTCGTGAGTTTGTCACGACAATTGGGCACATCGATTGTGGGTGCGATGTTGGCAGCGCTCACTACTCCTGTATTGCCAGCGGCACCCGATTCTGTATTTGCTGTGGACCATGCGCGGCGGTCGCGTCCCGAACTTCGGGCGCGAGAGGCCGCTGTGCTCGAAGCCAGACGACGTCTCGCAGCCGAGCAGCGTGGTGTGTTGGGCGAGGTGCAATTGCAGGGTGGTACCAAGGAGACGAGCGGATTCATGACCGGCCAGCTTGGTGTGGCCATGCCGCTTCCGTTGTTCAATCGGAATGACGGTGCTCGTGCCCGCGCGACGGGTGGTTTGCGCGAAGCCACTGTGCTGCAGCGCGATGCGCTATTGGCACTGCGCGGTGAGGTGGAGCGCACCAGACAGCACTACATGAAGGTGCAATCCACCATGACGGCTGCGGTCACCTTCGATCAGCGTGCCACTGCACTCGTGGAAAGTGCACGCGTGGCGTACCGCGAAGGACATATGACACTCACCGAACTGCTGGATGCTGAACGTGCTGCTGTGGATGCCCGCACGCTGCACCGACAGTGGTTGGTGGAGGCGTGGATGGCGCGCCTGACACTCGAACTGACGTTGGGCGGCCGACTCGATTCGGATAGTCCGCTCGATCTTCCCGTGATCTCCAACTCGTCGCCGGACCGCCGCTGATGATGCACTTGAAGAAGTTCTTGATGATGCGTACTTCGAGGATGGTCGCTTCCATGGCCGCGACCGGTGCGCTGCTGATGGGTGGGCCATTGGCCTGTGGATCCGCGTCCGATGGTGCGTCGGAGAAAACGCATACCGAGGCGAATTCTTCCTCCGACATGACTGACAGTGCGACACTGTCGGCAGAAGCGGTTACGATCGCTGGTTTTGCTGTGGATACGGCGCGACGGCTTCCATGGCGCAGTGTGGTGCAGGTGCCAGGGAGACTGCAGCTCGATCCCGAAGCGTTCGAAACCATTGGGTCCATTACCGAAGGGCGCATCACGCACGTGACGGTGCGTGTGGGTGATCGCGTACGCGCCGGACAGGGGCTGGTGTTCATTCACAGCCACGAAATCATGGATGCGCGGAGTGGACTGCGCAGTGCATCGGCCGTGGTGGATGCAGCAGAAGCCGAGCGCACATTGGCGATCAGTGCGGCTGAACGTGCGCAACGTTTGTTCGACAGCAAGGCCATGTCGCGCGCTGAACTGGATCGCGCGGTCGTCGCACGTACGGTGGCGGTGAGCGCACACGCGCGCGCGGTATCGGATCGTGATCGTGCGGCGGCACTGGTTGAGCATCTGGCGGGCAACGGACCATTGCCTGCCGGTGCGGACGAACACGACGTGATCATTCGGACACCGATCGGCGGTGTGGTGACATCGCGCATTGCGCAGCCTGGTACGGTGGTGCTGCCTGGCATGGCGCTGCTCACCGTGGGAGATCCCACGCGTCTGCAACTCGAGATGCACGTTCCGGAGAACGCGGCGCTGGGTATTTCGGCAGGACATCCGGTGCGTTACGCAGTCACCGACGCGCCGGGATCGCGGTACGATGCGGTGGTATGGCGTGTGGCTCCCACGGTGGATTCACTCACGCGCACGATTCAGGTGATTGCGCGCCCCAAGGGTGAGCGTGGTGGACGAGCAGAAAGTTTTGTGCAGGCAGAAGTTCGTGGCGAGCAGCGTGATGCTGTGGTGCAAGTGCCGGCCAGTGCCGTGGTGGCATTCGATGGTGATACGGTGGTTTTCAAGGCAGAACAACGTGGTGGTGGATTGTTTCTCCAAGCGGTTCGAGTGCGTGTTGGACGCCGCACGACAGAGCACGTCGAAGTGCTCGCAGGAGTTGATCAGGCCATGTCGGTTCTGTCACGTGGTGCCGCGATTGCCAAGGCAGAGTTGCTGCGGGGGCGTGGTGGCGGTGGAGCAGGGGAGCACTGAGCATGCGATGGCTTGTACATCTCGCGCTGCGTCGTCGTGGGCTCGTGGTGGGTTTCACGTTGCTGCTCATGGCAGCAGGGCTTGTGGCTTTGCAGCGCATTCCGTTCGACGCGTTTCCCGATCTGACCGGCACACGAGTCGAAGTCATATCCGTCGCACCTGGTTTGGCACCGGAGGAAGTCGAACGCCTGGTGACGTACCCCATCGAGTCCAACCTCATGGGTGTGCCCGGTGCGCAGGGCGTGCGTTCTGTCTCCAAGTTCGGGCTGTCGCTTATCACGGTCCCGTTTCCCGATGACGTGGACGTGTATTTCGCGCGTCAGCTCGTGCAACAACGACTCACCGATGTGGCGAGTTCCTTGCCTACAGGTGTCGAACCGATGCTCGGGCCCGTGTCGACGCCGATGGGCGAGCTGTATCAGTATGTAGTGACCAGCGACTCGCTCTCGCTCACCGAACTGAAAACGCTGCACGACTACGTCGTGCGCCCCCGTCTGCGTACCGTAGCCGGCGTTTCGGAAGTGAACTCCTGGGGCGGGCTCACCGAGCGCATTGATGTGGAAGTCGATCCAGTGCGATTGGCGGCTCGTCGCATGACGATGGTCGACGTGGATCGGGCGCTGGCCAATAACACCCTGAGTTTTGGCGGCAGTTATCTCGAGCAGGGTGGCGAGCGTTTCACATTGCGAGGACTGGGTCGTGTCGAACATCCGGAGGACATTGCACGCATCGTGATTGGTGCCTACGCCGGCGTGCCGGTGCGCGTGAGCGATGTGGCCACGGTGAAACGTGGGGCGTTGCCGCGCAATGGTGCGGTAACTAAGGACGGCGTTGGCGAAGTCGTGAGCGGAATGGTGCTCAAGCTCAAGGGGGCAGACTCACGGCATGTGATAGCCGGTGTGCGTGCCCGTATGGAAGAGATCCGCTCTTCGCTCCCGTCGCATGTGGCCGTTGTGCCGTTCTACGATCAGACCGATCTCGTGGGTCGTACGACCAGTACGATCGTGAAGAATCTGATTGAAGGCGGATTGCTGGTCATTGCCGTGTTGTTTCTGTTCCTGCGCAATGTGCGTGCCGCATTCATCGTGGCATCGGTCATTCCCATCTCCATGCTGATGGCCTTCATCGGTATGGCCACGTTTGGCTATTCGGCCAATCTGATGAGCCTCGGTGCGCTCGACTTCGGACTGATCGTCGATGCCTCAGTGGTGATGGTGGAAGGGTTCATTCGCCGGCTCGAAACGTCAGGGAATACGGAACGACGTGGGCTCTTCGAACGTGCCGCTATCGAAGTCGGTCGACCGATTCTGTTCGGTATTGCCATCATCGTGGCCGTGTACATTCCGATCTTCACGCTCGATGGCATGGAAGGGCGGATGTTTAAGCCCATGGCATTCACGGTGGTGTGTGCGGTGCTGGGCAGTCTGCTCCTGGCACTCACCTATGTGCCAGCGGTGTCGAGTTGGGCGCTGCGCGGCGGGCACGCCGCACCGGCACCATGGCTCACGCGTTTGACCGCCGCCTATGGACGCGTACTCCGTCGTGTCATGCAGTCGCCGCGTCCCGTATTGGGTGTGGCAATGGTCCTGGTGGTGGTGTCCGCATGGTCGATGACACGTATTGGCACGGAGTTCATGCCGCGTCTCGATGAAGGGGCAATTCTCATCAATACGCGCCGCATGCCCAGTGTAGATCTGGCCGATGCCACGCGATTGTCACTGGCATCTGAGCGCATCGTGCGGCGGTTCCCGGAAGTGATCACGGTGGTCACGAAGGAAGGTCGCCCTGATCTGGCCACCGAGGCCATGGGGCTCTTCGAAGGCGATATGTACGTGATCCTCAAGCCGCAATCCGAGTGGAGCACGGCAAGGACGCGTGAAGGCCTGGTGGCAGCGTTCGATTCCGCACTCGCGGTAATTCCCGGGCTCGACGTGGCGTTCACGCAGCCATTGGCGATGCGTCTCGATGAGGCCGAAAGCGGAATCAAGACCGACCTCGGCGTCAAAGTCGTAGGCCCCGACCTTGAGCAGAATCAGTCCGTTGCCGAACGCATTCGGCGTGTCATTGCTTCGGTGCCGGGGAACGCTGATGTCGGCGTCGAAGTCGCAGAAGGCAGTGGTCAGGTCCGGCTCGCTGTGCGGCGGGAAGCGCTGGCCCAGTACGGCGTGTCTGTTGCTGATGTACGCGACGCGCTCGACATGGCCATGGGATCGCGGGCGGCGGCCGAGTGGGTGGATGGATTCCGTCGGGTGGATATCGCCGTGCGACTACCTGAGGTCTATCGCGCGGATGCGGCGGCCATTGGCCGACTCACGTTGCGCGCGCCGGGAGGTGAGCTGGTACCGCTGTCGGCAGTCACGACCATCGAGTCCACGACCGGGCCGGAGCTGATCGGTCATGAAGATGCGCAACGACGCTCGCTGGTATTGAGCAATGTGCGTGGACGCGATCTCGGCGGATTTGTCCGTGAGGTTCGTGAGCGAATCGCGCGCGAAGTGTCACTACCGGCCGGTGTGTTTCTCGAGTGGGGTGGTCAGTATGAGAATCAGCAGCGCGCCATGAAACGACTGGAAGTTGTGGTGCCACTGGCCCTGCTGCTGATCTTCGCTTTGCTCTACGTGTCGTTCCGCTCCATTCCGCAGGCGGTACTAGTGTTGTCGAATGTGCCTTTTGCGCTGGTGGGCGGCATTGCTGCACTCTGGGTACGCGGACTCAATCTCAACCTGTCAGCGAGTATCGGCTTCATCGCGTTGTTCGGCATTGCCGTGCTGAACGGCGTGGTGATGGTGGAACACCTGAATCATCTGCGGCGGGATCATTCCCACCCATCGGACGACGATGATCACACAGATCCAGTGGCATCGCGTGTCCGCCGCGGAGCGGCAGACCGTCTCCGTCCGGTCCTCATGACGGCATTGGTCGCCAGTCTTGGTTTCGTCCCGATGGCACTCAGCACCAGTCCGGGCAGCGAAGTGCAGCGACCGCTGGCCAGCGTGGTCATTGGAGGACTGGTCACCAGTACGCTGCTGACGCTGTTCGTGTTGCCGGTGCTGTATACGTGGCTTGAACGACGACACGTTGATCGAAAGACCGTCGAATCGCGGCGCGCGGTGGTATAGTTCGGACGCCGTCCAGCGTCCCACCTCATCCCGCTGCTGTCCGCTCATGACTCACGTCGCCGATCCGCTACTGCGTTTTCGCGAGGAGTTTCCCATCCTCTCGACGTCCACGTATCTCGTGTCCAATTCGCTGGGTGCGATGCCTCGCACCGTGGCGACGATGTTGGGCCAGTACGCCGAGGAATGGCAGACGCGCGGTGTGCGTGCCTGGGCCGAGGGATGGTGGGAGATGCCACTCACGCTGGGCAATCGTATCGCGCCGCTGATCGGGGCTGAGAGTGGGCAGGTGGTCATGGTGCCCACGGTGACACAGGGCATGTGCACCATCCTGAGTGCACTCGACTACCCGGCGTCGCGCAATGAAGTCGTGATGACAGCGCTCGATTTTCCGTCGGTGAAGTACGCGTACGATGCACTCGCGCCGCGACTTGGCGCGCGCATTGTTGATGTGCCGTCGGATGACCAGCTGGGAATCGACATCGAGCGTCTGTTGAACAGCATCACGGAACGGACACGCCTCGTGGCCATTTCGCACGTGTTGTTTCGTTCTGCATACATCATGGACGCGGCGCGCATCTGTGCGAAGGCTCGCGAGGTGGGTGCGCTCGTCGCGCTCGACGCGTACCACAGTGTTGGCGTGATTCCAGTCGATGTGCAGGCACTGGGTGTGGATTTTCTTTGCGGCGGTGTGCTCAAGTGGCTGTGTGGTGGTCCCGGCGGCTGTTTCCTGTACGCGGCTCCGGCCATGAGCGAGCAGTACGCACCGGCGCTCACCGGATGGCAGGCCCATCGTACACCGTTTGCGTTTGATACCACCATGACGCCGGCATCAGGCGGCTGGCGTTGGTTGGGCGGTACACCCGTGGTGCCCGCGCTGTATGCCGGCCTCGAGGGACCACGTATCATCGGCGAAGCGGGCCTCGACGCCATTCGCGCCAAGAGTGTGCGGCAGACGTCGCAATTGATCGCGCAGGCCGATGCGCGTGGATGGACGGTGCACGCACCGCGAGACACCGAGCGACGGGGCGGCACGGTGGCGTTCAGTGTACCGCAGGCGGCCGAGGTCGCGCGCGCTCTTCTGGCCCGCGATGTGGTGATCGACTATCGGCCCGGCGCCGGCATTCGTGTCGCCCCGCATTTCTACACCACGGACGCGGAGCTCGACGACGTGGTGGCTGCCATGGACGACATCCTCGCGACGGGGGCATGGCGTGCCTTTGCCGGGGTCACCAGCACGGTGACCTGAACTCGTATCAAGGGAGCCTCAACCGCTGGCGTACCTGCTGTCCCGACGCCAACTTGCACCGGTTCCCTCCTGTCCCTCATTCCCAGCGACGATGAACGCCAATCAGCCCCGTAAGCTGCGTAAGCAGTACGCGAACTCTTCGCATCCACTGATCGTGCTCAAGTTCGAAGACGGTCACGAGATCAAGGTCTACCAGAACACCGGCAAGGTGTTCGACGCGTGGGCCGGTGAGACGATCAAGATCATGGCCGTGTTCGACCCGACGTCGAGCGATTGGGAGCTCATCGAGTCCCGCAAGGCCGACGCGTTCGAAGACGCGCAGGACTGATCGATTCGAAAGGGACCGTGGGGTGCGCGCTGCTCGCGCGTCACACGGTCCTCTCAGATGCGGTGCGCACCGGTTGCTCCGGTTCGCACCGCATTGTACTATGCCGATGTGACCAGGAGCCTTCTGCGTCCTCGGAGTACCGCAGTCATCGAAGCCGCGCTCGCGCGCGGCGGTGCTGTCGTCGCCCTTGAGAGTTCTGTACTCGCGCAGGGGCTGTTGCCGCCGTTCAATCGCGAGGCGTCCACGCGCATGATGCGCGCCGTGGAATCGGCCGGCGCTGTCCCAGCGGTAACGGCTATCGTGCGTGGTGCGCCGGTACTTGGCCTCGAGCATGATGACCTCGAACGGTTCCTGGCGCGTGACGGTGTGCGCAAGGTTTCTGCACGGGATCTCGCACTGGCCATGGCGCAGGGCGCCGATGGCGCCACGACCGTGGCAGGAACGCTGGCGCTGTGTGCGCTCGGCGGCATCGAGGTCTTTGCCACGGGTGGCATTGGCGGCGTGCATCGCGATGCGCCGTTTGATGAGTCGGCAGATCTCGTGGAGCTTGCTCGCACGCCGACCATCGTGGTGTGCGCGGGCGCGAAAAGCATTCTTGATTTGCCCGCCACTCTCGAGCGCCTCGAAACACTCGGTGTGTCGGTGGTCGGTTACGGGACCGACGAATTGCCCGGGTTCTTTACGACAACGACCGGGCTTCGGCTATCGGCGCGAGTCGACACGCCGTCGGAATTGGCTTCGGCCTGGAAGGCGCATCGGGCGCTTGGCCGGCCTGGGGCCATGTTGGTGGTTCAACCTCTACCGGCACACGATGCCGTGCCGGTGGAACTCGTGGAATCCGCGACACAGGCTGCCCTGCGCGCCGCGACTGCGGCGGGCGTTCGTGGGGCGGCGGTGACTCCCTTCCTGCTGGCCGAAATCCAGCAGCTCACGAACGGACGATCGGTTCACGCCAATCTGGCGCTGCTGGAAGCCAATGCCCTGCTGGCTGGGCAGGTGGCTGTCGCCCTGGCAGACGCTGCATAGCACGATCCGATTGCGGCGTGTGGAAACGACTGCAATCTGGTGCGCAGTTTGTCTACACGTTGAACCAACCCCGCCGTACACGGTACTATCCGGTAACCCGCTGTATCGGAGGCCAGTTTCGCAATGTCCAACCCGTTCCTGAGTTCCGAGGAGTACGACGAGCGCGCTCACGCCCTCTACAACGAGGGGCAGTACGACGAAGCGCTTGATCTCCTGCGCGAGGGACTCTCGCTGTATCCGTCGGCAGTCGAACTGCATGTCGGGGCCGGCTACGCGCGTCTTGCGCGCGAGGAGTTCGTCTGGGCGCGGAAGAATTTCGAACAGGCGTTGTCGCTCGATCCCGAACATGAGGATGCACTGGCCGGACAGGGCGAAGTGCTGCTCAAGTTTGGACAGATCGAAGCCGGCATGCAGTCGTTCGAGCGCACCATCGAGCTGGGCTACGAGGACGATGTCGACCTCATGCTCCAGATCGGACGTGCCCTGTTCCGCGAAGGATTCGTGGAAACGTCCATGCCGTACTTTGAGCGCGCTGTGCAACAGGCCGAGGATTCGGTCGAAGCCGTCGCGTGCATCGGCTACGCGCAGCACCGTCTTGGCAATGACGTGGAAGCCATGATTGCGCTGCGTCGTGCCCTCATCATCGATCCCGCCTTTGCCGAGGCGCGGGTCTATCTCGCCAACCTGCTGTACGACAGCGGCGACCTCGATGGCGCGCTGGTCGAGTTCGAAGCCACCACACCTGCCGATCACTGGGATGAACTCGGGATCTGGCGTGCGATGGAGCTCAAGAAGTCGGTGTACAAGCTGGCGGACAACGATGGGGAGTTGAAGCCGTGGGAAGCCCGCCTGGTGGAGCTCGCGGGTGAACCCGACGCCATCGATGAGTTGCTGGCGGAAGTAGAACAGTCGGTGCTTGAGCGCGAGATGGGCGAGAGCGTCGAGTCGCAAGGACAGCTGGAAACGCTTGGTTCGCTGCTGACCGGTCTTGTCGGTCAGCAGCAGGCCGGCGGTCCCGCCACCAATACCGAAGGCGAAAACGCCAGTGGGGTCGCTTCGGAAGGCACGTCCACGGACGTGCTCATGGCCGACGACGATGCCCATCGCGTCATCATGCGCGACGGTACGGTGTTCGAGGGCACCTGGGAGGCCATTGTGCAGGCGCTGCGTGATGCGCGCGATGCCGGCCGCCCCATCGAGGAATTCATGGCGCAGGAGGCTCGGCGGTTCTACGGCGCCACGGGCTTCACGGTCGCGTCCCACGCTCCCGAAGCGTTTCTGCGCGGCGGTGCCGAAGCGGGCATGCTGCGCATCGTGCGCTGACACGTGGTACACCCATGACGTCGCCAGGCGACACTTTGCATACGGCACGCGCCGCGCTCGACGCGGCGCGTGTTGTCTTCAGCCCTGAAGCCATGACGGCTTCCACTGCGCCGTCGCTGTGGCAGGCCGCGCAGGTGGTGCTACAGCGCGTGCTTGGGCGACACGAACTCTCGGGACATGCACTGGTTGGTGAGGCTCGTCGTCTGGGGGTGCTCACGCTGAGTGATGCGCATGCATTGGTCGGTCTCGCGTCCTGGGCTGATCGCAGCAATACCCCGGCCGTGAATGAAGCCGAGCGTATTCTGCTGCGCGAAGCGTGGATGGCACTGGAGCACGCGGTGCCTGACAGTGCACCGGCGATTGATACCTCACGTCCGGCGTCATCCGCTTCGGCTTCGGCTTCGAGTGCATACGCGCCGCCGCCTGCGTCTGCGCGTCCGACATTTTCACCGGAGCCGGTACTGCGCGACAGCGCGCCCGGCTCGTCGGACACGGCATCGCAGGTGTCTGCTTTGCGGCGAGTCCCCATGGCCGCGTGGGCGACGTTGGCACTGCTGATTGTGGCGTCGGGTGTGTTTGGCACGTGGTACTGGCGTGGCCGTGCCGATCGCGCATTCGCGGCGGCGGTGTCGGCCTATCGCGGTGGCAACGTCACGCTCGCGCGTACGGCCATGGCCGATATGGCGCGTGATTTTCCCACCGATGCGCGCCCACTGGTGTACCTCGGCCGTCTGTCACGTGAAGACGGTGATCTGCCTCGTGCGCGCCGTCTGCTCACGGCAGCGGTCGAACTCGCGCCGAACAGCAGTATCGCATCGCGCGAACTGGCATCGCTGATGCTTGCCGAAGGACAGCCTGAAATTGCGCGGCGCTTTTATGTACGGGCCTTGCAGTCGGCGCCGGAGGATCGTGTTGCGCAAGGATTTCTGGCTTGTGCATTGCACCGCTTGCAACGTTTTGATGAGGCACGTCGCTGGTATGAACGTGCCGGACCGGGTGAGTGGCAGGGCTGCCTTGCGGCACCGCCATTCCCCGGAGTGCCGCCGGGGGCCATCCCCGTGCCGCCCGCTTCGTAATTCGCCAATCCGTCCATGACGTCGCAGCTTCTGCGGCCGAGCGATGCGCTCGCGCTGCATCATGATACCGTGCGTGAAGTGTTGCCCAATGGTCTCACGCTGCTGGTGCGCGTGGATCGTTCGGCACCGGTCGTTGCCATTGTCACGCATGTGAAAGCGGGATACTTCGACGAGTCGGACGACATTGTCGGCATCGCCCATGTGCTCGAGCACATGTACTTCAAGGGCACGCCCACACGTGGTGTGGGGCAGATCGCCCGCGAAACCAAGGCCAACGGCGGGTATCTCAACGCGCATACGATCTACGATCACACCAGCTACTACACGGTGCTGCCGTCGTCGTCGTTCGTGCCGGGACTCGAGATTCAGTTTGATGCGTATGCGCGCTCGGTGATCGACGCCGAGGAACTGGCCCGCGAACTGGAAGTGATTATCCAGGAGGCCAAGCGCAAGCGCGATACGGCAACTGCCGTGACCATTGAATCGCTGTATGCGTTGCTACACGATCGCCATCGTATTCGTCGCTGGCGGATCGGTGAAGAAGACGCATTGCGCGGCTTTACGCGCGAGCAGCTGGTGAGTTTTTATCGCACATGGTATCGCCCGGACAACACCGTGCTGTGCGTGGTGGGTGATGTGGATGTCGAGACCGTGCGTCGCGAAGTCATGGCGCGACATGGCCAACTCGAGTCCGGCGTTCCCGCGCGTGATCGTGGCCCCAGAGAATTGGCGCTTCCCGGTCTCCGCCACCGTGAATGGAGTGGTGACATTGCACAGCAGCACACGGCGTTCGGTTGGCGGGCGCCGGCGTTGTCGCACCCTGATTCGGCGGCGCTCGATCTGGCCGGTGTGGCGTTGGGATCGGGACGTGCATCGCGTCTTTATCGTGCCGTGCGTGAACAGCAGCACGCCAGTTCAGTGTCGGCGTGGAATTACACGTCGGACGATGTGGGTGTGTTCGTGCTGCATGCAGAGGGACCGTCGGCCAGCGCACGGGCCGCCGCGCAGGGGATGTGGCGCGAGCTCGATGCGGTGCGCACCGATGGTTTCCGTCAGAGTGAAGTCACGCGCGCGCAGCGCATTCTCGAGGCGCGATGGCTACGCCGGCTCGAAAGTATGGATGGACAGGCGCAGTACCTCGCGTCGTGGGAAGCAGAGGGTGGCCTGGGCCTGGCTTCACAGTACTACGATGCGGTGATGTCGCTCGATCGTGGTGCACTGGGCGACGCCGTACGTGCGCATCTCGATCCCGCGCAGGTGAGTGTTGTCTCGTACCGCCCAGATGGTACTGAGGCGCTGGCCGATACGGCTGACGACATTCGTGAGTTGCTTGTGCAGGCCGAGGGGCACGGCAGTGCCGTGTTGGCGCCGTCGCATGTGCCGACACCGTCGAGCGCCACGATTGCGGCGGCGCTGCGTGAGACGGAGGCGCCCGCTCCGGTGGGGCATGTCGATCATGGTGTGCATGTGTTTCACACACGCGGTGGTGTGCCGGTACTCATTCTGCCGCGCCCGGGATCGCCGCTCGTCAACATCGGAGTGTTTCAACGCGGTGGAGCGGTGCTGGATGCGGCGGCGCAGGAAGGTCGTGCGCGTCTGATGACGCAGGCCACGCTCAAGGGATCGCGCCATCGTACTGGTGCACAGATCGCTGAAGCGGCAGAGGACATGGGCAGCAGCATTGGTGTCAGCGCTGCGCTGGAGAGTCTTGGCTGGTCGATGTCCGTGCCGGTGCGCCACGTGCGAACGGCCGTCGAATTGTTGGCCGAAGTGGTGCAGGAACCCGGTTTCCCGGTCGACGGTGTGGAGACCGAGCGTGCGTTGGCGCGCACGGAGCTCGCCCGTGTGCGCGACGACATGTATCGCTGGCCCATGCGCCTTGCTACGGCCGCCGCGTATGGCACGCACCCGTATGCGCGATCGGTGATCGGGACGGAGGAGTCGCTTGCGACGCTGGATGTGAATGCACTGCACGCATACCACGCGACGCATGTACTCAATGGTCACACCGTTCTAGCAGTCGTTGGCGATGTGGAGCCGATGGTGACGGCGCAGTTGCTTGATACCGCTTTCGATCGCCTGCGGTTTGCATCGCAGCCCACGGTGTCGTCCACGCCATGGACGGATGCGCGTCGCGGTGATGAAGACTCACGCGCCAAGCAGCAGACCGCATTGGCGTTGCTTTTCCCGGGCCCTGGCCGGACCGACAGCGATCGCTATGCGGCGCGTGTGCTGTCCAGTATCGCGAGTGGTCTTGGCGGTCGCTTCTTCGAACAACTCCGTGACAAGCAGTCGCTGGCCTACACGGTTACCGCATTTCCGATCGAACGCATGGCTGGCGGCGCATTTGCTGCCTACATCGCCACGTCGCCGGCGCGAGAAGCGGAAGCGCGTGAGGGACTGCTTGGTGAGTTCGCGCGATTTGTGGATGCGCCGCCCAGTGAGGAGGAAATGGAACGGGCGCGGCGCTATCTCATCGGCACCCATGCCATTGCGCAGCAGTCGGGCAGCGGGGTGCTGGCAGACATCGTCGATGCGTTTCTGTTTGGTGAAGGACTGGCGGAACGCGACGATGAACCGCAGCGACTGGCGCAGGTTTCTGCGGCCGATGTGCACGCGGTTGCGCGGCGGTACTTCGATGCCGGCCGTGTGGTGGAAGGGGTCGTGCGGGGTGTCAGTGCGGGCCGTTAGCGCTGCGCCCGCGCCTCTTTGAAACGCCGCGCCGCCAGACCGACAGCACGCACGGCGTCGCGTTCGCGGCCGTTGGATGCACGCAGCCCAAGCCAGCCATTGTCGTCGGCTGGCTCGCCAATGATGGCGCCCGTGATCCACGGCTGACGTGTCGCGAACGCGAGACTGCGGCGAATGGCAGCGGTCTGCGCATCATCCCCATGCGCGTGCGGCAGTCCTCCCACATGCACCAGCCAATGGGGCGGTATGGCTCCGCGCGCTGCGGGCATCGCCGAACGATCGAACACGGCACGTTCATGCCACCGTGTGAGTGCGCGTAGTCGTGCATCCACTGCCGGCAAGCCGGAGAAGGACGGGTAGACCATGGCACCCACCAGCTCCACGGGTGAACCGGGCGCCGTCGCCCATGCGTACACGGAGCTGTCGGTGGCATCGAGGTGCGTGGCGCTCCACGCGAGCACGGTACGTGGGCGCACACGCGTGACGGTGGCGCTGCTTCGCAGCAGCAAGGCACGCCACCAGTTGGCTGTTGGCGGCGCCGCGCCAAACCACTGTGGTACGGGATCACCCAACGCCGGAAACAGCACATCAGGACGCAGACGCTCCAGTACGCGCTCGATGGTGCGAAGACGTTCCGGGCTATCCGGTGCGCCCGGATTGCGTCCCAGCGCCATGGCGACGGCGATGCGCACACTGTCCTGCCGCAGCGGCTCTATCGTTTGCGCGATAGCATCGAGACTGCTGTTGTTGAGTGGTTCGTCGCCAAGCAGGATGAGCGCGACATCGGGATCAAAGGCTTCGATCAATCGAGCATCGGCCTGCACGCGTCGCGCCGTTGGTGCGCCGTCCAGCGTGGGATAGAGACGAATGCCAAGCAGAAAATCTCCGGCTGGCCGCGCCTGCATAGGCTCGATATCGGTTTGCGCGTACGTGCGCACGGCGGCCACGCCGCGCGGCCACTCGAGAACCAGCAGGGTGGTGAGTGCCGTCGCCGATAGCACCAGCACGGCGCGCACGGCGCCCGAAAGTTTCCATCGCGCCGGATATGCTGGCGCGAGCATGGGCACGAGTGTGGTGAATGGCGACACGAGTGCGGCGCGACCCACCGTGATACCGACGATCACATCACGCGCAGATACGGCAGCCTGCAGAGCATTCGGTGCTGCACCACGGGTCGCGACGAGATAGTCGCCGAGTGCAATGGCGGCGAGCACGATGTCATACAGCAGAATGGGAATGGCAACGAGCGGTGAGACGAGTCGTTTGCCAAGCGCGACCATGACCTGCAGCGCGTAGGCTGCTGCAACCACCGGCAGTAGCCAGGTGATCCCGGAAATCGTGCGCGCGCCGGCTTCGATACCGGCGGCGACCCCGATCACCACCGACGGCACCACCAGCAGGCCGCAGAATGCTGTCAATTGCGTGAAGAGACGAGGCGCCTCACGGCGGGAGGCAATCCACCCGGCCAGGGCCACGTCCCACGCCAGCACCGCCGCGGCAATGGTGACCACGACGAGCGGCAACGGATCTCTCCACCATTCCGAACTCATCTTCCGGAGACGTTAACTGTCTGTCGCAATCGCTGGCACCCCAGGGGGCCGCGCATCTAGTTTCCAGTATGGCTTCTTCACCGCCATTGCCACCGCCATCGTCCTCGATCGTGACGATCCCGAACCTGGTGTCCACCTCGCGTGTGGCGCTCGGCATCGGCTTCATGGTGGTGGAGAGTGTCCCGGTGCGTCTCTTGTTGATCGCCGTGGCGTCCATCACCGATATGCTCGATGGATGGCTCGCGCGACGCATCAGCGCGGCGTCGCGTATTGGTGCACTCGTCGATCCGCTGGCCGATCGATTCTTTGCCTTGTGTGTGGTGGTGAGTTTCGTCGCGGATGCACGACTCACCGTACTGCAGGCCATCGCCGTGATGTTTCGCGACGTGATGTCGATCATCGGCTGGTTTGTCGCGCGCAATGTGAGCTGGCTGCGCCCCATCACGTTTCAGGCGCGTGGTCTGGGCAAGTTTGTCACTGCGCTGCAGATCGCGGCCTTTCTGGCGGTGCTGCTCGCACCGGCGCTTACGGCGGGGCTTGTCGTCGCCGTCTTTCTTGGCGGTGTGGCCGCGTCGGTGGACTACACGCTCATGCTCTGGCGCAACCGCGTTCGCGAATAGCGCAAACAGCGCACCGTTTGAAAATCGCAGGCTACAAACGGAAAAACGCGCCGCCCCGGTGGGGCGACGCGTCCTGCTATGACTTCCGCAATCAGACCGCTGCGGGTTCCGGGCGCTTGGCGGGCTGCGCGAAGCGCTCACCTAAAGTGCGCAGCTCGGCGAATTCGTTCGCCTTGAGCTCCGGATACCGATTCTGCAGGTAGACCATCGTGTTGTCGAACCAGTCCTTCTGGTCCTGCGGGTGACATCCAATCACCCCACACTGCATGATCTGCTGGAACAGCTCGTCACGGGCCTCCTGATACGGCGAGGGCACCATGGGGTCACGACGCGGACGAAGCTTGGGCTTGGCCATTTCCTCTGGGTAGTACGTCCAACGCGCTGCGCGGCGATTCCGACACAGCAAGAAAAAGTTAACTGATGAGACACCCGGATCCTAGGGGTGGAACCCATCAATTGCGGGCTCAGACAACGCCTACGTCGAGACTACGAAATCCAATCGCTGATCGCTGAAGCCAGGGCCATCGGAGCAATTTCCGGCACCAGACCGCCACTCGGCGTATCGACCACCACAGGGTACAGGCGGCAACTGGGAAGCCGGCCACGCCAGCGTGTCTCATAGTCAACCGGATTCGGGCTGTTGCCGTCACCGGATCCGGCGGCTTCGCCAGACTTTCCCTTGCCATACCACAGCAGGATGTCCGTTTCGAGAAGCTCGAACGTGGACCGCTGCTCCTCCGTCAGTGTCACGGTGCTGGCCAATTGCAGCAGCCGAGCCGCTCCGTCCGGCCCGACGAAGGGCGCCAGATGCCGCGCTACGAGTCGATCCTCCATTGGAGCACCGGTGGGCATGGCGCGCTGCAGAAATGGCTCCAGCAGCGGTCTGGCGCCAAACAACGCATTGGCGCTGAGCGCGGTGGCGGCCGTGGTGCGCTGGAGTGCCCGAATGGACGGACCGGGGAGGGCGTCCGGATCGGAGGGCTCGATCAGGGCCACACGCGCCACGCGTTCCGGTGCACGACTGGCCAGCAACAGGGCTACCAGTGCACCCAGCCCCTGGCCGACAACCGTAACCGCTCCAAGTCGCAGTGCGGTGAGGGCCAACTCGACATGTGCCGCCTGATCGCCGGGCGACGTTCCCAGTTCACCGGCCTGCTGCGACTCGCCGTAACCCAGGAGATCGATCGCGACCACGGTATACCCACTTTCGGCCAGAAGGGGCACGACTTGGCGCCAGATGAAGGCGCTGGTGCCAAAACCGTGCAGCAGCACAATGGCCGGCCCACCGTATCCGGTGCGCTCCACGTGCAGCGTCCGGCCTTGCACGCTGCCGGCGAGCGGGATGTACAAATGGTCGGTGTACATGGCGTCAGGATAGCGCAGAGCGGCGGGGCTTGCCTAGTTTGGAGCTAGTTGCACGTACGTTGCTTGCACGCGAGGCGTGACGATCCACGCGCGCCCTCCCACCGAACAACCGGCAGTGCCGGTCCGCACCAGGAGCACGAGTGGCCAAGGTAACGCCCAAGAAGAAGTCGAACACCGGATTTCTCGCCGTCATCGGCATCATTCTGATCGCGGGTGGCGCCGGTATCTGGACGACGATGCAGAAGAAGCCGGTGTCCATCGAAGCTGCTCCGGGCGCCGCGCTTCCTGCGGCTGAGGGTTATCTGCGCGGCAATCCGAATGCGCCGATTTCCATCATCGAGTTCGCTGACTTCGAGTGCCCGGGCTGCGGACAGTTTGCCACGTTGCAGGGGCCGGACATCAAGACGCGCATCGTCGATGCGGGCCTCGCGAACTTCCGCTTCTTCGACTTCCCGCTCACGGCCATTCACCCGAACACGATTGCCGCGCACATGGCCGCCGCGTGCGCCAACGATCAGGGCAAGTTCTGGGAAATGCATGATCTGATCTTCGCCGGTCAGTACGACTGGAATGGTCAGGCCACCAGCAATCCGCGCAAGTTCATGGATGGCTACGCCAAGCAGCTGGGTCTCGACATGACGGCGTTTGCGTCGTGCTTCGATACGCAGAAGCACCTCCCGCGTATTCAGGCCAATGCCAAGATGGGCCAGGAGCGCGGTGTGGGTTCCACGCCGACGATCATGATCAACGATCGTCTGTATCCGGGCGGTTTGTCGGCCGATCAGATCAAGAAGATCGTGGATTCGCTCACGGCGGCGATTGCTGCGGCTCCAGCTGCTCCGGCCGCCGCGAAGTAAGTTCGCCGAAGTAAGTTCGCAGCAGTACGTTCGCAGCTGAATAAAAGAAAACGCGCGGGTGGCTTCGGCCACTCGCGCGTTTGTCGTTGCCGTGCACTCGTACTGCGTCAGGCGCGCTTCCGCCGCGCTGCGGCTTCATCGAGACGCAACTCGGGCAATGATACTGGACCAGCTGTGCCATGGCTCTGGTCCTGCTCACTGGCGCCATGCGCCTCACGCGCTGGACGCGGCACAAGCGCGTCGCCCAGAGCCACGAGCGCACGTGTGGCAATCACCGATGCGAGCGGATCGGGAATGGTCATCTCCCGCACATAGATGTCGAGCGCACGCTCGTAGCCGACTTCGGGTGCCAGCGTGTCGACGAAGTAGAGCGCGTTCTCCACGTGTGTACGAATGAGCGATTCTTCCGCACGGGCCTGTGCAAGGCGCAGCCGCTGTTCGGCGTCAGCCGACAGCTTGCGGGGGAAGAGTGTTTCCGGGAACAGTTTGTGGAGAATCGACATAGGCATCCTGACGTTAATGACCGGTCACGAGTTTCGTTCGTGACCGGTGTCACGTTGCGCGCAAATTTCGTCAGGAATTCAGCCAGAGATTCCGTTTGGGATTCACGAGATCGGAATCAGGACTCCGACGCCTCGTACTGCTCCTTGAGCGATGCCACGACGGTCGGATCGGCCAGTGTTGTGGTGTCACCCAAAGCTCTCCCTTCGGCGATGTCGCGCAGCAACCGACGCATGATCTTACCCGAACGGGTCTTCGGCAGATCCGCGCTGAAGAGAATGTCATCCGGACGCGCCAGCGCGCCGATTTTCTGGGCAACGTGATCGCGCAGTTCGTCGCGCAGCGCCGGACTTTGCGTGAAGCCGGCACGCAGCGTGACAAAGGCCGCGATGGCCTGACCCTTGAGCGCATGAGTTTTGCCCACGACCGCAGCTTCGGCCACGGCCGCATGATCCACCAACGCACTTTCCACTTCCATGGTGCCGATGCGGTGGCCGGATACGTTGAGCACATCGTCGACGCGTCCAAGAATCCAGATGTAGCCGTCTTCGTCGCGCTTGGCGCCGTCACCCGCGAAGTAGAGATCGGGACGTCCGGGCCACTTGCTGAAGTACGTGTCGACGTAGCGCTGATCGTCGCCCCAGATCGTGCGCAGCATGCTGGGCCACGGACGGGTGATCGCGAGCAGTCCACCACCCGTTTTCACCTCGTTGCCCTGTGTGTCGAGCAGCGTGGCGCTCACACCAGGGAACGGTGTTGTGGCGGAGCCGGGCTTGGTGGATGTGACACCCGGGAGTGGCGTGATCATGATGCCGCCTGTTTCTGTCTGCCACCATGTATCGACGATGGGGCAACGTTCCTTACCGATGGTGCGATGGTACCACATCCACGCTTCGGGATTAATGGGTTCACCCACCGAACCCAACACACGCAGCTGCGACAGATCATGCTTCTCGACGTAGGCATCGCCCCACTTCATGAACGCGCGAATGGCTGTGGGTGCCGTGTAGAACACGGTCACACCATAGCGTTCGCAGATCTGCCAGAAGCGATCTTTGTCGGGCCAATCGGGAGCGCCTTCGTACACGATGCACGTGGCACCATTGGCGAGCGGGCCATACACAACATAGGAGTGTCCGGTGATCCAGCCGATGTCGGCGGTGCACCAGTACACATCTTCTTCCTTGAGGTCGAATACGTACTTGGTCGTGCTCGTGACGCCGGTGAGATAGCCACCAGTCGTGTGCACGATGCCCTTGGGTTTGCCCGTCGTGCCCGACGTGTAGAGGATGAACAGCACATCCTCGGCGTCCATCGGCTCGGGCTCGCAATGCTTGGGCATCTGTCGCTTGAGACGGTGCCACCAGTGATCGCGACCGTCCTGCATTTCCGCGAACGTCTCATCGCCGACGCTTGAACGGCGGCGCATGATGACGAGTACGTTCTCGACCGTGGGACACGACTTGAGCGCTTCGTCAGCATTGCGCTTGAGCGGCACCATCTGTCCGCGGCGATACCCACCATCAGCGGTGATGAGCAGCTTGCATCCGCAGTCGTTGATGCGATCGCGAAGTGAATCCGGAGAGAAGCCGCCAAACACCACCGTGTGAATGGCGCCGATGCGCGCGCAGGCGAGCATGGCCACCACCGCTTCGGCGATCATGGGCAGATAGATCGCCACACGATCGCCCTTCTTGATGCCCAACTTCTTGAGCATGTTGGCCGCGAGATTCACCTCGCGGTAGAGATCCCAGTACGTCCACGTGCGACGATCGCCGGGTTCACCTTCCCAGATCAGCGCGGCCTTATTGCGACGCGGACCATGAATGTGCCGGTCGACGCAATTGACCGAGACATTGAGCTTGCCCCCCTGGAACCACTTGGCATGCGGCGGCGTCCACTCGCACACCGACGTCCACGGCTGCATCCAGTTCAACGCGCCGGCTTCGCGGGCCCAGAAGGCTTCCGGGTCGAGGGCAGCGTCTTCGTGAAGTCGCGTCGAAGACACGTGGGCACTCGCCCGGAACGTGTCGGACGGCGGAAAGGAGCGGTTCTCCTGAAGGAGGACGTCGATATCGCTCATGTCGGCGGGACCGGACGGGCCGGCAGCAAGGGGAACGGCAGGATTGCAACAACGCGCGCGACACCGTGGGTCGGTCGCGTGCGTCCAAGGCATCCGCTAATGTAGAGCGATGCCGATCCCCAACGAAACCGGTGCGACAGATGTCGCGCCGTCCCCTGCGACGCTGGTTGACGCCGGAGCCACCGTAACGGTGGTGGCGAACCAGCTGGTGCGGGCGTTCGGGAGACGCAAGGCCGTGAACGATGTGTCGCTGACCTTGTCGGCTGGCGCGTGTCTGGCCCTGTTTGGCCCCAATGGAGCCGGGAAGACCACGCTACTGCGTCTTCTGGGTGGTTTGCTCAAGCCCACACGCGGGACGGTGGAGCTGCTTGGGGTGCCACTTCCGGGTCCGGGTTCAACCCGCCGCATGGTGGGCCTAATCAGTCATCACAGCATGCTCTATCCGGCGCTCACCGTGCGCGAAAACGTGCGATTTGCCGCCGAATGTCAGGGCGTGCCCGATGCGGACGCGGCGGCGACGCGAGCACTCAAGGCGTTACGCGTGCAGGACCGCGAACACATGCCCGTGCGATTTTTGAGTCGCGGGCTGCAGCAGCGGGTGTCCATCGCCCGTGCGTTGGTGCATGAGCCGCAGCTGGTGTTGCTCGATGAACCGTATACGGGGCTTGATGAAGTCGGTGCGCTGGCGTTTACCGATGCCCTGCGTGCGCTCAAGGCGCATGGTTCCACGCTCTTGCTCGTAACGCATAATCTCGTGGAAGGGCTCACACTGGCGACGCGCGCCGTCATCATGCGCGAAGGATCGTTTGTGTATGATGAGCCAGCGCCGGAGAACGGATTCGATTTGCCATCGTTTCAGCGCCGTTATCGGGATCTGGTGCACGAAGGGCTCACCGCGTGAGTGCGCCTTCGGTTCAAGCGGTCGCGCCATCGTTCTTGCGCGACGCCTGGCGGATTGCGCGCAAGGATCTGCTCATCGAATTCCGCACCCGCAGCGCCTTTCTGGCGGCAGCCGTATTTGCTGTACTGTCCGTGGTGATCTTCCGCTTTACCTGGGATCCCACGGCCATTCCCGCCATCGATCTCGCACCTGGTGTGCTCTGGGTGATTTTCACCTTCTCCGGCCTGCTGGGGCTTAACCGTTCGTTCGGTATTGAACTCGCCGAACGTGCGTATGACGGGCTGCTGGCCAGTCAGATCTCCCGTGAGTCCATCTTTGCCGGCAAGGTCTTGGGGAATCTCGTATTCGTCGGTGGCGTGCAGGCGCTGACGCTTCCGGCGGTCGCGCTGTTCTTCGATCTTCCGGTTGGCGGAGCCTGGCTGATTCTGGTTGGTGTCATGCTGCTGGCCGCGCTCGGGTTGGCCGCGGTTGGTACGTTGTTCGCCGCTGTTGCGTCCAACACGCGCTTGGCCGAGTTGCTGTTGCCGATGATGACGTTGCCGTTCTTTGTGCCACTGGTGCTGCCGGCGGCGCAATCGTCAGCGATGATTCTGCGAGGCTTGCCGGTTTCCGATGCGGCGGCCTGGCTCAAGCTGTTGTTGGCGTTTGATCTCGTATTTGTCGCGGCATGTGTTGCCGTTTTTCCGTTCACGATCGAGGAGTAGCATATGGCGTCGGCATCGCCTTCGTCGCCTCACGTTGGAGCCGGTGCAGGTTCTGGTGCAGGTTCTGGTGCAGGTTCTGGTGCAGCACCTGGTGCTGGATCAGTTGCGCTGCCTACGGTGCGCACGATCGACGGCTTCATGGCTGTCGCGCTGCTTCTCGTAGCGGCCACGGTGGTGCGAGCCATCTGGTTCACTCCCGTCGATGCCATGCTCGGCGCAGCACAGAAGATTTTCTATGTGCATGTGCCGGCCGCGATTGCCGGTCTCTACATCGCATGCGGTTTGTTGGCGGTGGCCAGCATCGGCTATCTCTGGATTCGCGATGAGCGCCTGGATCGGCTTGCCGAAGCCAGCGCCGAAGTCGGTCTGTTGTTCATGGGTGTGGTCTTGGTCACCGGACCGGTGTGGGCTCGTACCAGCTGGGGCACCTGGTGGGTGTGGGAGGCGCGCATCACCAGTACGGTGTTTTTGTGGCTCCTCGTGTTGGGCTACCTCGTACTGCGTGGGGCTGTCGAGTCGCCGGAGAGTCGCGCGAGACTTTCTGCGGTGATGGGATCGTTGGCAGCGTTGCTCGTGCCCTTTGTGCACCTCACCGTGCGGCTGTTTCGTGGCATGCATCCGGGGCCTGTGGTGCTCAAGCCGGACAAGCCGTCACTGCCACCCGAAATGCTGACGACATTTGGGCTGGCATCGGTGGCGTTCATTCTGCTGTTCTTTGCGCTGCTGCGTGTGCGTTTCCGCTGGGCGGGTTTGCGCAACGCGCGCGCTGAGATGGAGGCAGTATGATCATGTCGCTTTTGCGCGTCGCGCAGGATACCACGGCATACGTCGCACAGCGCAGCGGGCCGCCAGACACCGAATCGTATATGTGGGCTGGCTATGCCATCGCCCTGGTGTGCTACATCGGATACATCGTGCTGATGGCACGTCGCATCGCACGTTCCACGCGCGGTGATTGAGCGAGCGCTTCCGGCCTATCTCGCCGGAGTTCGTATTGCGGTCACGCGTGCCGGTGAGCGTGGAGGGCCACTTGCCGATGCGCTGCGGCGTGTTGGTGCGACGGTGTACGATGTGCCGCTCACACGCATCGAAACGCTGGACCTGCAGCCCCTCCATGACGCCGTGGCGCGTCTTACTCAGTACGACTGGGTACTGCTCACCAGTGTGAACGCGGTGGAGCATCTCGCGCAGGCGGTGACCGCACGGGGGGCGGAAGCGGCGATGGCCACGCGGCGGTTGGCGGTGGTGGGACCAGCAACGGCGCGCGCCACCGATGAGCAGGGATGGCGTGCACCCACGGTGCAGCCCGATCGCATGCAGGCCGAGGGTGTGCTCGATGTATTGGCTGAACGTTCAGACATCGAGGGTGCGCGAATCTTGTACCCCTGTGCTGCTGGTGCGCGGGATGTGCTGCCCGATGGATTGCGTGCACTTGGCGCCACTGTGGATGTGATTCCTGCATATCGCAGCGCACCCGATCCCGAGGGCCAGGCGCGACTGCGACAGTTGACGCGCGATGCGCAGGTGGATCTCGTGACGGCTGCAGCACCGAGTGCGGTGGATGCGTTGCTGGATGCACTGCCGCCGGAACAGGCCAGCCACATTCCTGTTGCCTGCATTGGACCTGTCACAGCACGCGCGGCACGGATTGCCGGATTTCCGGTGAAGGTGGAGAGTACGGCCGCTACCGTGGAAGGCTGGGTCAAGGCCATCGTGACGGCATACGCGACCGGCTCCCGTTAGTTTGCGCGGATGTCATCTGCTCCCGTTCGTATCGGTACCCGCAGCTCCGAGCTGGCCCTTGTTCAGGCCCGTCAGGTAGCGGCCCTGCTGGCCACGTTCAATGTGGACAGCGAGTTGGTTCCGTATAGCACGAAGGGCGATCGCATTCTGGACAAGCCCTTGTCGGCCATCGGCGACAAGGGGTTGTTCACTGCCGAACTCGAGGCGGACTTGCTCGCCGGTCGCATCGATTGTGCTGTGCATTCTCTCAAGGATTTGCCAACGGCTGATCCGAATGGTCTGATCATCGCGGCGCTACTCGAGCGAGAAGATCCGCGTGATGCACTGGTCACTCGTGCGGGTGTGCCGGGCGCGTCGTTGCAGGATTTGCCTGAGGGGGCACGCGTTGGCACATCGTCGCTGCGTCGACGAGCGCAACTCCGTGCGTTGCGCCCGGATCTCGATATCGTGGATTTGCGCGGCAATGTCGGTACGCGTCTTCGCAAACTGGACGAGGGGCAGCTCGATGCGGCACTGCTGGCGGCAGCGGGGCTGCGTCGACTCGGGCTTGTTGATCGTATCACGGCATTGCTTGATGCGCCGGACTGGTTGAGCGCACCGGGGCAGGGAGCGATTGCCGTGCAGGCACGGGCGCACGATGCGGCCATGTTGGATGTACTGCGCCGACTCGATCATGCCGAGACACGTACTGCGGTAAGCGCTGAGCGTGCGCTGCTCGCCCATCTTGAAGGCGGATGCCAGGTGCCCATTGGGGCGGCGGCATTTGTCGAAGAGGAGTACGGTCTCATGCTGCATGCACTCATTGCCGATCTCGATGGAGAGAGCGTGCTGCGCGGCGGTATTCCGGTGGATGCCGCCAATCCATCGGAAAGTGGACGGGAATTGGCGCGACAGATGCTTGCTGCCGGAGGAGCTGGCATCCTTGCTCAGGTACGCAGCGGGACTTCTTCCGATGTCTCACGAACCGACGTGTCACTGCCATGAGTGAACCCTCTTTCAGCGCCGACGATTTGCCGTTCGGGCTCGAGCGCCGTCCGGCAGTTCGATTGCGCCGGCTTCGTCGCACAGAGGCGCTGCGCCGCGCGGTGCGCGAAACTCGCCTCCATCCGGCGCAGTTTATCTGGCCCTTGTTTGTGCGATCGGGGCAGGGCCTTCGCACGCCGATTGGCTCCATGCCGGGTGTCTATCAGACATCGGTGGACGAACTGCTCAAGGATGCGCAGCGCGCTGTGGATGCGGAGATTGGCGGCATCCTGCTGTTTGGCATCCCCGACCACAAGGACAGTGTGGGTTCGTCGGCCTGGGACCCGCATGGGCCAGTGGCCGAAGCCGTGCGCGCCGTAAAGCAGGCGTTTCCGTCGTTGCTGGTGATTACCGATGTGTGCATGTGCGAGTACACCGATCACGGCCACTGCGGTGTGCTGACCAGCGAAGGCGACGTGGACAACGACGCGACACTGGAGTTGCTCGCGCGTGAGGCGCTGGCTCATGTGGAGGCCGGTGCCGACATGGTGGCGCCCAGCGATATGATGGATCATCGTATCGCGCGTTTGCGCGACGAACTGGATGATGCGGGCTATTCGCATATTCCCATCATGAGCTATGCCGCCAAGTACGCGTCGGCATTTTACGGACCGTTCCGCGAGGCGGCAGAAAGTACGCCAGCGTTTGGTGATCGGCGCAGCTATCAGATGGATCCAGCCAATGCACGGGAAGCACTGCGCGAGGTGCAACTCGATGTCACCGAAGGAGCCGATATCCTGATGGTGAAGCCGGCTGGTGCGTACCTCGATATCATTGCTGCCGTAAAGCGTGACACCGGACTGCCGCTTGCCGCCTATCAGGTGAGTGGGGAATACTCGATGATCAAAGCAGCCGCCGAACGCGGATGGATCGATGGCGACCGTGCGATGATGGAATCGCTGGTGGCCATTGCACGCGCCGGAGCAGATCTGATCATCACCTACTTTGCGCTGGATGCGGCGGCGGCTCTTCGCGCCCGCTGAGTTGTCTCTACGTTGTTGCTGAGTTCTTCGATCGATGGAGCGTGGTAGATGTTGCACAACCCGTGGCATGACATCCCGGCTGGAAAGCATCCACCGGAGCAGGTGACGGCAATCATCGAGATCCCGTCGGGATCGCGAAACAAGTACGAGCTCGACAAGGATACCGGGCACTTCAAGCTCGACCGGGTGCTGTATTCTGCCGTGCACTATCCCGGCGACTACGGGTTCATTCCGCGCACGCTGCACGAGGATAACGATCCGCTCGACGTGCTGGTGAAGATCAATGAGCCGACGTTTCCGGGCTGTCAGATCAACGCGCGTCCGATTGGTGTGCTCACCATGCTCGACAAGGGCGAGCCAGACGACAAGATCCTGGCCGTACCGGCGGACGATCCGTACTACGCGGACGTGTTCGATATTGCCGATCTGTCACCGCACTATCTCAAGGAAGTCGAGCATTTCTTTTTCATCTACAAGGATCTCGAAGGCAAGCGCATGGAGATCACGGGATGGAAGAAGAGCGAAGTCGCCCTCGAGATCATCAAGCGCAGCATGGAGCGCTACCACAACGCGTTCAACACCTGACGCGTTGCGCGACGGCGGTCGTGACCGGCGTCATGACGGCCGCCGAAATACGAGCGCGGCGTTGATACCGCCAAAACCGAAAGAATTGGACAACACGACGCGAGGGGAGAGGTCACGCCCTTCGCGTTGAATGAGGTTGAGATCGCAGGCCGGATCTGGCCGCTCGAGATTGACGGTCGGCGGCACCCAGCCGCGCTGCACGGCCAGAGCACAAATGGCTGCTTCGATGGCGCCACTCGCGCCCAGCGCATGTCCGTAGTAGCCCTTGGTGCCGGATACCGGCACTTCGCGTGCGCGGGCGCCGAACACGTGATGAATGGCCAGCGATTCTGTGGGATCGTTGAGCGGGGTGCTGCTGCCGTGCGCGTTGATGTAGTCCACGTCGTCGGTCGTAACGGCTGCGTCATTGAGAGCCAGCCGCATGCAGCGCGCAGCCTGAGTGCCTTGAGGGTGCGGCGCCGTCATGTGATGGGCATCGTTGGTCGTGCCGTAGCCCGACAGCTCGGCATAGATGCGTGCGCCACGAGCTACGGCGTGATCCCACGACTCCAGCAGCAGCACGGCGGATCCCTCGCCCATGACGAAGCCATCCCGATCAGCATCGAACGGGCGTGATGCATGAACGGGATCGTCGTTGCGGGTGCTCATGGCTCGTATCAGCGCAAACGCACCAAAGCACAGTGTGGCGAGTGGAGCTTCGGCGCCGCCAGCAAGCATGACGTCAGCATAGCCATCGCGGATCTGCCGCGCGGCTTCCCCAATGGCCATGGCGCCAGAAGCACAGCTCATGGCGTTGGTGCTGTTGGGACCGCGCACGCCGAATTCGATGGCCATGTTGCAACTGGCCGCACCCCCAAAGACGGCCAGGGCGAGCGTGGCGTCCACATTGCGCAGACCGCCCTGCTGAAAACGTGCAGCCTGTTCCTCAGCGTACCCAACACCACCTAGCGCCGTCCCCATCATCGCGCCCATGCGGTCGCGATCCACGGTGTTCAGGTCGAGCGCACCATCCGCCAATGCCAGCTGTGATGCCACGACGGCGAACTGACTGAATCGATCGAGACGGCGGACACGTCTCGCATCGACGTACTGCGTAGGGTCGAAGTCGGGGACTTCTGCTGCGCACTGCGAGCGAAAGATCGAGACGTCGAATCGCGTGGCGTTCCGTACGGCCGATTGTTGTGCACGGAGTCCTGTCCACAACGCATCGACACCCGTGCCGATGGGTGTGACGCAACCGATGCCCGTTATGGCGACACGACGGCGTGCAGGGAAGCTGGATGCGTTCATACGCCACGCTCCGCGACCTTGGCAAGACCGGCGAGTGTACGGGAGGCGATGCCATGCACGAACACGGGAGCAATGACCTCAGTCGCGGCGAAACGTCCAATCAGCGGCCACATCGGACCATTCCATGTGTGCACGATACGCGCGAGCGTGCCACCATCGGTTTCGGTAAAGCTCCACTCCACATCCATGCGGGTGGTGACACCACCAATGTGGTGAAATCGCACCCAGGGCACATCGTGATTGACCGCCATTTGCGATAACCACCATGTCGGCCAATTGAACAGACCAAAGGGGCGATTGGCCGACATCTCCACAATGCCACCACCGTCGCTGCGCCGCTCACGGAAACGCACATAGCGATAGTGCGACAGATAGGCCGGCCAGTGTTCCACGGCGGCGGCAATGGTGAACATGCGTTGCACCGGCGCACGGACCAGCAGTTCATCCACCGTCGTGACGAGGCGATCGGTGGCTGGCGATCCAAGATCAAAGGGAGTGGTCATCGTGTGCGATCAGCTCATTGTGTAGGACAACTCTCGGCGGATGCCATCGGATGCCATCGGGCGTGCACGCGAAAGCCAAGCCCACGTTGCACATCGGGTCGGCAGCCCGTGGATTGCTGTACGAGCGCACGGAGTTCGTCCGTGGTATACCCGCGCCGTACGGAAAGCATCCCATCGTGCCTACTGACTGGATGAAATCCGAGGGCGTACGATGCAGCCCAAAGACCGGCGGCAGCCAACCAACTGCGGCGGAGATCACCGATGACTACTGTGTGACGAGCCACGCGTGTGCATTCCTGCAGGAGCTGCGCGGCAAGTGCGTCTTCGAAGTGATGCAGCACCTGAGAGCAGGTCACGAGATCGATGCTGCGATCTGCCAGCGGCAGCGCCAGCGCTGATCCACTCACCACCTGGTCGCACTGCTTCGACGCGGCACGCGCGACCGGCAGACTGAGTTCGAGTCCTACCGTGCGCAGGTGAATGCCGTGACGTGACGCGGCCCGTGTCACGGCGCGTGGGATATCCCCAAGCCCTGTTCCCACATCGAGCAATGTGAGCGTGCGAATTCCAGCGCGAGCAGACTCCCGCCAAACGGGATTCAACGCGGTCAGGACTGCCCGACGACCACCGAACAGTCGATTGGCCAGCGCCACATCACGAAGTGAACGCAGCGCGAGCGCCGGATCGGCATCGGGATCGTCGAGCATCTCATGACCGCGCGCCCGTGCCGGTGTAAACATGTGTGTTTCGAGTGGTCAGCGTTCCAGCATGGCGTACCCACCGCGATAGTACAGCAGCGGTCTGCCGTCGCCAACGTCGGCGTGCTCAACCTGTCCTACGATCAACACATGATCGCCCGACGGATACCGGGCCACGATCTTGCATTGCAACCAGGCCAGGACATCGTCGAGCACGGGAATGCCTGTGCGCCCGTCGTGAAAACCGATGCCCACGAAGCGATCGTCGGATTTTCCCGCAAAGCGGCGGGACATCGCTTCCTGCGTGGAGCTCAGCACGTTGACGGCAAATTGCTCCACGTGTGCAAGCAGTGGTGTCATGGTGGCGTCATTGGCCACGCAAATGAGAACCAGCGGCGGGTCCAGCGACAGCGAAGCAAAGGCGCTCACTGTCATGCCATGGGGAGTCCCGTCCTGGTCACGGGTGGTCACCACCGTGACACCGCTGGCGAAGCGCCCGAGTACGGCGCGAAAGAGATCCTGATCGATCATGAAGTGAGGAAACGCCAGAGCGTGGCCGGGCGCAAGACCGCGGAAGGAGGAATCACGCCTCCCGTGGCGCCGACGAGCAGGTCTGCGAGGTGTGGATCGCGGCTGAGAACCCGCGCCGCATAGTTGAGCAGAGCAGGGAATGCCACGGCAACACCAATGAGGTGCTCGATACGCCACTTGCCGGCAAACGCTTGCCGACGGGTCTGTGCATACTGCCGCAGCGCCTCGGCGTGAGACGATCGGGACGTACTGCGAATTGCATGAAGGGCGTGAGGTGCCAGCAGTTCGCCGCCAATCAATGCGGACTGAATACCCTCGCCGGTAAACGGATCGAAGAAATCCGCGGCGTCGCCGGTAAGCAAAGCCCCAGGTGCCCACGGACGGCGAGCGTGTGAAGCAAATGGTCCAGTCGTTTGCACGTCCGACACCCGCGTGGCGTACTGCATGCGAGGCGACAGTTCCGGGTGCGCGGCCAGCCACTCGTCGAGAAAGGCCTGCGGTCTCCCCGCTGCAGTACGCGCGTGGTGTGCCGGTACCACCAGCGCCACGTTGGTCACGTCATCGCTAACGCGCGCGAGGCCGACATAACCGGCGTGCGTCCGGGCGTGCGCTCCACTCTGTGCTCTTTTCTGCGCTCTTTTCTGTGCCCGAGTGTCGCCGAGGACGTGCATCTCACCGACATCACCCATGTTGGCGACGTGCCGGTAGTGCGCCACAAAGGCATAGCGACGGGGCCAGCGTGCTGTGTGCGCAAGCTTCAATCGACGCGCTACCACGGAACGCAGTCCATCAGCGCCAATCACAATGTCGGCACGAATCTCCTGCGGCGCGTCCGTCATGCGATCCTGTGCGGTACTGCGCGTCGTTACGCCAACCACGACGCCATTGTCCATCAGGATCTGATCAACGGTCACACCTTCACGCACCTCGACACCGGTAGCCCGCGCACGATCGAGCAACAACGCATCGAGAAGCTCGCGGCGCACACCGAATCCGATTTCGGCCGAACCTTCCTTGTTTGGTGCGCTGCCGAATCGACCCTGAATGCGGACGCCATTCGGTGCGTGCACGGTCATTCCACGCAGTGTGGGCGCCTGCTGGGTGATCGCGGACAATACGCCCATGCTCTCCAGAATGCGTGCCGCGCCTGGGCTCACGTACTCCGCGCAGGCCTTCCGCCTCGGAAACTGCGCGCGGTCGAGCAGCAGCACATCGAGACCGAGTTGCGCGCAATGCCATGCAGCAGACGTGCCCGCCGGGCCGCCGCCGACAACGAGTACCTGCGTGCGAACACGGTTCATTCGCGACTCATGTCCGCATCATATCATGCCCCATCGCCAGGCCAGCGCCATGGCGAGTGCGGCACCGACGCATGTGCACGCGACATTCACTCCGTCGTTGGTCAACCACGACAGTCCACGGTGCACTACGGTTTGAGTACCGCACACATGCACGATCTGTTCTGTTGATTCGCCACATGTTGTGCACCATCGCTCCTGCTGATACCACGCGCCAATGAAGGTGTCGACAAACGCGCCACCAATGGCAGCGATGGCGACAATGACAACGTGCGCGGAAGTCGCGCCGCCCGTCGAAGGATCGTACACCAGTTGAGTCAGCACAGCGATCCAGGCGAAAAGGATGGCTGCGCTGATCAGCGCTATCGTGCCTGCCAGACTCACGGCTCCCGATGTGCCCGGCGGCACCCGTTGCCCCGTACGGATGGACCACGGCGTGCCTCCAATCCATGTGCCTACTTCGGTGGCCAGCGTGTCGGCTCCGGCAGAGGCGAGTGCAGCAGCTGCGCCAAGGGTGGAGAGTGTGAGCAGCGTGTCATGCGATGGCCACACATCCGGCCACAAGTGCAGCGCTGTGTGCCATGCCGCGAGCAGCGCGAACACACCGCCGTTGGCCAGCACCTGCCAGGCATCGCGGGTGCCACCTTTGGCCACGACTCCGGCCGTGTGCTGCTGCTTGCGGGCAGCACCCAATCGCGACGCCAGTGATGCGATCGCGAACCAGACGATGAGATGCGCTCCCCAGGACCATCCCGCCCACAACGCCATCGTTCCCACAAAGGCCGCCGCGACGGCGCCGCTTCGCGAAAGGCTGCCAGTGCGCCGGGCAAGGCCTGCGATGCCAGTTCCCAGCGCGATTGGCAACACCCACCGAAGCAGCAACGAAATGGCGTCAGATGTCATCGGTACGGCTCACCTCGCCTGAGTGGTGCTGGTCCGGCTGCGCTAGGCGCGCGTTGACCGCGCGGGCAACGCTGGATTGGGGACCGGCGTGGCGCAAGCGGGCACAATGCCTGCTCAAGTCTCGCGGCGAAGGACTGTGGCGCGCATCCCACGGTCGTCCGGTGATTTCTCATCGATTGCTCATGCGTCGCCGCTTGAATGCGTGACCGGGGACACGTTAGCATCCCCAGTTCATGAGTTCCGTGTCACTCACCCCCGATGGCCGCGCTGGGCGCACTGCACCCGCTGTTGACGGCACGCTGCCACCGAACCTGCCTTTGAGCGGACGCCCGCTCGACGCCCGGTTGCCGTTGGCGTTGCTGGAAGCGGTGAAGGCCATCGACACGCCGGCCGCGGAACTCGACGCCGACTTCGTGCACGAGCTGCGCAACAAGCGGCTCGGCCTCAGTGAAACGGTACTGCAGCAGATCCGTCGCTACGCCGATGCGGTCCGTGGACGTCAGCGCATTGGATACGACGAAGTGCTGGCGCTGGCTCGGCTCATTGGCCGTCGTCCCGATGCGGATTTGGCGTTCCGCGAAGCGGGACGCCGCTGGGCACGCGCGTTCGTGGACACGGTAGGTGGTGTTCGGCGTGGTGCGGCCCGCACGCTCCCATCCATTCTCGCGCGCCCGATTGCGTATGGTGCGCTGCGCCGGCTGGCACGTCGCCACATGGATGGCACGCTTGTACGTCATGGCAGTACGTTGCAGCTGGAAATCACGGCTCCGGTTTCGGCTGATGCTGCTCCGCGCGGTGTCGGTTGTGGTTTGTACGAAGCCGCTTTCCGTGAATCGCTGTCACTGCTCGCCGATGCCGATGGCGCCGTAGAACACGTATCATGCCGCTCGCGTGGGGATGCCCGCTGCCAGTGGCGCACTGACTGGCGTCGTCGCTGATCCTTCGACTTTTCAATTCGGGTTTGCCCTATGCTGACGCCTGAGCTTCTTCCACGGCTGCAGCAGTTGCTCGTCGATGCTGATCTCGACGGATGGCTGCTCTATGATTTCCGCGGCACCAACGCCATCGCCGCCGGACTCCTGGGCTTCGAAGGGCTGTGCTCGCGTCGCGTATTCGCCTTCGTGCCGCGTGTCGGCACGCCGATTGGTATTGCACACGCCATCGAACCCGGCCCGTGGGCACACTGGCCCAAGGCATGGCCGCTGCGCACCTACAGCGGATGGCGCGCGCTCGAACAGGAAGTGTTGCAACTCGTCGGTGGCAAGCGTGTGGCGATGGAATATTCGCCGGGTGATGCCATTCCGTATCTCGATCGCATCCCGGCCGGTGTACTCGAACTCGTGCGCGCCACCGGTGCAACGGTTGTGAGCTCTGCGGAATTGGTATCGCACGTCTACGCCACGTGGACGCCGGCTCAGCGTGCGTCGCACGAGCGCGCTGCGGCACATATCGCGGCGATTGCACACGACACGATTCAGCATGCCGGTGCGATGGCATCGGCCGGCACACCGGCAGCCGAGCACGAGTTGCAGCAGCGTATTCTCGACGCGTTTGCCCGTGTGGGACTCGAGGCCGATCATGGGCCCGATGTGGCGGCTTCGGAGAGTGCGGCCAATCCACACTATGAACCGTCGGCCGATAGGCCGCGTCTTGTACAGCGTGGTGACGTGCTGCTGGTGGATCTCTGGGCGCGCGAACCGGGTGGTGTGTACGCCGATCAGACGTGGATGGGATCCCTCGGCACGCCGCGCGATGAAGTGGTGAAAGTATGGGAAGCGGTGCGCGATGCGCGCGATGCGGCGCTCACGCTGCTGACGACGCGCATTGCCAACGGTGAACCTGTGCGTGGCGGCGAAGCGGACGACGCGGCGCGCGCCGTGATCGAAGCCCGCGGTTTTGGTCCGCATTTCTGGCATCGCACCGGACACAGCATCGATGCGCGTGAGTTGCATGGCTCGGGTCCGCAGATCGACAATCTCGAATCGCGCGACGATCGTGTCCTCATCCCGGGCGTGGGTTTTTCGATCGAACCCGGTGTCTATCTCCCCGGCGCATTCGGCGTGCGTAGCGAAGTGAATGCGTTTGTTGGCGAAGACGCCCTGCTCATCACGCCCGGCACGCCGCAGCGCGATCTCTTCATCGTCTGATGGTGCGGCGACACTGGCCGACGCTGCAGCGCGTCGGCACTGTGGTGATGGCCGTGTTGTGCGGCGCGGTCCCTGTTGCCTGCGGCAACGGGGATCGGGGCGCGGCTGACGGTGCGCGCATCGCCGACGTTGAGGTGCAGAGCGAAGGCGTCGCGGAAGTGGCGACCGGTCCGGTGACATCGGCTTCACTGACCCGCAGTGCCGGTGGCCCCGATGGGCTGCAGTACACGGTGCGTGTCGTGCCCACGCCAGGTGTGATACTTGGTGAAGTGCGTGGCGGCACACCGCACGACACAAGTATCACCCCCACACACGATCTGTCGGTGTGCAAGCCATTCACCGAGTCATTGGTGCCCAGCCGCGATGGCGGTGTCGGCAATGCCGTGGCCTGGCTGGTTGGTGTGTCCTCGGGTCCACGTGACGAGGCGACACGGCGTGCGCGTCTGACGTTGGATGGTTGCCGTCTCGAACCCCGCATACAGCGCGTCGCAGCCGGCGCCACGGTTCTTGTGCACGGCCGCGATGCCATGATGTCGCGTTTGCAGCTCGTGCCACTCGGCGAGCGCACCACCCGCAGCACCATTCTGCTCACCGACGCCGGTCAGGTGGTGCCAAGCGACGAAGCCACGCGCGAACCGGCATTACTCGAAGTGCGTGACGACCTGCATCCCTGGGTGCGCGCCTATCTCGTGGTGTCGCCGCATCCGTTCGTTGCGGTAACGGATGCCGACGGTGACTTCCGCTTCGATGGTGTGCCACCGGGACGCTACACGCTGCTCGTGTGGCACGAGCGACTCGGGGTGCAGAGGAAGCAGGTGAAGGTGGAGGGAGGAGTGCAGGTGAAGGTGCGGGTGGAGTACTGAAACGGACAGCAAACTGCGGAAGCAGAAACAGCGGAAGCGAGGGTGCGGAAGCAAAAAACAAACGGAAGCGATGGGCGGCTCCGCCTCTCGCTTCCGTTCATAGCTTCCGGTCCTTCGCTTCCGCCGTCTTGCTTCCGCTTTTTACTGCCTCACTTCAGGCGCCCACCGCATGCAACCTCGCGTATACTCCCCCTTCCCGCATCAGCAGCTCCTCGTGCGACCCTGACTCCACGATGCGCCCCTGATCGAGCACCACGACGCGGTTGGCGCGGCGCACGGTGCTCAGGCGATGCGCGATCAGGAGCGTGGTGCGTCCCTCGAGTAGTTCTTCGAGGGCCTGCTCCACGAATCGCTCGCTCTCAGTATCAAGACTCGACGTGGCTTCATCGAGAATCACCACCGCCGGGTCCTTGAGAAACACGCGGGCAATCGCAATGCGCTGACGCTGTCCGCCCGAGAGCTTCACGCCACGTTCACCCACGCGGGTGTCCCATGTGTCAGGGAGACGCTCGATGAATTCCCATGCGTGAGCGGCCATGGCGGCGCGCTTGATGTCGGCATCGCTCGCATCGGGACGGGCATAGGCGATGTTGTCACGAATGGTGCCGCTGAAGAGCACCGGCTCCTGCGGCACGATACCGATGGCACCACGCAGTGCATCGAAGGACAACTCGCGGATGTCCACACCATCGAGTGTGATGCGGCCCTCGGAGACATCCCAGAATCGCGGCAGCAGACTGGCGAGCGTCGTCTTGCCTGCGCCGGAGCGGCCGACCAGCGCCACGACTTCACCAGGCGCGACGGCGAGTGTCACACCGCAGACCATCTCTTCCTGGCCTGTTTGATACGCGAAGTGCACATCCTCATATGCCACGGCGCCACGCACTGGCGTGGGCAAAGCGCGCGGTGACGCGGGCTCCTGAACAGTGGGCTGCGTATCGAGCAATTCGAACACACGCGTGGCCGCTCCAGAAGCTTCCTGGAAGTTGCTGAACAGCGTGGCCAATGAACCCACGGCTGCCGCGACAAACAGCGCGTAGAACAGAAATGCGACCAGCGTTCCCGCCGTAAGACGGCCATCGAGTACCTGCTGTCCGCCCTGCCACAACACGGCCACCACGGCACCGAAGGCTACAAAGCCCACCACACTGAAAAACAGAGCACGGGTGCGTGCACGACGAACCGCCACCCCCACCAATTCCTGCAGCAGGCCACCAAAGCGCGCGGTCTCATGGCCTTCGCGCGTGAAGCTCTGCACCGTGCGGATAGCGCCGAATGCTTCATCCGCCGTGCCCATGGCTTCTGCCACCCGGTCCTGCACCGTTGTACTCGCGCGGCGCAGTGCACGACCAAACGTGAGCGCGGCGCCTACGACCACTGGCACCACAGCGAGCGTGGTGAGTGTGAGTCGCGGATTGGTGACGAACATCATGATGATGCCGCCTACCAGAAACAGTGTCTGCCGCGACAGTTCGGAGATCCACGTCGACAGCAGTGACTGCAGCACGGCCAGATCGCTGCTCAGGCGGCTCGTGAGCTCTCCTGTGCGCCGATCCGCAAAGAACGCCGGCGACAGGCGAATCAGGTGCGCAAACGTACGTTCCCGCAGCGTGGCCACGATCCGCTCGACGGAGCTGCTGAGCAGATAGACCTGCACGAAGTTGGCGAGCGCCTGCACACCAAACACGCCAAGCAGTCCAAGCGCGATGCGATCGAGCGCCGTACCATCGCGCAGCTCGAATGCCGCGTCGAGCAGATACCGAATGACTGCCGGGAACACGAGGCCGGCAGCGGCGGCTACAACAAGGAACAGGAACGCCACGACAAGGCGCGTGGCGTAGGGGCGAAGCAGCGGCAGCAGACGCGTCAGCGCCTTTGGTGCCGCACTCACAACGACCTCAACGCGCGATGGCCCGATCCACACCCATCGCTACGAATAGCAGCGCGAGGTAGAGCAGAGAGTACTTGTAGACCCACCAGGCCTGACCGGACCACGACACGCCCTTCTGCGCGGCCAGCAACACACGCAGCACGCCCCAGAACAGCAAACCGCCCAGTACAACTGCTGACAGCAGATACAACAGACCGAACGCACCGTACAGCACAGGCAGCAGCGTCAACGCCAGCAGGATGACCGTGTACCACACCATCTGATGCATCGTCTCGCGCTCACCCCATACCAGCGGGGCCATGGGCACACCGGCGCGACCGTAGTCCACCTGCTTGAGCAGCGCGAGCGCCCAGAAATGCGGCGGCGTCCAGTAGAACACGATGAGGAAGAGACACAGCGCCGTGACATCGAGACTTCCCGTCACGGCCGCCCAACCGACCAGCGGCGGAAATGCACCAGCGGCACCGCCGATCACGATGTTTTGTGGCGACGTACGCTTGAGGATGCGTGTGTAGATGAAGACGTAGAAGTAGAATCCGGCGAGTGCGAGTCCAGCCGTGAGCACATTCACGAAATGTGCGAGCATCCATGTGGCCAGTGTGGCGCAGAACACGCCGAACGCCAGCACCTGAATGGGCGACATGCGTCCACTGGGAATCGGACGCAGGCGTGTGCGGGCCATGACATCGTCGATGTCCCGATCGATGTACATGTTGACCGCATTGGCGCCGCCGGCCATGAGATAGCCGCCAATCATCACGATCAGCACCGTGAACCACGATGGCGAGCCGGCGGCGTACATTGGCGCCGCCGTCGTCACCAGCAGCAGCGAGATGATACGCGGCTTGGTGAGTGCGACCAGATCGCGGGAAAGCGGCGTATCCTTCACCGGCGCCTCTGCGGTCACTGCGCGACCTGCCCGGCGGCGCGTCGCGCCAGATAGGTCATCACGAAAGCCGTCACCCAGATGAACATGCCCGTAGCCTGGTGCAGCGAGCGCACGACATTGGGAAAGCCACCGGTCACCATCCAGCCGGCCCATACGATCTGCAGCACGCCGAGTCCGAGGGCCACCCACGCCGCCGTGATCATCGGTGAAGGCTCACCGCGCTTGCGGAACACGAACGGCAACGAGATGAGGTGCAGAACCAGCAGGTAGGCCAGCACACGGTGCGTGAGTTGCACGTGCTGTGCACCGCCGCCCGTGGAGCCTTCACCGCAGAGCGGGAAGCCCGCACATGCCACAGCCGCGCCAGGCAGCTTAGCGGTGAGTCCGCCGAGCAGAATGACCAACAGCGCCATCACTGCCGCAGCGGTAGTGCCACCAATTGCCTTGCGGCTCCCCGAGCCGGACACAATGGAGGCGCCGCCCAGTCCACCGGCGCGCACCGTGGCAACGGCCAGCATCGCGAGCAATGTCGCCGCGAGCGCCTTGTGCACCACGGTGGCCCAGGGCGGATTGCCGGCAAACACCGTTACCGCGCCGAACAACGCGGGCGCAAACCACAGGCCGACGGACAGCAGGGCGGCATTCCACACACCACCCTTGCCACCGACCGCCGAATGGGCGCGATGACGCCAGGCCAGCACGGCCAATACGGCAATGGCCGCAAACAGCGTGATCGCCAGATATCGGTGGAAGACCTCGATGATGAGGTCCATGCGCTCAAGGGGCGGAAACCAGCGCCCATAGCACTTGGGCCAGTTGTCGCCGCAGCCCATGCCCGATCCGGTGATGCGGACAATGGCGCCAAATACGATATGAACGAGCGACACCACCAGCGCGGCATAGGCCGCGAGGCGTACGGAAGCAGGCGCGTTGGCCTGAGAAGTAGTCACGGAATGATCGGGAGAGGCAGTGCGCGCCAGGCGATCAGAAACACCGCCACCAGGCCGACGATGGGCAGGAGCACCTGCACCACCTCCGCCCAGCGACGGGGAGCCGGCACCGCATTGCTCGTCGGTGTCGTTGGCAGGGTGCGGAAGACGGCTCGCACGATGAAGGCCTGCGCCACCACACAGGCGACGACGAGCGCCCAGAACAGCGCGATCAGCAGCCCGGGAGGGAGCAGGGTACTCGGAGATTGAAACATGGCACCGGGAAAACTAGGCGAGGGGCCCCGCCGTGGGCACCACTTGCCCTCCGGGCACTTTTATGGTGGGCTGAGGGAGCTTCCCGTCAATGTGATGGTCATGCGCGACCAGTCGGCGAGTCGGCGCGCGCGTGATAGATCTTCGGCGCTCATGGTCTCTACACGGGTGAGCAGTGCAGGGCGCCAGTGAACCGTGCGACCGGCGGTCAGGTCGCTGCGAAGGGAGCTTTCGACCGACGCCAGCGTGGAATGATCGAGCAGCAGTTCCTGGCGCATCTCCTCCGCCAGCACACCGGGACTTGGCATCGCGGACGCTCCATCGGCATACGCCCGCACCACGGCCTCTGCTTCCTGCAACGATTCCCGAGCGCGATCCGATTGCACTTCGGCGGTGATCACAATGCGACTTGAATCTCCTTCCACCAGCGCACTGCTGTTCGCCCCGTAACTCCAGCGTCGCTCGGTGCGGAGTCTCGTGTTCAAAGCCGTTGTCAGGCGTTTGCGGAAGACTCTGGCGACAATTTCCTCGTCCGCTGTGGCGGTGGGCACGCGAAGTTCGATGCGTAGCTGGGCCTGTACGCGTCCAGGTGCTTCGACCAACTGAACACCGGGTGCGAGTTCACTACGTGGTGCAGAATCCGGAGCGGCGTTCGAGCGATCACCACGACTTTCAACGCTTCGCCGCTGATGCCACGTCGCGATTGCGCGGGCAATGGCCCTGGTTGCTTCTGCGGGTTCAACAGAGCCGGTCAGGTAGATAGTGGTGCCAGCACGTTCGCGGGGCGTTGACGCGATCCATTGCCAAAGACGATCACTATCTACGGCCGCTCGCTGTCGCGTCACGCTGGCCGCATCGCGCGATGCCGCAACAATGGTGGCGCGAACTAGCGGCAACGTCGGCATTCGGGTGATGAGTACTCGCACACCGCCAATCGTCGTATCGCGCGTAGGCGCGAGCGTACGGCGAGGCGCTGTTCCGAACAGCATTGGTGCGTCTGTTGGGAGAGTCTCTGCTCCGGCAGCTGTTGAGACTGCAAATGGCGCGACAAGAGCGAGTTCGTAACCCCGTCCAACGAGCCAGTCACGTGCACCCTGCATCACTTCTGCGCGTCCGGTACTGCGTAAACGCTGCAGTCGTTGTGCGGCGACCGCAGGGTTTCCTGCAAAGAATGTCGCCTCGCCCAGCTGTTCGCTGCGCGAACGCTGGAAGCCGAGTGCGTCGAGCAGGCCGAGCATCGTTGCCGTGCCATCGGCATGTGCTTCGCCGAGTCCCGTGGTATCACCATTCGCGACGACCAGCAGCGCCTGATCGAGCAGACGGCTTGCCGATACAACGTCATCGCCGTTCGAGAGCTCGGCGTCGATCGTGAGGTCGCTGGCGAGCATCCCCGGTTCGATGGTTACGCGAGGTGCCTGTCGCACGAAAGTGCTTGCCGAACGACGCCAACGATCTGCGGCAATACGCAAAGCAATTTCGGCATGTTCGAGCGCAGACTCGCCCAATGGTGCTACTGCAAAGCGGCGTGTCAATCGCGAAGGACCGGAGATGGCGCGTTGCATATCCCGTCGGAATTCCGACGCAGTCGGCAGCACACGCCACTGACGTGGCTGACCGTTCGCGCGCGCTGGCAATCCACCAAATCGCGCAACAATGCGCGTGCGAACGCTGTCGGTATTGAATGCGCCAACTACAAGCAGCACGGCATCACCGATTCCCGCATGCGTTGCCGCAAAGGTGCGCAAATCCTGCGCAGAGATGCTGCGAACCGACTGCTCCGTTTCTCCCGGGAGGCCATAGGGATGTGCGTCTCCATATGTCCCCGACTGCAGACGCCAATAGGGTTGCAGTCCATCGGTGATCGGTTGTTCACCACCTCGACCCTCATTCACCACGATGTCGGCATGAGCGCGCACGATGGAATCGGTGATGGCTTCCGGCCGGAGGGCCAGGCGAGCGGCATGTGTGGCCAATGCTGCATCCACAGCAGAAGGATCCACGAGCAGGAAGTAGCGCGCATGATCGCGCCGGACCTGCGCGTTGCTGTTCGCATAATAGGGAGCGGCGCGTCGTCGTCCTTCCATGTCGAGCGGAGCGGCAAGGGCGGCCGAGACATGTTCGAGAAGATGGGCCGTGCCACGCTGACCGCGTGGGTCATGTCGTGTGCCGGCCGCGAGCCAAAGCTCCACGCTCACGTGAAACGCCGTCGGGTCCGGTGCCATGACGACGGTCAGACCGTTGGATAGGCGATAGGAAGAAACAGCAGTCAGAAATTGTGGTGATTGCCACGACTGCAGCGATTGCGATGACTGCGCGGCCGCTACTGTGCCGACGCCGAGTTGGGAAGCCAGGAGACCGACGACGGCCAACCGGCGGGCGAAAAGGAGAGGGTTCATGCCCGAATGGGATTCTCCAATGCACCGGCGGGTTTGGATCCCCGTGACGAACGGAGTGAATTCGTCAATACGTGCAGACGGCTGCGTTGGGCACTACCATTGCGCCCATGGCCTCTTCCCCCAACTCCTCCGCACCATCAGAGCTGCCACGGCAGCTCGGCCTGTGGAGCGCCATTGCGGTGCTCGTGGGCACGACGATCGGTTCCGGCATTTTCCGATCACCAGCCGGTATTGCCGACAAGCTCCCCGGCCCGCTGCCACTGATGGCGGTGTGGGCGGTGGGTGGTCTCTTTGCCCTTTGTGGCGCCCTCACGCTGGCCGAACTGGCCGGTGCGATGCCGCGGACGGGCGGCTATTTCGTCTACATCCGCGAGGCCTGGGGACGACTGCCGGCCTTCCTCTATGGGTGGGCGGAGTTCACGCTCATTCGCGCGGCGGCCCTTGGCGGTATTTCGCTGACCTTTGCGCAATACTTCCTCCGGGCATTGGGCTTTGATCCCTCGATCGCGCCCTATGATGCGTATGCCCACTATGTGGCGGCCGGCGCGCTCACGCTCATGGCCACCATCAATGTGCTGGGGCTCAAGTGGGGCTCGCTGGTGCAGAACATCACCACCGTCGCCAAGTATGGCGGTCTGGTGATCATCATCCTGCTGGCGTTTGCCCTGGGGCTACCGCAAACGGGCGGCAATTTCACGCCGGCTGCGCCGCCAGGATCGTTCTCCGTGTCGGCCTTCGGTCTCGCCCTCGTGAGCGTGCTGTGGGCCTTCGACGGCTGGGGCGATCTGGCCAAGGTGTCCGGTGAAGTTGCCGATCCGCGTCGCACGCTCCCGCGCGCCATCGTGATTGGCACGCTCGCGATCATCGCCATCTATATGCTGGCCAATCTGGCGTACCTGTCGGTGCTCACAGTCGACGAAATGCGTCGTGCGCCGCTGGTTGCGGCCGATGTCGCCCAGCGCCTGATCGGACCGATCGGCGTCACGCTGGTGTCGCTTACGGTGCTCATCTCGACCTTCGGGTCCGTGAACGGATCGCTGCTGACCGGACCGCGCATCTTCTTTGCCATGGCCGACGACGGTCTGTTCTTCAAGCAGGTGGCGTCGGTGCACCCCAAGTTCAAGACCCCGCACGTGGCGATCATCATGTCGGGAGCACTTGGCGTGGCCTTCGTGCTGTTGCGCTCCTTCGAGCAACTGGCCGACATCTTTGTCACGGCATCACTCGTGTTCTACGTGATGAGCATCGGGGCCATCTTCAAGCTGCGTCAGCGTCCGGATTGGAACCCCCCGGTACGCACGCCGTTCTATCCGCTGGTGCCGGCTCTTTTCTGTCTGGCCGTGCTGTTCCTATTGGGCAATGCGCTCATGGACGAGGCGCAGCGTATTCCGACACTTGGTGTGTTCGGCGTCATCCTGCTCGGCGTCCCCGTTTACTACATGACGGTAGGACGAGGCAAGGGCTGAGCCGCTAAATCGTGCTCATGTTTTTCGTCCCAAAGGGGCTCGCGGGACAAATCCGGGGCCCGTGACGTGGCGGTTACACGCATTTCTTGCCCGGGTTTCCCGGGCGATCTAGGTTTTCCTCGACTCGTTCCAATTGTTCCATTTCGCAGCGGAACGGGCCATGCAGTCCCTCCCATACCTCTCAGCACATAGTCATATGCGCATTCAGCGCCTCCTTGGCCTCGTGTTGGGCGCGGCGATTCTCTTCGGAGCATCGTCGACCGCCCGAGCGCAGGGCCTCACGACCGGAGCTGTTTCCGGTCTGGTAACCGACGAGACTGCCAAGCCGCTCGAGGGCGTGCAGATCGAGTTGCGGAACGCCGCGACCGGCTACCGCCAGGGCATCATCACCCGCGCCAATGGGCGGTACAACGCTCAGGGGCTCGCGGTTGGCACGTACGTGGTTACGGCCCGCATGCTCGGTTTTGCTCAGCAGACCAGTGAGAACGTGGTCGTCAGTTTGGGTGGCAACACGGTCATCAACTTCCAGATGAAGCAGGCGGCGGCGCAGATCCAGGGTGTCACCACCACGGCTGATCGTTCGGGCGCCGAGTTCTCTCCGTCGCGCCAGGGTGTGGCGACGGTGGTTGCCGACACGATGCTGCGCCGCATGCCCACGCTGCAGCGCGACTACACCGATCTCGTGAAGCTCACTCCGCAGGTTGCCCGTCCGACGGACGGCGGCCCCTCAGCCGGCGGCGTGTACAATCGCTTCAACAACTTCACGGTGGACGGTGTGAATCAGAACGACCGCTTCAACCTTGGTTCGTCGGGCGGTCAGCCCGGTGGCGCCACGGGCGGTCGTATCATGTCGATCGACGCTGTGAAGGAATTCCAGGTGCTCATGAGCCCGACCGACGTGCGCTACGGCAATTTCGCCGGCATGCTGGTCAACGCGGTGACGCGTTCGGGCACCAACACGTGGACGGGTGGCGCGACGTACTCGTTCCGTACGCCGGACATGGCGGCCGATACGGCGTTCATTCGTAACGCCGACTTCGACGTGAAGATGTACAGCTTCTCGCTCGGCGGCCCGATCATCAAGGACAAGCTCCACTTCTTCGTGGCGCCGGAATTCCAGCAGCGCACCGACCCATCGACGGGTCCGGCTGCTTCGGGTAGCACCGTGGGTGACGTGTCGCTCGACTCGATCGCGCGTATTGCGCAAATCATGCAGGCGCGTGGTGTGGATGTGGGCAGCGCGGGCTTCTTCCGCCGCAGCAACCCGCTCACCAACCTGTTCGGCCGTCTCGACTACCAGATCAACTCGGCCAACCGTCTGGCCTTCCGTCAGCTGTACAACACGGCGGAGCAGGATGAGTTCTCCCGTAACACGGGCGCGTTCAATACCAACATCGCGCAGCAGAACTCGGGCATTCGTCTGACGTCGAACGCCTTCAGCCGCAAGAATACCAACATCTCGTCGGCGCTGCAGCTGTATACCAATACGGCGCGTGGCATGAACAACGAGTTGTCGATCGGCTTCAATACCATCGAAGACGAGCGCATCCTCCCGGTGAACACGCCGGAAATCGCAGTTGCCGTTACACCCGTCGGCGGCACATCGGCCAATCGCGCGGTGACGTTTGGTTCCGAGCGCTTCTCGCCGGGCAACTTGCTCAAGCAGCGCATCTTCGAAATCAGCGACAATCTCACGATGCCGTTCGGTGCGCACACGGTCACGGCCGGCGCACGTTTTGAGCGCTCGTACACGTACAACTACTTCCTGTCGGGTGCCGCCAACGGCGCTTACAGCTTCAGCAACATTGCCGACCTCGCGGCCGGTCGCCCGTCGGGCTACCTGTTCTCGTACGCGAATGGTGGTGACATCGCGGCCGAGTTCAACGCGCAGCAGTCGAGCGTGTACCTGCAGGATCAGTGGAACTTCGCGCCAAACGTCACGCTGACCTACGGTCTGCGCGCCGACGTGCCGACGTTCGTCGATACGCCTAAGCTCAATCAGGACCTGCTCACGCGTTCGACGGCCGCTGGTCTCCCAATCCGTACGGACTGGAAGCCCAAGACGCAGGTGCTGTGGTCGCCGCGTGCCGGTTTCAACTGGAACGTGAACGGCGAGTCCAAGACACAGGTGCGTGGTAACGTCGGTATCTACACGGCGCCGGTGCCGCTCATCATGGTCGGCAACGCGTACTCCAACACCGGTCTCGGTGGTGTGAACGTGGCATGCACGGGCACAGCGGTTCCGGCCTTCGTGACCAACGTGGCCGAACTGCCGCGCTCGTGCGCTGGCCAGGCTGCGCCGACGCCGGGCGCTGCGGGCACGGTCGGTGTGAATGTGACCGACCCGAACTTCAAGATGCCGCAGAACTTCACTACGTCCTTCGGCTTCGATCAGCGCCTTCCCTACGATGTGACGTTCACGTTCGAAGGCCTCTATCGTCGCGCGGTGAACGGCGTGTTCGCGCAGGACCTGAACTACCGTGAGTTCGAAGGCGATCCGACGCGCACCAACAATGGTCGCGTGCAGTACGCCACGAACATCACCACGAATGCCACGGGCACGGTCACGGTGGACAACGCGGCTCGTCGCCGCGTGATCACCACGGGTACGAACAACGTGGCGTTCAGCGAAGGCGCGATCTACCTCACGAACCAGTCGAAGGACTACAGCTACTCGTTCTCGGGTCAGCTCAAGAAGCGCTTCACGCCGTCCTTCGAAGTCACGTCGGCCTACACGTACATGCAGGCCAAGGACGTGCAGTCGCTGACGTCCGACCGCGCCATCTCGAACTACCGCAATGGTCGTCAGCATGCTGGGCTGATCTCGGACAAGAACGACGTGCAGACGTCGTACTTCCAGCGCCCGCATCGCCTGATCGCCTACGGCACGTATACGATGCCGTGGAAGAAGTTTGCGACGGACCTGACCTTCTACTACGAAGGCATGTCGGGTACGCCGGTCACGTACACGATCAACAGCGACGTGAACGGCGACGGCGTGATCGGCAACGATCCGATCTACGTCCCGCGCAATGCCAACGACGCGGCAGAAATCCGCATCGGTACGGGCTCGGGCAGCGCGTTCGCCGTGAACAGCACGGCTGCCGCCGACTTCGAACGCTTCATCTCCACGCAGGAATGCCTCAACAGCCAGCGTGGCGAGATCATGGCGCGCAACAGCTGCACGTCGCCGTGGCAGAATCGCTTCGACCTGTCGCTCCGTCAGTCGCTGCCGCAGGTGCGCGGTCAGAGCCTCACGGTGCAGCTCGACGTGATCAACTTCGCGAATCTGATCAACAAGAACTGGGGCCACATCGCGCTCCCGAACCTGTCGCCGAACTTCCCGCAGCAGAACATCCTCACGCTGCGTCAGCGTCCGACGGGTGTGGCGGTCACGGATGAAAAGGCGAACGGCTACGAGTTCGATTCCCGTCTGCGCACCGGCAAGGCCATGCAGCCGAACCCGAACCAGACGCGTGACTTCTACCAGATCCAGCTGAGCCTGCGCTACTCGTTCTGATTTCTCGCAGTCTGATGTCTCTCGAGTCCCGGATCTGTCCTCAGATCCGGGACTCTTGCTTTTGAGAGACGAGAGATGGAGGGAGAGGGTGAGACGCTGAGATTTTCAGAGTGCGAGATGGACATAGACAATGCGAGGGTCAGCAACTCAGGAGGGTGAGAAAGCAGAAGCTCGGCGGATAGGACTGCGGTTGGTGTGCCCCAACAGCTGTTCCATCCGCCGAGCTTCTGACTGCTCACCATCCTGCGTTGCCGGCCCTCTCAATGTCTATTCCCAGCTGATCCTCTCAGCATCTGACTCTCACATCTCTTCCTGTCATGAGGTCAGAGGGCGAGATCGTGCGACAATCAGAAGATCTTGAGATTGATGAATTTTCGCGGGTTCTTCTTGAACTCGAGTACCAGCGAGTCCGCCCGAAGCAGCAGGGTATCGAGACGCGCGTACACCGCCGGATCATTCATGAACTTGCCCATCGTGCCGTTGCCGCTCGACACCTTGGTCACCAGGGAACTGACTTCCTGATTGGTCGTGCGCAGTTCACGCGTAAGCGCTTCGAGGCTGGCTGATGTTGCCTGCAGATTCCGTGTGGTGGAGTCCACGCGCGCCGAATCGACACTGGCCAGTGTGCGGCGCAGCTGATCCTGCGTACGCGAAAGCTCTGCCGACTGCGCGGCAACAACCTGACTCAGTTGTGCCACAAGCTTGGTCACGTCGGCCACGGTCTGCCGAACATCCTTAAGACCACCTTCGGCAACAAACTGCCCGCGCGTCTCCGTGGTGAGGGCCAGAATGTTGGCCGCGATGGAGTCGCCCTTGGTGAGCAGCTCGCCGGTTCCCGGCGTGCCTTCGCCCACTGGAATCGTGTCGCCGATTGGCAGATAACCCGTGCGCCCCTTTTCCGGGGTGAGGGCAATGAGCTGGTCACCGAAGATGCCGTTCGGCTCAACCGACGCCGTCGTGCCTTCGGGAATACGGTGCTCATTCTGCACCTGCAGCTTGACCGTGATGGTGCCGTCGGGAATGAGGCGAACTTCGTCGACGAAGCCCACCTGCACACCGGCGAGCAGCACAGGCTGCCCCTGCTTGAGCCCTGCGCCCCAGGGGAAGCGCGCATGCATGGCGTAACCCTTGGACAGGCCGCCGCGCGCAATCCAGATCGTGCCGCCGAGGCCAACGAGAATGGCCGTCAGCAGCAGCAAACCCACCAGCAGTTCGTCGCGTCGCTTGGTTGTCATAGATCGATATGTCGACAGGCCTCAGGCCTGAATGAAAGGAGCAAGGACTGCTGCAACGATGGCATCGAGCACGAGGATCGATACCGAGGCAATGACCACGGCCTTGGCCGTGGACTTGCCTACGCCTTCAGCGCCGGCTTCGGTCACGTAGCCTTCGTAGCTCGACACAAACGCAATGGCTGCGCCGAAGCTGGTGGCCTTGATGAGCGAGTACACGACCTGAAACGGTGTGAACGCCAAACGCAGACCACCCATGAAGTCCGAAGTGCGTACGTCGGTGGCCAGGATCAGTGTCAGCCAGGCACTGAAGATGGCCGCCGCGTTGGCCAGCATGACCAGTGCCGGCACCATCACGATACCCGCGAGAAAGCGGGGCAGGGCCAGATAGGCGACGGGATCGAATGACAGCGTTTCGAGCGCGTCGATCTGTTCCGTTACACGCATGGTGCCGATTTCTGCCGTCATGCGCGCACCCACGCGGCCCGTGAGCACGAGTGCGGTGAGCAGCGGACCGAGTTCGAGCACGATGGATTGCCGAGCAATCAGGCCAACCACAGAGAGCTGCACGCCAGGAAACAGCTGATAACGTGTCTGGAATGCCGTGACACCACCGAGAAAGGCAGCCACGATCACGGTGAGCGGTACCGACTCCACGCCGATGCGATGCATCTGCCGGATCATCTCCGGAAACCACGTACCCGGATCGCGGAATCCGCGCAGGATATCGCGTCCGAAATACGCACGCGCCCCGAAGGCGCGTAGCAGTCCGCCAATTTGTCCTTCTGCCAACTGACGGATCATGTCCTGACGCGTGCGAGAAGAATGAGTGCAAACAGTCCGACGACCGCATTGGGAAGCCAGGCTGCCAGTTCGGGCTGGAGAAGGCCCTTGCCGCCAATGCCCTTGGTCAACTGAATCAGCACGAGGAAGATGACGGTGGTCGCAAGACTGACGGCAATGCCGTAAGCGGCACCACCTCGCTGGGAACTGGTAGCGAGGGGTGCACCAAAGAGCGCAATGATGAGACAGGTGACCGGAATGGCCACCTTCAGCATGCGCTCCACCTTGAGCATGTTCACATCAGCACCGGAACGCTCGAGTGTGCCGATGAATCGGGTGAGTTCGGCAAATCGCATTTCGCTTGGCTCGCGCTCCGTGGAGCGCAGTTCAGCCGGCGTTTCCTTGAGATCGCGATCGACCAGCGAATCGAAACTGAACACCAGGTCAGTGCTGGGCGTGGGCAGCACATGCATATTGCCCGCCTGCAGCATCCATTGGCCGTTGGGCCGGTAGTGTGCCTTGCTGGACGCAATCAGCAAGCCCGGTTGCTTCTGGGAGCCGCGCTCCTCGAGCTCGATGTTGTCGACGTACTTGTCTTTCACATTGAGCGTATAGATGCGATAGACCCGTCCCGTTTCACTCGCAAACGCAAAGTTGTAGCGGTCGTCGTCGCGCGAATTGTTGGCGCCGGCCAGCAGTCGCAGTCGTTCGGCGTTGGCCGGTGGCGCCACTTCGCTGAAGACGAGATCGAGACCCATCGCCAGCGTCGCCATGACCATGATGGGCGCGATGAAACGATAGAAGCTGATCCCTGACGCCTTGGCCGCCGTGATCTCCGAATACCGTGTGAATGTGCCGATGGAAAACACGGTCGCGAACAGCACGGCCGCCGGCAGAATCATGAACAGCGTATCGGGGATCCAGTAGAAGTAGCTGAGCGCCACGGCCTTCACGGTCAACTTGCGCTCGGTGTATTTGCGCAGGTTGTCGACCAGATCGATCACGAACACCAGCACCGGAAATCCGAGGATGGTGACGCTGAAGATGCGGGTGAACTCCCCCGCGATGTAACGGTCGAGTGGCGTAATGAATCGCTTACTCATGCCGGCACCGTCGCGCCGGCTTTTCTGGCCTTCTTGGCAGCACGCGCAAACTCTCGGCGTGTCTTGCGATCCGCCCACCAGTCACCAATACCACCACCACGTGAGGTATCCGTGGTCGATTCCACGCGCCAGAGCAGGGCAATGCCGGCCAACGCGAAGACCACGTTGGCAATCCACATCGCCACATATGCTGGCAGCCGTCCCTTATCGGCCAATGCTTCGCCGCCCATGAGGCAAATGTAGTACAGGCCGAACACCACGATGCTCACGCCGATTGTCACACCTACCCCACCACGCGGAAAACGCAGGGCGATTGGCGGGCCGAACAGCACGAAGACCAGGCAGGCAAACGACAGGGCGAACTTCTTGTGAATTTCGACTGCCAGACTGTCCAACTGCTCACGCGCGGCGATGAGTTGCATACCCGTGTTGTTCACAGCGGCCTGCGCGACCGTCAGTTCACTGGTATCGGCCGGCGCGGCGGTGACGGCTTGGGTCATTGGGTCGACACCGGCCGCCCGAAGCGCAGAGTCCTGCGAGTAGGTAAGTCCCGGCGCGGGAGTGTAGCTGCCGCGGGGAAGCACCTGAATGCCGTTGATCGGCGGCGGGAAGGGATTCGTGGAGTCGGGCTGCCCCGGGATTGGCTGACCAGGAATCGGCTGGCCCGGCTGACCTGGCTGACCCGTGACAGGAGTCACCACGGTATCGCGGCGGACCGTGTCGCGTTGGACCGTATCGCGGCGCGTCGAGTCCTGACGAATCGTGTCTTGCACCAGGCCGGCGACTGTGCTCTGGGCCTTGGCTTTCTTGGGCAGCACCAATGACGCCAGCGACCCCAGGAAGCGATCACAATAGAGTGAGGCCAGCGGTTCAGCGCGTGGGCGTGCACGCGGCGCGGCAATACGTCGTCGACTGACCTTGTTCAGACGCTCTGTTGACTGGACATATTCCAACCGAATGCGTTCCACATCGGCGGCATCCGAGCGATAGCGGCGGTGCATTTCGCACACCGTCATCTCGCGATCACCCTTGTAGCTGTCGCCATTCCCGGACATTTCGAATCCCTGCGCGATGCCCTTCTGCCGCACCGTCTGGATTTGAAAGAAGCTGCGCTGCAGACGACGACTCTCACCACGCACGAATTCCTGCGCAAAGCCGTCGTACAACTGAATGACCATGTCGCGTCCATTGGGATCGAGCGAAATGATGCCGCTATCGGCATACACTGTCTTGCGTTCGATGCCCTTGGACAAATCGTAGATGACCACATCGTAGATGCGGTTGGTCTCTGCATTCACGCGCGCCACACGCATGAAAAACATCTCGGTGACCATGTTCATCGCCTGCTCGCGCAGCGCCACCGTGGGCTTGGTACGAGCAATATCCGACTGCAGAATGCGGAGCCGATGATTGGCGGCTGGCAACACCTGGTCATTGAACCACACCATGAACAGCGACAGTGCCAACGCACACAACAGGACCGGCAACATCAGCGAGCGCACACGCACGCCGCTGGCCTTGAATGCGGTGATCTCGTGTTCTGCCGCCATGCGACCAAACGCGTACAGCGTGGCCACTAGTACGGCCATCGGCATGGTCATGGCAATCGTGAACGGCAGGGACAAGACGAAAAATTCGCCGATCGCCGACCACGGAAGCCCTTTACCGGCCAGGTTGGCCAGTTGCCGCGCGACATACTGCAGCATGAGCAGTGACGTCAGCGCGGACAGGGCGAATACGAGCGGTCCCACATGCTCGCGGATGATATAGCGGGTAAGGAGCTTCACGACGTAAATTCCCCGGAGACCACCCGCTTTTTCAAGGGCGCGCCTTCGCCAATTCGCGGAACGGCGCGTTCGCAGTTCAAGACCGTACCTGGCCCAGCCTGCCCACCCACGGGCTGGCGTTGGTACACCACGATCGGAGTTCGGTGCGCAGGCTGCTCCACACATGGGCATACGCGACGGCCGGAGCAGTCAGGCGCGTGTCAGTGCCCATGGCGGTATCCCTGGCCATGGCAGCTGCCGGCGTTGTGACTGCTCCTCTGGCCGCACAGGGTGTCTCGCAGGGCGTCTCTCAAGGGAATACCCAGGGGACGGCGGCTCGTCGCCCCCTCTCGGAGGCAGCCCAGGCTCGTATCGACTCGCTCGTCCTCCGTCGCCCGACGCGACTGGGGCTGTTCACGCCTATCGCCATCGCGCGCCCTGATCCGGCGTCCGTGGCCGAACGGGTCGTCCAGTTCAATCAGCGATACCGTGCGATACGCCTTGAGCAGGCCTGGGAACGCACAGTCGCCCGTGCCTTCGTGGCCCAGAGCGTGGCGGTCACCGAGGCCGAGATCGCGCCCACGCCGGATACGCCGCCGCCGGCTCCGGTGGACAGCGGACCGCGCCCTGGAGCACTCGTGCCCTTGGCCCCCCAAAGGCGCTCCGGTGACGCGCAGCAGGCTGCCACGGACTTTCTGAACGACATCGGTGATCTGGGCATCTCGCTTGACTCTCGTCTCGAGAGCAAGGTGCAGCGCACCAAGAACGATCGATGCACGGCCAATCAGCTCACCATCATCGGCAACAACTGCTTCGGATCGCCTTTTCTTCCGAACTTCGATTTCCAGTTCAATGTGCGCACCGGCGGTGTGGTGGCCGAGCGCGTGTTCGTCAACGTGGACTATTCCTCGCAGCGCGAGTTCGATGCGTCCAACAACATTTCGGTACGCTATCAGGGCAAGACCGACGAAATTCTGCAGACACTGGAAGTCGGCAATGTCACCTTCCAGACACCGGCGTCCCGATTTCTGACCTCGGGCATTCCGTCAGGCAACTATGGCGTGCAGGCCACCGGACAGTTGGGCGCCATGCGCTTCACGTCCATTGTGGCGCAACAGAAGGGAAATGTGTCGAAGGACAATGTCTTCACGGTGGGCGAACGCACGCAGCAGACCGTCGATCGCATCATTGAAGACATCCAGATCGAAACCCGTCGGTTCTTCTTTACCGTCGATCCACGTCAGTTGGGAGGGTATCCCAACGTCGACATCCTGAATCGCCCGCAGTTGCAGCAGCTGGCCGCGCAATTGCCGGACAGTCTGCGGCCGGTGCGACTGTATGTGTATCGCCAGCTGGTCGGTGCCGCCAATCAGAATCCGCGTGGTCCGCAGTTCTCGGTTCGTGGTGCGCGCAATCCGGCGCGGCAGATCTACGAAGTCCTGCGTGAGAACGTGGACTACTATGTCGATCCGTCGCAGTTGTGGATCGCACTGGTGCGTCCGCTCAATCTCAATAACGAGCGGCTGGCAATTGCCTACGAAGTGAACGTGAATGGGCGACCGGGCAGGAATCCCAACACGGGTGGCACACCGGATATCGAGTTCACGACGGAGCCGCAGTTCGCCAATCTGCTTTGGGAACCGGAACTTCAGCCCAATAACCCGGCGTACTTCCTCCGCGAGATCAAGTCGATCTATCGCATCGGAGGTGAAGACCTGCAGCGCGAATCGCTCAAGATGCGTGTGGTGACCGGTACTTCGGGTGACCAGGAAAAGCCGGTGGATCCGTCACGTGGTGAAACATACCTGCAGCTGTTCGGACTGTCGCAGGCCACCAACTCGGCCACGTTTGACGTCGAGAATCGCGTATGGCCTCGTCCGAATGATCCGAACTTCCGCGCCAACTTCTCAGGGTCCGGTCAGCAGAAGCTCATTCCCGACTACTTCGTGGTGTACCCGTCGCTGCAGCCATTCGCGCGTGCGGGTCTTGCTCAGCCGGCTGCCAATCCGGCCAATGATACGCTTTACAGCTATCCCAACGAGTATCTGTATTCCGCGCAGCGTCCTCAGGCCATCTTCCGTATGGCGGTCAACTATCTGAGCGAAGGCGGCGGGAATACACAGAGTATCAAGCTCTCCACCATTCAGGTCCGTCCGAATTCAGAACGGGTGGTGATGGAAGGGCGGGAGTTGGTCAAGGATACCGACTACTCCATCGACTACGATCTCGGACTCATCACCTTCAGTCGTCCGGACACGCTGTTTGCGAGACCCAGGCAAGTGTCGGTGCGTTATGAAGAGAATCCCCTCTTCGCGATCGCACCCACCACGATTCTCGGATTTGCCTCGCAGTTCCCACTCGACAATGGACAGCTGTCATTCACCGCGATCTCGCAGTCGCAACGGTCCAGTCTGACGCGTCCGCCGCTGGGCTTTGAGCCTGTTGGCTCGCTTGTGGCCGGTGTGACCGGCAACATGCAGTGGGATGCCACCGCTATCTCGTCGGCGCTGCGCAAATTGCCGTTCGCACAAACCACCACGCCATCACGGATTGCGCTGCAGGGTGAGTTTGCGATGAGCAAGCCACAACCCAATTCGGCTGGACAGGCCTACATCGAATCATTTGAAGGGGAAGCCGAACGACAAATCGGATTGACCGAGGGTTCCTGGTACTTCAGTTCCCGGCCCGCTCTTGGACAATCGTTGGCCAGCGGTGCAAGCAGCATCTTCACGTTGCCGCGTGCTTCGACACTCGCATACCAGAACAACGGTGTCGATGGCGCCGGCAATTACGCGCAATTCAACATCCAGCAGATCGATCCTGCCGTACGCATCGTGGGCGGTGGTGTACAGCCGGCAGAGCAGTTGCTGTGGATGACGCTGTATCCCCTGCGCACGGGCGGCATTTTTGACTTTCAACCGGGTACCGCGCAGCGGCGATTCGCCTGGACGATTGGCAATAGTAGCAGTCTAGGAGCCACACCGACCGGCCGCCGCTGGCGCTCGCTGCGCACCGTGTTGAGCCCGAGCGGCGCGGATCTGTCGCGTATTGAGAATCTCGAATTCTTCGTGCTGGTGCAGTCGGAATCAACAAAGATCCGGCGCAATCCCACGCTGGTGTTCGATTTTGGCGACATCAGCGAGAACAGTGTCACATTTGCACCGGAAACACTCACCATTAATGCACCACTGCGTGCAGGTTTGCCGCCCGACAGCACGTACAGTGGCAAGCGTCTTGTCGGTTACGACTCGCTCGACTCCGAACGTGATCGTCTGTCGCGCGCGTTTAATGCGCTCGAAAACGACATCGGTCTGGCGGGAGATCGTGTCGATACACTGGTCGTTATTGACAACACCAGTGGCGCATCCGTAGTCCGCCGCGAACGCAACGTGCTCCTCTGCACGGCGTCGATTCAGGTCGTTCAGGTGCTTGGGGACAGTCGTGCCAATTGCACAGCGCGCAACAATCGGTTGGACGAAGAGGATATCGATCTCGATGGACAGCTCAATCTGCCGTCGAGTGCTATCGATCAGGAATCGATCAAACGATTCGTGGTGGACCTGAGCGATCGTCGGAACTGGACGCGCATGGGACGCTGCTATCAGCAGCAGGATTCCAGCGCCGCTGGCATTACCAGTGACTCCCTCTGCTGGGTGCAAGTGCGTCTCAACTGGCGCGCGCCAGCAGAAGAGCTCAACAACCCCAATGATCGCCGCATGCGTGCCATGCGTATGACCATGGTGTCCGGCGCGCAGGCCGGAGACGATGATTTCATCCGCATTGCACTCGCGCGTTTCCGCCTGGTCGGTGCTCCATGGCTTAAGCGCGGTAACGAGCCGTTGGTGGGTATGGCAGGTGACTCCAGCGGTACCGTAGGCGGCTATGTCGTCGCCAGCGTTGTCGGTACGCTCGATTCGTCGTCCGTTCTCCCCTATACACCGCCGCCAGGCGTGGTCGAGGCGCCGGAGAATCGGCAGAGTGGCTATGAGAACACCCGTATTCAGGTGAACGAAAAGGCCCTGCGTCTTCAGGCCGGGTTGCCGGGACGTCAGTTTCGTCCGTTTGATCGCGCCGAAGCCTTCTTCCGATTCCCTGAAGGCACCAAGACGTTCATGGGCTATCGCACGCTGCGTCTTTGGATGCGTGGGCGTGGCAATGGGTGGGGAGAGCAGGGTGAGCTCAACGGCTATGTAAAGATCGGCCGAGACGAGCACAATTTTTATATGTACCGCACCCCGGTGAATACCGGTGAGTCACAGAGCGCCTGGCTGCCGGAAGTGAATGTCGATCTCACGCGCTTCCAGCAGTTGCGTGCGCGCCTCGAGAACGCGTTCCTCAGCAACAGCGCCGACTCCATTCAGTGTGGTGGTCGTGATCTTGAACTCATTAATCGTTCGGGGAAGCCGCGCGGTCTTGCCGTACGTCGTTTCGCCGTGTGCGAAGACGGCTACATCGTGTACACCGCGGACCCTGCGGTTACGCCACCCAATCTGGCAGGTGTGCAGGAGCTGGCGGTGGGTTTTGTGCGCATGGACAGTGTGTCGCGCAGTGGCACCGGCATCATGAATGGTGACACGCTCGAACTGTGGGTCAATGATGTACGGCTCACCGATGTGGTGGACGATATCGGCTTTGCTGGAGAGTTGGGGCTCAGTATGAACGCCGGAGATCTTGCCGATTTCCGAATCAATCTGAGTCGACGCGATCCCAATTTCCGTCAGCTCAACGAAACACCAACATTCCTGACGACCAGCGGAGTGAGCTTCGGCACCACGCTGCACCTCGAGCGAATGCTGCCGCAAAAGCTGGGCATCGTTCTGCCGTTCAGTGTGGACTACTCGGGTTCTGGCGTCGATCAGTTGTTTATCAATCGCACCGACGTGCGCGCCAGCGGTATTGATGGTCTGCGCAATCCCAGTGATCGCCGCGTCAACTACTCCATGGCACTGCGGCGCGCGCAGCCGCTGACTGATGGATGGTACGCACCACTTGTGAACGGCCTCGCGTTCAATGGCGCTTGGAGTACGGGCAACTCACAGAGCGCGTTCCAGGAGCAGAACAGCAACTCGTACGTGTTCGGCGGTGGGCTCGTCATGGGTAGTGAGACGCGCGAGTCCAGTCTGCCGGGATTCATGAATGCGCTACTGAACATCTTGCCTTCGGCATGGCGTGACTCAGAAACCATCAAGGCATTCCGGGCGCAGAAGTTCCGTTGGTCGCCCACGAGCTTCCGTCTCAATAGCTCGCTCGCGCGTACGGCCAATTCCACCACGTCCTTTACCAAGGCCGCTCAGTCGGTGACGGATACCGGGCAGGTGGTGACCGGGCTGACACAGTTCTGGTCGAATTCCGCAGCGCTCGAGTTCCGCCCCACGCTCGGCTTGACTGCCAGTGTGAACGCCAGGCAGTTGCTGGATTTGCGCGACTATCGCACGAACATCACCACACCGGACAGCACCGATCGAGGGCAGGCCGCGCACGCCGAGCGGTTGAAATTTCTCGGAAGCAACATCGGATTGGAACGCGAACGTTCGCTCACGTCTGCCTTCCTGTTTGCTCCAACCATGTCACCATGGCTGCGTCCGCGCGTGGACTTCACAAGTTCGTTCACGTTGAACAAGGACCCCAATGCCCGTGCTCTGCTGCGCGAAGGCGATAGCACGGGGGCATTCAAGCTGCCAAAGCGATTGGGCGCCGCGCAGGCGCTCAATCTCGGTACCACGGTCGATTTCGGGCGTCTCATCACGTTGCGATCCGGCGACCAGAGCAAGTGGCGCAAGGTTGGAAATCTCTTCGCACCGATCGATGTGCAGTGGCAGCAGAGTCTCACGTCCAACTACGACAACACGTCGTACATCCCGGGCTTCGGCTACCAATTGGGACTGGGTGGTATCGACCTTTTCCGCGGACTCGATACGCGCCTCGCCAGCACGGCAGGACGTTTGCGTCGCGTAACCGCATCAGGCTCGGTGAACTTGCCGTTCTCACTCGTCGTGCAGTCGCGCGCCGAGAGTGGTACAACGGAGACCTGGACACGTCGTTCGTTGGATGGGTTCCAGGCGCTCATCACGAGTTCGCTGGTGCGGTATCCCGATCTTCGTGTGCGCTGGTCATGGCGTCCGCAGAAGTTCAAGAATCTCGTGTCGCAACTGACGCTTGAAGGCAGTCATGTGGTCTCCGAGCAGGAAACCACTATTCCGAACGAAACAGGCGGTCTGGCCGATCGCAGTCGTGCGATCGCGCGCAATCAGCCGCTGTCAGCCAATGTGACGTGGGCGTTCCTCGGCAATCTCACCACGCTGGCTCAGTATTCCACTGAAGAGCGCGAAGATCTGCGGCCCGGTGCCCTTACCACCACCGAGACGACACGGTCGTCGTTCAATGTGGGCCGCTCGTTCCGCCTGCCGAAGAGCTGGAACACTCGCACCGGCCGGATGCAGGCCAATCTGTCGTACCAGAGCGAACAGAATCTGTCAGTGGTTGCGGGTTCCACCATCACCGATTTCCTCGGCAATACCACAACAACCGAACCGTCGGTGCTCACGAACAACGGGCGCCGTGCGTTCAATCTCAATACGAGCACTGACCTGAATGAGCTGCTTTCGTTCCAGGTCACTGGAAGCCATGTGGTCAACTACGACCGCAACTTCAATCGCCAGCTGTCCAACATGATCTTCTCCGCGGTGCTGCAGCTGCGGTTCTTTGCTGGCGAGCTGCGCTGAGTTCACGGTTCGATTGGTGGAACGCGTTGGAAGGACGCGACGCTCGTTGAAATGATCACGTAGCCGGAACGCATCGTCACTATGGTGGCGTATGGCAACGGCGGACGAAAAGAAGGCGCTCGGGTTCCTCCTCTTGCTCGCACTCATCGGTGGCGGTGTGCGGTGGGTCGGCGTGCAGACCTTCGAGCGCGATGTCCTGGGGGCGGGAAAGCGTCCCCAGGCTGGTGGAGCCGCACGCGCCCTGTCGGCACAGATGGCGGCTATTGATTCCGCGCGGCGGGCTCCCAAGGCGTCACGGAAATCCACCAGGACCCGCAAGCCTAAGGCAGGGGCGATTTCCCGGTCCAAACCGGTTGAGACCGGCAGGGCCCCGGAGCCTCCGCCCACTCCGGAACCGCTGGATATCAACTCCGCCACCGCGGCCGAACTTGAACGGCTGCCGCGGGTTGGACCGGCCCTCGCCCAGCGCATTGTGGCCTACCGCGACAAGCACGGACCGTTCACCTCCGGAGAGTCGCTCCGTCACGTCCGTGGCATCGGCCCATCCACCGTACGCCTGCTGGAGCCGCTGGTGACGTTTTCGGGCCGGCACCGTCCATGAAACAGTGAGGGACCCTCCCGGTCCCAGTACCAGAAATTATCAGGCAATTCACGCAACTCAGGAACATGGCTGCTCCTGCTGCACCTCTCTCCGGTCGGGCGACCGAACGGCTTGGCGATCTCCTCCTCAAGGAGGGACTGCTTACCAAGGAAACGCTCGCCAAGGCTCTTCAGGAGCAGAACAACAATCCGGGTCAGCGACTTGGATTGACCGTCGTCAAGATGGGGCTCATCCCCGAGACGGATGTGGTGCGCATGCTGGCTCGGCAGTATCGCATGCCGGCTGTGGATCTGTCGCGGTTCGAGGTGGACACACGCCTCCTCAAGCTCATCCCGGCTGAACTGGCGTCGAAGCACACGGTGCTTCCGCTCAAGCGTGACGGCCGTCAGCTCACCGTAGCCATTGCCGATCCCACCGCCATGTCGGTGGTGGACGATCTCAAGTTCATCACGCGCTACGACATCGTCCCCGTGCTGGCGGGCGAGTATTCGATGCGCGCGGCCATCGAGAAGCACTACGAGGCCAATGAAATCCACATGCAGTCCTTGCTGCAGGACATCGCAGACGAAGACGATGTGGAAGTCATCGAAAATCAGGAAGACACCACCGATGTGAATGTGCTGGCGGCCCAGGTCGACGAGGCCCCGGTCGTCAAGCTCATCAACGCCATTCTGGTGGACGCGGTGACGAAGGGCGCGTCGGACATTCACTTCGAATGCTTCGAGCACGAACTGCGCGTGCGCTATCGCATTGACGGCGCGCTCGTGGAAGTGATGAAGCCGCCCATGAAGATGCGCGCGGCGCTCATCTCGCGTTTCAAGATCATGGCGTCGCTCAACATCGCTGAACGCCGTGTCCCGCAGGACGGGCGCATCAAGCTCAAGGTCGGCAAGAAAGTCATCGACTTCCGTGTGAGCACGTTGCCCACGCTGTTTGGCGAAAAGGTCGTACTGCGAATTCTCGACAAGGGCAATCTCACGCTCGAACTCGAGAAGTTCGGTATCGAGCCGCGCGCCGAACGCGAGCTCATGGAAGCCATTTCCAATCCGTATGGCATGGTGCTTGTCACCGGTCCGACGGGTTCCGGAAAGACCACGACGCTGTATTCGGCGCTGTCGAAGATCAACACCGGCGATACGAACATCATGACCGCCGAAGATCCCGTGGAGTACAACCTCTACGGTATCAATCAGGTGCTCGTGCGCAACGAAATCGGCATGACGTTCGCGGCGGCACTGAAGGCGTTCTTGCGTCAGGATCCGAACGTCATCATGGTCGGCGAAATTCGAGACCTCGAGACGGGCGGTATCGCCATCAAGGCCGCGCTCACCGGCCACATGGTCATGAGCACGCTGCACACGAACTCCGCGCCGGAAACGATCACGCGTCTGCTCGACATGGGACTCGAATCGTTCAACGTGGCGTCAGCGCTCAATCTCATTCTCGCGCAACGTCTCGTGCGTCGTATCTGCCCCAAGTGCAAGTACAAGTACACGCCGGATGTGGCGGAACTGACGGGCGCCAAGGTCAAGTCCACGACCACGCTGCGCGAGCTCAGGTTCACCGAAGAAGCGCTCGGCAACGCCAAAGCCAAGGCCTCGCCGGAAGCGGCTCCGCATCTCACGAATCTTTCTCTCGATACCACCATCGGCGAATTGCCCTTCTTCAAGGGGCATGGTTGTGATGCCTGCGGTGGCACGGGTCTCAAGGGCCGTCAGGGTCTCTACGAAGTCATGTTCATGACCCCGACGCTCAAGAAGCTCGTGATGACCAATAGCGATGTGCAGACCCTGCGCGATTCCGCCGTCAGCGAAGGCATGCTGACACTGCGTATGGACGGTTGGCTCAAGGTGCTCAAGGGTGTCACGACCCTTGATCAGGTCATCCGTGAAACAGCGAGTTGAGAATCTGTGACGGTTCGTTTCCCCGTTCCGGAGCGGCTCGTCCAGCCCCCGGGACGCACAGGCGTCCAATGAACACCCCCGAGTTCCGATGACCGCACCAGCCCAGTCCACCGTCTCGCTTCGCACGCTGCTCGATGAAATGATCGAGCGTGGGGCGTCCGACCTGCACATCTCTGCAGGCGACCGTCCCAAGTTGCGCGTTGACGGCGACATCGTGAGCTCCATGGTGGAGCATGTGCTGACGCCACGCGATACCCTGCAGCTGGCGTACTCGGTACTGACTGAAAATCAGAAGAAGCGCTTCGAGATGGAGGACGAGCTCGACTTCTCGTTCGGCATCGCGAATCTCTCGCGTTTCCGTGGCAACGTGTTCAAGCAGCGTGGCTGTGTGAGCATGGTGATCCGCTGCATTCCGTTCCAGATCAAGACGTTTGCCGAATTGCAGTTGCCGCCCGTGATCGCCGGTTTCGCCGAGCGTCCGCGCGGCTTGGTGCTTGTCACGGGTCCGACGGGCTCCGGTAAGAGCACCACGCTGGCTGCCATGATCGACAAGATCAATACCGAGCGCCGCGGCCATATCATCACCGTCGAAGATCCGATCGAATTCATTCATCGGCATCGCAACTGCATCATCAATCAGCGCGAAGTCGGCGCCGACACCAAGAGCTTTGCGTCGGCCCTCAAGTACGCACTTCGTGAAGATCCGGACGTCATCCTGATCGGCGAAATGCGCGACCTGGAGACCATCCAGGCAGCGCTCACGATCGCGGAAACCGGTCACCTCGTGTTTGCCACGCTGCACACCAACAGCGCGGCCGAGGCGATCAATCGCATCATCGACGTGTTCCCGAGTCATCAGCAGAGCCAGGTGCGTGCGCAGTTGGCGTTCGTGCTGGAAGGCATCATCACGCAGGTGCTGCTGCCCAAGCTGTCGGGGCGTGGTCGCGCCATGGCCGCGGAAATCCTGGTGGTCACGCCGGCCATCCGCGCCCTCATTCGCGACGACAAGGTCCACCAGATCTACTCGTTGATGCAGTCCGGCAAGAAGTTCGGCATGCAGACCATGAATGATGCGCTGTACCAGCTGTACATATCGCGGCAGGTCAGCGCTGATGAGTGCGTACGCTCGTCGGGTGATCCGAACGAGTTCCTGCGCATGATCGGCAAGGGGCCCACTGATGATCCTATCAGCGGCAACGGTTCGTCCAACGGCACACGCAACGGCGAACGACCAGTTGCGGCCGGTGCCAGACGCTAATACGACGCCAACCCGCACTGAGCCCGCACACGCCCTGTTGTTCGCGTTCGAGATCCTTCGGAGAATCTGATGCCTGTATTCACGTATACCGCCCGTTCCCAGAACGGCGAACTCAAGTCGGCCACGATCGACGCCCCGAGCCGGGACGACGCCGTTGCACAGCTGCGTCGTCAGCGCCTCACCATCATCAAGGTGGACGAGGCCAAGGCGACGCCGACGAAGAGTCTCGGCTCGATCAAGATGCGCGACATCGTGATCTTCACGCGGCAGTTCTCCACGATGATCAACGCCGGTCTGCCACTGGTGCAGGCGCTCGACATCCTGGCGCGGCAGAGTGAGAACAAGGCGCTGAGCGCGGTGGTGCGTCAGGTGGTGTTTGACGTCGAGTCGGGCAACACGGTGGCAGACGCCATGCGCAAGCATCCCAAGGCGTTCTCCGACCTCTACACCAACATGGTGGCGGCCGGTGAGGCGGGTGGTATTCTCGATACCATTCTGAATCGCCTGGCGGTCTTCATGGAAAAAAACGACGCCCTCGTTCGCAAGGTGAAGGGCGCCATGATCTACCCCACGGTCATCATGTGTGTGGCGGCGCTTTGCGTGGTCATTCTTTTGTGGAAGGTCATTCCCGTGTTTGCCAGCATGTTTGGCAGTGTGGGCATGGAACTGCCGCTGCCGACGCGCGTGGTCATCGCGTTGAGCGGCCTGCTCAATTCGTACTGGTGGCTCATCCTGGGCGGTGTGGCCGGAGCGGCGTTCGGTATCAAGACCTTCTACAAGACCACTGAAGGCCAGCTGATGATCGACAAGCTGATGCTGCGCGTGCCGGTGCTCGGTGACGTGCTGCGGAAGTCGGCCGTGTCGCGTTTCACGCGTACACTGGGCACGCTGATCTCGTCGGGTGTGAGCATCCTCGATGGTCTTGAAATCACCGCGCGCACATCGGGCAACCGTGTGGTGCAGGACGCCATCATGGGAAGCCGCGCCAGCATTGCCGGTGGTGACACCATTGCCGGTCCGCTGCAGAAGAGTGATGTGTTTCCGCCCATGGTGATCAGCATGATTGCCGTTGGTGAGCAGACCGGTGGCCTCGACGAAATGCTGACCAAGATCGCCGACTTCTACGACGATGAAGTGGATGCCGCCGTGAGCGCGCTGCTCTCGCTGCTTGAGCCGGTCATGATCGTGTTCCTCGGCGTGGTCGTTGGCGGCATGATCGTGGCGATGTACCTGCCGATCTTCGACATGGTGAATGCGGTGGGGTAACTGCGGTTGGGAGTTGTGAGTGGTGAGTGGTGAGAAGCGGGGCCCGTCGAGAGACGGGCCCCGTTTTCGCTAGTAGTGCGCTGTTGGCAGGAGACCGACGCGCGAGGCCATCCGGGAGGCGGTCCGGGAGGCGTCCCCATTCCACCGGGCCTTCCTTGACTTGAGCCTCGCATAACAGCATTAAATGTTCGTTGTTTGCGAACAGCGAACAGGTGCAAATGGACACCGCCCTCCGCCCCCAAGACGTCGCTCTGGCTCTCCACCTCCTGGATCGCCCAGGTGCTGGCTACCACGCGCTCGCCGCTGACCTGTTGGTCAGCTCGAGCACCGTGCACGCGTCCGCGCAGCGCCTCAAAGCTTCAGGTCTCGTACGAGCCACCGAGACGGGGGCCGGCGCCGTCAATCGACACGCGCTGCTCGAATTTCTCGAGCACGGTGTGCGATACGCGTTCCCGGCTGTTCCAACGGGAATGCAGCGGGGGGTGCCCACCGCACATGCCGGGCCCGCACTTCAGGACGAGGTTGCGGGAGACGACCCATTGGTCTGGGCCGATCCAGATGGCTCCATTTACGGTCGAGTAGTGGAACCGCTTCTCCCACGCGCGAGCCGATTGGTTGAGAGCGCGCCGCATACGTATGCCTTGCTCACGGCGGTCGACGCGCTGCGTGTTGGACGTGCGCGCGAGCGCGACTTGGCGCGGAAGTATCTGAGACGAGCGCTGCTACACTCCGCCGTTCCAAGCGCGAGCTCTGGTTCGGCGTGAGCAGCGCGCGTCCGATACCACGCGATATCGCCGACAACGTGTCGGTTGTCAGGCTGCGGCAGATCGCAATCCAATTGGGGCCGCTGACAGATCGCATTGTGTTCATTGGTGGTGCAATTGCTCCTCTTCTGCAGAGTGAACCCGTGCTCCCTCGTGTTCGCCCGACCAAGGATGTCGACGCAATCATCGCGATGACCTCGTACGCCGAGTTGGGGCCACTGCGAGAGTCGTTGCGTGCGCGCGGATTTGTTGAGGACCAAAGAGCGCTCGATCACTTTCGTCCGCTGCACCTCCACCGCTGGATTTCTCCGACGGGCGAGATACTCGACTTGGTACCTGCTGGAAGTCATACGGGAGGTACGGGAAGCGTGCAGGATGCATACGCAATTGAGTCCGCTGTCTTCACAGACCTGAAGCAGAGCGATACCGCTTCGCCATACGTAGTTCAGCATGCCAGCGCGCCTGCCTTTCTCGCGCTCAAGTGGGCTGCCTTTGAAGACCGTGGGCGTTCTGCTCCATTCGACAGTCACGACCTCGAGGACATCATCGCCCTGGTGGCAAGTCGCTCGACACTTCGCAGCGAGTGTCTCGAGTCACCAGGTACAATTCAGCAGTTCATCGCTGACCACTTTCTCACTTTGCTGGACGACAGCGAACTCACCGAGGAGCTCGTTGTCGCGAATTTGCCGCTCGATGCGGAGACGTCGTTGCCGGTGAGAAGACGCACACTGCAGCGAATGACCCAGCTCGCAGCAATTGGTCGCACACCGTCTTGATCTTGTCGGTTTGGTCATCGTGGACGATGTGCACAAGAGCAAGGATGGCGGTCCGGTCAACGACCGCGACCTGACTTTCGGGATGCAATGGGTATCGAGGTTGGAAGATGCTGAAGATCGTCTCGATCCTTCCGACGTCCGCTCGCCTGTTTGTTGGCGCGTAGTGCAGCCAGTCCAATGATGCGCAGTGGTTCACCATCAATATCCAGAATCAACGCATCCCGCGTGGCTTCGGCAAAGGTCACACCGGAAATCTCCGCCAGGAGTTCAATCTGTGTTGGTGGGGCACCAAGAGCCGTCATCGCCGCAGGACGACCGAGGTGCGATGCGTCAATCAGTGCTTCCGGTGCGCCAAATTTTCTTAGTGCCTCGATGAGGCGTTCGATGTTTTCCTTGGTCTGATGATAGAAAAAATCGATATCGCTGGTCGCCCGTACATAGCCGTAGGCTCCAACGGCGTAGCCTCCCACCAGCACGTACTCAACTCCGGCCTCATTCAGGTTCGCAATGAAGTCACGAAAGTCTGCGGGGAAATCCTCGCCATTCAGTGCGTTCCGGTACCCGTCGCCGAGTGGCGTCATCGCGCGCTACGGCGCACCGCATTCTTGAGTCCAACGGCAAGTCGGGACGCTGCTGCCACCGCCACCAGGCCATCTCCATGTGTCGATGGCGCTGACGACGCACCCTGATCCGCAAGCGTTCCCTGCCACCCGGTCCATGTGCGACGACGCTCAGCGGCGCGGGAAGCGCGATCCGATGCTGCCGACGCCGTCAACGTAAGCGGCACTTGAGCCAGGGCGAGAAGGCGCAGCGCAGTCTCAAGTGAAACATGGGGGCGCACACCACGTTCAAACTCGCTCACGAGGCGCGGGCTTACTTCCGCCCGTTCCGCGAGTGCCTGAATGGTCAGCCCTCGCGCAATTCGTCCGGCTCGGAGTGCGGCGGCAATTGCGCTGACGGAAGTCTGAGACCTTGCCATTCATGAAATGTACGGGATTCGTCGCTACCCATCAATCCCTTTATGTATGGTATCATCCATCGACGCCAAGCCACGACGCATAGATGTGCAAACGGCCCCGCATCACTGCGGGGCCGTTTCTTTTTATGCAAGACTTACGGCTTGATGGTCAGGTTGTTGGTGACCGTGTAACCCACAGCCTTCGCCACGGCGATCTCTTCGGCGATCTTTCGCTCGGCTTCCGTCTTCACGGTGCCCCGAAGCGTGACCGTCTTGAGCTCTTCGTTCGTGTCCACGTTGATGTCACCAGCGTCGACACGCGAATCAGCCAGCAACGCGGTCTTCACCTGACTGGTCTCCGCAGCGCCACTCACGGCGTCTCCGGTAGCGGCCGCAGCGTCAGCGGTCTTCTCCGCGGCGATTTCAGCGTCCTTCTTCGCTCCGTCCGCCATATTGCACGCGGTAGACATGAGCAGCATCGCGCTCGCACCCACAATAGCGATCAGTTTCATCGAGCTCTCCTTGATGAGGTGAGAATCAGTCGCGCTGTGATGAGATACACGACAAATGGAGAAATGTCTGCAACCTGCGTCACGTTTCGTGAGATTGTGTGCGTGCACGGTATCCCGATATCTCCAACGAGATAGAAGCGGATACCTCGGCCGAGATACCGTGCGAAACGAGCTGCGGTAACTACGGCACAATCGTCATGGTGATCTCGCCACCAGCACCCATCACGTCGTACCGGATTCGCACCGTACTACCAGCGGTCGCATTGGGTGACGCCGTCATGGTGAAGAAGTAGCCCGCAAAATTCGGACACGGGCCGACGCCAGGAGTGCAGGGCGCAATGCTCACGTTGCCCGTTGAGGTCGTGACCGTGGGTGCAGGTGTAACACCCGATGTGACCTGAGTGCCGGCCACGTTCCGTACGATGAGCTGAAAGAGCAGTGTTTCACCCGCGCGCAACGTACGCGTGTTGTTGTTGTTCGTGGAGATGGTCGCCGAACCGTAGTGTCCCGCTGCACCGGCGGCGTACACCGTGAGTGGCGAGGCGTCGGTCTGCACCAGGACGCCATTTAACAGGTAACGTGCCGTGATCGTGGTGACACCGGCGTTGGCACCGGTCGCGAGTCCGGTCACGGAATCAATGCGTGCAACGGTCGTGAGCGACGAGGTATACCGAATCGATCCACCGGTTTCCGCTTGTACGCGTGCGCCGGCCGCGTTGTAGAGCGCTACACTGTACTGTTGCGTGGCGGGTGCTGTGACTTCCGCGTCGCGCGGTTCGATGGCAATGCGTGTGACGATGCTGGTTGGCGGCGGCGGTGGGGGTGGCGCGGCCTGGACTGTGACCGAGAACGTCTGCAAGACATCCTGGAAGCCAGCAGTCTTGCCCGTAGCCTGAATGCTGTAGGTGCCTGGTGGTGTGGCGCTCGTGGTGGTGACGCGCACCGTACCGGCCGACTGCGTAAGCGGACCTTGTGTCAGTGCTACGGTCATTCCGGCGGGGAGCGGGATGCCGAGAATTTGTGTGAAGCCCACGCTCACCGTGCCGGCAAAGCCATTCAATCGCGTCAGGTTGAACGCACCGGTCGCCTCTGAGCCGGCCACCACATTCAAGTCGGCTACGGTGATACGATAGGGAATGGTCGGTGTAACCGTCACGGCGACTCGTGACCGTCGTTCGGCCGCGCCTGAATTGGCAGCAGGTGTGGCAAGCACGTCCACTTCGTATGTGCCGGGGGCCACGTTGGCCGCCACACGCAGCGTCAGTTCGGTCTTGTCATCGAGCGCTGGATTCGGGGAAAAGGTGCCCGTGATACCCGGTGGCGCGTTCTCGATGGACATCGTGATGGGTGCCGTGAAACGGCTCGAGCGCTGCAGAAAGAGCGATACGGGAGGTGTGCTCTGTGTACCCGCTTCGATACGCGCCGCACCGTTAGTGACGGCAAACGTCGGCATGGTCACCGCTACCATCACCGAAATGTCGACCGGGGCGAGACCCTGTGGCGTCGCGCGTACGGTGAATGGCAGGCGACCGCCGATCAGTTGAACCATGCGGATCAGATCCTGCAGTTTGTCCGGATTGGCGGTCGAGAATCGCATGCGCCAGGTATCCGGTACACCCGCGACCGGGGTGATGGAGTGGTCGATTGCGTTCCCCGGTGCCAAGTCCATGTTCGCGACGGCTATTAGCTGAACGGCCGTGGAACCGGTGTAGTTACCCTGCCGCGCGAGGGTTACGAGCCCTTCTCCGCTTTCCCCGAGCAATAGCGTGAAGTCCGCCGGCGTCGCGTTGAGTGTGATACCGGCGAGAGACGATGGCACAATGCGGACACGGATGGACGAGGTATCCCGAAGTAGTTCCGGCCCCGCAGCCAGAACACGAATCGTCGCTAGCGGCGGCTCGGCTACGTACTGCACGGGTGCGTTGGCTGCGACACTGACCCGTGCGATCGCCTGCGTGATTCCTGGTTGTAGTGTGGCGGGATCAAAGTCCACCGAGACACCAGTCGGTATCGTCGACGGATCTGCCGCGAGCGTGACGGGACCGGCAAAACTCTGACGCTCAATGGTCATGGTGAACAGCGTCACCGCACCCTGCGCAACACGCTGTTCAGACGGAGACCCGGTCAACCGGAGTCGAGCTGGCTCCGGCGTGGTGGTGGCGTCAGCCGGCGGATCGCATGCGACGAACGCGAACAACATCCCCACGCCTGCGATACTACGAAGGCTCCTCAGCATCAATTCTCCCGTCAGCGGTTTCCGGTGGGCAATTTTTCTGGACCCATCCAGGCCTCCGTGCCGGATGTCCAACTGAGAACGCCGGAAACCGCGCAGAATCGGACCATTCTGGGTGATCAGTCCTTCCTGCCTGCGCTACCGTGCGGCATACTTTCGCGGCTTTCCCGCTCGCCCACCTTCGCTGGACGGTCCTATCCCGCCTGACCAGGCCAATAAGGCCACACTGGACGCCTTGATGCCGGCGGTCTACGAGGAGCTGCACGCACTGGCACAGCGCGCACTACGGGCGGAACGGGCAGACCATACGCTGCAACCCACGGCACTGGTCAACGAGGCCTACATCCGTCTCAGCGGGCAGCGCAGTGTCGACTGGATGAACCGGTCGCAGTTCTTTGGACTGGCCGCGCAGATGATGCGACGCATCCTCGTGAATCATGCGGAATCACGGAACGCGGCCAAGCGCGGTGGACTGGCCACCCGCGTCACCCTGGATGATTCCCTTTCGTGGTCGGGTGAACGTGATTTGGATCTCGTTGAACTCGATGCCGCATTGAACGAGCTGGGGCGGCTCGATCCACGTCAGGCGCGGGTCGTGGAACTCCGGTTTTTTGCAGGCCTCAATATCGACGAGACGGCACAGGTACTCGAGATCTCTCCCACCACGGTGAAGCGCGAGTGGACACTCGCGAAAGCCTGGCTGCATCGAGCGCTCACGACATGACCTACGTGAACGATTCGGGCGCGATGCATCCGGCCGAGTGGGAATCGCTCAAGGAAATGTTCTACGATGCGCTCGAATTACCGCCGGAGGATCGCGCGGCGTTTGTTGAGCGAGTAGCAGGGCACAGCACGACGCTTCGCACACAACTCGAGTCGCTGCTGACCGCGCATGGCGCCACCGAGGACTTTCTCGAGACGCCAGCTGCAGCAATGTCACCCGACGCGGTGCCGTCTTTGGGTGCCGAGGTGCTGCCCTCACGCGGACGCGTCGGGCCGTATCGCCTGCTGAGGGAGATAGGTCGTGGCGGTATGGGCGCCGTCTACCTCGCTACGCGTGATGACGGGGAATTCGAACAGCAGGTCGCAGTGAAGTTGGTCAAGCGTGGCATGGATACGGACGTCATTCTCGCGCGCTTCCGCCGCGAACGGCAAGTGCTCGCAGGGCTCGATCATCCGAACATCGCACGTTTGCTGGACGGGGGAACTACACCCGACGGCGTGCCGTACTTCGTCATGGAATACGTGCAGGGCCAATCGATTGGCGCGTACTGCACAGCTCACAATCTGAGTTCCGCAGAGCAGCTCACGCTGTTTCGCACGGTGTGCACTGCAGTACAGCATGCACATCAGAATCTCGTGGTGCATCGCGATATCAAGTCCGGCAACATTCTCGTTGCCGACGACGGCACACCGAAGCTGCTCGACTTCGGAATCGCCAGACTACTCGATCCCGAACGTGACGGGAGCGGTGAAGCGCAAACGGATACGTTGCGTGCCATGACACCGGAGTACGCGAGCCCTGAGCAACTCCGTGGTGGACTGGTTACCACGGCCACCGATGTGTACTCGTTGGGCGTACTACTCTACGAGATACTCACCGGACGTCGGCCATTCGCCGGGAACGACATGCGGGCCGAAGATGTGGTGCGCGCGGTGTGTGACACCGATGCACCACCGCCCAGCACGGCGGTGGCCCGCGAGGCAACCCGACGCGCATTGCGCGGGGATCTCGATACGATTGTGCTCAAGGCGATGCACAAGGAGCCGTCGCGTCGGTATCACTCAGTCGAAGCGTTCTCCGACGACATCGGCCGATTCCTTGCAGGTCACCCTGTCACCGCGCGGCGCGATACGCTCGGCTACCGGGTGTTCAAGTTCGCGCAGCGCAATCGTGTAGGACTTGGCGTGGCGCTGCTGGTGCTCGTGTCGCTGGTTGGTGGATTGGGTGCGACGATCTGGCAGGCACGTATCGCGAACCGGGAACGTTTGCGCGCCGAGCGGCGATTCGCTGACGTGCGCGCCTTGGCTACGTCGTTCCTGTTTGAAGTGCATGACGCGATCGCGAATCTGCCGGGTGCGACACCCGCGCGTGCACTACTTGTCAAGCGTGGCCTGAACTCACTCGACGCGCTCGCCCGTGAGGCGGCAGGTGACACGCTGCTCGAACGCGAGCTCGCCGCTGCCTATCAGCGCCTGGGTCTCGTGCAGGGCAATTCGTACAACGACAACCTCGGTGACTCCGATGCGGCACTCAAGAGCTACCGTGCCTCCGTCGTGTTGCTTGAGCGATCGATTGCACCTACGTCAAGCAATGCCGAGGCGCTGAGCGCGCTCGCGGTTGGCTACAAGGGATTGGCCAACATGCAGAACATCACCGGCGATATCAAAGGTTCAGTCGACAATCTCGAGCGCGCGCTGATCGTGCAGCGACGCGCGGTGTCGCTGGATACAGGTAACGTCGACTATCGGCGCGCACTGTCGAACATTTACTACGAGATGGGTGATAGCCGCGGTGGAGTCGGTCAGTCCAATATCGGCGATATACCTGGTGCGCTAGCCAGCTATCGCGCAGCGGTGGCGCAGCGTGAGACGCTGCACGTGAAGTTGCCCAATGATGTGGAGGTCCGTGGCGGACTTGCCAATACGCTCATGAATCTCGGCATCCTCGAACAAACCGTCGGCGATACGCTCGGACTGCCGCACCTGCGTCGCGGTGTGGACATTCTGGAGAAAATCGTCGCCGAGAACCCCAATGACGGGTTTCGTAGAGTCAACTTGCTGTCTGGCTACATGAAGCTCCGCCGATCCCTGGCCGATGAGGGCCAGTATGCGGATGGCATTGCCATGGTCCGCAGGGTCGCGGACGTGCTGCAACCGATGGTCGCGATCGACACACAGAATACTCTGCTGGCACGCAACCTCGGCGTCACCTGGAACACTCTTGGTCAGGACCTCCGCGCAATGGGTGATGCCCGAGCTGCCATCGAACATCATCGGCGCGCGCTGGCGATCATGGAGCGGTTGCGTGCGGCCGCACCAAAGAGTGTGGAGTTCCAGCAGGATGTTGCTTTCACGCACGGATTGCTGGCCGATGCGTTTCTCGATGCAGGTGATGTCGCCTCGTCGGTTCGTGAGTACGAGCGGGCTATAGCGCTAAAGAAGGAATTGCAAGTGTCGGAGCCTGCGAGTCCCCGTCACGTCGACGATCTCGCGCTACTGTATGCAGGGTTGGGCGATGCGCTCGATCGTTCAGGGCGTGCAGTGAGCGCGGACGCTGCCGTCGGGAAGGCCGTGCCTTTGGCCGAGGCCGCTGCGGCACGTGCGGGTAGCGCGCGGAAGGCGCAGAGTAGCCTGGCCAGTATCTACCAGAGTGCAGGGTCGATGCATGTGCGAAGGGCGCTGGTCTCGAGTGAACCAGGCGCGCGCGCAGCTCACTGCGACCATGCGCTGGTGTGGCTGCGCAAGAGCCAACGCATGTGGGAAGAAATGCGTGGCAGGGGCACGCTCCCTGGTTCGGTGCGTGCACAGCCGGATTCTGTCGCGGCGGCGATGGCGAGGTGTGGGGGCTGATCGGCGCTCGTTCTCCCATTTGTTGGTGAACTGCAGGCGACATCAGATGGAGCCGTTCCCCCGAGAGTCGCGTCTTGGGTCAACGGCATCGACTGCTGGCGCCACGAGATAGTGGGAAATGCAAACCGCCCCACCGTGCGGATGTACGCAGGTGGGGCGGTCTTTGCGAGTGATGTGCTCGCGCGAAACTGACCAGTGCTAATCAGTCGTCGCGTGTAGGCGAACTGACTGGCTGCCCCTCTGCGTTGTGGCGTATGCCGATGCCGTGCGCAGCGTCGAATCGACACCGCGCGCGCACCGGCCCGAAGGGCGTGCGGCGGACACTCGCGTGCAATGCACGCGGGTGACGGCGAATCGGTGTGGTTGAGCGCGAAGGAGCATGGCGGCGAGATAGATAGGCGCTGCGTGTACGAGAACTTACCTGTGTGCACCTTAGCCCGTGCTGTCGCCAACGTCAATGATGGTGCAGCTATGCGGCAGAGTGCGCACTCAATGGAACTTGTTTCTCCGGTGTGTGTACTATCATCGAATTGGGAGTCGCGTCCCGATGTCATGGAGCGCGTGCGGCGATGCTGCGCGCGCTCCAGCCGTAAGCACATTGTGCTCGGCAGGCATCGGCGGCGCGCTTTTTTTTGCCCCCTGGTTCCATGCCGAGGATACGCACATGTCGTTGCATCACGAAACAAACACACACCTGTCCATGAGCGAACTCCGCGGACTGGTGAGTGAACTCAATACCGATCGCGCGCGTCTCACGCGTTCGCTCACACTGATGGCCGACGATACCGGTGAAGAGGCCACGCGGGTACGAGAGCACACGCAAGCTCGGCATGACGCCGTCGTTGCCGCCATCGAGCGTGTTGCCGATGACACCTACGGTGTATGCGTGCGCTGCGGTGAAGGCATCCCGTATGGTCGTCTCCTGGTCATGCCGGAGGTGACACATTGTGTGACCTGCCAGGGTTGATGGAACTTCGGCTTGCGCAGCAAACTACTATTGCATAGTATGCAGTGGTAGTTTGTTGCTGACCGATTCCCCCGTCGCCCGGGACACGTATGAAATCCAATTGGTTCTACATCCTGCTTTCCGTTTCGGCCGCGCCACGCTACGGCACGGCGATTCAGGATGATGTACGCGAGTTGAGCGACGGCAAGGTGCGACTGTGGCCGGCTACGCTCTATGGTTCCCTCGAAGAGCTGGTGCGTCAGGGATGGCTCGAGGAGATGAGTGAAGACGACCGTCCGGATGTGATCTCCGGTCGTGAGCGGTTCTATCGTATCTCTCGCGCCGGGAAGACCGCGCTTCGGCAGGAAGTCGAGCGGATGGAGTCCCTCGCGCATGTGGCCCGCGCGCGACTTGCACTGCGGGGGGCAGGCGCATGAGTGCGCATCGTGGATGGACGCGGCTTTTCCGCGTCAGCCTTCGTGTATTGCCGCGTGAGTTGCGTGAGAAACATGGTGCGGCAATGGAATCGTTGTTCTCGCGCGATATGGAGCGCGCGAAAGAGGAGGGAAGTGAAATGCGAACGGGCATTGCTGCCATATGGGATCTGTTGGCACGAGGTTCGTATGAACGGATTCGCGAAGTCTGGCGCATGAAGCCTGCGGTGTCGCATGCTGATGACAAAGGTCTACTCCCGCGCGTGCCTGAGCGGGGAGAGATGCTACGTCGCATAGCCAAGGCGTACCTGGTCTCACTCGTCTTGCTCACTTTGTGTCTCCTGACGGTATCAGCCCTTCGCCAGCTCCAAGCCGGGGATTTCACGGGCGGTCAGGGGCCGAAGCTCATTCTGCTGAGTATACCGTTCACGGCAGCGATGACGGTTCCGATGTCAGTGTTTCTCGCGGTGTCATTCGTGGCGCTCGGCGTAGCACGGGCACCACGAGAAGTAAGGCTGCAGTCTGCGAAGACCTACTACTTCGCGCTCCTCGCGCCTACGCTACTGTTCTCTGCGGGAATTGGTCTCGTCAGTTTTGCTCTGAACACCGAATTGGTACCTCGAGCCAATGCGCACTACGAAGATGTGCGGTATGGACGGCCCGGATATCATGGGGACCGGAGTATGACGCTCAGTCAACTGCAATCGAAGCAGTATCTGCTGAATGCCGAGCTACTAGCGCATGAGAACGCGCTAAAGTTCATGCAGAATCGGCCAGCAACGCCTGAGGAAACTCTCTCTCTGAATATTGCGCCTTGGACGTTGAACGTCCGAGAAACCAAGATTGCGGCGATGTCGAATGCGATAGAGATCCACAAAAAGTACGCACTCGCGGTCGCGTGCGTCGTGCTCTCGTTGGCAGCAGTGGCGCTGACACCTGGGCGCACCCGGCATGGCACACCACTGCTCGCGCTGTCGAGTGTGGCGGTCTTTACCTTTTACTACATTTGCCTCATGGCCGGCGAAAGTATGGCCGAGCAACTGCTTATCTCTCCGTGGCAGGCAATGTGGGCCGCCAATGAGTTCATCCTGATCAGCGCCCTCTTACTGCTGTGGTATCGGTTCAAGTCGGAAGGCTCTACGCAGCCTGCCGAGGCACGACTAACGATGTAAGGGATATTGCCCCTCGCACGTTGGTACGCAGCAACATCCGGGCATTCATCCCGGTACCGTCCACACCTGCGATCTTGACCGCCGTCAATTCCCCAATCCGCGACCAGTCGTCGCCAACCATCGAATCGCCTATGGACCTCGCGGCACTCCGCCGCGGGGACGCGGCTGCGATCGCGGAATGTTATCGACGACATGCTGGTGGCTTGCTCACCATGCTGCATCGATTCATTGGCTCACGAGAGGATGCCGAAGACATCGTGCATGATGTATTCGTCGAATTGCCGCGAGCTATGGCGCAATACCAAGAGCACGGTCGTTTTGATGCATGGCTTGCACGGGTTGCCGTACGTCGAGCCATCGACCAGCAGCGGCGGCGCAAATGGTTTGCGCCGCTATCTGCGGTGTTCGAGCGGAGCGATGATGGCCAGTCGATTGATCGGGATGTCATTGCGCTCGATCGTGCGGGCAATGCGCTCGCCAAGCTCTCACCCTCTCTGCGACAGGTCGTGGTGCTTCGCATCATGCTTGATCTCACGCATCCGGAAATCGCCAAGTGGCTGGGCATTTCCGTGCAAGCCTCCGAGGTGCGCTTGCACCGCGCCATCAAACAGCTTCGTCAGCAACTGGAGCACCTGCGATGAATCGCGCACGCGAGACCTCAGCGCCCGGAATTCCCCCCGAGCTGGATTGGCTTGCTGCTGATCTCAAGAAATCAGTGCATGCGGCTCCTGACGAATTACTCGCGCGTATCCAGCGCACGATGGAACCTTCCTTGCTCCATACCGCAAGTGTGCCGGCGTCCACGCGTGTCGTGCGGTGGGCTGCGGTGATTCTGGTCGGTGTTGGTCTTTCCTGGTTCGGAGTCAGGTCCTGGTGGTCGGACGCAATACCGCTACGTCCGAATGATCAGGCGATTTCAAAACATTCAATCGCGTCTCGTGGTGGAGAGTGGACGCGCCTGCTTGAGCCATGGCCACGAGTGGCTCAGGCGCAGAGTCGAAGTCCAATGCCGGTTCCATTGGAGTTGGCACTGACGCACCCGCTTCGTATTCAAGAAGGTGAACTCCGTTTCGAACGCGAGCGGAACGTGGCGGGGCAACCTTCGCAGCGTTCAGAATGGACTGTGAAACTGGAGCGACACCAACAGCGCGACTGGATTATCTGGGCGGTCTATCGAAATGGCCCAGCACACGTGTCCGAGCAGCAGCAGGAAGCTGATATGCTCGTCGTCGAAGATGCTCCTCGTACACCACTACATCGCGGCTTGCGAGTGGGGGCGGATACACTGCGTATGCAGTTCACGCCACGAGCGGTCGTGCTGACAGAAAGGCGAAGACCCAAGACGTTTGGAACTGCGAGTGATGGTTCATTCCCTCGCTATATGGGGAGTCTCGCTTTCGAGCGCTCGCGGCTCACTGCGGTGAACGAAGATCACTTGGCGATGCTGCTAGCCCATGCGCCACTCGCCGATGGTTGGACAGGGCGTGTTGCTGTGCCAAGTCAGATCGGCCCAGTTATTGGCAGCTACAGCACACACGACCTCCACATGCGCGTCGCCGGCCTTGACACACTCACCATCATCGGCCGCCGGCGCAACGCCTGGCGCGTTGAACTGCTCACCGGCTCCACACCGGATCGCTGGTGGATTGATCGCGACTCCGGCGAACTGCTGCGCACCATTGTCGTGCGCGACGGCGTCACCGACGACACCCGACTCACCAAGGTCATTGTAAAGCCCAACTGAACAGCCTGCGCAGTCGCAGCTGGTTGATACGTTTCTGCGCAGGCCACTGATTGGAAAATGTATTGCCGCGCTATCGCCGCGTGGCACTGGTCGCCGACCGCCGCCGGCGGGTGCCACGCTTCAGGTCCTCGGCCGCGTGGAAGTCGTAACGCTTCGTGAGCTCCACTCATGCGCATGCGTAATGCACCACCGGTCGAGGTGCATTTTGTGCAAACCGATGTCGCGCCATCGGGACTTGGAGAGCCGGCTCTTCCACCGGTGGTGCCGGCTCTCTGCAATGCCATTTTTGCCGCGATGGTGAGCGGGTGCGTTCATTGCCGCTCACCAAACACGGATTCCGCTGGGCGTGATTGCTGGTGGCGTCGGCGCTACTTCGCCGGCGCCGCAGCAGGCACCGCCGCTCGAACATTTGTTGTCGATCCCACCCACTCCACGGGTAATCCACGCGCACGAAGTCGGGCGACGAACTGCTCATGCGCAGGCTGATAGAGCGGCACGCCAAACACCGGATTGTAGATCCATCGCAACGTCGGTGAGTACACCAGCAACGTGCCCGCAGCGTCAGGCAAGTCCACAGGTTCCATCCACAACGAGTCATTGCCAACGCGCACCCACCGTGCGGAGCTCACCGACGTCAAACGCATAGGAGCCGCACCGCGCTGCATGGTGCGCAGATTGCCGGCAGCGCCTGGAGCGCCAATAAGCGAGACACCAGGCTTCGTGAACCACCGTGCACCGCCATTGCCGCTGAACGGGCGTGCCACAATGCCTGTCTTCACGCCTGAACCGGTGCGTGCCGTGAGCCAATCGTGCACCAGTTGTACGGCACCCTGACTCTGTGCGGTTTCGAAAAGCACCCACTCTCCACCGATTCGCACGGCACCACTGCTGCCAAGAAAACGGGGGAAGCTGGCGAATGTCTGCTCGATCATCTGCGCGGAATCCAGTGACACCTGCCACATTGGCCGCCGTTCGGTGGCGAGATAGCGCTGCACGGTGCTGTCGGCAATGGCAAAGGAGTCACGCGGCGCTGCGACATTGAGGGCGAGCGTCATCATGGTCATGCGTTTGTAGGCACGGCCCGCTCGATGCACGTCACGCTGCCGTGGCAACATCACGCCCGGATTCACACGAGCCCAGTTGGCGTACCACACCTCTACGTCGTGCAAAGCCCATGGGGCGAGACCAAAATCATTGGTGTCGTCGGAGCGGTAGCGGACCATCGTGGGCAAACGATCGGTGCGACGGAGGAACCATGTGGCTGGATATCCCTCCGCGGTGCCGGTCACACGCGCGTGTACAATGCCATCAATGGTGGTATCGGCGATGCGACGCAGATCGGTGGCAGCACGCGCCAGCAGCATTGTGCGTTCCGGCGTGAACGCAAAGATCTGCCGGCGTTCATCGATGTATGCGACGTTGAGCGGTGTGGTGGCGAGCACCCCATTTTGTCCGGGCATCGTGCGGGCACCAACCGTATCGTCAACGATGTCGACGGCACTCGCGGGGCTCGGTATGAATGTCCGCGTGTTGCGCCAACGACGCGCGCCATAGTCGCGCAGGTCGACATGTCGTTCATAGCTCGGAATGTCCGACCCCGGCCGCTCATCGAACACGGTGCGCTTCCACTGGGTCATGACATCGGCACGCATGGTGGTAATGCTGGAAAGCAATTGCGCTCCACCCATGCGAGTCAGTGCCGAATCGACGAGTGCGGTGGCGCTCAGTGTCGACCAACCGGGTGATGCTGCCGGTGGTGCCGTCAGTGCTCCCTTGGCGGATTGTGCACTGACATTTGCGGACAACACCAAAGTGGAACTCAAGCCGAGCAGCACAGATGTGCGGCGGAGGGAGATCATGGCAGGCAAAGTGGCAGACTGTGAATGGAAGAGGCTCAAAGCCACACTGACGCCATCGCCTGAATACGGGTTTCAGTTGGGGGTTGAATGGGCCGCGGCTGTCGCCGATGTGCCCCGTGGTCGGGATGAACGGCTCGGGGAAAATCAGTGCACGCGGGCTTGATTTTATCCGGGTAAATAATAGGATTAATATATCCGGGTAAAAATAAAGACAGGAGTGACCATGATGGACCGCAAGGCGCTCATTCGCGCCTATCGCGAACACCGCCCGACCATGGGCGTGTACTGCATTCGACGACGTGATACGGGTCGTGCTTTTGTTGGCGCGTCGGTGAATGTGCCGGCGATTTTCAATCGCGAACGTTTACAACTTCGCTTTGGTGCGCATGGTATCGCATCGCTGCAGCGGGACTGGAATGCACTCGGCGAAGAGGCGTTCGAGTTCGTGTTGCTTGATGAACTCGACTGGCCGGAGGGCACGCCGGACTATCGACCGACCGATGACCTCGCGGCACTCCTTGCGATGTGGAAGGAGCGCCTCGCACTCACGCCAGAAAACACCTATGCCCCTCTGGCGCGTCGTGGAGTGGCCACATGAGTCGTGCCAGGGAAACGGCGAATGCGGCGGCGAACTCCACCGTGAATGCTGTCGTGAATTCTGCGCCACACACGGTGACGGCATTTCGCGGCAGCGTGCGTCTTGCGCAGGGAGCGCTTGTCGATGTGGCGCGGGTAGCATTCGATGCCGTGCGCGACGATATCGCATCGCGCAAGCCTTCACTGGAACATGCGGTGCTCATATTCGATGATCGCACGGGGCGTGTGATCGACCTCGAGATGCGCGGGGGAGAACGGGCGATGCTGGCGAGTCTCAAGGCTCGTGGTCTGCTGTCCACCGCGGCGTCTGACGCCGTGGCAGAAGCGGCAGACGTGCAGGGTGACACAACCGCACCACGTGGTCGGGGGCGTCCAAAACTCGGTGTGGTTCCGCGCGAGGTCACCTTGCTGCCTCGACACTGGGAGTGGTTGGCAACGCAGCCTGGTGGGGCTTCGGTCGCACTTCGCAAGCTCATCGATGCCGCACGAAAGACGCAGGCTGAGAGTGATCATCAACGGGTCCGACGTGAAGCGGCCTATGCCGCCATGGCGGCACTGGCGGGCGATCGGCCCCATTTCGAGGATGCATCCCGCGCGCTGTTTCGCGGCGATCATGCCGCGCTCTCCACTGCCATGCGTCGGTGGCCTGCTGACATCACCGCGTACGTGCAGCACCTGCTCAGCCACCAACCGTAGATCTTCATCACGAGCCTCGCGCCGTTCACCACGTGACCGGCGCGGGGGATGAATGGACAGCCCACCTTCGGGCATGTCCAAGTCTCTCGCGAATCTCTCACTCGCCGGCGTGCGCTCCCTGCGCCGTTCGCTGCGTTCCTCGCTGCGTTCCTCGCTGCGTTCATGGTCCTGGCGATCGGTTGCCGCCCTGCTGGCTTCTTCCGTGGCATGCGCCAATGCCACCACGGGACCAGGCTTTGCTGCCGACGATCATGCGGTGCTGTTCATCGGTAACTCCTTGACGTACACCAATGATCTGCCGGCCATGGTGGTCGCGGTGGCGCGCCAGGCCGGTGACACCAAGCTCAGAGTGTCGATGGTCGCGTACCCGGACTTCGCGCTCGAAGATCACTGGAACGAGGGCACGGCATCCGCACGACTGCGCTCACGCAAGTGGAACCATGTGGTGATGCAGCAGGGTTCGTCGGCGTTACCGGCCAGCCAGCAGCATCTCAGATTCTGGACTGAAAAATTCGCTCCTCTCGTCCGAGCGAGTGGCGCGGAGTCAGTCCTGCTGTCGGTATGGCCGTTCCAGAATCGTCTCTTCGACTTTCCGAACGTTGCCCAGTCGTACAGGCAGGCGGCGGCTGCAGTGAACGGACTGTATGCACCCGCTGGTGATGCATGGACGCGCTACGGGGACTACAACGAGTTGTACAGCGATGGACTGCATCCCACACCACTTGGGACATATCTCGCGGCACTGGTGGTGCTTGAACGCGTGCGTGGTATTCGCCCCGATCAATTGCCGCAGGTCATTCCGGGATATCAGGTACCGGAGAATATCGTGCGGCGATTGCAGGAGGCGGCCATGCTGAGTCTGCAGCAGAACGAGCGCCGCCCGTCCAATCTCGAGGTGCCGCGGTGAAGGCTGTAGGCACCGCGTTGCTGGTATCGTGTGCGCTGCATGCGGGCAGCATGGATGCGCTGCATGCACAAGGCGGATCGCATCCCGCGGTGGATTCGGCCAATGTGGCGCGAAGTGTCGTACGTGAAGCCGCGCGTGCTGCCACGCCATCTGCTCGTGTTGCTCTGCTGCAGCGAGCCGCGCGTGCATGGCCATCACAACCAGCCTACTGGCAGATGTTGATACGGGCCGCCTCGGATGCGGGTGACAGCATCGCACGAACCGAGGCCGTGAACGCGATCAATCAGCTCGATGTCAGTGCCAGCACGATCAAACCACGGGGCGCGAGAATCGTGCATATCCTCAGTGATTCACTGATTTTCGTTGAAGGGATCGCGCGCGACATCGCACCGCGAACGCTGCTGGCAACTGATATGCGAAAGGGGACCGTCTTTCGTATTCGGGCTGATGGCACTGGGCATTCGATAGATCTGCGTCTCGATACGATTCCCGGCATGAGTGCGATCTGGGCCACGCGCGCCGCATCAAATGGGCGTGAACTGTTGGTCGCCAGTGCGAGCGCGCCCGTCCACGCTGCGGCTCACAGCACACCGGCTGCTGGAGGCAATGCAGCGGCCGTGTGGACACTGTCTGCGCGAAACGGTGCTGTGAAGTCGCGTGTTGCATTGCCGGACTCCCTGGGCGTGCACGCACCGGGAGATTTGCTGCAGTTGCAGGATGGTTCCGTGGTGGTGAGCGACGCGCTGGCTGCGGCGCTCTATGTCCTGCCGTCGGGCGCAAAGTCATTCACGGCTGTCAAGCATCCGCTGCTGCGCAGCCCGCAGGGAATGGCCGAAGTGGCAAAGGGTGTAGTGCTGGTTGCGGACTATTCACATGGCCTATTGCGTGTGGATGTGCGCACGGGTCAGGTGGATCGTCTCGTCGATGCACCACATACCACCGTGTTAGGTCTTGATGGCATGGTGTGGCATCGTGGACGTTTGCTGGCGGTGCAGAATGGTCTGGCCATTCCCCGCATCGTGTCCATTCAACTTGATGCCCGCTACACCAGAATCGAGCGGGTGGAGACGGTGTGGCGCGACACCATGCAGCTGGTCTCACCCACCACCATTGCTGCAGACGACGATGGGCTCTGGCTCTTCGCCAACACGCAGTGGGATTACTATGACGACAAGGGGGCACGACGCCCAAGTCGGTCATTGAAGCCGGCGGTCATTGTGCACCTGCCGTGGCCTCAGGCTGACGCAAACTCTGCGGTGCCGCCCGTGCGCAAGAGCGGGATGATGAGTTCTGCGTCGGTGCCGCCGGCCACCGTGGGGCGCAAATCCAGTCTGCCTCGTGCGCCGTACAAGTGAGACAGCCGTTCCCGAAGCGTTCGGAGCGACGTCCCTGATCCTGCCGCTATGCTATCTGCGGTAAGATCGGCGCCTGAATCCGTCGCGGCTCCTGTGTCGTGTACGAGTATCGAAAGCGTGCTGTCGGTGGTGCCGACATGGAGCGTGATCACACCAGCAGCGGGATTTCGTGCAATACCATGCCGCACGGCGTTCTCCACCAACACCTGTACGGCGAACGCCGGAACCAACGCATCGGGCAGCGCCGTTGTCGGCCAAACGACCGTGAGACGGTCAGCAAACCGAATGCGTTCGATGTCGAGATATTGCCGCGTGAGCTCGAGCTCCTGACGCAGTGGAATTTCTTGCGCGTCGCCTAGTCGCAGCGTGCTGCGCAACAGATCGGCGACGCGCACCACCAACGCCTGCGCCTGCGGTGGATCGCGGCCGATCAGTGACACAATGGAGTTGAGCGTGTTGAACAAAAAATGCGGCTGCAATTGCACCTGGAGCGCGCGAAGACGTGCTTCGGCCAGCGCTTCAGCCGCACGCGCGGCCTGCAATCGTTCCAGTTGCCACGAGGCATACCATCGCATGGCCAACTGCGATACCACGATGGCCATGAACACCACGGCAGAAAAATCACCATACGATCGGATGCCGATCACCAGCGTGCTCTCGAGCCCACGCTGTTCGGCGATTCCGAACGCCACACCAATGCGTGCCTGAATGAGAATCTGCGAAAGGATGACAATCGCTCCCCACGCCGCATAGGCGGGCACCTGAACCCAAGGGGAATTGCGACGAGCAGCCAGCACATCGCCAATCACCCAGGTGAGCGCCGTCCACAACGCCCAGGCACCCCACATCGCAACCTGTACGGTGATGAGGGCCACGAGCGTGAGATCGGGATTGAGCCGCGACGGCACCAACTGAAAGCCGAGCGTGCCCATGGCTGCCGGAATCAGCCAGAACAGCAGCAGCCTGCGACGCAACGCCCATTCGGTGTTGCCGAAGGAATTCGTCACGTGCGCAGGAGCATCAGATGCACGAGCATCAGAGATCGCCAGCAATACGGCGGGTGACATTGGCGCGCAGACTGCGGCCAACGCGCAGTTTGGTGCCATCCTTGAGAATCATGACCAGATCCCCGCCAAACCATGGCTGCATTTCCTTCATGGCGCGCATGTCGACAATGGTGCGTCGATGAATACGCAGGAATCGACGTGGATCGAGACGGGATTCGAGACTGCTCAATGTTTCGCGCACCTGATAGACATCCTTGCCGGCATGCAGGCGCACATAGTTCCCGTCTGATTCCATCCACTGCACGTCTTGCAGCATGACCACGCGTGTGCGCTGATCCTGCTTGATGACGATGCGATCGATGTAACGTGGGGTGGCGGCGCTGGTGCGTGGTGCGCCGTCGCTGTTTCCGGCCAGCGCGCCAAGCAGTCGCGCATGCTCTACGACCAAACCGGCTGTGCGACGCTCTTCGACCCGTCGCCACATGGCGGCAAACCGGGCGTCATCATATGGCTTGAGCAGATAGTCCACCGCTGCAAGCTCGAACGCCTGCACCGCATGTTCATCATGCGCCGTAATGAACACCACCAATGGCAGATGCGCCGGATCGAGCGCCGCCACGACATCGAGTCCCGTGCGGCCGGGCATCTGGATGTCAAGCAGCAGCAGGTCAGGGGCCCACGCCGAAATCAGCTCCAGTGCGGCCTGACCGTTGCCCACGTCCCGAACAGTGGCCTGCGGTGCATGTTCGCGCAGCAGATCAGCCAGTCGCTCGCGCGCCAGCGGTTCATCGTCGGCAATGAGTACACGCCTGATCATCGTCATGCGATAGCTTAACGCGCGCCGATCCGGGGACGCGAGACTCCGGTGGCCAACTGCCTGGCATGGGTGACGAACGGCGTTCGCCGCACTACGCACCCATGCGGTCGCTGTAGCGCTCCTTGGCGGTGTACTTGTCAACGCGCCACGGCGGACTCTGTCGCCCGTCATATGCGTGCTCACGGAGCCATGTCTGCTCGATCGCCAGTTCTGCCTCGGTGCAGTCGCGGTACCAGCACTTGGGTATGCGTGTGCCGCCAGGATACCAGCGATAGCCACGTCCCTTGAGCTGATCCTTGGTTTCGATTGGCGTGCCAATGGCCCACAGGCGATAGGTGATGCGCCGTGCCTGCTCAAGCAACAACTGCAGCGGTGACACATCGCCGTCACGCGGTACCGCCAGTACATGCAATGTCGCCAGGCAATCGTCGCCGGCACGGTGGCCCGTGTGAAATTCGCCGCACGCTTTGAACAGCAGATATTCGAGCTTGGAACCGCGGCAACCGAAGCGTGGCCAGGCGACTTCCTGTACTGAGCAGCCCCAATGTTTCTCCGCGAAGGCGGGGAAACGTCGCTCCAGCACACGTCGGTCAAATCCTGCGTTGTGCGCAATGACCAATACCGCACGATCGATTTCGCGTAGCACTGCGGCGTCGTCGATGCGCTGACCGCGCACCATCTCGTCGGTGATACCGGTGAGCTCCGCGACGTCCTCCGGAATCGGACGACCGGGGTCCTCGAACCAGCTGCGGGCTTCATCTACCACATAGACACGGCCACGGGCATCAAATTCGAATGGCACGAGACCGAGTTCGATGATGGCGTCATTCGTGGTATCGAGACCCGTGGTCTCCACGTCGACAATCAATCCGCGACGTACATCGGGTGGAGACGGTGTTTCGTAGGCGGTCCGCGGAATGAACCGACGTACCACCCGATACTCTTCGGAGGCCTCCAGTTGCGCGGCCATGGCCTCCAGCGCGGCACGATCGATTATCTTCTCAGTCATGAGCGATTACAAGTCTCTTGCCGAGGTCACGGACGCGACCTTTGCTGCGGAAGTGCTGGAGTCACCGGTACCCGTGTTGGTGGATGTGTGGGCGGGATGGTGCACACCGTGCCTCACCCTGACACCCGTCATCAACCGCCTGGCTGAAAAATACCACGGGCGCGTGCGGGTGTTCACCCTGGATGCCGATCAGCAGCTCGAGACGGTCACGCGATACGATGTGCGGGCGTTGCCCACGGTGTTGATCTTCCACGGTGGCGCGCTGGTTTCGAGGCAGTCGGGAGCGCAGTCGTACGGCACCTATGTCACGCAACTGGATGCGGTGCTCGAAGGGACCGGAGCGACTGAGCGACTACCGCATCACGACGAGGCGGGCACTACGCATCACGCCGCTGCAGACGCTCAAGCCGCGACACCGGAGATGGTCGAGGCTCGCACACTCGCCGACTCCGAACAGACATTGGTGATCTTCAAACACAGCGCCACGTGTCCGATTTCGGTGTGGGTCAAGCAGCACTACGACAGATTCGTGGCTGACCATCCGGATGTTCCAACCCGATTGGTCGTGGTGCAGCAAGAGCGTGCGTTGTCGAATGCCATCGAGTCTCACCTGCAGGTGCAGCACGAGTCACCGCAGGCGATCGTGGTACGACGCGGTCAGGTGCTGTGGCACGCCTCACATCGGCGCATCACGGCCGACGGTATTGCGCAGGCGCTTGGCCAGTAGACCGGTAGCGCGCGAAAGATCGATGTCGGTCACCAGCAGTCCTTCGACGCCGTAGGGCTGCCACACCTGCACCACGCCATCGGGATCAACAACCGCCGATGTCGTCGGCGCGTCCGGAGTGGCGTAATTGACCGTGGCAAACCAACAGGTGTTTTCTGCGGCCCGACACAGCGCTGCTTTTTCGTGGAAGCTGTTGCGTGGATCGCCAAAAGTGTGTGGTACAAACGCACCGGATTCATGCCAGCTGTAGTGCGGGTGCAGCACGAGCTGAGCACCCTGACGCGCAGCCCAGCGCACTGTCTCCGGATAGCGCCATCCCTCATGACAGATCACGACGCCAATGACCGCGTCGCCAAGCTGAAAGATCTGACGGTCACATCCACCCACGTATGTGCCTTCTTCTTCGGGTGGGATCTGCACCTTGTCCTGCACTCCCAGCAGCTGACCGTTGGCGTCAATCACCACCGCACAGGGAATAGGCCGCGCATCCGTGCCAACCCGCTCCGACCCCAGTACGACTCCAACACGTGCCTCTCCTGCCGCATCAGCAATGGCGCGCCACGCGTCTTCGAGAAATGCCTGATCGGGTGGCGGTAGCGTGAGATCGGGGCGCCGATATCCGGGCACGTAGCATTCCGGAAAGACGATCAGGTCGGTCTTGGCGGCGCCGGCGTCTTTCAGAGCGCGAATGGCGCGCTGCACCGACTCCTCGGGCGTTGCCGGATAGGGCAGGGTGGCCAGTGCCAGTCGGAAGAGAGCCATGAACCAAGGCTATGGATTGGTGCTGGTGATGGCAACCAGCGTAACGCCCGCGGGGTTATGGCAACCAGCGCCCAGGTCGTGTAGGCTTTCTCCATCGATTTCGTTGTCTCAACCCAATCGTCCCATGACCCACAAGCTCTGGCGCGTCGCAGCAGCTGCTGTCGTTGCGCTTCCCATGGCCGCGTTTTCGACTCCCGTTGAAGCGCAGACCGCACCCACACGCCCGCCACGGGCTGTGCGTCGCGATGTGCCGATCACCAACGCCATTCGCCGTGCATACGAAGCCGGCACGCGCGACTCCACTGGTCGACCGGGGCGCAACTACTGGCAGTTGCGCACGGATTACGACATTGATGTGTCTCTCGATCCGGCAACTGCACGATTGACCGGAAAGGCCCGCATCACGATTCACAACACGAGCAAGAACGCGCTCCAGGATATCGGACTGCGTCTCGATCCCAATCACTTCCTCGGCAATGCACCGCATGCCGCACCGTGGGTGCCGGCGGAAGTGACGGATGGTATGGTGCTGTCGCGTATGACCGTGAATGGACAGCCGGTCAACATCGCGTCCAACGCCGCCGCCGGAACTGCAGGCGCCGAAGGTGCGCGCGCCATTCAGACGCAACAGGCTGCACAGGCCAATGCGGCGGCCGAGAACACGCTGCTCAGTGGGCGCAGCACCAACGCTCGCATTCGTCTCGGGACACCAATCGCTGCCGGTGCGAAGGCCGTGCTCGAAGTGGACTGGTCACACAAGTTGCCCGGCGGTCCCGGTACCGGGCATCGCATGACGCAGCGTTGGGCCGACACACTGTTCCAGCCCACGCAGTGGTATCCGCGCATCGCCAAGTACGATGACCTGCGTGGTTGGGATACGGAACTCTATCTCGGCCCGTCGGAGTTCTACAACAACTTTGGCACGTGGGATGTGCGCATTGATGTGCCGCATGGCTGGATCGTGAGTGGTACGGGGCTGCTGCAGAATCCGGAGCAGGTGCTCACGCCGGCCGCACGTGAGCGACTTGCCACTGCGCTGCGCAGCGATGACATCACCACGATTGTTGGACCAAACGAAGTCGGTCCGGGGCAGGCCACGGCTTCCAGTGCGAATGGGCGCCTGGTGTGGCGCTTCCACGCCGATACCGTGAACGACTTTGCGTGGGCCACCGCCAAGAAGTACGTGTGGCAGGCCACGCGGGCCACGATTCCCGGCAAGAGTGCCGTGCCGGTGCACATGGTATACCTGCCGGGTCGGGCCAATCTCTATGCGCGCGCGGGCCAGGTGTCGCGCCATGCGCTCGAGTTCTACTCGAAGCTGTGGTTCCCGTATCAGTTCCCGCAGCTCACGCTGCAGGACGGCCCCAGCGCCGGCATCCCCATGGCAAGCGCCCTGCTTTCGCTCGCTCGCAACCAGGCGCCGAAGAAAGGTGTGGCCATGACCGGCGAACTGACCCTCACCGGCCATGTGCTGCC
>JACVCD010000010.1 GCA_016742275.1 Gemmatimonadaceae bacterium
CACCATGGGGGGTTAAGTCAACCCCGCGCGCCGACGGCACCGGGGATGCGCAGCGGCGTGCCCCAGGGATCACGCACGAGACCGGCCGTATCGGGTGCCGCAAACCCGGCCTTGAGCAACGCTTCGTGTGACGCGTCCACGTCCGCACGAGCCGGCAGCACGATACGCCACTCGAGCAATCGTGCATCACGCTCCGTTGGCGACGACGCACCAGCGGCCCACGTGTTACTGCCCAGGTGATGGTGGTATCCGCCGGCACCCAGGAAGAGCGCACCGGGATAACGCCACACCATGCGATCAAATCCCAACGCCTCGCTGTAGAAGGCGCTGGCCCGCGGCAGATCACCGACGTGCAGATGCAGATGCCCCATCACGGTGCCCGCTGGCATGCCCGTCCACGCTTCGCCCTGCGCGGCAGCAACCACGTCGGGGAAGTTGAGCGGATCAGACGCCATCATCAGTTCGCGGCCAAGACGCTGCCACGATGTGCGCGGACGATCGGCGTAGACCTCGATGCCGAGTCCATCGGGATCGGTGAGGTACAGCGCTTCGGACACGAGATGATCACTCGCGCCGGCGCGCGCACCGATGCCTGCCAGATGCTGGACGAATCGACCAAGCGCCGGTCGATCGGGAAGCAGAATGGCAAAGTGGTAAAGACCGAGTCGCGAACCCGGGCGAATGCTTTGCACACCAGGAGCGGTCTGCAGAATGACCAATGGTTCGGTCGCGCCCTGTGCCCCCAATCGCACTTCCGTCGACGTGAGTGCGCCCATGGGAGACAATCCCAGCACGGTCTGATACCAGGCCTCGGACCGCGCGAGATCGGACACGGCCAGGGTTACAGGCCCAAGTCGCAGACTATCGGGCAGACGCAGTCCCGACGGTGGATCGCCGTAGCTGCCGGCTACTGCCGGTTCCGGTGCCCGGCTCGCACCGAACATGTCTTTTGTGGTAACGGCCATGACGAATATTATCTGTTTAACCAATTATACGCAAGACAACAAATAAACTGATGGGAAATCCGGGCTCTTTTGACAATACTTCAAATTCGGGATTGTGGTCGGCTCAACGCTGGGGGAGCTATGGCGAGGGAGCGGCTGGTTGAATGGAGAAGGAGCGCCCACATCGGGACGTGGCTCGCGCTGAGTATCGTCGCGGTAGCCACCGCGTGCGCGCGCGCACCGAAGCAGCAGGCCGAGGTCGCGGATCGCGGCGAGCGTCACTCGGACAGCGTGACCACGATGAATCGCCACAATACTCTCGAAGGCCGCGAGATCGACGGCCGTGCCGTGGCACGTGTCGAAGAATTGTTTGTTGGACGTTTCCCGGGCGTGCAGGTGTTTCAGGAAGCGGGCGGCATGACCGTGCGCATTCGTGGCACATCCACGGTGAATGGCAACGGTGAACCACTCATCATTCTCGACGACTATCAGATGTCGCCGGGGACGGGTGGTCTGGTGGCCATCAATCCACGTGATGTGGCGAGCATCGAAGTGCTGAAGGATGCAGTATCGATTGCACAGTATGGGGTGCTTGGTGCCAACGGCATCATTCGTATCACCACCAAGAAGCCCAAGTAGTTAGGTTGCACACCATGTCTGGTTGGATGACCCGTCTTCGCCGCGCCGCCATGCTGATGCTCGTTCTGCAGATCGTGCAGATCGGCGTGTTGGCCGCGTCGCCTGTGTGCGAAGTGATGCGCAGCGAGGCCAATGCCTCGGTTGTGGCGCATGGGTCACATACGTCGCATGGTGCGCAGCATGGTGCAGAGCACGGCATGCAACATCATGCACAACACGAGACAGCAACACCGGATCCCACACACGGCGACCATGCCGAGTGTCCGATGGCGATGTTGTGCGCCGTGACGGCCATTGCCGGCCAGGCGCCTACCGTACGCATCGTGGAAAGCCATCTGGCTGAAAATGTGCCGGCGTATGCCCCCACCGCGCCGCTGTCGGCCTGGCGTGCGCCGGAAACGCCCCCTCCGCGGGCCTGAGACTCGAAATCCTGTTCTGACGCGCACATTCCGTGCGGGTCTTCGAGTCCTCAAAAACCATATCATGTCCGCACATCATGCGCGCGGCACTCACAGCTCCTTGGATGTCGGTGCGGCGCTGCTCCTGACATTGCTGTCCATGCCATCTGCGCTACATGCGCAGACGGACTACTTCAACACTGATACCGGACGCCCGGTACGCACCGAAGACGCGTACCCCATCGAGCGTCGCGCCATTGAACTGCAAATCGCGCCGCTTCGCGTGGAGCGTTCACGCGCCGGCACCACGCGCTGGGGCATCGAGCCAGAAATCGCGATCGGTCTCTTCCCTCGCACGCAGATCGAAGTCGGACTGCCATTGGTGCACGTGGACGGTGCCCGCGCCGTGCGCACGACATCGGTGGCCGCGCTGTACAACTTCAACGCGGAAACCAATTGGCCAGCGCTGGCGATAGCGGCCGATGTACTGATGCCAGCCAAGCCACTCGGCCCCCGCGAAGCCATTCCATCACTCAAGGCCATCGCCACGCGCACGTTTCCCTGGGCGCGCATGCACGTGAACGCGCAGGTGACATTTGCCGATGATCCATCGCGCAATGTCGGCGAAGCCGGTGTGAATACGGCCATGATGGAGTTCTCGCGGTGGACGACCGGCCTGGCCATCGACAAGTGGTTGCCGCTCCGCTCGATGCTCTTCACGGCAGAAGTCGTGGCGAGTCAGCCCTTGGTGGCCACTGAAAAGTTGCGCTGGGATGTAGCCGGTGGCACGCGCGTTCAGCTGTCACCACGTGTGGCATTCGATGCCGGCGGCGGCTATCGCGTGGCCGGAGAAGAACCGGGGTGGTTTCTGACCACCGGTGCCGCGTTTGCCATTGGTATGCCGTGGCGCAATCGGGGGGCCCGCTGATGCGTACACGCATTGCGCGACTCCTCGGGGCCAGCGTCATCGCCCTGACGTTCTCAGCTACTCTGCCGACGACAGCAGAGGCCCAGTGGTCCACGACCTACGAGCAGTTCTATCTCCAGGCGTCACACAACTGGCAGTTCCGCACGCACTACTCGCACGCGGATCGTCTGTTCAACGCGTTCGATTTTGGTCACGCCATTCTCTACGAAACGCTGTGGCGTTTCCCGAATCGCCCGGCGTCCGAACTCGAGGTCAAGCGCTACGATCAACTCGTCAAGCGCATCCTGCCGCGTCCGCCACGCTTGCCGCTCGAAGAAGCGACCATCGAACCCATGTACGTGCGCCTCGCTCCCGAGGCCAAGGTCATGTTCGAATGGGCGCACCTGCTGCATCGGCAACTGTACGACATCCTCGCCGATGAACGACTGAACTGGGCGCAGAAGGATGCCGAAGTCGCGCAGTTGATTGCGTACTATCGTACACGTCCGGACCTGGCATTCAGTGCCAAGCCCAAGTCGATGGCGCTGATGCAGGAGCAACCGTACTCACTCGCCTTCCGCAAGAAGTATCCCAAGTTCAACGGATTGATCTGGGGATATCACTGGTTGCAGGTGGGTCTGTACGAGCCGCTCATGGTCGGCCGCACGCCTGAGGAACGACAGGCCGGTGTGCGTGCGACAGTCGCGCGTTTCTGGCAGATGCTGCAGGAAGCGCCGCGCAACATGCCGCATCAGATGCCGATGACGGCGCCGGTGTCGCCGACATTTGCAGCGCGTTATCCGGAGGCCGCGATCATCTTCGACAATCTGCATTCCATGCATGATGTGATCTCGGACATTCTCACCAACCCGTCTGTGCCGCGTGATCAGAAGCGCGCGGAGATTCTGCGGGCCGCAGTGCGGTTCCGTGATGACACCACGGAAGTGATGAGTGTGACGGCGTGGAAGCAGATGGCCGAACACATGGGCGCCGAGAACATGGGCGGACCGGCGTCAGGCTTTTCACCCGCGCTTCCCACACCCACGGTCACGTACGGCGCCGTCATGCGGCACGATCGGGCCACGGGGGCGATGACGGGATTTGCCGAAGGCAGTGCGGTGGGCGGTGGGCATGATGCACACGCGGGGCACAGCACGCCGGCGCCAACACCCAAGCCACCCGCTGATGAACACGCGGGTCACGTGATGCCGTCAACAGTGTCCGCAGACTCTGCCGCGGTAGCTCAGGTGGTGACGCGATTCCATGCAGCGCTGGCCGCTGGTGACAGTAGCGCGGCACTCGCGCAGCTGGCCGACAGTGTACTCATCGCCGAAGGCGGCGCCGTGGAGTCATTGGCCGACTATCGTGCGCATCATCTCGGTGCGGACATGGCCTTTGCCAAAGCCACATCGAGCGAACGCACGCCGCGCGCCATCACGGTGAATGGGGATGTGGCATGGAGCGTGTCCACCTCGAAAACCACCGGCACGGTGCGCAATCGGGCCATCAACTCGAGTGGCGCGGAGTTGATCGTGGTGCGTCGCACGGCGGCCGGTTGGCGTATTGCAGCCATCCACTGGAGCAGCAAGTCCAACTGAGTTGTGAAGGGTCGGGGGTGCATCGCCCCCGACCCTTCCCTCCATTGGTGGGTATGCATTGAAAACCGTATGCTCAACCGCATTTTTCTGGTGATGATCTCCCGCATTTCACTCCGGTGGGCTGCCGTGCTGGCTTTGACCAGCGCGGCTTCCCTCCACGCGCAACCAACGTCACGCGACACCGTCGTTGCCGCCGATGTGCAATTCATGCAGGGCATGATTGGCCATCATGCGCAGGCGCTCGATATGAGCGCACTGGTCGACTCACGCACCAAACGACCGGAAATGCTCTCGCTGGCCGAACGTATTGCGGTCTCTCAGAAAGACGAGATCGCAATCATGCGTGCCTGGCTCGAACAGAAAAAACAGCCAGTCCCGGCCACGCACGATATGAGCGCGCACCACGCGGGTCATACCGCCGAAGCTGCCGTCATGCCCGGCATGCTGTCACCGGCTCAGATGGATTCGCTCGGTGCCGCTCAGCACGAGCGCTTTGATGTGCTGTTCCTGCGATACATGATTCAGCATCACGAAGGCGCGCTTCGCATGGTCGCCACCCTGCTCGAAACACCGCGCGGCGCCCATGACCCGCAGGTGTTTCAGTTCGCTGCTGATGTGGACGCCGATCAACGCGCCGAAATCCGTCGCATGCGCGCGTTGCTCGACCGCCTTGTCACTCCCGCGCGATGAGCGCGTCGTTCTTCACCTCTTTGCCATTCACGATGTCGTCAGTCGTTTTTCGCTCCACCTTGCGCCGTGCCGCCGTTGCTGCGGCCTCATTGTCGGCAATGCTTGCCGTCAGTGCCGGTACGGCATCCGCGCAGGATCCGCGAGTCGGCCTCAAGGGCGGATTTCAGGACGCCGGCGAAGCCATTCGCAATGTCACGCTGGTTTCGCACACGCCCAAGCAGGACGGCTGGTTCAATCCGCAGCAGCTCGGCGATTTCGGTTTCGCCAATTCCGACCTGGCCTTCCAGAAGAATCTGGTCTTTCAGGGCGGCTGGCATGGCTGGCAGGCGTGGGATATCAGCAACCCCAAGGCGCCAAAGCTTCGCAAGGCATTTGTGTGTCAGGGTGGCCAGGGTGACCTCTCCGTGTACGGCAATCTGCTGTTCATGTCGGTCGAAGATCTGGTCGGTCGGGTGGACTGCGGTACGCAGGGCGTGAGCGAGCCGGTGAGCGCCGATCGTTTCCGCGGCGTCCGCATCTTCGATATCAGCGACATCGACAACCCGAAGCAGATCGCCGCCGTGCAGACCTGCCGCGGTTCACACACGCACACACTCGTGACCGACGCCAACGACAAGGCGAATGTGTATGTGTACGTGCAGGGCACGGGTCCGGTGCGTTCGCCGGACGAGCTCGCGGGCTGCAACACTTCGCCCGACGATCCGGCTACGTCGCTGTTCCGCATCGAAGTGATCAAGGTGCCGGTCAGTGCACCGCAAACCGCTTCGGTCGTGAATATGCCGCGCATCTTTGCTGATGCTGCGGGCAATGTGGCTGGTCTCTGGAAGGGAGGTGCGCATGGCGATGGCACGCAGAACACCGCCACCACCGATCAGTGCCACGACATCACCGCGTACCCGGCCATCGGTCTCGCGGCTGGTGCATGCTCCGGCAATGGCATCCTGCTCGATATCAAGGATCCCGCCAATCCGAAGCGCATTGCCGAAGTCATCGATCCGAACTTCGCCTACTGGCATTCGGCCACGTTCAATAACGCCGGCACCAGTGTGCTGTTCACCGATGAGTGGGGCGGTGGTACCGCGCCGCGTTGCCGCGACACGGACAAGCCTACGTGGGGTGCCAATGCCCTTTTCTCATTGGGCGCCGATCGTCAGCTGAAGCAGGTGGGCTACTACAAGCTGCCGGCTGCGCAGGGCAGCAACGAAAACTGCGTGGCGCACAATGGTTCGCTGATCCCGGTACCGGGCCGCGACATCATGGTGCAGGCGTGGTATCAGGGCGGCATGTCGATCTTTGATTTCACCAATCCGGCCAAGCCGGTGGAAATCGCGTACTTCGATCGTGGCCCCATTGCCGAACAGCTCACGCTGGCCGGCTACTGGAGCACGTACTGGTACAACGGGTACATCGTGGGTTCGGAGATTGGTCGTGGTCTCGACATCTTCGAACTGCAGCCCAGTGAGTTCCTCACGAAAAACGAAATCGAAGCGGCCAAGCTCGTGCAGATCGATGAACTGAATCCGCAGTTGCAGACGAAGATCACCTGGCCGGCTGCGTTCCCGGTGGCCCGTGCGTATCTCGATCAGCTCGATCGCAACAATGGTCTGAGTGATGCGCGCATCGCGTCGATTACCAAGACGCTGGATGCGGCGGAGAAGGTGACAGGCACCGGTCGCAAGCAGGCATTGTCTCTGCTCACATCGCAGATCAGCGCGGATGTGGCCAAGTCGTCGGATCCGGCCCGGGTGCGTTTGCTCCTGGACGTGGTGCGCCAGCTGAGTCGCTAACGCCTCCACACTGGCCCTTCTTCAGGGGCCAGTGACGCGGATCACAACAAAGCAGGGACCACCGGACCCGTTGCCCGTCCCAACGTGCGCACGGGTCCGGTTTTTTTGCTATGTATTAGGCGTGACGGACTCCCTCCCTACCGCTGAACCGGATCTTCGCAGCCGCCTCGAGCGTGAGCTCGGGGACGCCTATGTCATTCAGCGTGAGCTTGGCGGTGGTGGGTCGGCCAAGGTGTTCCTGGCCACCGAGACGGCACTCGATCGACCGGTGGTGCTCAAGGTGCTGCCGCCGAGTGCCACGATTGGCGTAGACGGTGAGCGCTTTCGCCGCGAAATCCTGATCGCCGCGCGCCTGCAGCATCCGCATCTCGTGCCGCTGCTTCAGGCGGGCACGGTGAACGAAGCAGCCGGCGATCGCGCACTGCGGTGGTTCAGCATGCCGTACGTGGATGGACAAACTCTGCGTGAGCAGCTGGTGAAGCGCTCGCGATTGGGTGTGGCCGATGGCACGCGTCTGCTGCGTGAACTGGCTTCGGCGTTGTCGTATGCACACGCGCGTGGTGTCGTGCACCGCGACATCAAACCGGAGAATGTGTTGCTCTCCGATGGTGCGGCGATGATTGCCGACTTTGGTGTGGCCAAGGCGCTCGACGATGCGAGTGAAGGCGCACTCAAGACGGGCCGCCGAGTGACGACGGTGAGCATGGCGCTGGGCACTCCGGCGTACATGTCGCCGGAGCAGATCAACAAGGCGCCGACGGTGGATCACAAGGCGGACCTGTATGCGTTCGGGTGCCTGGCGTACGAGCTGTTTGCGGGCAAGCCACCGCTCGAGCGCGAAACGTTGCGGGCGACTCTCGCAGCGCAGGTGCAGGACCCGCCGGCGCCGCTGCATTCGTTCCGCCCCGATCTTCCTGAGACACTTTCGGCCGTGATCATGCGGTGCCTGCACAAGGATCCATTGCAGCGCCCGCATTCGGCGTCGGTGATTGTAAAGACGATCGATGAGCTGCAGCAGATCGCGCGGTCGGATTCGCATGCGATCGCCAGTGCTGCTGATGTCGTTGCTACTGCGACAGGGCGCGCCCCGACCGAATCGCGTCAGTTCAGTGTGACGGCAGTTGGTGCGCTGATCGCCGCGATCGCGTTGGCAGGCGTGGTGTCGTGGTGGTATTTCCGGGGTGCTTAAGGTCCTCTAACTGATTCACACGGAAGTGGCGGAAAAGCGCGGAAACCACAGGAAAGAAAGACGTTGGTGATTTTTCCTGTGGTTTCTTTTGTTTCCGTGCAATCCGTGTGAATCGGTTGCTTCTGGGCCCCAGAGCATCCGTTGGACAGCCCTACTGATTCACACGGAAGTAACAGAAAAGCTCGGAAACATCAGGAAAGAAAACATTGATGATTTTTCCTGTGGTTTCTTTTGTGTCCGCGCAATCCGTGTGAATCAGTTGCTTCTGGGCCCCAGAGCATCCGTTGGACAGCCCTACTGATTCACACGGAAGTAGCCGAAGGGCTCGGAAACCACAGGAAGGAGAAACATTGATGATTCTTCCTGTGGTTTCTTTTGTTTCCGTGCAATCCGTGTGAATCGGTTGCTTGTGGGCCCCAGAGCATCCGTTGGACAGCCCTACTGATTCACACGGAAGTAGCCGAAGGGCTCGGAAACCACAGGAAAGAAAAGCATTGATGAATTTTCCTGTGGTTTCCTTTGTGTCCGTGCAATCCGTGTGAATCGGTTGCTGTTATTTAGACCGGCCGAATCCGCAGTACACGCCCGGTTCCGCTATCCGTCACCACGTAGACGAATCCATCTGGACCTACGGTGACATCACGAATGCGCTCACCAAGTTCACCGAGATAGCGCTCTTCCTTCGTGACACGACCGTTGGTGAGTTCGAGACGCACCAACGCACCGGGTGTGAGTGAACCAATCAGCACCGAACCGTTCCAACCCGGAATGGCATTGGCCGTATAGAACACCATACCGGATGGTGCGATGACCGGATCCCAGTAGTACACGGGCTGCTCGAGACCATCCTTGGCAGTGCCCTCACCAATACGCGCACCGCTGTAGTCAACGCCGTACGTGATGACAGGCCATCCGTAGTTCTTGCCACGTTCGGGGTGATTGAGTTCATCACCACCACGTGCGCCGTGCTCGACGGTCCACAACTGACCAGTGGTCGGATGCAACGCGGCGGACTGCACATTGCGATGACCGTAGCTCCAGATCTCTGGACGCGCATCGCTCTGCGAGCGGAATGGATTGTCCGCCGGCACCGAGCCATCAGGCGCAATGCGCATGATTTTTCCCTGACCACGATTGAGCTGCTGCGCGTAGTCACGCCAGTTCATGCGATCACCCTGCGTCACGAACAGATTGCCATCGCGCGCAAACACGATCCGCGATCCGTAGTGCCCACCGCCATTGAGCTTGGGCTCCTGACGATAGATCACCTGCACATCCTGCAGACCTGTTTCGGTGAGTCGCGCCCGAGCCACAGCCGTTCCGGCGCCACCGCTGCCCGGTTCGGCGAATGACAGATAAATGCGCTGGTTCTGTGCAAACGCGGGATCAATTGCCACATCGAGCAACCCACCCTGTCCTTCGGCATAAACCGTCGGCACACCGCTGACAGGTGACGACAGCGTGCCATTGGCCGCCATGATGCGCAGTCGTCCCGGACGCTCAGTCACCAGCGCGCGGCCATCCGGAAGGAATTCGATGGCCCACGGATTCACGAGGCCCGTGGCCACGACTTCGGATCGCACAACACCACGCGTGGATGCCGGTGTGGGAGATCGATCGGCCAGCACCTGCCCCGGTGTGCCTGGTGTGGTCGGCGGATTGTTTGTCTCACCACCACTATCGACCGGTGTGGTGCCGCCATTGTCGCCGGAAGCACACGCGGCAAATAGCAGAGCCGCGCTCATGCGCATGACTGAAGAATTCCAGAGCATCATCATCCCCGCCGTTGGGTGTTTGTAATGTTAGCCCCAAAGACGGTCATATGACGCACAAATGCAGAGCCCGCGCCGTGATCATTGTCACGACGCGGGCTCACGCTGAACTATTCGAATGAACTATGCGAAGGACTATTCCCAACCACCGCCGAGTGCACGGTAGAGCTGCACTGTGGCCACGAGGAACTGACGTTCGGTTTGCACGCGGGTCAGCTGCGCCGCAAACAGACTGCGCTGGGCGTCGAGCACTTCGAGATAACTCGAGATCCCGCTCGCATACCGACGCTCCGCAATGGTGAAGGCCGCCTGCAGTGCACGCTCCTGTGTTTCCTGTGCGGCGAGCTGATCACGCCGTAGACGTACACCGGCAGCCGCATCACTCACTTCACGCAGCGCCACCAGCACCACCTGCTCATACGTGTGCTTGGACTGCTCGGCGCGGGCCTTGGCCGCCTTGGCTTCGTTGCTGAGACGTCCGCCGGTGAACAGTGGCACCGAAATGCCGGCCTGCAGCGTATAGATCTCGCCACGACCACCAAAGATGTCGTTGAACGTTGGTCGCTGCGCACCGTACTGACCGGTCACCGAGAATGTCGGGAGACGTGCTGCCTGTGCCACACCAACTCGTGCCGTGGCCGCCTGGAGGTCGTGCTGAGCGCGCAACACATCGGGACGCCGGGCCAGCAGTTCACCGGAGAGTGTGTCGGGCACAACCACGGTCTTCACGATGTCGCTGAGTCTATGGCCACGCGGCATGCTCTTTGGTGCGGTGCCCAACAACACCGACAGCGCGTTTTCACCCTCGATGCGCATGCGAGCATAGTCGGCCACGCGCGCTGCCGGGTCTGCCACGGTGGCCTCGAACTGCCGCACATCGAGTTCGGAGATGAGCCCCTGCTCGAATCGGCGACGCGCCAGCTGTAGCGTGGCTTCACGCGACACCAGCGTCTGTTCGGCAATGGCGATAATGGCGTCGGCTTCGCGGAGTTGCAAGTACGCCGACGCTACATCACTCACCAGCGACAACGTGGTGGCCCGCACATCGTCTTCGCGACTTGAGAGCTCGAATCCGGCCGCCTGAGTAGCGCGACGGGTGCGTCCCCAGAAATCGAGCTCCCATGCGAGGTCCGATGTCAGGCGCGCGGCATCAAATTCGATTGGCGGTGCAGCAGCAAGTGCGATCTTGTTGGTGGACAGCGACGTTCCGCCGTTGATCTGCGGGAAGAATCGCGATGCCGCCACTCCACGCAGCGCACGGAATTCGTTGATACGCTGCTGGGCCACCCGCAGGTTGCGATTGTTGGCAACCGCTTCGCGAATGAGCGCCGACAGCGTGGTATCGCGCAGCACTTCCGACCATGCGGACATGCTGGTCGCCGTAGCCGGTATGACCTTGGACTCCGGCTGCAGCTGCGAAGTGATGCGGGAGATGCTGTCGCCACGATCAGCCTGACGCGCCGCACGCAGCGAGTCGAGGAAGGTGCGGGTGTTGGGTGATGCGCTGGTTGCCGTACGAACTGGCACCGCAGGAACTGCGGTATCCACTCGCGTAGATGGTCCGACGGCGCAGGCGCTGCTTGTCAGCACGGCCACCGCCACGAAAACGAGACGCGTATTCATCGCGCCACCTCCTTTCCACTCGCTCGTTCGGTGAACGTGCGGATGAGTGCAAAGAAGAGCGGAATGAAGAACACACCGACCGTCGTGGCCACGAGCATGCCGGCAAACACGCCGGTCCCCAGTGAACGACGACTGCCGGCACCGGCGCCACCGGCCACTACCAGCGGCAGTACGCCCAAGATGAAGGCAAACGACGTCATGAGAATCGGGCGGAAACGTTCGCGTGCGGCTTCGATGGCCGCATCACGAATGCTCATGCCTTCCGCTCGCAAGTGGGTGGCAAACTCCACGATGAGGATGGCATTCTTGGCCGCCAATCCCACCACCGTGAAGAGACCAACTTGCAGATACACATCGCTGGGCGATCCGCGCAGCCACACACCGAACAGCGCACCCACGATGCCGAATGGGATGCCGAGCAGCACGGCAAATGGGATGGACCAGCTTTCGTACTGCGCGGCGAGTACGAGGAAGACCAGCACCAGGCCGAGTATGAGCACGAGGTTGTTGCTGCCAGCTGCCGCACGTTCCTGATACGACTGACCGCTGTACGCGTAGCCGATGCCCTGCGCCGCATACTTGTCGGCAACCAGCTTCTCTACCGCGTCGAGACCTTCACCAGAGCTCGAACCCAGCGTAGCCGCAGCCGTCACGAGAGCAGACGGAAAGCCATTGAAACGTGTGAGCAGGCTGGGTGCACCACGCATGTCGCTTTGCGTGACCGCCGACAGCGGCACCATGGCACCCGTGTTGCTGCGCACGAAGAAGCGGCCAATGTCTTCCGGCGTTTGACGGAATGGCGCCTGGGCTTCGGCCTGCACCCGATACGGACGACCGTAGATGTTGAAGTCGTTGATGTACAGGTTGGACAACATGGCCTGCAGTGTGGTGAACACCTGCGAGGTGCTCACGCCACGGGCCTGCGCCGCGGCTTCGTCCACCGTGACAAAGAGCTGCGGCACTTCGGCGCGGAAGTTGGTGGCGACATTCTGCAGCGAAGGAATTCCCTTGCCCTCGTTCACAAAACCCTGCACTTCGCGGGCAAAGGCTTGTACGTCATCGCCCGTGCGCTGCTGCAGATTGAGTTCGAGACCGCTGGTGATACCAAGGCCGGGGATCTCGGGGAGATTGAATCCGAACACCACCGCTTCCTTGAGACCACCCAGTTTCTTGTTCACTCGTCCGAGAATGGCTTCGAGCGACTGATCCTTGGCCGTGCGCTCTTCCCACGGCTTGAGTGTCACGAACATCGTGGCCGTGTTCGTGAGATTGGAGCCGGTGAGCAGTGCAAAGCCTTCCAGCGCCACCGTACCGCGTACCATGGGCTCTTCGCGCACGATGCGATTTACTTCGGTCACCACATCGCTGGTGCGCTGTAGTGAAGCAGCATCCGGCAGCTGAATGGAGACGGCGAAGTAGCCCTTGTCTTCGTTGGGAAGGAAGCCGCCTGGCACGGCCTTGTACAACACACCGATAAGCACGAGGATGACGGCAAAACCGGCCACCCAGGTGCGCGGCCTATCAATCACACCCGTGGCGCCACTCACGTACCGGCGCGTGAGACGACCAAAGGCGCGATCAAACGCCTGGAAGAACTTGCCCTCTTCTTCGTACGTCTTGTGCTTGAGCAGTGTGGCGCAAAGTGCCGGCGTGAGCGTGAGCGCCACGATACCCGATAGCACCACCGAGATCACGATGGTGGCCGCAAACTGCTTGTACATGGCACCGGTAATGCCGCCCACGAATGCCACGGGAATAAACACGGCGCACAGTACGAGCACGATGGCCACCAGCGCGCTGCCCACCTGCTTCATGGCGCGATTGGTGGCCTCACGTGGTGTGACGTGATCCTGCTCCATGATGCGTTCGACATTCTCGATCACGACAATGGCGTCGTCGACCACGATACCGATGGCTAGTACCAGCCCAAAGAGCGTGAGCGTATTGACCGTAAAGCCCAGCGCCTGCAGCCCGAGGAAGGTACCGATGATGGACACCGGCACTGCCAGCACGGGAATGAGCGTGGCGCGCCAGCTCTTGAGGAACAGGAACACCACCAGCGTGACCAGCACCATGGCTTCGAACAGCGTCTTCACCACTTCCTTGATGGATTCGGTGATGAAGGGTGTGGTGTCAAACGGAATCTCGTAGCGCACACCTTCGGGGAATGACGGCGCGAGTTCCTGCATGCGCTGCACGATGGCGTTCTTGACTTCGAGATTGTTGGCACCAGGACGACCAAACACGAGCAGATTGGCCGTGGGTTTGCCGTTCACACGGGCACGCGCGTCGTAGCCGCGTGAGCCCATCGTGACTTCGGCAATGTCCTTGATGCGCACCAGTGATCCATCAGGACGCGCACGCACAATGATCTCACCAAACTCACTGGGCTGCGTGAGACGACCCGTGGTGACAACCGGAATGGTGAGCTGCGTGCCGGTGGGCGATGGTTCGCGTCCCAGTCGACCACCGGGCTTGGTGGCGTTCTGCGCCGATACCGCCTGCTGTACGTCTTCGACCGTGATCCCAAGCTGCGCCATGCGCTCGGGATTCATGCTGATGGTCATCGCAAAATCGAGATTGCCGAATACACGCGAATCACCGACACCGGGGATGCGCTTGATTTCGTTCTCAACGTAGATCTTGGCGTAGTTGCTGAGATACGACGCGTCGTAGCGCGGATCGTCCGACGTGATGGCCACCAATGCCAGAATATCCGAGTTGGCCTTGGTGATGGTCACACCGGTCTGACGCACGGCAGCCGGCAGCTGCGGTGTAGCCACACCCACGGCGTTCTGCACATCAACAGCCGCGAGGTCCTGATTGCGCGAAATGTCGAAATAGATCGACAACGCCATCGTACCATCGCTGGTGTTGGACGACTTGTAGTACAGGAGGCCGTTGAGACTCGACAACTGCTGCTCGATGGGCGCGGCAACAGCCGTGGCCACATCGGCCGCACTCGCGCCCGGATAGAACGCGCTCACCTGCACGGCCGGCGGTGTGATCTGCGGATAGCGACTCACCGGCAGCGACTGCACGGCAAACAGGCCGAGCAACGTGATCACCATGGAGATCACGGCGGCCAGCACCGGTCTCCTGACGAAAAGGTATTCCTTTTCGGCAGCTACCGGCGGTGCGTCAGTTTTTGAGTCACTGGACGGAGGTGCACTCACTTCGGCGCTCCACTGCTGTCGCTAACAGCCTTCGCTCGCACCGTGGCACCCGCACCGATCTTCTGCACGCCATCAACGACGACGCGCTCTCCCTGCGTGAGTCCCGTCTCGATCAACCAGTTGCTGCCGGACCATCCGGTGGCCTTCACCGTGCGCACCGACACCTTGTTGCTGTCATTGATCACATACACGACTTCCTTGCCCATCTGCTGCAGCACCGCACGTTGCGGCACCACGATGGCGCTGTCGCGGCTCAGGCCACGAATGCGCACCTGCACAAACTGACCGGGTACGAGCAGACGATCGGCGTTTTCGAACTTCGCGCGATACTGCTGCGTACCGGTGCGCGGATCGACCACCGGGTCCACAAAGTCAATACGACCGAGCGTGGGATGTTCGCTGCTGTCCGGCATCTGCAGCACTACGCGCGCCTTGCCACCGACTGCCAGTTCGCGCCGAGCCATAGCGTCGCGCGACCAGCGATACTGCTGCGCCGCCGACGGCCGGAAGCTCACATAGACTGGATCGACGACATCGATGGTGGTGAGCAGATCGCTCATGCCACTCACCCGCGCACCCACTTCCAGATTGGTGCGACCAATACGGCCACCAATCTCGGCGCGCACCACCGTCTCACTCAAACGCTTCTCTGCGGCATCGACAGCGCCACGCGCCTGCTCCACCGCGGCCTTGGCCTGCAGCAATTGCGACTCGGCGTTGTCGACATCCTGCTTGGCAATGGCGTTACCCACGAGCAACGGGCGCAAACGTCCGGCCATGAGTTCTGCATTGGCAAGACGCGCCTGCGCTTCGCTCATGCGTCCACGCGCGGCACGGGCATCGGCATCGGCCGTCACGGCATCGATGCGATACAGCACATCGCCTGCCTTGACCTGCGCGCCTTCGGTGAACGGCCGCTCGAGAATGATGCCCGACGCCTGCGCCCGCACCTGCACTTCGCGAAACGCCTCGACCTGTCCAACGAATTGCAGATGCTCTTCGACTGTCGCGGGCTGCGCGACGATGTAGGTGACTTCCGGTGCAGGTGGTGGTGGCGGAGCTGCCTTGTCGTCGCAGCCCAGAACAAAAACAACGGACAATCCCGCCGCCCGACGAAGCGGGCGGAGCGCAAATGCGGTCATGACGAGCGATGTATGGCGCCCAATGGCGCGAAAGTGGTTTCCTGCCGGCCGACAACGTTACATACTACGCGGTAGGTAAAGTAGATGTTGGCCCATTTCCTCAGGAGACACCACATGGCGGAATCGTTCACGAGCGACCGACGGCGCATGCGCCCGGAGGATCGACGACGTGAAGTATTGGACGCCGCGCGACGTGTTTTTCTGGACGCGGGCTTTCGTGGAGCCAGTCTCAACGCCGTCAGTGAAGAGGCCGGCGTGACCAAGGGCTGTCTCTACCATTACTTCGATTCCAAGGAAGAACTGCTGCTGGCGCTGCTGCGTGATCGCGCGCAGGAAGCCGATGCACTGGGCGATGCGGTACAGGACGCGCAGTCGCGGGACGATGTGCTGGCCAAGGCCGTTCATCTGCTCTGGGAGCGCTACGAGCGCGAGGGCGAGCTCGACATGACGGGCATGGTGCTCACCGAACTGCCACACGCACCGGCAGTAGCCCAGACGTTTTTTGATGAAGTAATCGTCAAGAAACGTGAAGCCCTGCGTCAGGCATTCGAGACGCAGGGCCCGGGTACGGTGGATCCTGAACTGGCCGCCATGCTCATCCCATCGATGATCATGGGTGTGGCACTGGGCTATCGACTGTGCCGCGGGCTGGATGGGTCGAAGTACTCGTCCAAACAGATCGAGGAGGCGATGCTCACCATCCTCTCCCGCGGCGTGTAGGTCTTCTCTTCTTAGGCGAAGACTCCTGTCGGACGGAACTCGCGAACACGCTTGCCGGTGAGGGCAAACACCGCATTCGCGATGGCCGGTGCCACGGGCGGCACACCCGGTTCGCCAACACCACCATGTGGCTTGCCGGATTCCACGATGGCTGTGTGAATCTTCCGCGGCGCCGCCTGATTTCGCACCAACTGCAGCGTATCAAAGTTGCGCTGCTCGGCCGCACCCTTGGCGTGCGTGACACCACCATGAATGATGTGGCTCATACCACTCAGCACGGATCCCTCGAGCTGCGCATGCACACGATCGGGATTGATGACCTGACCGGGGTCGAGCGCAATCCACACTTCATCCACTGACACTGCCCCGTTGGATGACGCGCGCACACTGGCCACGACGGCCGCGTACGAATTGAAGCTGCGATGCGCGGCGATACCGAATCCGCGACCGGCAACACCTGCGCGCTCCGACCAGTTGGCCATGGTGGCCACATGCTTCAGCACACCCTGCAGTCGTTCACCATCGACCGGATGCTCTTCGAGTGAACCACCGTAGTTGCCGAGTTCCTTGATGCCGAGATCCTGCAGTGTGTGAATGCGTGCCGGGCCGTAGAGCTCGAGCAGATTGTCGAGTGGATCCTTCTTTCGCGCGCTCGCGACTTCGTCGAGAAAACTGTTGATGGCAAACGCGTGGAAGATGTTGTACACCGAACGCAACCAACCCACACGCACATGCGGCGCGGCCTTGCAGGCTTCGATGCGCACATTGGGTACATCGAGTACTACATCGAGCATGCCCTGCTGCAAGTCGCCGGCAGACGCAACATCAACGCCGGGCGCAAACGTGGAACCAATGGGCGGAAACGCCGTGCGATGACGCCACGCGGTAACCTTGCCGTTGCTATCCAGACCTGCAGTGAGATGCTGCGCGCTCACTGCATTCAAGTAGTCGTTGTGAATGTCGTCCGTACGCGTCCACTGCACACGCACGGGTTGACCAACGGCCTTGGACACGAGTGCGGCTTCCGAGCAGAAATCAGCTTTTGATTTACGACCGAATGCACCGCCCAGCAGCGTGACATACACCTGCACCCGATCTTCGGCGATACCAAGCGCACGTGCGACTTCGGTGCGCACCGCCTGCGGATTCTGCGTGGGCGCCCACACTTCGCAACTGCCACCACGCGCCACATTGTAGCGTGCGAGTGCAACCGGCGGCTCCATCGACGCATGCGCCAGATGCGGCACGTAGTACTCGGCTTCAATCGTGCTCGCCGATGACTTGAGAGCGGCATCGACATCACCCACGTTGCGTTCCGCTGTACCAGGCGCGCGCACCGACTTGAACAACTCATCGCGGTACGCTGCGGTATCGTAACTCGCATGCGCCGCGGGATTGTCCCACGTGAGTTCGAGCGCATCACGGCCCTTCATGGCCGCCCACGTATTCTCGGCTACCACCGCCACACCACCCCACGGCTGGAATCCGTACGGAGGCTGCGGATGCGGCATGTCCACCACGTGCCGCACACCCGGCACCTTGAGTGCCGCATCGCGATTGTATCCACTGGGCTTGCCACCCAGCACGGGCGGACGTGCGATCACGGCAATGAGCATGTCGGGCACCGACACATCGGCACCAAACACCGCCTTGCCCGACACATAGTCTGGGCCATCAATCAACGGCAGCTTGTTCGTACCGACGCGCTTGAGCTCCGCATTGGGACGCAGCACGACTTTGTCTGCAGCGGGCACCGGCAGCGCACCGGCCGCAATCGCGAGATCACCGAACTTGAGCTTGCGCCCCGAGGCCGCATGCACGACCTCGTGATTCTCGGCTACGAGTTCGCTCTCGGGAACCTTGAGCTCTGCCGCGGCAGCCGAGATGAGCATCATGCGTGCGGTAGCGGCAACGGAGCGCATACGCTGGTACACACCACGCACACTACTCGAGCCATCGGTGTTCTGATCGCCATAGGCTGCGTTGCCTTCGCCCTGGATGACACGCACATGCTGCATGTCGGCGCCCAGTTCATCGGCAAACAACACGGGTAATGAACTGCGAACACCCTGCCCCATCTCCGAGCGATGGCACACCACTGACACGAGGCCCGTTACCGGCGCCACGTGAATGAACACGTTGGGATTGAGACCCTTGAAGTCGGCGTCGTTGTCGGGATTGAGCGCCGAGTACTTCTCGAATGGCGAACGCTTCTGCCTCGGGGCATACACACCGAAGTAGAGACCAACCGCTGTCAGCCCCAATCCGCCAACAAATACTCGGCGCGTGATCAGTGACTTGTCCGATTCACCAGACATGGTCAGTTCTCCGCGCTGGCGGGCATGTTCGCGGCCACGGCCTTGATGGCTTCACGAATGCGCATGTACGTACCGCAGCGACAGATGTTGCCATTCATGGCTTCTTCGATCGCTTCCGATGTCGGCGCCTTGTTGGCGGACAGCAGCGATGCGGCCTGCATGATCTGACCGGGCTGACAGTAGCCACACTGCGGCACACCAAGCTCCACCCACATCTTCTGCAGCGGATGCGAGGCGTCGGTGGCAAGACCTTCGATGGTCGTGATGGACTGCCCGCTCACGGAACTCGCCGGCGTGATGCACGAACGCACTGCGGCGCCATTCACATGCACCGTGCACGCGCCACACAGCGCTTGGCCACACCCGAACTTCGTACCGGTGAGTTTGAGCACGTCGCGGATAGCCCAGAGCAGCGGCATGTCCTTCTCCACGTCGATCGTGCGATCCTCACCATTCACCTTCAGCTTGACTTCCATCCGGGTGCCTCCTGCGGCGTGCAACTGGTATGGCTCCATGGTGGGCATGGGGAACGCGCCGCGCAATGGCGTGCGGGCGACGACCCACCTGGAGACCGTATATTCCGCACGCGTTACCATCCCTCCCGCGTTCCTGCCACTTCATCCGCCCATGTCGACTTCTGAACTGGTGCGTGCTGGCGCCCGGCGTTTCTCGTCGCGCATCGCCCCTCGGCTGCTCGCTCTGTCCCTTGCGACAGGTGTCGCACCCTTGGCAATCACATCGCTCGGCGCGCAGAGCGCTGATGGTCTGCCCATACAAGCCGCCGATCCACGCCGCTCGCCCACGCAGAAACCACCGCTGCATGGTCGTCATTGGATGGCTATCACCGGCAAGCCACTCGGCGCCACCGCCGGTGCGATGATGTTTCAGAAGGGTGGCAATGCCGTCGATGCGGCCGCCGCCATGCTTGCCGCCACCTGCACGATGTGGGACACATTGCACTGCGGCGGTGAAACGCAGGCGCTGATCTACCATCCGAAACTCAAGAAGGTCATCGGCATCAATGCGCTCGGCGTTGCGCCAACTGGTGCCACCGCCGAGTTCTACCAGAGCAGGGGTTACGCGCATCCGCCCGAGTTCGGACCACTCGCGGCCATCACACCGGGCACACCCGGTGGATTGATGGTGATGCTGGCCGAATACGGCACACTGTCATTGGCGCAGGTGTTGGCGCCGGCCATTCAGCTCGCCGATGGATTCCCCATCGAAGCGCAACTCGCCAACAACATCGAAAGACAGAAAGCCGAGATCAAGAAGTGGAAGGTGTCGCCATCCATCATGCTGCCACATCTGGGCAGCGGTGGACGCGAAGCACCGGAGCCGGGCGAGATGTTCGTGCAGAAGGATCTCGCAGCGACATTCCGCAAACTCGTCGCTACCGAAGCCGCAGCGCGCAAAGCCGGCAAGTCACGCAAGGCCGCCATCATGGCCGCATATGATCGGTTCTACAAAGGCGACATTGCGCAGGAACTCGTGCGCGGTATGCGCGAAGACGGTGGACTGTTCACCATGGCCGATCTCGCCAATTGGCGCGTGAAAATCGAAGAACCCATCTGCAGCGACTACAAGGGCATTTCGGTGTGCAAGCTGCAGCAGTGGCAGCAGGGCCCAGCCATGCTGCAGGCGCTCAACATTCTCGAGAATGCCGATCTCAAGAGCATGGGCTACAACTCACCGCGCTACGTGCACACGATCTATCAGGCCATCAGTATGGCGTTTGCTGATCGTGATTTCTGGTACGGTGATCCGGCGTTTGCGCCAGAAGAACCGATGCGCGGCCTCATGAGCAAGGAGTACGCAAAGGCGCGCTACGCACAGATCAACTGGACGAAAAACGATCCCGACATCAAGCCGGGTGATCCGTACCCGTATCAGGGCGGCAGCAATCCGTTTGCGCAGTATCTCGCGCAGTGGTCACCGCGCAATTTCCTGCCGCGTGACGCCACGGTGCAGAGTGGACAGCAGGATCGTGTGCGCACTGATACTTCGGCCGCGTGGCAACTCGCCAGCCGCGCCGACAGCGCACGTTGGGATGCATTTCACGGCGGCACCACCAGCATCGAAGCCGCCGACTCGGCAGGATGGGTGGTATCCATCACACCAAGCGGTGGCTGGGTGCCGGCCGTCATTGCCGGTCGCACGGGACTCGGTCTATCGCAACGCGGCCAGAGTTTTGTCACTCGTCCTGAAGACGGGCCATTCAATGTCATCGAACCGGGCAAACGTCCCCGCGTGACACTCACGCCCACACTGGCCCTCAAGGATGGCGCGCCATTCCTGGCCTTTGCTGTGCAGGGCGGCGATACGCAGGATCAGAATCTCCTGCAGTTCTTCCTCAACATGGTGGAGTTCGGCATGACGGTGCAGCAGGCCGTGGAAGCGCCGAACATCAACTCGTACCAGATGCGCAATTCATTTGGCTTTCATGAGACGCAGCCGGGCTTCATGGAGATTTCGTCGTCGATGCCGGAGGCCACGCGGGCCGCGTTGCGTGGGATGGGGTACCGGCTACGGCCCCTGGAGCGGACGTCCGGGCCGATCAATGCGATCTGGTTTGACCGCAAGCATCGGACGATGTGGGGTGGGAGCTCGAATCATGGGGAGGATTACGGGATCGCGTGGTAGCCCCAGGGGGAGAACTCGTACTCGAAACTGGTAACTGGGCACTGAGAACTGGGGTTAACTGCAGTTTTCAGTGCTCAGTGCACAGTTTCGAGTGGGAGTGGGTGTTATGGCTGGACGCCCCCTCCCTTTCGGGCGAGATTTCACAGGTTACCCACCTTCCTTCCGACCTCACCTGATCCCATGCCGATCACGCTCAAGGTCAATGGCGCGTCCCGCACGTTGGATGTGCCGCCCGATATGCCGCTGCTCTGGGTTCTTCGCGACGAACTGAATCTCAAGGGCACCAAGTTCGGCTGCGGCGCGAATCGCTGCGGCGCCTGCACTGTTCACGTGAACGGCGTGGCGCAGCGCACCTGCACCATGCCCGTGTCGCGTGCGGCCGGCACCGAGATCACGACCATCGAGGGTCTCGACCCCAATGGCGCGCATGCCGTGCAGAAGGCGTGGGAAGAGCTCGACGTCCCGCAGTGCGGCTACTGTCAGGCCGGCCAGATGATGGCGGCGGCCGGTTTGCTGGCCAAGACGGCCAAGCCCACCGACGCTGACATCGATACCGCGCTGAACACGAATCTCTGCCGCTGCGCTACATACCTGCGCATTCGTGCGGCCGTGCATCGTGCCGCCGAGATCAAGGCTGGTGGTGCGGCGGTTGGCAGCAGCAGTGGCGCGCCGGGGGAGGAATAGATCATGTCGACTGAAACAACGACTCCGACCGCCACTCCGTCCACTACCTCGCGCCGTGATTTCCTGAGAGTCACCGCGATTGCCGGCGGTGGTCTCATGCTCGCGAGTTACGCCGAGCCGGTGGCTGCGTTGCAGCGCTTTGCGGGTGCAGCGCCGATGGCCGATCCCATGTTGTCGGCGTTCATCCGCATCACGCCCGACAACATCGTCACCATCATCGCCAAGAATCCGGAGATCGGTCAGGGCATCAAGACCATGCTGCCCATGCTGATCGCCGAAGAACTCGATGTCGACTGGAAGCAGGTGCGTGTCGAGCAGGCCGACTTCGACCCAACCAAGTATCCGGCTCAGGTGGCCGGTGGCAGTACAGCCACGCCGACCAACTGGCTGCCGCAGCGTCGTGTCGGTGCGGCTGGTCGTGCCATGCTGGTGCAGGCCGCCGCAACGCAGTGGAATGTGCCGGTGAGTGAACTCACCACGGCTCTCGGTGTGGTGCACCACAAGGCATCGAACCGTCAGGCAACCTACGGCTCACTTGCCACGGCGGCGGCGGGTGTCAAGCCACCCGAGCTCGACACAATCCCGCTCAAGGATCCGAAGCAGTTCACGATTATCGGCAAGCGCATCACGACGGTTGGCATCAAGGACATTCTCACGGGCAAGCCGATCTTCGGCATCGACGTGACGGTGCCCAACATGCACTACGCCACGTTCGTGAAGGCGCCGGTGTATGCGGCCAAGGTGGCGAGCGCCAATCTCGATGTCATCAAGGCGCAGCCCGGTGTCACGCACGCGTTTGTCGTTGAAGGCACCAACAATCTCGCCGGTCTCAAGGCGGGTGTGGCCATCGTGGGCACCAACTGGTGGCGTGTGCAGGAAGCGCGCAAGAAACTCGTGGTGACATGGGCCGACCATCCCACGTCGCAGCAGTCGAGTGCAGGCTTTGCAGCCAAGGCGGCCGAGTTCTTCAAGTCGGCGCCGCACCGCACCATTCGCAACGACGGTGATTTCGACGCCGCCATCAAGAGTGCGGCCAAGGTGGTAGAGGCGGAGTACACGTACCCGTTCATCAATCACGCCACGCTCGAACCGCAGAATTGCACGGCGCGCATGAACGCCGATGGCTCGTGCGAAATGTGGACCACATCGCAAACGCCGCAGGGTGGTCGTGCGCTGGTGGCCACCACGCTCGGCCTCAAGGAAGACCAGGTCGTCATGCACATGATGCGTGCCGGTGGTGGCTTTGGTCGTCGTCTGTACAACGAGCCGTTGGCCGAAGTGGCGTGGATTGCCCGTGAAGCCAAGGTACCGGTCAAGTTGATCTGGACGCGTGAAGACGACATGCAGCACGACCAGTTCCGTCCGGGTGGCTTCCACAAATTCTCGGCGGGCATCGATGCCAACGGCAAGTTGGTGGCATTCCGCAATCACTTCGCCACGTTCGGCGAGGGTGAGCGCTTTGCATCGAGTGCCGACATCGGTCCCACCGAGTATCCCGCGCGCTTTGTGCCCAATCTGCGCATGGACGTCTCCGTCATGCCGCTCGGCGTTCCCACCGGTGCGTTGCGTGCGCCGCGCTCCAACGCGTTGTCGTTTGCCTTCCAGGGTTTCATCGACGAATGCGCGACGGCGGCGGGCAAGGACGCCATTCAGTTCCGCATCGACATGCTGAAGGCGGAGATTCCGCCCGCGCAGCCGCTCACACCGCAGCAGCAAGCCAATCAGATGAGCGCCGAGCGTGTGATTGGCATTCTGGAGCAGGTGCGCGACGTGTCGGGCTGGGGGAAGACCAAGTTGCCCAAGGGCACCGGCATGGGTGTGGCATTCTACTTCAGCCATCGCGGTTACTTCGCCGAGGTCGTGCAGGCCACGGTGAGCAAGGCCGGTGTGGTGAAGGTGGACAAGGTGTGGGCGGTTGGTGATGTGGGCAGCGAGATCATCAACCCCAATCACGCCGAACAGCAGACTCAAGGCGCGGTGCTCGACGCCATGGGTCAGGCCTACGGTCAGGAAATCACCTTCACGGCGGGCAAGGCCGATCAGGGCAACTTCTCGCCGGCCACGACGGCTGCGGGTTCGGCCGCCAACTTCCCGCTGCTGCGCATTCGTCAGGCGCCGCCCGCAGTAGAAGTGCACTGGAGAAAGACCAACTATCCGCCAACTGGTATTGGCGAACCCGCCATGCCACCGCTCATTCCGGCGCTCATGGGAGCCATCTACGAGGCCACCGGAAAGCGTGTCAGACAGTTGCCACTCAGCAAGGTGGATCTCAAGTGGGCATGACCCCGAGCATCACCGTAGTACCGACGTCCCCGTTCGCTGATCAGCGGCCGGGGACGTCGGGCTTACGGAAGCGCACAACCGTGTTTCAGCAGCCGCACTATCTCGAAAACTTTGTGCAGGCGCTGCTGGATATCGCCGCCATTGCACCGGGACAGGCACTGGTTGTTGGTGGCGACGGACGATTTCTGAATCGTGAAGCCATTGGCACCATCGTGCGCATGGCGGCGGGCAATGGCATCACGCATGTAGTGGTGGGGCGTGGTGGACTGCTGTCCACCCCGGCGGCTTCGCATCTCATTCGGCAGGGTGCGGCCGGTGGCATCATTCTGTCGGCCAGCCACAACCCTGGTGGAGCAGATGGTGACTTCGGCATCAAGTACAACACCGCCAATGGTGGACCGGCGCCGGAGTCATTCACCAACAAGGTGGCCGAGCGTGCGGCGGCGCTGACGGAGTATCGTGTGGCCGAGTTGCCGGCGTTCGATCTGGATGCCGTGGGTGTGCAGGATTTCGGATACTTGAAGCTTGAAGTAGTTGATCCGGTGGCCGCGTATGCGGCGCTGATGGAAACCCTGTTCGACTTCGGTGCCATTCGCGCGCTGATTGCCGGCGGTTTCCGTTTGCGCTTTGATGCCATGCACGCCATCACCGGTCCGTACGCCGTGGAGATTCTCGAGCGGCGGCTTGGTGCGCCGGTGGGCACGGTCATCAATGGCACGCCCCTGCCCGACTTTGGTGGTGGGCATCCCGATCCCAACCTCACCTACGCGCACGACCTGGTGGAGGAGTTGTTTGGCGACAACGCGCCCGACTTTGGTGCCGCGTCGGATGGCGATGGTGACCGCAACATGATTCTCGGTCAGCGCTTCTTCGTCACACCGAGCGACAGTCTGGCGGTGCTGGCGGCGAATGCCACGTTGGTGCCCGCGTATCGTGGCGGCCTGGCCGGTGTGGCGCGTTCCATGCCCACGAGTGCGGCGGTGGATGTGGTAGCCGAGCGATTAGGCATCCCGTGTTTTGAAACGCCGACGGGTTGGAAGTTCTTTGGCAATCTGCTCGATGCCGGCCGCATCACACTGTGTGGTGAAGAAAGCTTTGGCACCGGCAGCAATCACGTGCGTGAGAAGGACGGTCTCTGGGCCGTGCTGTTCTGGCTCAATGTCGTGGCCGCGCGTGGTGAGAGCGTGGAGCAGATCGTGCGCGCGCATTGGGCGGAGTATGGGCGCAATTACTACACGCGGTATGACTACGAAGGTGTGCCGACTGAGGCGGCCAACAGCGTCATGGCGCATCTGCGCTCGCAGTTGGCATCGCTGCCCGGTCAGGTACTCGGCGGGCGCGTGGTGAAGGCTGCGGATGATTTCTCATATACCGATCCGGTTGATGGGTCGGTGAGTGCGAAGCAGGGCCTGCGCATTCTGTTCGCGGATGGAACACGTATTGTATTTCGGCTGTCTGGGACTGGCACCGAGGGGACCACGATTCGAGCCTATTTCGAAACCATTGTAGTCGACCGAAAGCATGCAGAGTACCCAGTCGACAGTACGTTAGCGGAGGTGATAAAACTGGGACTGGAGTTGAGCCAGATCGCTTCCTATACACTAAGAGCAACGCCCACAGTCATTGTATAGCTATATAACGGCCCGCGTCCTCCCATTATTCACCTACGCAATAGGCTAGCTATACAATCTAGGAATTTTTACAAGCTCGCCATGATTGCAAACATGAAGAGGATCTATGAATACCAGCACTAAAGGAGCCTGGCTAATACATCATGCCAGAAAGCTGCAGGCCACCACGAGTCAGGATTTTGATGCAATTGGTTTTGCTGGTCGTAGTGGAACGCTCCTGTCCGCTATTTCCGCTTCCAACCAAAGTCACGTGTCCAACAAAAGGTTGGCTGCACTCGCAAAAGCGAATGGCATTAGCCCCAAAACGGAGATGCCGTCAATTCTCTCCGAGCTTGAGAGACAGCGACTAGTCGCCCTAGGTGCCGATGGGATTGAAGTACTCGGTCTGACCGGCAAAGCAATCCTTGAACATACGGCACGCATTTTTTCCGAAAGCGACTATGAACCACACGAAGATGCCGCGATCATTGTTGCTGAAATTGCTTCCGAGAGACCGACCACTACTCGTTCTGTTAGCGAGTACATTTCGGACACGCTCAAGCTTTCGAGTCAGGAGACGGGCACCACTCTAGCTCTCGCCGCAAACATCGGCTTCTTCGACACAGAGCCGTTGTCCGGAGACGACAGTTTGGTATTCAACAGCAACCTGTTTCGCCGTGACGACGCCACAAAGATCAGCGCAATCATGTCCTCCCTCTCGGGGGATGAATCAAGGTGCCTAATTGAAGCAACACAGAAGCTTCAGGATTCGGGATGTGTCCCGCTCGACGAGATCACCAATATCCTGGGCAAGAGTCTATTCTCCAAGCTTCACTCGATAGCATTTTTCGACGTAAGTGCCGTTGGGAACGATGAAGGGAAGAGATATTTTGTGACTCGACCAGCAGCGTTCTCAAAGTTTAGCAACTCAATCGCCGATGATGCGTTCGACTTGGCCAAAGCACTCGTTGCCTCTCTAACCTATGGCATGACTGTAAGCAGCCATCAACGCGGCCGAATTCAGGCCATTTCTGCTTTGATGAACAAGCTCATAGCTGGAAGCAGCGTCGGTCCGGCCACCGCAATCGGAAGTGATTATCAAGCACTAGAGCAACGTGGTGTTGTGAGAGTCACGCCCGCCGAGCGAGGCATGTTTACCATGAAACTCCTGAAGCCTGAGGTAGGGAGGCTAGCTCTGGCAGTAATCGAAAGCGGAGATGCATCAACGGAGGTTGTGACCGCACTTCCCGGAGCACGCGTCACACTATATGCCACGCCGGAATCCAATCGAGAAGCAGAGCGAAAAAACGTAACAGAACCCTTGAAAAGGCAGACTCTCAAACTTCTGCAAGACATTCGAACTGGCGGACTGAAAAGATGAGCGAGCAACTTCGAAAGGGAGCCGCTGCAGAAGAGATGCTTCGGAATTATTTCCTAAGCCTCGGTTACTATGTTGCGCGGGGGTGCAAATTCGTCTACCACGGATTCGACGTTACGGATGTCGATTTGTTTTTGTACGCACGTAGCTCGCCGCTGAGCAGGGAACGAATCTGCGTAGACATTAAGAACAAGAAGACACCACAAGCACTCGAAAGAATATTCTGGGTCAAGGGAGTGCAAAGCATTCTACAGCTCGACTCTAGCATTGTCGCCACAACAGATACACGGCCTGACGTCCGTGAGTTCGGCCTACGTCACGATGTGCGGGTGTTAGACGGGACGTTCTTGTCGCGACTGAATCGGAGTGCTAAGAGTCACAGGATACGCATTACCGAAGAACAGTTTCTCTCAGAACTTGACTCGGGGTCCTTGGGCAGGCTTGGCGGGAATTGGTGTGGTCGATACACAGAGAGTAAGGCGCGACTACTCCAATCATTGAACTTCGATGGATGCAACTCTTGGCTAGAGGAGCTCAGAATGCTTCTCTCAGAGATCGCAACAGGATCAAATCCTTGGCGCCTATTCTACGCATTATGTTCGCATTTTCTTGTGGCGATCGATTTCATTCAAAGGGACTTTGTTGGAGAAGACCAAACTCAGCGCCGCAAGGTAATTGAGCAGGGTATTCGATACGGTTCGTCTGGGAAGGAGTTTGCCGATAGCGTTACGCAAATGGCTTCGAGCCTCGTGGAGAGCGTTGCAGGGCAATCCGGACTTTCGCGGACCCTTCAAGCAGAAATCCAACGACAGGCTGACGGAATCGGCGCCGAGGCTATAGCTGACTTTTTTTCACGACAAACCAACGGGCTGGGCCCTTTTGAAGTTGCATTGCAATTTGAAGAAGCGGCATTCTCGCCTGAAGTTCCGCCACCATCAACTCTTTCGCCGCAAGCGAAGTCGGTAATCGGAGTTGTCGCTGACTTTTGCGGTATTGATCGCAAACTTGCAATACCTTAACCGCTACCGCCCTCGCCACTACCAATGACAGACGAAAAGCCAAGCATTCTAAGAGGCTATAAGCGAAAGGGGAAACGGTTTATTCCTCCTCTCAAGCAAATACCTGCCGTACGGGAACACAGCTACGTCAACACCATGCTTCCTGAGCTCATTTGGCTGGATCTTATCCACGAGCAAGAAGGATACCACTTTGGGAAGACGACGTTGGAAGTAGTAGTCGATGTCACCCGATCTCTTCCTCTTATCAATCGAAACTTCAATTTCGCCCTGCAGACTGCGTATGGACATATCGGCGCAGAGTGTAAATCGACGCTCGTTGCTAGATGGAAACAGGAGGGTCTCCTCGCGAAGATCCAAGATTGCCTTGCTCCACTAACACTACTGTACGAAAATTTTCAGCTGTCATTTGTTGGCCCGCCGAATACTGTCTACACACGAAAGGCATTGATACATCGCATTTCGCGGTCTGTTGCAAGATGTATCGACAAGTCTGAGACGCCGGCGGTTATCTTACATGGGAGCATGCTACTCACTAGAGTGATGGCTGGAACGATCAAGATTTTTAATCACATCCAAGTTCCTGACCTGAATGCTGCGATTGACGCTCCGAATAGCACAGAGGGAAAGAAGGCAGCATCGTTCATGCGAGCAAGCGCCAGTGCTGAATGGGCGGCTATCGCTGTTCCGGATGACTGGGCTCGTTACTTTTGGAACCGAAACGCATCATTGAGCAAATGCTACATTCGCTGGGAGAAGTAATATGGCCAGCGCTCCAGGTTCGAACGTAATAGCGTTCCTTAACAATTATCGCACCAATATCGTCCGTGGATTCTATGCGAGGTTTCGACGGCATACTCCAGAGATCTATAGCAATGAGACGACTGAAGCCATTTGGGGACTTGTTGCACGCCAGACTGTTCTTGCCTTAGAGCTGACCAACAACCCCGGCATATGGAATAGACACATCGGACCGGTAGCACTCCGAGCCATGGTCGACGTCCATATCACCTTGGCTTGGATTCTTATGGACAGTGAGCAGAGAAGTCGAGAATATATTCGCTACGGCCTCGGGCAAGAAAAGCTTTTGATTGAGCAGCTAAAGGACGACGTCAAGACATCTCCAAGCACTCGAAAGAAGAGACTCGGGCGCGCTATAACGTCCAAACGGAGGTGGCTCGAGTCCCAATTGCTCGAGTGGGCAATCGAAGTAAACGTCGGTGCCTGGTCAGGAAAATCTGTGCGCGAGATGGCGCAAGAGGCCGGCTGCGACCGCCTCTACAAATTCGCCTATGTCCCGCTCAGCGGAGCTGCTCATAGCATGTGGCAAAGCGTAGGTCGTCACAACATGTCGTACTGCGCCAATCCACTTCATAAATTTCACAGGGTTCCAATCCTCACAAGTTTTGATCCAGATCCTCGTTATCTGTACAAATCGGCGAGACATCTAAGTAGAACCTATCTGCTAATCTCACAACGCCTTGACCTACCAGCGAAGGTACCCCTTCCAGCGCGCTACTTCCGGCGAAACAATCCATTTTTTGCAGATGAAGATTGAATAGGATAGTAGCGCGGAGGGACGCACCGATCTTAGGCTGGATTATCACTTGAACTTGACTATTCGTGGCGTAAGCAGCCTCCGGGCCCACACGTTCCATTTCGCCCTCTTGACGTGAATCGTTCGGGGCAGGATCATCGCGAATCTGCATCACATTCGCGATCCCGTGCCGCCTCCCACCCGCGCCACGGTCGTCGCACTCCCTCGCACCGCCTGGAGCGTGTTGATGAGTGCCCGCATTTCCCCTCGATGGCATAGAGTCGCCGCCATCGGCTTTGCACTGGCAACCATGGCGGCCATAGCCGCCCCCGCGCCGCTGCACGCGCAGTCCACCGGTACCATTCGAGGAACGGTCACCGATTCTTCGAACAGCCGCGGTATCGCCGGCGTCCAGATCACCATCCCCGGCACATCACGTGGCACCGTAACTAATGACGCGGGTGCTTACTCCCTCACTGCTGTACCATCGGGCTCGGTAACTGTCCGCGTTCAGCGCATCGGCTACACCGCCGCCTCACGCACCGTCACCGTCAACGCAGGCTCCAACACCACGGTCGACGTGGCGCTCGCCCCCGTGGCCACCGTGCTCACCACGGTCGTGGCCACCGGCTACGGCAGCAGTCAGCGCGCCACCGTCAGCGCGGCCATCGCCTCGGTCGACTCCACCACCTTCGCACGACTGCCCGTCACCAGCATCGACAACGCACTGCAAGGCCGCATTGCCGGTGTGCAGGTCATGCAAAACTCCGGTGAACCCGGCACCGGTGTGTCGGTGCGCGTGCGCGGCCCGGCCTCACTCAATGCCGGCAATCAACCGCTCTACGTGGTCGACGGTGTGCCCATGCTGCAAGGCTCATTCGAACAGATCACCAGCACCAGCGGTCAGCGCATGACACCCATCTCGGCGCTCAACCCCGATGACATCGCGTCCATCGACGTGCTGAAGGACGCCGCCGCTGCCGCCATCTATGGTTCGCGCGGCTCGAATGGCGTGGTGCTCATCACCACCAAGCGCGGCGCCGGTGGCAACAAATTCCGCTTCAATATCACGAGTTCGATGGGCACACAGAGCGTGGAGAAGAAGCTCGATCTCCTGAACGCCACGCAGTACGTCACGCTCATGAACGAAGGACGCGCCAATCAGGCGCAGACGCCGCTCTTCCCCGCCGGCACCGACAGCATCAACACCGATTGGCAGGACGCGGTGTTCCGTTCGGCGCCCATGAGCGATGTGCAGCTCAGCGTAAGTGGCGGTACCGATCGTCTCCGCATGTTCCTGTCGGGCGCCAATGTGGCGCAGCAGGGTGTGGTGATCGGATCCAAGTATCAGCGCCAGACGGTCCGCCTCAATCTCGATGCGCAGGCCGCGCCCAAGATGTCGCTGCTCGGCTCCATCGGTCTCACGCGTGAATCGAATGACCGCGTCCCCGGTGACTTGAACGTCGACGGTATCATCACCAACGCCATCTCGCTGCAGCCGTTCTCGCCCATCAGAGGCACGTCGTTCGGCTACGGCGGTATCTCGCAGAATCTGCTGTACTCCAACCCGGTGGCCTACGCCGCATACAGCACGCTCAACTCAGGCACCATGCGCGCACTCGGCAATCTCGAAGCGCGTCTGCAGGCCACCGATCGCTTTACACTTACGGGGCGTGTCGGCGCCGACGTGTACGCGGTGGACGAACTGCGTTGGCGTTCACCCAAGGTTGACCGCGCTGCCAGCAGTAGTGTTGGTGGTGAAGGTGTCAGCGGACGCACCGCTGCCCGTCGCTATGTGTCGGAAGCGTTCGGCAACTACGATGCGATCCGCTCGGAATTCCAGCAGCTTTCGCTGACAGCCGGCGGCAGCGTGGAGCGCAACACGTCGGACTTCAATTACGTGTCGGGCACCGGTTTCCCCACCGGCTTTGAGCGCTATGTGCGCAACGCTGCGGCGGTGTCCACGTTCGACGGCGGCGCCACAGAAAACACGCTGGTGTCGTACTTCGCACGTGCCAACTGGTCGGCCTACGACCGCTATCTGCTGTCGGCCAGCTTCCGCACCGATGGTTCATCGCGATTCGGCAGCGCCAATCGCTATGGACAGTTCATGGCCGTGTCGGGTGCGTGGACCATCAGCGATGAACCAGCGATGGCCGGACTTGGTAAGTACGCCAGTCTCAAACTGCGCGGCAGCTACGGCACCACCGGCAATCAGGGCATCAGTGACTTTGCCAGCCGCACACTCGCCACGGCGCAGTCGTACACCGGCACCACCGGTCTCGCCAATTCGCAGCTGGGCAATCCCAATCTCAAGTGGGAGCTCACCAAGGAAACCGACATCGGCGCAGACATCGGCATCTTTTCAGGCCGAGTGAACTTCAACGTGGACTGGTACGATCGCGCAACCAGCAATCTGCTGGTGCAACGTCCGGTGCCGGCCACCAGTGGTTACACCAGCGTGTGGGACAATGTCGGTGCCATCAACAATCGCGGCTTCGATTTCAACGTGCAAACGGTGAACATCCGCAGCGACAAGATGGGTGGCTTCGAGTGGACCACCGATCTCAACATGACCTTCAACAAGAACAAGGTCACCGAGCTGTATGACGGTCTGCCCATCACCGCTACCGTGAGCGGTCGTGTGACCTCCGTGGCAGCTGTTGGACAACCGCTCGGCACGTTCTACCTGTACCAGTTCCTGCGTGTCGATCCGGCCAATGGCAATGCGATGTATCGCAAGGCCGATGGCACCGAGACCGCGGCTCCGGTGGCAGCCGATCTCACCTTCGTTGGCAATCCGCAGCCCAAGTATTTCGGCGGACTCACCAACTCGATCAAGTTGGGCAACTTCGACGCACGAGCATTCCTCCAGTTCAGCCAGGGCGGCAAGGTGCTCAACCTCGCCCGCATCTTCATGGATGACGGTGGCAACTCGCGCGACAACAAGTACGCATCGGTGCTCGCACGCTGGCAGAAGCCGGGTGACATCACCAATCAGCCGCGCATGGGCTCCACGGGTGGTGCGCGTTTCCTTTCGTCGCGCTTCGTGGAAGACGGATCGTTTGCCCGTCTGCAGGAAGTCACGGTTGGCTATCGTCTGCCGGCGAAACTCGCAAGTTCGATTCGCGCCGACAACGCACGTCTCTACTTCTCGGGACGCAATCTGGTCACGTGGAGTGACTACATGGGCTTCAATCCAGACGTGAACAGCAACGGCGCCAACGCCAACACGGTCATGGGTGTGGACTACTACGCGTATCCGCTCGCCCGCACGTTAACCTTCGGTATCAGCGCGGGCTGGTGATCACCATGAATCGATTCCCTACTCTGCGCCGCCTCACGATTGCCGGCGCCATGCTTTCGCTCACTGCAACCTCTGGCTGCGGTGACATTCTGAACGTCGAGCCGGTCACGTCGCTGCCGCAGGACCTGCTCATCACCGACAACGCCACCGCCACCGCTGCGCTCAATGGAGCGTACGATGGTCTGCAGTCGGGCAGCTACTACGGTCTGTCGGCATTGCTCGTGGGTGACCTCGCCTCCGACAACACCGTCTGGACGGGCACCTTCCAGTACCTCGGCGAAATGGCCACCAACCGCATGCAGGCCGACAATGCGGAAGTGACTTCGATGTGGACGGCGATCTATCAGCAGATCGATCGCGACAATGTCCTCATCAACAAGGTGCCCCAGATCGCACTCGTTACCGACCCTGTGCGCAGCGATGTCATGGGACAGGCGTATTTCCTGCGGGCGCTCGGCTTCCACAACCTCGTGAAGTTCTGGGGCGGTGTGCCGATTCCGACCAAGCCGATCAATGCACCGGCTGACGCGCAGGCGTATACGCGAGCTACGGTCACTGAGGTGTACACGCAGATTCTCAAGGATCTGGATAGCGCCACGGTTCTGATTCGCAACACCACCAACACGCGGTACGCCACCGTGATGGCGGCGCGTGCGTTGCGCGCCCGTGTGCTGTTCTACCGCGCTGGCCTCACGGGTAACGCGGCATCAGCCACGGACTATCAGGGTGCACTCGACGCGGCCAATCAGGTGCTGGCCGGTCGCGACACGCTCACGGTGCCGTACGCCGATCTGTTTTCGGCAACGGGCAGCAACACCACGGAAGACATCTTCCGCGTGTCGTTCAACGCCACGGAGACCAACGGCATTTCCAACTACTACCTGCAGGTTGGTCGTGCTGAAGTGGCGCCGAGTACCAGCATCGATGCCGCGTATCCGGCAGGTGATGCACGCAAGGCGTGGTCGATCCGGCCGAGTGGCAATGCCGGACGTCCGCTCAACGGCAACAAGTACGCGGCGCGTCCGGGTACGGAGCATGTGCACGTGATTCGCCTGGCCGAGGTGATTCTCATCAAGGCCGAAGCACTGGCGCGTCTCAATCGGTTGCCGGAGGCAGTGGCCGCGTACAACAAGGTGCGCACGCGTGCGGGTCTTGGCGTGCACACGTTGGGCAATCAGGTGACCACGCAGACCGATGTCATCAATGCCATCGAACTTGAGCGTCGTCTCGAGCTGGCGTTCGAAGGTGATCGGTGGCCCGATCTCAACCGGCTCGGCAAGGCGATTGCCGTGAAGGGCATCGCTGATCGTCCTGGTCAGGCGCTGTTTCCGATTCCGTTGCGCGACACGCGTACGTCACCGGGACTGGTGCAGAACACTGGCTACTGATTCACGGTTGATGGTCTGAACGTCAAAGGGCGACCGGCACTTGCTGGTCGCCCTTTGTATTTGCAGGCACTCGTTCAACCCAACAAACGTCTGCGCGTCTCAGCGGTGGTGTGAGCCACGACTTCACCGATCGAATCGAGCACCTCATGCGGGCCTGCGAGTTTGGCCGTCCGATCGAGCGAATCATCGCGTGATGCATCCAACCGATCACACACATCCGCGACCAGATCCCTGGCAAGCGCCGGCGTAATGCCGAATGAACGAGCAGCCTTCTTCAAATCCCCCGGATGCAATTGTGCCAGGTGTTGCGCTCCAGCGAACGACAAGGGGAGTACCGCATCGAGATTCCGGTATGCCATGGTGCACACGACATCGTAGGCAGGTGCGAGGCGTCTGGTGCCACCTGTCGCTTCAACGACACTCACGTTCTTTGCATGCGCATCGCGATTGCCAAGCGCCAAATTGGCCACGGCCCAACGAAAGAGCAGCGGAATGTCGGTTCCCGGATCGGTGCCATGACGACGCAGGGAGGCCGTCAGGTCAGCATAGGTCGGCCCACCGGTTTCTGCATACTTCTCGCGGGACAATCTGCCTGTGATCTGACATCCGTCTTCTGCATGCAGACGCGACACGCTGCCATCGGGGCGACATACGCGGTCAAAACGTGCGGTTTCGTACACCGTGTCATCGAGAGCGCACACCGTATGTTCGGCCGTGGGCACACCAGCAGCGGCCATCATGGTCATTGCGGCGAGTTCGTTGTGCAGCAGCCCGGGAAACCGAAAGCGCTCACGCTTGATGAGCACCGTGCTCGGCGCACCGGCAATCGGCAGACGGTATTCTGGTTCACCCTCGTCGGCCCCGATTTGCGGACGACGGTAGAGCACCAACTTCTCCTGTGCGCCACTCATGGATGCGCGCGCGTTGGCCAGGACACGTGCGAGACCAGCGCTCACTTCACCACTCGCGTCATCGGCTCGGGCGGGCGAGACAATGTCTTCTCGACTTGCCAGCATCGAAGGGGCGAATGCCGCGCGAACGTCGGCGGCTTTGCAAGGTCGATACAACGGTGGATCGGGCGGCACTTCGCCAACGGGCCACAAGGAGAGCGCGCCGGCACATTCTCCACCGAAAACGCCAAGCAGTGCGACCACGTCGGTCGGCGCGCGACGCACACCCGTTGCGAGAAGCCCGCGGAGATCGCCATCGGGCAAGAGATTCTCGAAACACGGGAGCGCTTCGTGCTCGAGGTATGGATTGGCGCGCACCGGGAGTCGGACACTCACGGCCGCTGTCTGATCACCCAGGACGGCGACGTCGTACGCAAAGGAGACAGTTGTCACTCCGTGTTCCGGCCTGGCAAGCACGCCAACGCGCCTTCCATCCAGATAGACGGCAAGCCGATGGTCCGATTGCGCCTCGGAGTCCGTCATCGTGCGGCTACGCCGCCCGGCAGATCGCTGGGATCCCGTAATGTGAGTGCATTATCGCGCGGTACCAGCACCACATCGATACCGAAGCTCGCGAGCACATCGAGTGTTTGCGCCAGATTGACACCACGCGCGGCGCGCTCGAGGTCCCGGAGCAGATCGCGACTCACTCCCGATCGCGCAGCCGCATCCTCCATCGGCACCCGGCGCTCCCCTCGCACCCATCGCACGACCTGGCCAAGCTCCTCTGCCGTGGCCACGATGGCGCCTCGTGCGGGCGTGTCCGCAGGTGCGGGGTGGAGCGATGGTCGGGCTACAGGGGAAACGACTCGCGCCATATTTTCCTCTATAATTAGGGGTTACATATAAACGATAATACTAGATGATGTCATTTACAACGTGAATACAACCGATAATTGAGCAATTTACCATAAGCGGTCAAATACAACCACTTATCATGCTCTACCGAGGCATCCTCTTGTCAATGGATTCGAATGCCGAGGTGGAGGGAGACAGTGCCAATGCGCTCGTTTCGCCAACGAGGTGCCACGATCCCTCGCGCACCGCCAACCAGAGCCAGGTGACTGACAATAGGTGCCGCCCAGTCTGACTTCACCATGAGTCCCAGACCTCTCCTCACGCTAGGCTCATTGCCTACAAGCGCAGGACCAGCCATCAGCCTGACTCCGCGCGAGGCATCGGCATTTTGTGCCCATCCCGCGAGCGCAGCGAAAGATCCGAGGATCGGAAACACATCGCAGTCGGACATGTCGTCCGCGAGACAGCCGACGCCATCCATTCCAACGTCTACGGTTGATGACACCGCAACAATCCACTTGCCTTGTGGAGCGCTCCGAATGGGCGCAGCGATAGTCGCGGAAAGTGCCATCTGAAGGCGGTCGTATTGTGCTGGTCCGCCCACTCCCCAACCAACACCGGCTGCCACGTCGACGGCGACCTGTGCGCCAAGGATCGGTGCAACGCCGAGCGACACTGCAATCCCAACGGTCAATAGAGTCCTTCTCAAAATGCCCTCAAGGTGTGAGCAGTCTATTCAGATCGCGATCCAGCGTCAGTGTGAACTTGCGATCGGCATCAGTCAACCATTGATCGTAGTACGGCGAATAGTCGCTGATGTTCACGGTGCGTCCGTCGGGCTGCACCTCGACAAGGCGCAAGAAGCCACCACCACCTTTCTTGCGATCGGGAGTGACACCACACTGATAGTTGACGAGCATCTGATGCACGGCATTGCCGTTGATCCCCTTGCTCTCCAGATGTCCGATGCCGTCGTTCAGCACGTGACCATTGAATGTGAATATGAACTGCCGGTGCCGGCTGACCAACTTCTGCCAAAGCGCCTCGCCGTCGTTCACACCATTCACCCTCTGAACCGCGACTGTACCGATGCCGTAGTTGTTGGGGTTCCACGTCTGCTTTGACCCGTTGGCGGCCCAGTCGTAGCGTGTGCTGTCGGAGTACATGTAGGCGTGCGTGATCAGAATGGCGTGGTGATCGGGATGCTTGGCCATGACCTGATTGGCCCAATCCACCACGACATCACGTGGACCGAACTCGAGGCCGAGAATCAGAAACTTGGCCTCACCGACAGCAACCGTGATGAACGCGTTCTCTGATTCGCCGTGCACGCGGCAATTGCGCTGGATGAAATAGTCACTGAAGAACGAGGTGCGCTCGCCGCCATTGCCCCACGGTCCGAGGTCATGATTGCCGGGCACCAGAAGATGCGGAATACCCGCCTCTTTCAGCACATCCATGGCGCGCCGAGCATTGATCCACTCGGGGTGCACATTGTTGTTGGTGATGTCGCCCAGGTGCAGGACAAACTGGATGTTTCGCGCCTGACGCTGCCGCGCAATCCATTCCGTCTGCGCCATGAACACGTCCGGATGGGATTCGCTGTAGCATTGCGTGTCCGGGAGCACGATGAAGCTCCAGGCGCCGGCCGGAGTTTCCGAAGCAATTGCATCCGTTGACGGTTCACTTGTCGCATACGCTTCGGCGCGGCGTGGCAGTCCAAGGAAGCCGGTGAGAGCCGAAAGACCGGCGATGCGGACAAACGGGCGACGTTGCATTGGGAGCGACTCCGGGAGGGTGAGCGCTTAGCTTCTCGCGCCTGAGGGAACGCGATCAAGATGATATTGGTATCGAAGCTGTCACACAGGCCATTGCCCACTGACAACAATGCCGCACTGTCCTTCAACGGACGAAGACTATTCGATCGGGCTGCGCCACCTCACATCAAACCGCGTCACCACTGGCGAAGGCGTACCAGTGATCCTCGGGCTGAATCGCACCAACACAGTATCGATCTGCGTAGCCGGATTGATACCGGGACGCTGCGTTGCAAGCTGCACACTCACGGTGTCTATGCTGGACACGGAGGAATCCTCGAGTGCTTGAACATAGAACTTGAAACGCCCGTCAACATCAGCTGCTATTGCAACTTGTATATCGAGTATCGGCCGTGGGCGCAGTGCGGTCACCGCAATCGTAGCGTTTCCAATCCCGACACCAGACGGTGAGAGGACGCGCCCCTCAACCGTAGCCATTGGTGGCCATGTAAATCCGCCAGTCCGGACCGGATCTTCCTGGTCCTTGGAGCAGGCCAGGCCCACGGCCGCAAACAATGCGAAGTTGAAGTAACGCACAGCACTATCTCGTTCGGAAATTGTAGAGTCTATTCGCCTTGCGGGCACTTTCCGGACCACGACCGATGGGACATCATCAATGCATGACCAGAATAAGTCTAAGTGTATTGGGAATTCTCGCAGTCACAACTTCGGCATGTACCTCTGAACAACGCCCGACGTACCCATTTTCTGTGACGCACACCGCAATCGTGTCCGGGCGAGTGATTGCATCGGACGGTACTCCGATCGACTCAGCCGTCATTTCAGTCGCGATTCGTCCCCGCGCATTGTACGGCCATGCAAACAATCCGGTGGCGAGCAACGCGCGCGGCGAATTCGTCTACACGGTTGAGCGAATGACGGCCCCGCCAACGGTTCCAACTCCCGACACCGTACGAGTGGAAGTCACAGCTCAGCTGCTGGGAATCCGCTACAGAAATCCCGATGGCAGTTCGCCAATCCTGCGCGACACCCTTGTGGTCACCTTTGCTCCTGCAGGACAGACACCACAAGCGGCGCAGAAGGAATTCAAATTCGCCCGGTAGGCGCTCGCACTACTTCGGCGTCACCATCCGCCACATCGGCGTAGACTCGGTGCTGCGCCACCGCCGCACGGCACGCTGGAAGAACATGTTGTTCGGCACCTGCAGCACACTGCGTGTCGCAGTCGGATCGGTGTTGGCTTCTTCGAGTGTGGTGTAGATCAGATTGATGTCGATCACACGTCCCTTGAAGCCGGGCTTCTCACCATTCTCCAGCACTTCGATGTGATCGTTGATGCGGAACTGATTGGTGGTGAAGATCAACATCGTGCAGAAGATGTTGGACAACACACTCCACGCGGCAAAGAATGCCACGGCACCAACGGCAGCAAATCCACTGAAGGCGGTCCACAGCACCGTGCCGGACACACCCAGCCGCTGCAGAATGAGCAGCAGCGCCGCGGTGTTGATGAGGAAGCCCGCCACACGACGGGCACCAGGCAGTGATTGCGGCGGGAGATTGTAGGACTCGTTCACACGGCGGATAAGCCGCTGTACCGCACGCTTGAGCAGCCACGCCACGAAGACGATCAGCAGCACCTGGCCGAACGTCAGCATCACTCCCATCCAATTCTCGAGCACCACGGGCAGTCGATCTCTCATCGGTCGTATGTCAGGTCAGAACGGAAGACGAGCCACGGAATCCGGGCCAACCGTTCCTCGAATCTGAGAATACACCGTTAACCCGTCCGCTCCTACCGTGCTGATCAATCCGACAACTCAGCGTTTCGAACTGTCGGGTCTCCGAATGAGCATCGCACCGGCAATGCACATGATTGCACCCACCACCGACAGTGTGGCCACATGTTCCTGCAGCACCACTACACCCAGCATGAGCGCCACTGGCGCCGTGATAAATATGGAAGCCGACGCACGCGCAGCGCCGAGCTTGCCCGCCGCGATGGTGCCCAGCACATACGCGACACCGGTGCCGAATACGCCGAGTGTGAGCAGTGAGAGGAATGGCTTGAGCGTCCACGTGCCGCTCAGCACCTGCGGCGCGCCGAGTGGGGCGAGCAACAGTGCCGCCAGACCAAGGGCGCGCAGCAGCACGGGCAGCGCGCCGTATGTGAGCTGCAGTGGACGTGCCACGTTGATCGCGATGCTGTAGAGCGATACGGCCGTCAACACGAGCAGCACCCCTTCGAGGCTGGCGCCGCCCTGCTGCACATTGGGCCACGCCACCAGCACCACGCCGCTCATGCCAACGGCGAGACCCTGCAGAATGGTGCGCGATGGCATCTGTCGTGCGATCAGCGCCGCAACAAACGTCGCAAACAATGGCACCGCGCCATTCAGCATCCCTGCCATCGCCGACGAAATGCGCTGCTCGGCGAACGGAAACAGCGTGAGCGGAACCGCCATCCATACCACGGACAATACGGCGATGCGCGGCCAGGCCTGACGGGCGATGGGTGCACGAGCCGCCGGAAAGGCGAGCAGCGTGAGAAAGCCCGCGAATACGCGGAAGAAGGCCACACCAAACGGACCGGTGGCGTGCAGACCTTCAGCGATGAACAGGAACGAGGCGCCCCAGATGGCACCCGGAATAACGATCAGCCCGAGATCGCCGGCGGCCGCTTCCTTGAAGGCAGCGAGACGCGAAGGCGCTACAAGGGTCGTGGCGGCATGTGTCATGGACGGAATCTCAGCACCACGACACATTAGGACAAGTGAAATGATCTTGACCAGTGTGTTAAGTTGTACTACATGATCAATCTCGAACGCCTGCGAAGTCTCCATGCCATAGGAGCTTACGGCTCCCTGCACGCAGCGGCGGATGCCCTGAACGTCACCCCGTCGGCCATTTCCCAGCAGATCGCCAAGCTGGAACGCGAAGTGGGCGAAACACTGCTCGAGCGACGCGGTCGCGGAGTCATGCTCACCGATGCGGGCCAGGTGCTGTCCGGCCACGCCGAGCGGGCGTTTTCTGTGCTGCGGCAGGCCGAGGCCGAGTTGGACGCGCGTCGGTCGGTGGTGGCGGGAGAACTGCGTATTGGAGCATTTGCCACCGCCATTCGCGGGCTCGCGCCGATCGCGTTACCAGCGCTCAATGCCGACCATCCGCAGCTCCGCGTGCGCCTGCAGGAGATGGAGCCCAATGATGCCATCATGCTGGTCGAGCGTGGTGATATCGATCTGGCATTGGCGCAGGATTGGTCCAATCGCCCACTCGGTGTCCCGGACGGTCTCGAACGTGCCCCGGTGTACGATGATGTGGCCGACATTGCATTGCCCTGCGAGCATCCGCTGGCGAATGCAGAGAGCGTGACATTGAGTGATCTCGCCGATGACGATTGGATTTCATGGCGCGAGGGCACCATCTGTCATGACTGGCTCATGTCCACGTTGCGTGGACAAGGGCGTGAACCGCGTGTGCAGCACTTTGCGCACGAGTACGCCACGCAGCTGTCGTTGGTGGGCGCAGGTCTTGGAGCTGCGGTACTGCCACGACTTGGACGTGGTGTTGTGCCGGACACGGTGCGTGTGGTTCCCGTGGTGCCGGCACTCACGCGTCATGTGTATGCCGTATGGCGCGCTGATGCGGCACGGCGCACGGCAATTCTTGCGGCCATCGCCGCACTCCGCAGTGCCGGTTGTCCGTGAAGAGCATTGTCGTCGTGCCATACGATTCGGCGTGGCCTGCCCTGTTCGAGCAATTGCGTCAGCATCTGTGGCCCGCCGTGCACGATGTGGCGATCAGCATTGAACATGTGGGCAGTACATCGGTGCCCGGGCTCGCAGCCAAACCGGTTCTCGATATCGACATCGTGATCGCTCCCGCGACACCAGTGTCTCTCGTTGCAGATCGATTGAGCACCCTTGGCTATCAGCATCGCGGCAATCTCGGCATCGAAGGACGTGAAGCCTTTCGTGCACCGGAAGGTTCGCCGACGCACCATTTGTACGTGTGTCTTTCAGACAGCGAGGCGCTGGCCAATCACCTGGCCATTCGGGATCATCTGCGCGCCCACCCGGATACCGCGGCGCGCTATGGTGCGCTCAAGCAGCAGTTGGCGCGTGAATTTCCGCATGACATCGACGCCTACGTTGCCGGGAAGACGGATTTGCTGCTCGAGATTCTGGCGCTACGCGGCTTTTCGCGGGCATCACTCGACGCGATCGAACGAGTCAATCGCGGCGGTTGAACCGGACACTCGCTCAAGCTGTCATGAAGGTGCATGTTCATGGACGCCCTCAAACGATGACTCCCATGACATACGCCGGTCGTTTCGCGTGCGCGCTACTTCTGCTTGCATCAGCAAGCAGCCCTGGGTTGGCGCAATCAACTCGCAAGCCGGACGCCCTGGACAGCATGGTGGCCGAACAGATGCAGCGCCGCGATATCGTGGGACTGTCGCTGGCGATCATCGACAGCGGGCGCATCGTGGATACACGCAGCTATGGCTTCACGACACGAGGCGGCAGGGAGCGTGTTACCGCGTCCACGCTGTTTCAGGCCGGCTCCATCAGCAAGCCGGTGGCGGCACTGGCTGCGCTGCAACTGGTGGACAAGGGTGCGGTGTCACTCGACGCCAATGTGAATGACAAGCTCACGTCGTGGCGGGTGCCCGACAACGAGTTCACGCAGAAGGAGTCCGTCACCCTGCGGCGATTGCTCAGTCACACGGCGGGACTCACCGTGCATGGCTTTCCCGGCTATCCGGTGACGGCGCGTGTGCCGAGCACTCCGGACGTGCTGGATGGCAAGGGCAATACTCCGGCGGTGCGTGTGAATGTGTTGCCGGGCAGTATCTGGCGATACTCGGGTGGCGGATACACGGTGATGCAGCAACTCGTGGCCGATGTCACGGGCGCACCGTTTGCTTCGCATCTGGAAGCGCAGGTTCTCAAGCCGCTCGGCATGGTCAGCAGCAGCTTTGCGCAGCCTCTGTCGGCCAGCATGGCCGCGCGAACGGCGACGGCCCATCGACTCGATAGACGTCCCGTGGTGGGTCGTTGGCATGTGTATCCCGAGATGGCGGCGGCCGGGTTGTGGACCACACCATCCGATCTCGCGCGTTATGCGATAGGTGTGCAGCAGATGATGGCCGGCAAGTCATCGGTATTGTCTACGAGTGTGGCCAAACAGATGCTCACCGAGCAGAAGGGCGGCTATGGATTGGGCCCTGCCGTGGCAGACACCGGTGCCACGCTGCGATTCAGCCACAACGGACGCGACGAAGGATTCGATGCGTCGCTGATTGCCTATGCGCATGCCGGTCATGGTGTCGTGGTCATGATCAATGCCAACGACAATTCACGGGCAGTGCAGCGCATCATCGATTTCATTGCCCTGCGCCGCGGATGGCCGGCGTATCGCGCGCCGGCAGGCGAAGCGGTAACGACTTCACCGGATGCGCCAAAGATCATGGCCACCGTTGCTGGTCGCTATGAATTCCAGAACAACAACATGCTCACGTTGTTCGTGCAGGACGGGAAACTGTTCACCGATGTGAATGGCCTGCCGGACGAGGAGTGGGTGGTTGCGAGTGATGGCCGCGTGGTGTCGAAGGAGCGTCCGGCAGCGTTCAAGCCCACGATGGTCGATGGCGCAATCACCGGCATCACGCTGCTCGCGGCCAATGGAAGTTCCCGCCCCGTTCCACGCGTTGGTCCGCTGTTTGTCGATCGCGCGACTACACCCGACGCAGATACCGCGATGACGGCGCGTGTGACCACCGCCCTTGGAAACTTCGCCAAGGGTGGCGACTATGTGCGCACGTCACCTGTGCTGACCGAAGGTGCACGATCGGTATTCGGCAGACCGAGTCCGGAGTTTGCGGATGTTCGCTCGGTGTCCCATGTCACCACCGAATCCGTTGCCGGTCGTGGTATCATACGCCATGGGCATGCCATCGTGCGTGTGATCCACTATCGCATCGCCGCTGCGAGCGGCACACATCACGCCATCGTCCTGGTCGACGATCAAAACCGCGTGGCCGATTTTGATCTTGTAAGTCGCTAGCCGTCAGCGATGGCGACGAGAGTATGGCACCATCAAGTGGCAGGAGGGCACTGTGATTGTTGAGGTCCGGCGACGCATTGCAGCATTCGCGATGGCGACTCTGACAACACTGGTCGGCTGCACGCCGTGCCTTGGTGAAGTGGGATCATTCGCAATTCAGGCGACCGTCTTGGATGCAACAACGTTGCGCGGTCCTCGAGAACCCGTAACCATGAGACTCGATCGCGGGGGAACTATTCAAGAGCGAGTCTCTGGTCCGAACCCGAGCGAAGTACCGTCGGTTGTCGCAGGTGGTGAAGGCGGTGGGCTATACAATCTTCGTTTTACTGTTGTTGGATATGAGCCAGTGGAAATCTCAGGCGTGAAGGCTGGAGAGGATAGATGCGGCAGTCCGGAGACTGTCCAGCTAGTAGTGAGGATGCAGCCACTCTTGCCCTAGATGTTAGCTCTCACTCGGTGAGACGATCAACGCGCGCACCTGTGCAAGTTTGTCGGGATTACGGGTGATGAAGATGCCGGCAATGCGCCCGTCCTCGATGGCGAATGCAGCGATCTGCAGAAGCTGCCCGCGTTCACGGGTGATGTATCCAGGCAGACCGTCCACGGTAACTGGTCGCAATAGTTCGAACTCGCTCGCAGGATACTTGCGAAGCAGGCCTGCATAGAGCCGCACAACTCGTTCAATGCCCACGATGGGATTGCGGAAGGCCAACACCTTGCCGCCACCATCCGAACGAATCACTATGTCCTCTGCCAGCAGTGACTGCAGCGCCTGCATGTCACCCGAACGCGAGGCGGCAAAGAAGGCCTGCACAATGCGTTGCCCTTCATCACGCGCTACCGGAAACCGTGGCTTGGCAGCCTGTACATTCTTGCGTGCACGCGACGCCAGTTGCCGCACGGCGGCCGGATCGCGATCCAGTGTCTGCGCGATGTCGTTCAAGGACTGACCGAATACATCATGCAGCAGAAACGCGGCGCGCTCGAGCGGCGACAATCGCTCCAGCGCCAGCATCAGCGTGAGTGTGAGATCGTCCGCATCAACATGCTCTTCCACCTCCTCGACCAGCGGTTCTGGCAGCCACTCACCTACATAGGTTTCGCGTCGCGATCTGGCCGACTTCATCTCATCAAGGCAGAGCCGCGTGACAATGCGCGACAAATAGCCGCCGGCATCCTGCACCGTCGACTCATCGACCTGTCGCCACCTGAGCCACGCCTCCTGCACGATATCCTCGGCGTTGGCCCGGCTCCCCAGCATGCGATACGCGAGGCGCACCAGCCGTTGCCGATGCGCCTCGAATGTTGATGTGGTGTCGTTACGCTGCATGGGATGCTGCATGCTGAATGGTGAGCTCCGGATTCGTTCCCCGGAATCCCACCTGCAAACGATTCCACACATTGATTGCGCCGATGGCCACGGTGAGTTTCATCTGCTCAGCTTCGGTGAACTCCGCCGCCAGCGCGTTGTAGTCGGCATCCGGCGCCTGGGTTTGTGCAATCAGGGTGATGGCTTCGGCCCAGCCGAGTGCGGCACGTTCGCGTGGAGTGTAGGCTGTGGCTTCGCGCCATGCGGGCAGCAGGTGAATACGCATGGGGTGTTCACCGAGCTTCTCGAGTTCGGTGGCGTGCATATGCAGACAGAATGCGCAGCCGTTGATCTGCGAGACACGCATCTTGATCAGCTCAATCAAGCTGTATTCGAGGCCACAGTTCTTGACGGTATTTTCGAGCGCGACCATGGCCTTGTACATCTCCGGGGCCAGCGCGTAGGGATTGGCGATACGGGAAGTCATGTCCGATTGCAACCGATTCGGGATGATGTGGATGGTGCGGTGATTCCGCGTCCACATCATTGCGACGAGATGGCGTCTCCCGATGTGACATGACCTCGTGACATGACTTCCCGCCCGGCATTCTAGAACATTTCGCCGACCAGCTTTTCGCTGAAGGCCCACACGGCCTTGGCGTTTTCCGCGTCGAGCGCGTAGGGACGCACACCCTCACTGGTTGCTCCGATGTAGCCATCGCTCACGATGGTGCTCACATGGCAGTTCTCGAGATAGCGTCCGCCGATTTCATCGGCATCGGCCACAAAACCCGCCCATACCGACGTGGCCGCTCCCTGGGGAATGGTCTTCCACGCGAATGGCGGCTGACCCTGGGCTGCAAGCTCGGCGTTGATCTGCACCAGCATGCCATCGAGCGATTCCTGTCCGACGTGCCGTCCGAGTTCGGTGCGAATGCCACCGGGATGTAGTGCGGCCGCCCGCACACCACGCGCGCGATGCCGACGATCGAACTCCACGGCGAAGAGAATGTTGGCCGTCTTGGAGCGACCATATGCGACCCACGGTTCGTAGGTCGTCTGCTCGAAGTTGGGGTCGTTGCGATCAACATCGGAGTAGCGATGTCCCGACGAAGACACGCTGATGAATCGACCGCCCCTTCTGATGAGCGAGGCAATGCGATTCACGAATACGAAGTGGCCGAGGTGGTTGGTACCGAACTGCGTCTCGAAGCCGTCTTCGGTACGGCCATAGGGTGAGGCCATCACGCCGGCGTTGGCGATTACCACATCGAACAGTGTGCCGTCGGCCTGCAATCGATCGGCGGCCGCACGCACGCTGGTGAGCGATGCGAGATCGAGTTCGATGAGTGTGAGGCTGCCGCCATTGGCCGCATCGGCCTGAACGACCGCTGTGGCCTGGCGAGCCTTGTCCAAATCACGGGCCGCTCCGACCACCGTGGCGCCACGCGCGGCGAGCGAGCGGGCCGTTTCAACACCAAGACCGGCCGACACGCCGGTTACCAGCACCCGGATTCCACGAAGATCGACCCCGTCCAGCACGTCATCGGTGGTGGAGGTCGCGCCGAACCCGGTAGTCAGCTCTGCAGACATATGACTCCTTGCTGCGGCAAGAGTGAGCGAGTGCGCGGGATCGGCTCTTGCCTGTCCGGTGTACCGCGATAAGATGGAGTGAGCCTCCGTTTATTAACCGGAGGAGCACTCCGTTTTATATACGGAGGCATACTCCGTTTATCAAGGGGCGTTTTGTGGTGCCATCTGACGCGGGTAATCCAGGGGATCCCGAGAGTGGCAAGCCGCTCCGGGCCGATGCCCTGCGCAACCGGCAGCGTCTGATCGATACCGCGCGGTCGGCGTTCGCCACGCACGGGGTGGCGGCGAGTCTCGAAGACATCGCTCGTAACGCCGGTGTGGGGATCGGTACCTTGTACCGGCACTTTCCCACCCGCGATGCGCTGATCGAGGAGGTCTATCGGTCAGCCACGACGCGACTGGCCGAGTCGGCAGTGGAGTTGTCGGAGTGCCATGCGCCTGACGAAGCGCTACGTCAGTGGTTGCTCTTGTTCATCGATCACCTAACCACAAAAAAGCTGATGGCGTCGGCTCTTCAGTCATTGGTTGGTGGTCCTGGTGAGCTGTATGCCAAGTCAACCAATCAGATCGTTCGTTCGATCACGATGCTGATGAAGCGAGCGGAAGACGCGGGTGTACTGCGGGCGGCCATGGACCCTCTCGATCTGCTGCGTGCCATTGCCGGTGTATCCAGCAACACACCCGACAGTCAGTGGGGTGTGAGCGCGCGGCGATTGGTCGACATCCTGATTGCGGGGATGCGCGTCTCGTAGCGAAAACGAACTGCAACGCGAGTGACGGCGCGGGTGACGTATGGGTAAGGCTTCGACCTCCCACCGACACATGCGCCCATGACACATATGCTTTCCGCGCTCGCGCTGGCTTTCGCTCACGCTACTGCGACGCCAGTTAGTTCCATCCCATTGTCGACGACCTGTGGTGACCTGCCTGGCGTCGAAGCCATGCTAGACGTGCGCTCACTCAACTACGTGCTGGTGGGTGAGTATCACGGCACCGTAGAAATGCCACGCATCGCGGCCGATGCGATGTGTGCTGCGGCCAAGCGCGGTCGACCAGTCGTACTTGGTATTGAGTTCACCACGGCCAATCAGTCATCACTCGAGACCTACATCCGCTCCAAAGGCGATGCGGCGGCGCGAACGGCACTGCTTGCCGCGCCGGCGTGGCAGGGTGATGACGCACGTGCCTCACAGGCGGTATTCGAACTCATTGAGCAGGCGCGCGTACTAGTCATGGCCGGCAAGCGCGTGAGCATCGTGGCCTTCGATCGTGTGCCGGAGCCGGCGGTATCGCGTGAGCGTGAAGCTGCATTGGCGGAAGCATTGGTCGCAGCGCGTGCGCGCGTGTCGGGCAGTCTCGTTGTGGCACTGACGGGCTCGGGCCACGCCGGCAAGACACCGTGGAGTTCGCAGAATCCGCCGTTTCCATCGACAGGTCAGCTCATCACCGATGGTGAAACGATTGCGTTGGCGTTTGCGCGTCCCGGTGGACAGTTCTTTGGCTGCCGCGCTCCCAATGGTGATGCCACTGCGGGTTGCACCGCCTACGACATGCCGGCGCGTGAGCCCGTGCGTGCACGCGGCATCGTGCTCGACGGTACCCTGCGCGAGGGATTCGAGGGCGTGTACTCCTCAGGCGCAGCGTACACCGCATCGCGTCCGGCGCGATTGGCCATGGCGGCAGGCGCAAGCGTACCGAAGTGATGCGCAGCAAGTGGTGACCACCCTCACCACTTTTGCCATCAAATGTTCCGTGAAGCGGTAGTACACCTCAAGGTCCTTTGTGTACTCACCGTGAGGTACGGATGCATACCGATTATCACATCATCTTTCCTGAGAATCGCTTCGCCGATCAAGCAGCGGAGCGTGGAATTGTCCGCCGCCGCGAGCGTGTGCACGCGGCGGTGCAATTGGGAGCATGGTTGCTGCTGTGTTATGCAGCGTCGGCATTTGGTGCACTTGCCACACGCGATGCGTCGGATTTCTACAACCAGTTGTCGCTGCCGTGGTGGGCACCGTCCGCTGGTGTGTTCGGCCCCGTGTGGACGGTGCTCTACGCGCTGATGGCCGTGTCGGCGTGGATGATCTGGCGTGGTCGCCATGACAGCGCGCTCGACGAGATCAATGTCATGCCGGCGCTGCAGCTGTTCGGCGCACAGCTCGCCGTGAACGCCCTCTGGAGCTGGGTGTTCTTTGCTTGGAATCTCGGCGCGTTGTCGGTGGTCACCATCCTGGTGCTGTTGGCGCTGGTCGTGGCGACAACGATCAAGTTCTATCGCATCAATCAGACGGCAGGCACGCTGCTCTTTCCGTATATCGCGTGGCTGGCGTTTGCGACATGTCTCGCGTTCTCGGCGTGGCGGCGCAATCCGAACCTGCTTTGAGGATTTGAGAACAGATGGCGCGAGGATTTGAGGATCTGAGGACAGGAGGTGCGGGCGCTGGGGGCCTCGGTAGCGCAGAGGTCCCCAGCGCCCGCTCTCTTATCCTCGGATCCTCAGAACCTCGCGCCATCTGTTGCTCCAATCCTCTTAAGGTGAGACGGTCAACGTGAATATCGCGACCGCGGTGGGCGCACTGCCATTGCCGGTGTAGCCGGCAACTGGTGTCGAGAAGGAGATCTGATGTGCGCCTGCGGGCACCGAGGCGTCGGCGGTAATCGTGTAGCCACGTGTGATCGTGGTGCCGGAGGTCGACGTGCTTGTCTGCGTGACGGTCAGTCCAGCGTACTGTCGATTGATCGTGAACGAACTGCCAATGGTGAGGCCACCTGTGGCAGTGAAGACCACCGTCGTGTTGGTGGGTGTACCGCGCGCCACAGTGGCCGCGCTTGGTGTGGCGATGGCCGACGCGGTCTGCAGGGTGCCCTGTCCTCCGCCCGGACCTGATGGTGCATCGTCGCCTCCACAGGCTGATAGCAGCGCAACGGAAACCATGAGAGAGAGTCCGAGTATTGGGCGACGTGCAAATGGCGCGTGCATGATGGCATCCGGTAACGAGTGGCGTGCCGCGTCGGTCTGACGGGCTTCTCATGTCACACGCGCAGAAATGCCGTACCGAGGCTCATCGTAAGATTGCCGAACGCCTATCGCGCCAACGGTCCAGGAGACAATGTGGACCGCATGTCTGATCACGCCTTCTGTTCCGTGGATCCCGCCAACATCACCATGTTGCGGGCATTTGGCTGGGTCTTCGTGGCGGCGCTGGTCATTTCATTGGCCACCGGTCATTCGTACTACCGGAGAGTTTTTTCACGGGATACGGAGCCACGGATGTACTGGTCAGCCGTGGCCTCGTATCTCGTGCTCGCCGTTTTCATACTGGGTGGATTGAGCCTCTGCGGCTAATCGCCGCCGCTTCACGCTCTACTTCGCGGCCAGCTTCGCGTCGACGCTGTACTTGCCTGGACCGGCGAGAAAAATCGCCAGAAATCCTGCAAGGAAAATGAATGGCATCTCGCCGTTGCCCGGGCCCTTGAGCGCTCCACCGTGGCCAAGAATGAAGGCCATGGCCATGGTCGCAGCAACCCATAGTGCCGACCAACGCGTCGCCAGTCCAACGACCACCAGCAGCGCGCCAAACACCTCGGCGCCGGCCGCGAGTCCGAGGGAAACCGATTCAGGGAGTCCGAAGACACTGCGGAACTTGGTGTCGCCATCGAGCAGGCGATCAAGTTTGCCCCAGCCGTGCAGGGTAACCATGGAGAGGCCGAGCCAAACGCGCAGCAGCAGGAGCGCGAGATCGGAACGTGTGGGCAGTGCATCGAGCAACAACAGCGAACGCCAACCGGTCATGCAAGAACTCCTGTCGGGTGCGGTACATGTGTGTAGACATGTAGTACGCCGGACAGGGATCAGTCGTTCACGCGACGTTCAACGTGTCCAGAAAATGGCCGTTCCGCATACCACACCCTGGTTGTCGCGTCCGGTGGCGTTGTACTGCATCGGCGTGCTACCGACTCCATGATACTCGAACGCCAGAACGTTTTGTCCGAAATGGCCAATCAGATCATAGGGCATGACCCCTGGCTCTGGCTGCACAAAACCATTCACCACGATCTGTACAAAGCACTCTTTCTTCCACCCGGCTCCGCGCGCACCTATCAGGAAGTCGAGACCAGCCTTCCGAACAATACGGATGTTGGGAATCGTGGACTCAAGAATAGCGCGAACCTCTCGCGTATCATTCTTCTTGAAGAACTCCGCGTCGAGAAAGCGCCCACCCATTCCCAACTTGCGGCGCTCATCAAACTCCCGCAGAAACCGTCGATGCACTTCGGGCATGGAGCTATCCGTACGCACGGTGCCAAGTCGCTGCGCGGTTGGGGCGAGAAGGACATCCGTATCGACAGTGTCCTGTGCCGCCAGACGGATTTGCATCGTCACGGGCGCATAACCTACCGCACGCACCTGTAGTGCATAACTGCCAGGTTTAAGTGAGCGAAAATGAAACTGTCCGAGCGAATCAGATCGAACGATCTGGCCGAGGGACAACAGTTCCACGGTGGCATCAAACACGGGGCGCTCATTCCCCTCCTGTAGTACACGTCCAATCACGGCACTGCCCTGCGCTGTGAGGTCCCGCGCACAAGGCAGCACGCCGATGGCCAATACCAGCAGGATCACGAACAAATGCTGCAATTGCCTCTGCATTGTCCACTCCGATCTCAGGTACCTGCGATACCTCCTATTTCGTCCAGAACACGGCCGTCCCGCACATCACACCGTCCGGCGGTCCGGTCTGCGATTGGAACTGCATGGGCACATTCGACCAACCGTAGTACTCGAATCCCACGATGTTCTGCGCGCGCAACGGAATGAGATCGAAATGCACTTCGTCCTTGTAGCCCGTGTACACGCGAATGCCATTCATGAACACCTGCGGGAAGCAACGCATGCCGACACGTGCACTGGTCAGGATGTCGCCATCGTCCAGCTTGGTGATACGCACACCCGGTACATGCGCGGTCAGAATGGAACGCACATCGCGATCGGCATTCTTTTCGAAGAACTGTGTGTCGAGAAACCGGCCAAAGCCCATGGCGCGACGCGATTCAAAGTCGCGCAGATACGTATTGGCGGGTGTCAGAGCACTACTGTCGACCCGTACTGTGGCCAGCTGTGTGGGCAGCACTTCCAGTACGAAATCACCCTCGACGGTTTGTCCGGCAATGAACTCCAGATCGGCCGTGACCTGTGCGTATCCCACCGCTCGAACAACCAGGGCGTGCTTGCCGGCCGGCACGCTGTCGATGCGGAAGCTGCCAGAGGAATCGGTGGTCGTGCGTTTGCCGAGCGTGGGCAACTCCACCGTGGCTCCAACGACCGGACGTTCATCGGGGTCGGAAAGGACAGAGCCAACCAATGCCGATGCCTGCTGTGCCTGGACAGAAGCGGAAGCGCCGGCCAACGCAAGTAACACGCAGACGCCTGCAGCAAATCCGGCAAGCATTCGACTCGGCATACGGGTTGAAACACGCCACAGCATATGCATCCACATCCCTCGATCGTTTCTTCGGTCGTTACTTATGAGTGCATTCAGTCCTGCGGGAGTGCGCGCCCAACCACTATCGTCACATTGTCACTGCCGCCGCCGGCCAGCGCCTTGTCAAGCAGCGCCCTGCATAGTTGCTCCGAACTCGTCATCCGCGCGCATTCAGCGGCGATCTCCTCATCACTCACGTGTTTGGTGAGACCATCGCTGCACAGCAGGGTGAGACATCCACGCTGACTCACATCCACTCGCGACAACTCGGGCATGGCTTCGTCGGCACCTATGGCACTCGACAGCACATGATTGAGCGGTGAGTTCTGTGCACGTTCGCGAGTGAGTGCCCCACGATCGATCATTTCCTGGGCGAGCGTCTGGTCACGCGTGACCTGCCGCAGCGTGCCTTCCTGGAAGTGATAGCAGCGACTGTCGCCGACCTGTAGCACGTACATCCAGGGCCACACGACAATGCCCACCGACAGCGTGGTGGCCATCTTGCGCCCTTCGAGATGCGCCTGGGCCTGCTCCTTCACGCGGCGGTGTGCTTCGATGGCCGCCAATCGGAGCGCTTCGGTGAATTCCGTGTCGCTTGCCGAACCGGCGGCATGCCAACACTTCACGGCCGACGCGAAATACTCGGTGACGGCAATGGTGGCCAGCCGACTGGCTTCCGTCCCATCGGCGCTGCCGCCGACACCGTCCGCGACTAGGAGGATGGTGGCTACACGCTGCCCGCGCAGCATGAGCGCGGAGATATCCGTCAGGCTGCTACCGTGCACCACCACCTGTGGGTGCACCGTGCACAGCAGATACTGGTCCTGGTTGGTCTCACGCACCAATCCCTGATGCGTGATTCCAAACAGGTCCAGTTCATCGTCGCGTGGACGAACATCCGGAGGACTTTCGACCGATGCGGTGCTCATGGGGAGACAATGGAGCGCCGTGGACGACATGGCAAGCTCGGCGCTGCTTCCCGCATACCCGCCATGCCGCCATCAGTTCGGCGAAGTCATTACCCGTCAGGGCACGGGTTGTTCGCCCCTCGCTGGTTCTCCTTGTCCCTGAAGCGTTGCCCACTCCTCATCGGAGTAGAGTCGCGACCGGGTCAGGAAGCGCATACCCTCGGGCGTTTCGACGCTAAACCCCGCCCCGCGACCCGGCACCACATCGATGCACAGGTGCGTGTGCTTCCAGTACTCGAACTGTTCGCTGCCAATATAGAACGGCGTGTCCGCAATGACTCCCAGGAAGACATCCCGGGAACCAATGCGGAACTCACGACGCGGATAGCACATGGGCGTACTGCCATCACAGCAGCCGCCCGACTGATGGAACACCAGCGGCCCGTGGAGCGCCTGCAGCCGGTGCAGCAGTGCTGCGGCGGCCGGGGTCACGCTCACACGGGCAACCGGAGTTTCCACGTTACCTGCTTCCATGTCATGCGACATGTCGTGTGCTTCCGTTTCAGCGATCGACTTCTCCATCGCCTCAGAAGAAGCCGAGCGCGTTGGGGCTGTAACTCACCAGCAGATTCTTGGTCTGCTGATAGTGGCTGAGCATCATCTTGTGGTTTTCACGACCGATGCCCGACTGCTTGTAGCCACCAAACGCCGCGTGCGCGGGATACAGGTGATAGCAGTTCGTCCACACACGACCGGCCTTGATGGCACGACCCGCGCGATAGCAGGTGTTCATGTCACGTGACCACACGCCTGCGCCCAATCCATAGAGCGTATCGTTGGCGATGGCCATGGCGTCGTCGAAGTCCTTGAACTTCGTGACCGACACGACGGGTCCGAAGATTTCTTCCTGGAAGATGCGCATGGAGTTCTTGCCTTCGAACACCGTGGGCTTCACGTAGTAGCCACCCGCCAGCTCACCATCATGCACGGCGCGCTCACCACCGGTGAGCACCTTGGCGCCTTCCTGCTTGCCGATGTCGATGTAGCTCAGGATTTTTTCGAGCTGATCATTCGAGGCCTGCGCGCCAATCATCGTCGCAGGATCCAGCGGATGGCCCAGCGTGATCTTGCCAACGCGATCGAGGGCGCGCTCCATGAACTTGTCATAGATGCTTTCGTGCACGAGCGCGCGTGACGGACAGGTGCAGACTTCACCCTGATTGAGTGCGAACATGGTGAAGCCTTCGAGCGCCTTGTCGAAGTAGGCGTCGTCGGCATCCATGATATCGGGGAAGAAGATATTGGGCGACTTGCCACCCAACTCGAGCGTGACCGGCAGCAGATTCTCCGACGCGTACTGCATGATGAGACGACCCGTGGTGGTCTCACCGGTGAATGCCACCTTGGCCACACGATTGCTCGATGCGAGCGGCTTGCCGGCTTCCACACCAAAGCCCTGCACCACATTCAGCACGCCGGGCGGCAACAGATCGGCAATGAGTTCCACAAAGGCCATGATGGCCACCGGCGTCTGCTCGGCCGGCTTGAGCACCACCGCATTTCCCGCCGCGAGTGCAGGAGCAAGCTTCCACACCGCCATGAGCAGCGGGAAGTTCCATGGAATGATCTGCGCGACTACACCAAGTGGCTCGTGGAAATGATAGGCAACCGTGTCGTTGTCGAGCTCACCGGCTGAACCTTCCTGCGCGCGCAGCACACCCGCGAAATAGCGGAAGTGATCAATGGCGAGCGGAAGATCGGCGGCCTTGGTTTCGCGAATCGGCTTGCCGTTGTCGATCGTTTCAATCACCGCGAGCGCTTCGAGATTTTCTTCGAGACGATCGGCGATCTTGTTGAGGATGACAGCACGTGCGGACGCCGAGGTGCGTCCCCATGCCGGTGCGGCCTTGTGTGCAGCGTCGAGTGCGAGTTCAACGTCTTCGGCAGTCGAACGAGCCACGTCGCAGAGATGTTGGCCGGTGATTGGCGTGGGATTGCTGAAATACTGCCCGCGCACTGGCGCGCGGAATTGACCATCGATCCAGTTGTCGTAGCGCGTCTTGATGGGAATGGTGACCGCGTACTTGGCGGCACCCTGCGGGAGCGTAGCGGCGTGGTCGGGACGGGCTGTTGATGCCATCTGCGTGCGCCTCTCGTGTGGCGGTGAGGAGTCTTCCGGCGGGAAGGAGGCCGGGACATCCACAGATGAGGCAATGCCGGTGCCACGTGTGATGCGGCAGATGCTGCCGCCTCTTCGTATGTGATATGCGCTCGCGTAACTCACGCACGGAATGGCAGATGCGTCGGGCTCGCTGGCATCGGCACAAAAGGAGCGGCACACGAAGTGCGACAGTTGTCGCGCCGCGTGTGCCGATTGTGTGTCGATTGTCGCGCGACAGATGCCGCGCTTACTACACCGTCAGGCGGTCACTTCAGCGGCAACGGGAGCGGCTGAAGCCGCGCGTCGACGCCACGCCACGAACCGGCGCAGCGACAGGGCGAGACCTGTGTACACAAGGACGGCCCCGCCAAGCGAGACGAGACCGGCAATGGTCTGTCCCCAGAAACCGAGCACTTCACCGGTGTGCGTGAAGCGCATGATGGAGCGCGCACGGCGGCCCACGGACTGATCACCGAACACCGCCCACTTGGGTGCATCACCGGTACGCGAAATGGTGAGTGTCGCGCGCTTGTGCGGCTCACCACCCATGCCGCGGTCGATGGAGTACACGAGTGGTGCGTCCGCCGCCTTGGGCCACGCCAGCGACATGGAGCGCCAGTCCGGCATGCGCTGCGCGGCGAGGGCGTAGACATCACCCACGAGTGGCGCACCAGGTTTCGCCGTCTCGCTTCCGCGCCCTTCGCTTCCGCGTCCTTCGCTTCCGCCGCTCGCGCTTCCGCGGTTCGCTGTTCCCACCGCCGGCGCCGGTGCAGGCGCTTCTGCTCTCGCCGGCGGCTCCTCTCCAACAACGCGATACACGAGGTCACTTGCCCACGGAAACGAAATCACCGTCGCACTGGCCACGACGGCCGCGAGCGGAATCGCACTCCAGATACCGATGACATTGTGCCAGTTGAAATCGCGCGCCTTTGCCGACAGTCCCCGGCGAAACACCAGCACCTGCTTCGTGGCCTTCCACGTGAGATTGCGCGGCCACCACAACACCATGCCGGTCAGCACCAGCACGAGAAAGGCAAGATTGCTCACGCCGGTCACGAGTTTGCCCGTGGCGCGCGAATCATCCTTCATGGCCAGCCAGCGATGCCAGTCGGTTGAGACCTGGAACACTTTGCGCATGAGCACACTGCCGGTGCCCACCACTTCACCCGTGTAGGCACTCAAGTACTGACGTCCTTCCCGACCGAACTGCACCTCCACCGGCATCGTCGCGCCATAACGCCACACCACATTCGTTGGTGTCTTGGTTTGACCAGCGCTTTCCCGCGCAGCAACCAGTGACAACAGGGAATCCGGAGTCAATCGTTCTGCATTGGGCGTCGGCGGGCCGGCTTCCACTCCACGCAGATCTGCCCATAGTGTCATCTGCTTCTGATACGTCAGCAGTACGCCCGTGACCGACATGATGAGCACAACCACACCGGAAATCACACCGGCGACGAGGTGAGTCCAGAACAGAACGGGGCGGATCGTACGCATGGATCAGCGGCGACTTCAGGGTGACGTTTGTTGAGAAGAGTTCTCAAAAGAGATCTATAAACTAGGGTTTAATCCCGATCCAGTCAATCGGGATTGGAATTCCATCATATTCGTGACATGTCTGTTCATTCGCGTCCGCCCAGAACGCTCACCCTCCGCGCCGGTCCTGAGGCCATGTCCATCCTGCGTGAACGGGGACTTCGAGCGGACGATGTGGACGTGCTGCCGGGTGCCTCCGGCGGAGCCAAGTGGCTGAGCATCGGTGGGCTCGATCGCTATCTGTTCGGCACATTTTTCACGACCGATGTACGTCGCACACCATTGGTTGGCATTGGCAGTTCCATTGGCAGTTGGCGTCTCGCCTGCCTCGCGCAATCAGATCCGCTGGCTGCACTCGCGCGCGGACATGAGGCCTACATCGAGCACCAGCGCTATTCGCCCAATCCATCGCTGGACGAAGTGACGCGTGTCTTGTCGGCCTGCCTCGATCACATGCTGGGGAGCAATGGCGCCCATGCCATGCTCACGCATCCGTGGCTGCACACGCACATCATCACCGGTGAAGCGCGCGGCCTCATGACCAGCGAATCTCGTGCGGCACTTGGCCTCGGCCTGGCGTTGGCTGCGGCGGGCAATGTCATCTCGCGGCGCACATTGCAGTGGTCCATTCGTCGCACGGTATTTCACTCGGGCAGCGCATCCGCATTTGCCCCGTTCAATGACATGTCGTCGGCAACACATCCGCTTACAGAACAGATCGCACGCGATGTGCTGTTTGCCTCCGGATCCATTCCGCTTCTGTTGCATGGCGTGCGTCTTGGAGATTCGCCGAGTGTGCACTGGGATGGCGGCGTCACGGACTACCATATCGATCTGCCGTTTCCCACGCAGCAGGGACTCGCACTCTACCCGCATTTCTACGACACGATCACACCCGGCTGGTTCGACAAAGGGCTGCCGTGGCGACGAGCAGGCGTTCGCAATTTTCGTCGGACACTGCTGATTGCACCACGTGCGGAGTTCGTTGCCACATTTCCTGGCGGCAAGATTCCGGACCGTCAGGATTTCTACCAACTCACGGACAGCGAACGCATTGCGCGATGGACCACGGTCAACGCCATGACGGATGCCATGGGCGAAGAGCTGCATGAGCTCATCGAGACAGGACGCGTGGCGGAGATGGCGATTCCCTGGTGATGCAACGCAGAGCGCGTTCTGTTCCGCTGGCAATGCCGGGTGACATGCGCTGCAGTTGCTGAAACGCCGCACTCGCGCTGTCGTGTGCAGACCCACGCGTATGCGCAACAACTATCGCAGCGCGCGCGAGAGCCAGATTTGGCTCTTCACCAAGTAGCGTGTGAGCGGAATCGATCAGCACGCGGGCATCGACCTCAGCATTGCTCGCACCTTGCAAGACCAGCGCGAGTGCGCGAGCAGAACGGAATTGCGGCGCGCGTGCGTTCGTTGTGGCGAGATCAGCAATCGCGTCATGCCACGCCACGGTGTCGCAGGTGGTGAATGCACGAACGGCTGTGAGATATGATGCGAAGTCCCGATCACCAACCGGTGACGGACCACCAATCCATCGCAACACGCCGGGAGAAAGCAACAACGCCACTTGGGTATGAGCGGCCGATTGCGCGAAAACCGACGGAACCATCGTCGCGTTCTGCCATTCGGCATCGATCAGCGAAGCGCCACTGCGTCGATCGGTGACCGACATGCGCACGGAGGCGGCGCCTGCCATGCTGCGTGCGCAGAGATGCACAGCCGCCGAGGTGTCACAGGCAGCGGGATCGGACATCGGTACGCTCAGCACCTTGTCATGGTTCGCCAGCGCGGACTGCAACGCTGCGGCCAGTGTGCGCGCCGCTTCATCTGCGGCCGGATCACCGATCGTGGACGTGGCGATGCCTACACGTACCGGCACCGGCCCAATAAGTGGCTGCGGCCTGCCCGGGGACGACCGCCAATTGCCGATCGCCTCGGCCACCACGGCGGCCGTGAAGATCAACGCTCCCACCACGGCAATGCGCCACCGCTGCCACCAGGTCACCCGGTAGCGTGAACTCACCGGGCTCACTGCATCCGGCGTCGGTGATTGCGCATCGGCATTCCCGGAGATAGCCGGCGCAGTATCTGACATGGCATCAGGCATGGCGTCGACCAACGGCACCCGCAGCGCGTAGCCCTCGCCGCGCACGGAGTCGAGCAGCGCTGGGTCATAGCCCGCCTCCCGAAGCACCTGCCGCGCGAGGCGCACGCGCTGCTTCAGTGCGTCGGGGGAGATGTGCGTGTCCGGCCAGACCAGAGCCTGCAGTCGCTTGGCATCCACAAATGCCGGCTGATGTTCGGACAACGCGGAAAGCAATTGCAGTGTGAGCCACGGCAATTCTACCCGCGCGCCCGTTGGTCCGATCAGCGTACGGGTGCTCCGATGTACAGCAAGCCCCAATGGTTCGCCCAAAGAGGATTCTCTCAGTGATTCACTCTGCTTCACCGAGCTTCCCTGTCGAGCGCGTCCCAGGCGGCGTACCAGTGCGGCATCCGAATCCCCGTGACCCGATCACCGTGATCAGTCACCGATTCCGTCACCGTATCGGCTCGCCCAACCGACTCCTTCATGATCCGCCCCCTGCGCATCCGTCCACTCGATCTCATTGCCCGCGTCGCACCGATCGGCGTCCTGTTCATGATCGCTCCACTTCATACTGGCGCTCAAACTGCCATGGGCGCCGCTTCCGCGAAATCCCGGTCATCCTCATCATCAGTTGCTTCGGTCCCCAACACAGCGTTGGCCACCGCGTTGGCCAACGATATGCTGCGCATAGCCCGGCTCCCAGGCATGGGACTGGCCGCGCTCGACCACGGGAAGGTGGTCTATGCCACCGGGGTCGGCTATCGGGATGTGGCCGGCAAGCGTCCAGTCGATAGCAGTACTGTCTTCGGTTCAGCCTCGGTCGCCAAGGTTGTGACGGCCACGGCGGCACTGCGGCTCGTGCAGCGTGGTGTGTTCGATCTCGACGAACCGATTTCGCGACGTTTTCCGGATTTTCCCGGACCGGCCACACAGATCACACCGCGTCTCCTCGCTGCGCACCTGAGCGGTATTCCGCACTACGGACCGGGCTCGATGCCCAGCGACCGCCGACACATCTGGGCCAGTCATGCGCTCGGTGAGTTCTCCGCCGCCCGGCGAATCGGCGAACCAGGTGAACGCTCCGTGTACAGCACACACGGCATCACCTTGATGACCGCGATGATGGAACAGGCCGTGCAACGTCCCATTCTCGATATTCTCCGCACCGAGGTCTTCGAGCCATCGGAGATGCGCTCGTCTGGTGGTCTGTTCGTGGATTCGATTCCCGCCGCGCTCGCGACGCTGTATGAGCGTTCAGGTGATTCGTGGCGTGCCCTCGCCGGCCCACGTAATCTGAGCTTTGCGTGGGGTGGCGCGGGATTGCGACATACACCGGCAGATCTGGTGCGCATGACCCGTCCGTATTTCGACGGCACCTTTACTGCCACTACGCTGGCGACAGCGTTCACCGAGCAGCGCACACGCGATGGTGGAGCAACGGGGCTCGGTATTGTGTGGCGTGTCGAGAACGATTGGCGCGGTCGTGCCTTGGCCCATCACGCCGGTGTCAATCCCGGTACGCGGACGGTGGTACTCATGCGACGCGATGAAGCACGCGCCGTGGCCGTGATGGTGAACCTCGAATGGACGGCGTCGATGGATCGCACCGCCAATGTGCTGGCAGAGGCGCTATTTGATTCGGCGCCGCGTCGTGTGCCCGCAGCTGTGCGTGGCGCGTGGGCCGGTCGGCTCGATAGCACGACGGTGCAAGGCCAGTGGGAATTCACCGGCGATACCGGTTGGGTGAGTGTGCCGACGGTGTTGCGTGAACGATTCGCCCGCTCGGGTGGCGTGACTCATGATCGATTTCCCGTGCGTGCGATTCGCGATGACCTCTACGCGCTGATCACGCCCTGGGGACTGTATCCGATGGAGCTCACGCGTCAGGGAGCCGGTGTGCTATCGGCGCGCGTGCAAGTGGCATCGCAGTGGTGGACACTTGCACCCGCACAACAGACACCCTGATCACACACGACAGGATCAGCGCCGTCCGACCAACGCTCCCTTGAGTGTCGCCAGCAGCGTCTCTGCGGTAAACGGTTTGCTGATGAAGAACTCAGTGCCGGACTTGAGCAGACCTCCGGCATCGATGGCATGACCACTCGACACGATGATGGGTACATCGATGCCTTCCGCACGAAGTGCCGCAATGAGTCCGGGCCCATCGAGTTCGGGCATCGCAACGTCCGTGACGACGGCATCGATGGTATCACTGTGTTCGTGATACAACTGTAACCCCTCGCGTCCGTTGGCTGCCAACAGCACCCGATAGCCATTGCGCTGCAGAATGCGATTGGCCACGGCGCGAATACCGTCCTCGTCGTCCACCACGAGAATGCATTCCCCCTTACCCTCGGGCATTCGTCGATCGGCAGGGCGTGCGTCCTGTCGATCGGTGTCGGCAGACACCTCGGGGAACCAGCAGGTGAACGTAGTACCGCGGCCCGTCTCGCTTTCGAGTTCGATGATGCCACCATGTCCACGCACGATGCTTTGCACCGTGGACAGTCCGAGCCCCGTGCCTTTTCCTACACCCTTGGTGGTGAAGAATGGCTCGAAGATCACCACCTGATGCTCCGGAGCAATGCCGTCACCAGTATCGCGTACGACCAGACGCACGTAGCGTCCCGGTGACAGACCAAGCGCCGACGAGACCGGGCTCGACTCCACAGTCTTGTGATCCACCGCAATTCTGAGCGTGCCGCCGTCCGCCATGGCATCACGTGCGTTGACAGCGAGGTTCATGATCACCTGATGCAGCTGCGTGGCGTCACCACGCAACAAGCACGGTGCTTCGTCGAGTGCGAAAGTGAGCGCAATGTTCTTGGGGAATGTGTCGCGCACCACCGACTCGAGTTCGTTCGCTACGGTGCGCAGGTCGAGCGGCTCCCGCTTGCCATCCAGTCCGCGGGCGAATGTCAGCACATGCCGCACGAGATCCGCGCCACGCCCCACACTCTGCCGAAGGCTGTCTACCAGGTCGGCTCCTTCGGGACCGGCCAGTTCGCGCAACAGATTGAGCGAAAGCATGACCGGCGCGAGCACGTTGTTGAGATCGTGCGCGATCCCGCCAGCCAATGTGCCAATACTCTCGAGACGCTGCGCCCGCAAAAACTGCAGTTCGAGATTGCGACGTTCCGATACATCGGTATTGATCGCCAGAATGGATGGTGGTTCGCCATCGTCGCTGCGCACCAGTGTCCAGCGGCACTCGGTCACCACGCGGCGGCCATCGCGTGCCACCTGACGCAGCGAGCCGATCCATTCACCACGAGCGAGCAGCGCCGCACGCGCTTCGGCGTATTCGCTCGAATCGTCGTGAATCAGCTGATGCGCACTCCGCCCAATGGCTTCCGCCGCACTCCACCCGTAGAGTCGCTCGGCGCTTCGGTTCCAGTAGCGAATGGTGTCATCGAGGTCGTGCACCAGAATGGCATCCTGCGCCTTGTCGAGCAGTGCAGCCTGCTGCGCCAGCCGACGATCAGCGGCGCGGCGCTCACTGACATCCTGCAACGCCCCCTGCACACGACTGATCCGACCATGATCGTCGCGCACCGCTTCGCCGATCGCGCGCACACTCACCCGCGCTCCCGTGCGTGAATGGAGCTCGAGTTCGAGATCGAACGGTGTTCCATCCGCGAGGCAACGCTCGACCGCAGCGCGAATCACCGGGCGCGATCGATGCTCCTCGTAGTAGTTGATCGCACGTTCGATGTCGGGGGCCGTTCCTTCCGGTTCGCCATGAATACGGCAGGTTTCCGCAGACCACACGACATGACTGGCGCCCACCTCGAGCCACCAGCCGCCCATGCGTGTCACCTGACCGGCAATTTCGAGCAGCAGCGAGGCACGCGACAAACGCTTGTTCGCATCTTCGAGCTGAAGGGACTTTTCCTCCAGCTTGCGAATGAGCGCCTCGCTGTACACCTGCATGATCTCGTCACTGCGGCCATCTGAACGAGCGGCACCTGAGCTGCCGGCATCAGCACCGGATGCAGCCGTTCCTCGGGCCAGCACCTCGCGGATATGCGCCAGCAACTCGTCCGGCTCGCACGGCTTGAGGATAAACGCGTCTGCGCCAAGATCACGAGCGAGCCGGGCGTCCTTTTCCTCGGTGTAGGTGGCCGTATACACCACGAACGGAATGCGCTGCAGTTGCCGATCAGCCTTCCAGTATCGCAGCAGCGTGTATCCATCCATGACCGGCATGAGCAGGTCAGAGATGATCACATCCGGCGGATGACTGCGTGCCACGACCAGCGCCTCCGCACCATGTCGGGCTTCTTCGACCGTGAATCCCGAGCCCGTGAGCAGCGCTCGCAGGTAGTAGAGATTCTCGGCCTTGTCATCGACGATGAGCACATGCGTCATGACGCGTTCCGTCCGGCGCGCACGGTGGTCACGATCTGCTCGATGGTGCTCACGAAGGTGTCGGGATCGATGGGCTTCTCGATGTATCCATCACATCCGGCCGCGAGCGATTTTTCACGATCACCGACCATCGCATACGACGTGACGGCAATGATGGGCGTGGCATCAAGAACGGGGATGGCGCGCAACGCACGCGCAACGGCATGACCGTCCATCAGCGGCAACTGAATATCGAGCAGGATAAGGTCCGGCACGCTCGATTCTGCTGCTTGTACGCCCGATGCACCGTCGGCAGCGCTCTCCACGCGATAGCCATGACGCTCGAGCAGGAAGGTCGCGAGGTAGCGATTCTGCTCGTTGTCTTCGATCAGCAGGATGCGATTGCTCATGCCGGGCGCCGCAAGTGAGTGGGGAGTGTAACGGTGAAGCTGCTGCCGATGCCGGGCGTGCTGGTGACCTGTACCTCTCCACCGAGCAATTCGCATAGACGGCGACAGATCGACAGACCCAGCCCTGTTCCCTCATGCTGACGCGCCAGTCCGGAATCCACTTGACGGAACGGTTGAAACAGCGCCGCCAGATCGCGTTCGGAAATGCCGATGCCCGTGTCCTGCACTACGAACCGTACGGCCGGCACGGCAGCCTCGTTGGATGTGCGGGCGAAGTTGGCCACGGTGCTTACACGCAGTGTGACCTGTCCGCGATCCGTGAACTTCACACCATTGCTCAGCAGGTTGAGCAGAATCTGTTCAACGCGCCGGCGATCGGTATCGAGTTGCTCCGGTGCATCCTCCACCAGCAATTCGATAGCAAGTCCCTTGCGATCGGCCTGTGGTTTCATTGTTGCCAGCAGACGATCAAGAACCGGTGAGAGCGCAAAAGATTCTGGAGCGACTTCGAGTTGGCCCGCCTCGATCTTCGAAATATCCAGCACATCGTTGATGAGCGAGAGCAGATGCCTCGCGCTGCCACGCACCATCTCCATCTGACGTGACTGCTCGTCGTTGAGCGGGCCGGCCAGTCGTTGCAGCAGGATTCCCGTAAAGCCAATGATGGAGTTGAGCGGCGTACGCAGCTCATGTGACATGGTGGCGAGAAACGCCGATTTGAGACGATCCGCCGATTCAGCCCGCTGGAGCGCCACACGCAGTTCGTGCGTGCGCTGCTCCACACGAAGTTCGAGGCTGGTATTGAGCTCGCGCAGCTGCGTGTCCTGCGCTCGACGCTCCGTGACATCCTGCAGCGTCACGAAGGCCAGCTCATCTCCGCTCTCGAGCGCCACACAGCCACCAGAGTAGCTGAAGTAGCGCACCCAATCGGAGTTCTTCCGATGCACACGCACTTCAAAACCATCGAGTGTTTCGCCGCGCCGCACCCGAGCCAGCGGCCAGTCGGCAACACCGAGCTTGTCGCCGTCTGGCGTATAGATGTCGAAGTAGCGCTGGAATTCACGCTGCGATGCGCGGCCAACCTCCGGATCATCGAAACCCACCATCCGAAGCGCTGCAGGATTCCAGTGGAGAAACCCGCCCACCGGATCGGTGATGATGAGTCCTTCGCGCAGATTCTCCACGACGACGGCAATACGCGCCCGCGTGGCGTGCAGCTCCTTCTCCATGCGCTTGCGGGCCGTGATGTCGATGGCCACACCACCCAGCAGTCGCTCTCCCGACGCATTGCGAAACGGGAACTTGACCACATTCCACCAGTGCGTCACCCCGCCATACTCGGTGCGATCTTCGGGGATGTATACGGGCGCATTGGACTCCAGCACCTCACGGTCGCTCGCCCAGATACGTTCGGCGACATCATTCGGCACCAGATCATCAGCCCGCCGACCAATGAATGCTTCGCGATCACGGCCAAACGCGAGACTCCACGCGCGGTTCATGTAGACGTGGCGTCCATCTTCATCGGTGACCCACGCAACAGCCGGGGCCGCGTCCATGAAGGCCAGAAAGCGCGCTTCGCTTTCACGCAGCGCCTGTTCCGTTCGCGCACGTGTGATGGCGATGGAAGCCAGCTGCGTGGCGATTTCGACTAGGATCAGGTGTTCCTGACGCGGAAGAGCGGGACGCCGGAAATACATGGCAAATGTGCCGAGTACTTCACCGGAAGCCGTGCGAATTGGCGTGGACCAGCAGGCGCGCAAACCGTGCGGCAGCGCCAAGTGCTTGTAGTCCGTCCATCGCGCATCAGTGGCAATGTCCTCCACATACACTGGCACATTCGTGAAGGCCGCCGTGCCGCACGATCCGGCGGCAGGCCCAATCGTCGCTCCATCAATGGCGGCCATGTATTCCGCAGGCAGGCTGGGTCCTGCGCCATGGTGCAATCGCGTGCCTTCACTATCGAGAAGCAGGATGGACCCGAGCATATCGGGAACCTGTGTTTCAATGAACCGCACGATTTCATCGAGCGAAATCGAGAGCGTTTCACCATGCGCGACATGTTCGAGAATGCGATGCTGGCCAGCCATCCGGGTTTCGTAGCGCTGACGCTCACGAACTTCGCGCGCGGCCACGGCATCGAGCATGCGACGCAGTACGAGGAACAACATCGCCGATGTGACCGCAACGAACAGCAATCCCTTGTACACACTGAACTGCACAAATCGCTCGGCGCTGCCGGCGAGTGTCAGCAGCAGGCGATCAGAGAAGGCAATCCAGATGGAGGCAAAGAGCGCATACGCTCCGGTGACTGCCCATACACGTCGCTGCAATCGAGCCGCGAGGGTGCGTCGCCATCCGGAAGGGCGCGCAGAATCCAGAAGCATGCGCTCAGCATATCCCGCTGCTTCAACTCACGCCATGGGGTGTTCGGCGCGAGTACGTGCGACCGTCATGCACGTGGCATGAACGTTACGGCGCGGCTATGGATTGGCTCGCAGCGCGATGCGAAAGCGATTGGAAATGCGCTGATCGCTCGGGATCGTGCTGCCAAGCGGCGAGCGACCCTCACTATACGACGACAGGAACTGACCCCACACAACACGATACTCACCATCGACATCTGTGAATGGCCACTTGGGTTCAACCGGCCCGCCAGCAATCCCAGCTCCCACGCGCACGCTGAAACGTCGAGTCGCACCAGGCGCCACGATGATGGGCTGACTGAGACACGGGAACTGTGCAGGCGCCCACGCCGTTCGCCATTGTCCGCTGACTCGACGTTCCAACACAACGGCCGTCGCACCTCCGCAATTGGCAACGAACACCGTATCGCTTCGGCGGTTGGTGTATGTCATTTCCACGTACGCTTCGTACTCCTGCGACGAGCGGGTCATGCTGTACTGCATGGAATCCGTCTGAAAATGCGCCGACTCGTCGCGGGTGAGATCACCGGTTGGCTCGGGCTCGGCCGATGATTCGCCGCAGGCCGTGAGCGCCAAGAGTGTCATAGCCATCAGGTGATGAACACGCATCAGTTGGATGGAGCGATGGTGAAGGTATTGGAGACCCGCAGTTCGAGCGGCAACTGCTGGAGCTTCTGGGGATCCGGCTCATAGTCCCAAACCAGGCTATGCCAGACGGCACGATACGTCCCACTCACGGGTGCTCCTGGGAACGCGTCGAGCAGGGCAAACTCAAACCGGTGCGTGCCGCCCGGCTGCACGATCATGGGTACACTCAAGCACAACGATACTGGTGGCGAATAGACCTGCTGCCAGTTGCCGTTCTCCAACCTCTCGAGTGCGACCATTGTGGAACCGTTGCAATTGGCGATGTACACCGGCTTGGTCGTGCGATTGGTATAGATGGCCGCAATGCGTCCATTGAAACCATGCTCTCCCGGAGTGACGGTGTACGCCTGTGCATCGGTGCGGAATGCGACACTGTCACCGGTCAACTCGGCATGTGATGACAAGGATGCCACGGTGGCTTCACTGCAGGCCGCAAACAGCACGGTACTGCTGCACAAGGCAACTACCGACAGTCGTGCGGCGATAGTGCGCGAGATGGGACGAATGGTACGCATCAGAACGACTCGCGATGGCGGGACGGAGGGAACAGCTCTCCGAGTGGTACCCCGCCATGCCCCATGAACGTCACATCACGCCTTGGGAGCGTCCGATCCGATCCAATCAAACTTGTAGGTGGTATTGATGCCGGCACCGCCGCCGCCGCCAGCGGCCTGTCCCGTCACCACGACGCGCGCACCATCACTGCTGATCCCGATATCCGCGTCGGCGATGGGGAACGTGGTTTGCAAATGCAGATACTCGGCCGCGCCGGCGACACCCTTATTGCCGACCTTGAAGTAGATGAACATGCCGACCGATTCGTTCTGCTTACCACCGGACACCACACCCGATACCTCACGCTCCGCACCACCACCAACCGCTGCACCAGTCGCCATAACCGGTTTGCGGTCCGGGACCGGTACATAGGCGGTCATCTTCGCCATAACGCCGTTGCCGTCGAGCTGTGTGAACATGTGCTTGGCCACCTTCGAGCTCAGCATCACGGCCAGGACCTTGTCGATGTCGGTCGGCACCACAAACACGCCGTGCTTGCTCTTGCCGACATCGACACCGCCCGAGCCGTCCATCAGCGCCTCGAAGGAAATCGCCGTGTTGTCGTTCGCGTCGTGTGACATGGAGTGAATGCCGGAGTGGCCCGCAGGTGCTCCGACACCCGTCGAACGCCCCTCACTGGCATCACGCAACTCCTTCACGATCGCGGCCTTGGCCTTAAGCTCTCCCTTGCCTACGAGCTTGTTGTACCAGTTGATACAGGTATTCGGCATTTCGTGTCCTCGGTATGGGCGAATGAGCCTCCAATCTTGCGCGCGAACCTCTGTTTGTCGAATGCAACGCACCCGGATTTCCCACGAATTGCACTTGACGTTGCAACCGTGTGACGGAAGTTGCCTGCATGACAACATTCCTTCCGTGCCGTGCGCTGGGTCGTCACGCGACACGCGTCGCAGCCGCCCTGCTATTGGCGCAATCTTTCCTCGGCAATCCACTCGCCGCGCAGTCGTTTTCATTGTCGTTTCCCGCTGCGACCCGAAACACGCCCGTGACAGGACGCGCGTTCGTATTCGTTTCCCGAAGCGACCGTACAGAGCCACGGCTGCAATCCGGATCACGGCGAAGCAGCGAACCCTTCTTTGGCGTCGACGTCGACGCGCTCGCTCCCGGACAGTCGGTCACCATTGACCGCAGTGTGCCCGGCTTTCCACTGGCATCGTTGTCCCAGCTGCCGGCCGGAGAATATTTCGTTCAGGCGCTCCTCCTGCCCTATACACGATTCGCGCGCTCCGATGGGCATACGATCTGGGCGCATATGGATTCGTGGGAGGGTCAGCGCTTCAATGACGCGCCGGGGAGTCTCGTCAGCGCCGTGCAGAAGGTGCGCATCGATGCCAACTCCCGCGTCTCGCTTTCACTTGGCACGACGCTGCCAGCAGTAAAGCCCATTGCCGATACGGAATGGGTTCAGCGATTCCGCATTACGTCCAAGCTGGTGAGTGCGTTCTGGAATCATGACATGCCGCTGGGCGCGGTGGTGCTGCTACCCAAAGGCTATGCGCAGAATCCCACCAAGCGCTATCCGGTGGTCTACACCATCGGCCACTTCAGCGAGCGTGCTCCATTCGGTTTTACATTCGACGGATGTGATCGCCCGGAGACCGCCGAAGCCCGTGCGACACGACTGGCGCGTGGCGCGCGCGAACCAGGATGCGAATTCCAGCAGGCGTGGACATCCGGCAAGGTCCCGGAGTTCATTGCCGTGTTCATTCAGCATCCCACGCCGTTCTACGACGACAGTTACGCGCTCAACTCGGCGAACAATGGCCCCTATGGCGATGCACTCACGCGTGAACTGATCCCCGAAGTCGACAAGCGCTATCGCACGATCGCGTCATCGCACGCGCGCATGCTGACCGGTGGTTCGACGGGCGGATGGAATGTGCTGGCGCTGCAGATTCACTACCCGGATTTCTTTGGTGGCGCGTGGTCATTGTATCCCGACCAACTCGATTTCCGAAACTATCAGTTCGGCAACATCTATTCCGATTCAAACGCGTTCGTGATGACGGATCGTTCCTGGCTGCCCCGGGAAATTCCTTCGAGCCGCACACCGGAAGGCATGACCGAACTCACCATGCGCGAGGAGAATCAGGCGGAAGCGGTCATTGCCAGCAAAGGTCGCTCCGGTGGTCAGTGGGATGGCTGGCAGGCGGCGTGGGCACCTGTTGGGGCCGATGGATATCCCAAGTCGCTGTGGGACAAGCGCACCGGCGTGATCGATCACAGTGTCGCGCAGGCCATGAAAACCAGTGGCTACGATCTGCGCGACTATCTAGAGCGCAACTGGAAGACCATCGGTCCGCGCCTCGTCGGCAAGCTGCACATCGCCGTCGGCGACATGGACAACTACTTCCTCAATCTCGGCGTGTATCGCATGGAGACATTCCTCGAGAGCACGCGCGATCCCGCCAAGGGGCCGTACTACGGTGGAACGGTGAGTTACGGTCGTCCGCTCAAGCCGCATGGGTGGCAGCCGTGGAGTAACCAGGATCTGCTGAGGATCATGGAGGCTCAAGTGTCGCGCGGGGCCGTGAGGCCTTGAGGATAAGAGAGAACAGATGGCGTGAGGATTTGAGGATCTGAGGATAAGAGAGCGGGCCCCGAGGACACCCTGTACGATCGGGTGCCCTCGGGGCCCGCACCTCCTTTCCTCAAGTCCTCTGATCCTCGCGCCATCTGTTCTCTCTTATCCTCTACAACAGCTGGCCACCGGAGACCTCCACCCTCACGCCATTCATCCAGGCCATGTTGTCGGAGAGGAGAGCGGAGACTGCAGCACCTACGTCATCGGGTAGGCCCACTCGGCCGAGAGGAATGGTTGAAGCGATGTGGCGATTGAGATCAGGTACATCACGAACGGCGCCGCCGCCGAAGTCGGTTTCGATGGCGCCTGGTGCGATCACATTCACCGTGATCTGACGCTCGCCGAGTTCGCGGGCGAGGTAGCGCGTGAGGACTTCGACACCCCCCTTGGCGGCGGCGTATGCGGCGTATCCGGGTAGAGTGAATCGCGCGAGACCACTCGACACATTCAGCACACGTCCGCCGCGATTGATGAGCGGGAGCAGTCGCTGTGTGAGAAAGAATGGGGCCTTGAGATGCACGGCCATCAGTTCATCGAACTGTCGCTCGGTGGTTTCGACTACCGAGGCATGAACACCGATACCGGCGTTGTTGACGAGGTAGTCGAAACCGGTCGCGCCGAAGGTGTCACGCAATGCGTGGCCGACTTGTGTGACGAAATCGGTGAATGTCTCGCTGCGCGAAACATCGAGTGGCAGCATCACGGCTTTGACGCCGAGTGCTTCGATTTCCTGCGCTAATGACTGCGCTTCGTCGGCGCGTGTGCGATAGGTGCCGATGATATGCACACCGGAGGTGGCCAGACGGAGCGCCATGTTCCGGCCGAGTCCGCGGCTGGCACCGGTGATGAGCGCAATGCGTGAGTCGTTGGAGTCCGTAGAAAACGACATGTGATTCCTCGTTGCGTGGAGTGCCTGCAGTTCTTTGGGCGGCGCCAAACGCCATTCACGTCAGCGGCTCGCGTTGATGCTCCGCAACGATTATCATTTCACTTACCGACAGAAAGTAGGCACCCAAAAGTGCTATACTTACCAAAAGGAGAGTGTGTGTCAATCGGTCAGGACAATGCCGTAGATCCGGCAGTCGAGGCGCTGGTGCACGAGCTGATCGGTCGTGTTGCCGACAAGTGGACCATGATCGTGCTCGAGGTACTCACCGAGCATGGAGAGGTGCGCTTTTCGCGCCTCGCCGACCTGTCCGGTGGAATCAGTCAGAAAATGCTGACGCAGACCGTGCGCCAGATGGAGCGCGACGGACTACTGACGCGCACCGTACATCCCGTCGTGCCCCCACGCGTGGAGTACAAGCTCACCGGGCTCGGCCTCACACTCGCCGCGGCCTTCTGCGGTGTGTGGGAGTGGGCGGAAGCGCATCGCGAGGAGGTGGAGGCGGCCCGCGTGGCGTTCGATGCTAGAGGATCGGAGAAAAAGATGGCGTGAGGATCAGAGGATTTGAGGACAGGAGGTACGGGCGTCGGAGGTACCCGGTACGAATGGGTACCTCCGACGCCCGCTCTCTTATCCTCAGATCCTCAAATCCTCGCGCCATCTGTTCTCAAATCCTCCAGGAACGGCGTGAAGCGTTCGAATGTCGGGACAGTTGGAAGCGAACAAGCAATCACACGCCGCGGCGAACCAAATCGCGATGGAATTGTGCCTAACGTCCACCGGCACCACCCGTCTCATGAACCAGCGCAATTCCTTTTTGTGCGGTATTCTCTGGTGCTAGTGCGCTACATCGCTCCTGCCGCACCACTCCCTCCGTATCACTCGAGGTTCCCGCCATGGTATCCCGTCGAGACTTTCTTGCCACCACGGCCGGCGTAGGCGCCACGCTGAGCCTGACGCCCCGACTCCTCGAGGCACTTGCCCAGGGGCAGCTCATCCAGCGCGCCATCCCCTCCACCGGTGAAAAAATTCCGGTCATCGGACTCGGCAGCTCGGCCACCTTCTCGTCTGTTGCACGCTCGGAAGACGTCACGGCCCTGCGCGAAGTCTTCAAGGCCATGACCGACCGCGGTGCTAGTGTCTTCGATACGGCGCCGTCTTACGGTGCATCCGAAGAAGTGGCGGGCAAGCTCGTGAACGAGATGGGCATCACCAAGAAGGTGTTCTGGGCCACGAAGGTGAATGTGGCGGGCCGCGGTGCTACCAGTGCTGACCCGGCCGCTGCGCGCGCGCAGATCGAGACATCGCTCGCGCGCTACAAGCAGCCCAAGATCGACCTGATTCAGGTGCACAACATGGGCGATCCGCCAACGCAGCTTGGCATCGCGCGTGAGTACAAGAAGGCCGGCAAGGTGCGCTACATCGGCATCACCACCACCAGCGACAGCCAGTACGGCCTGCTGGAAAGTGTGATGCGCAACGAGCAGCTCGATTTCATCGGCATCGACTACGCCGCCGACAATCGTGGCGTGGAGGAAAAGATCCTTCCGCTCGCCATCGAGAAGAAGATCGCCGTACTCGTGTATGCCCCGTTTGGTCGCACCAGTCTGTTCCGTCGTGCGGGCACCACGCCACTGCCAGAATTCGCCAAGGAATTCGACGCCACCACGTATGCGCAGATGTACCTCAAGTTCATTCTCGCGCATCCCGCTGTCACCGCGATCACGCCGGCCACCAGTCAGGCCAAGAACATGATCGACAATATCGGCGGCGGCATCGGCAAGATCCCCACCGCTGCTCAGCGTGAACAGATCATCAAGTTCGTTGACGCTCTTCCCCCCGCGCCCGGTCGTTGACCGGGCGTTGGCCTTTTGGCCTTGCCATCCACTACGAACTTCATGACCACCGATTCGGCGGGATCCAACACCGGGCTCTTCGGACGTCTTCGCGCCAGTGTGGGCGCGCAACCGGGCGAAGGCGCGGTGCTGTTGTGGGCCACGGCGTACTACTTCCTGGTTCTGTGCGCGTATTACGTCATCCGCCCCATTCGCGATGACATGGGCGCCGCCAGCGGCGCCGAGAATCTCGCATGGCTGTTCACCGGCACGATGGTTGGTATGCTGCTGGTGCATCCGCTGTACACGTCGCTCGTTTCCAAGCTCAAGCGGCGTCAGTTCATCGGATGGACGTACCGGTTCTTCATTCTGAATCTGGTGGTGTTCTACCTGATCTTCCGCACGGTCAGTGCGGAACAGGCAATCTGGGTGGGACGCATCTTCTTCATCTGGACCAGCATCTTCAACCTGTTCGTGGTGTCGGTGTTCTGGTCGCTGCTGACTGACGTATTCCGTCCCGGACAGGGCAAGCGACTGTTTGGTGTGGTTGCTGTGGGCGGTACCATCGGCGCCATGCTTGGAGCCACCATCACCACCGGTCTTGTGGGTGTGATGGGTCCGCTCAATCTCATGCTGGTGTCAGCGGTCATTCTCGAACTCGCGGTTCGCGCGTCGCATGTGCTGGATCGCGCCGAAGCGGATATGCGAGCGGCAGATCCGGAGAGCCCGGCGGAAGTCGTAACAGCCCGTCCGGCCGCATCGGAAGAAGTGATCGGTGGCGGTATGCTTGACGGCATCAAACACATCATGTCGTCGCCGTACCTGCTTGGCATCGCATCGCTCATTCTGTTCTACACGATCTCGAGCACGTTCCTCTACTTCCAGCAGGTGGACGTAGTGGCGCGCACGTTCGGCGAAGATCGCGCGGCGCGCACGCAGGTATTTGGTGCGATGGACATCGCGGTGAATGCGCTGACGCTCTTGGCGCAGCTCTTCATCACCGGACGTTTCATCAAGTGGCTCGGCATCGGTGCTGCACTGGCGTTCCTGCCCGTAGTGACGCTACTCGGCTTCGGCATCATGGGCTTTGCTCCGACGCTGGCCGTGCTGATCGGGTTCCAGGTAGCCCGACGTGCTGGCAACTTCGCCATTCAGCGTCCGGCGCGCGAAGCGTTGTTCACCGTGCTCTCACGCAGCGACAAGTACAAGGCCAAGAATTTCAGCGACACCTTCGTGTACCGACTCGGCGATCAGGTGGGCGCCTGGTCGTATACCTGGATGGCGGTGTTCGGTCTTGGTCTGTCGGGACTCGCGTTCACCATGGTTCCGCTGTCAGCCGCGTGGCTCGGGCTCGCGGTGTGGCTTGGCCGCAAGTATGCCGTGCGCGAGGGTCAGGCGCCAACAAAGTAACGACGCAAGACTCAGCACTTTTACGCGAAACCCGGAACCAATCAGTTCCGGGTTTTGTGTTTGTGCACCGAGTTGTGAGAGGCGAAGTCTCAGATCAACCGAAGCTTCGGGCGCGGCGCAGCTTCGCGCGCTTCACCAACAGTAGCCGCGCGCGGAATTTCCGGGATCGCGGTCTTGATGATCTGCGCCTCGAACATGCGGCCCACGATGCGCACGGCACCGTACGCACGCAGATCACGCGGCGTCTGTCGCGTATAGCGGCGGATGTGATTGGCCATGAGCGCCGGCGACGGGAAGGCAAGCAGTCCCGCGATGCTCTGGATGGTGCGCCCTTCTTCTTCGAGATAGTACGCCACCATGAGACATCGCGCCCAGCCGATGATGTGCTGTGGCGATGGCATGCCGTACTGCTCACAGTACTTCCGCAGCGTACGCTCGTGCATGCGAGCCGCACGTGCGAGCTGCGGGAGCGTTACGGGTTGATGGGCCAGACGCAACGTGGTGCGCAGCAGCGTGGCACACTCGTCGTTGACATCGAGATGAGCCAATCGCCACAACCTGGTGGCAACACCCTCCGTCTCGCTGTGCGACAGCGTATCGAGCAGCGCATGTCCAGCGCCGATACGCGATGACGTGATGACGTCACTGACTCCACGCGCACCGAGTTTCGCCGTGGCGCTGAGGTCCGAAACACCCTCGACGAACAACCCAACCATCGCCACATGCGGGAATCGCTCCCGAATGCTGACCAGCTGCTCGAGCAGGTCGGTTTCCCTGGCGGATGGGATGGGAACCAGCAACGTCACACCGGCGCGGTCGAGCAAACGCTCCTGACACTCGCGCCACGACGAGGTGAACTCCACGGCCACCTTCCCGGCCAGCCCAGCACGCACGTCCGCCTGACAGGACGCCGGGATCTGGTACGCGAGTATGCCAGCAGGTGCGGGCGTGCGGAGACGCAACCCCGTGATGGCTGCCGCCGACTTGGAACTGGAAGTTCCCGAACCGGACGTGACCGAACTGGACGCGGACGTCGATGACGCCCCCGCCCCCCCACCGCTCACTGCGGGAGGAGTTCGATCAGGTTCGGAACGGGATCGACCTGTCATAGGAATACCGCGCGGCCATCCAACCGATGCTCATGTTCAAATGAAAGCAGTCGGCGCAGCGCCGCGCCTTTGACGACCGAGATATCCGGAGTGGTCCACGATTCCGCCGTCAAATCGTCAGAAGCGGTACGTGCGACCTGCCTGTCTCGTTCGTTCGATGCTGCCACTCGGCGGGCCGATTCGATGCGATCGGACAGTGCATCGCACTCGAACACCCACTCGTTGAACTTCCTGTCGATCGACAAAGCGCGCGCATCGGCCACGGCATGCATCGCGTCATCGAACTGGCCGAGCCGCAGCGCCAGTCGCGCCACGCCGAGCGACAGGTACACCACATCGTACGGCGTGAGCCCGCGCTCCGGCGGGTCCGCCAACCACTGCTGTGTCGCTGACAGCACGCGTTCCGATACGGTGGCTTCCTCCCGACGCGACAGTACGTGACGTCCCCATGCACTGCGTGCGATCTCGGCTTCGCACATCCGCCGCACTTCATCAGGTGCGCCACTCAGTAATGTGAGCGTGCCAGACAATGACGCCACGGCAAGCCGCGGTGAAGTGGTATATGCCAATACGGCGAGGCGAGCCCGAACGGCTGGCACCACAGCACCCAGCTCCACGGCGACTTCTGCGAGCGTGGTGAGAACGTCCGCATGCCGTGCATCTCCTTCGGCGAGAAGGTCATGCGCACTCCAGATCGCAGCAAGCGCATCGTGGAGTTGCCCACTCTTTCTCAAAAGCAGCGTCTGCAGCATGTGCGCCTGCACACGATAAAACGCGGATGACAAGCTAGATGGTGCGAGGATCCGCAGTACCATCTTCTTGGCCACCGGATAATTGCCGCGCTCCACATGCAGGATACCCAAGCCCAACAGGGCGTTGGGCAGCGCATCGATCCACCGGACTTCTCGCGGCAACCGCGATGAACGGCGCATCGCATCGCGATACCACTGCTCGGCATCATCGAGTCGCGCACCAGTGCGCGCAATTCGGCCACGCCTGGTACTGAGGAACGCCAGAACTTCGTCGCGTTCCACATCGCTTCGGATCGTACTTCCTACACTCAGACGCTCTTCAAGCGCATTGAGCATTTCCCAGGCTTCGTCCAGATACCCCTGCGATTCAATGACGGCAGCCGCCGATATCCAATCGTACACCGGATCTTCCGCTTGACGCCCAGTCATTGGCAACGGGAGGCGTGAGGCGAACGGTGCGAGGTACTCCGCGACGAAGTCCGGGACCGGCGAAAGCGATTCGCTTTCGCGCAACACGCCGAGAAGGACGTACCACAACCCCTGCAACGCTTTCCGGTCGGCTACTTCACCGGGCTGCGCAGCAAGGGTCGCGGACCCTCCGGCATTGGTCGGACGTGACATGATGGCTCGGTGCGGATGTTCGTGAGCAATTGGGCTGGCCACGGAACACCAGCGAGTATCCTACCCGCTGGAGTTCCATGCGAGCTGGAGTTTACCGCAGCCCGATTGCTGCTGGCCAGCCGATTCGTCCCAGGACTTTTCCTAATCGGCCCCTGTTTGGCCCGATAGGTGAAAGTCGGGGCCGATTTCGCCGTCACGAGCGGGGGTCGCGCACGCGCATTGTGCGGCAACCCCTCCCGTGGAGCCTTTCATGATCGTCGACCGTCCCCTGAACACCGTTGTTTCGTCGTTTTCCTGGCAGCGCGCACGTCGCACGTTGTTTGTGCTGAGCCTCGCCCTTCCACTGGCCGCTTGCGAACGGACCAGTTCGCTTACGGAGCCGGAATTCGAAGGGCCCGCTGCCCCCAAGCGCAACGTGGCATGCGTCCAGACCGATTCGGTTGGCAACGTCATCGCGGTCGAGCCCTACGACGGAAGCGGTTCGTGCGGCGACGGCTTCGACGTGCGCATCTGGAATTGATCGCGCCCACGCAGTCGCTGCGTAGTGCGTTGCGATCCGGCGAGATGAAACGACCACGCTTCACCACCGCGCAGATCGTTCACGTGCTACTGGAATGGGAGGCTGGCGCACTGCGCGCCGACCTGACCCGTCGCTACGGCGTCACCGCGCGAACGTTGTATCGCTGGCGTACGCAATACGGACCACAGCTGTTCGCCAACGCAAAGCCATTGGAGTCTGTGCCTGATGAAGGGCACCGGGGAATGGGACAGGGGAAGGACCAGGAGCTCCTCCTGGATGTCATGAAAGACTTGATGGGACGCCGATAGCGTCGATCGCTGAATGCGGTGTGGGGGAGGTAGGAATGAGTAGACTGAATGAACTGCTGTAATGCTTGACCCTGCATAGTCGGGATCTTTCACGACACGGACAGGGCATGATGGGCCAGCCGCTCCGAGTGGTGCTGCCTGGTCTTTACATACATAGAAGTTCAATGTATAGTAGCCCGAGGTAAGCGAATTCTCGGCCCGTGCCAGTCATGGATATCAACAAGGATCTGATCGCCGCGTCGTCCACGCCCATTGTGCTGGCCATCCTCGCGGAGGGGGACAGTTATGGCTACGCCATCCTGCAGCGGGTGCGCGAGCTATCGGGTGGTAAGCTCGAATGGACTGACGGCATGCTCTATCCCGTGCTCCACCGCCTCGAGCGTGTGGGGCACGTGGAGGCGCGATGGGAGCAGTCGGACACGGGGCGCAATCGCAAGTACTATCGGCTGACTGCCCAGGGACGCGAGCAGTTGAAGGAAGAGCGACGGCAATGGTTGGCCGTTGATGCCACGTTGCGTGGCATCTGGCAGGTGATGCATCCCATGCCACTTGGAGTCTGATCATGACCACCACGTCGGAGCAGGGTTCCTTTCCGGGTTCTCCTCCGGGACCTCCTCCAGGTTCTCTTCCGGATCCGCTGGAGCTGCAGTTCGACCAGTGGCGTGGCTATCTGCACCGACGTCAACACATCCAGGCCGTGGATGTGGCGGAGCTCGAAGATCATCTGCGTGAGCAGGTGGACGGTCTTCGGCGATCAGGGTTGTCCGGCGACGAAGCGTTCCTCGTGGCGGTGAAACGCATGGGTGATCTCGATGCGTTGTCGCGCGAGTTTGCGCGCGAGCACTCCGAGCGCCTCTGGAAGCAGTTGGTGCTGCTGCACGATGACACGAGCGACAGCACCGCGCGCCTCCGCACCGATGCCTTCATGGCGTGGGGGCTCGCAGTTGCGGCCGGTGTGCTGGTCAAGGTGCCCACGCTGTTCGGGCTGACCTTTGAGAATGCGGAAGGATTCTACGCGCGGCATCTGCCGTTGTTCGTACTGGCGATGCTCACCACCTATTTCGCGTGGAAGCGTCGTCTTCCCGAAACCACGATTCGTTGGCTGGTGGCTGGCTTTGCGGCGGGCGCGGTGTTTGCCAATGTGTATCCGTTTGTGACCGGCAGTGATGTAGAAATACTCACCGCGCTGCATCTGCCACTCGCGCTCTGGTTGCTGGTGGGCGTGGCGTACACCGGTTCGCGTTGGCGCACGGTGGAGGCCCGTATGGATTTCATCCGCTACACCGGCGAGTTCTTCATCTACTATGTGCTCATTGCGCTCGGTGGCGGCGTATTGGCCGCGATGACCACGCTGGTGTTTGGCGCCATCGGTATCAAGGTCGATTCGGCGTTCCAGCAGTGGATCGTGCCCTGTGGTGCAGCGGGCGGTGTGCTGGTAGCGACGTGGCTGGTGGAAGCCAAGCAGAGTGTGGTGGAGAACATGGCGCCGGTGCTGACGCGGCTCTTTGCCCCCATGTTTGCGGCACTGCTGTTGGCGTTTCTGGTTGCGCTGGCGTTCACGGGCAATGTCATCGACATCCAGCGCGAAGTGCTTATTGGTTTCGATGCGTTGCTCGCGCTCGTGCTGGCTCTGTTCCTTTACACCGTTTCGGCGCGTGATCCGCAGGCTCCACCGGGTCTGTTTGACGTGGTGCAGGTGGTGCTGGTGGTGAGTGCGCTGGCCGCTGATGTGGTGGCGCTGTGGGCCATCGGCACGCGCATCACCGAGTTCGGATTCACCCCCAATCGTGTAGCGGCACTCGGGGAGAATGTGTTGCTGCTAGTGAATCTCGCTGGTTCAGCCGTGCTCGGTCTCCGCTTCCTGCGTGGACGTGGCACGTTCCGCGCACTCGAGCGGTGGCAGACGGCTTATCTGCCGGTTTTTGCGCTGTGGGCGGCCCTGGTGGTGATCGTGTTTCCATTGTTGTTCAACACGGCCAGCTGATGCCAAAGCGCCTGTGGCGTTGGTCGCGTCGACGCACGATTGCACTTGGTGTTGTGGCGGTGCTTCTGACGGTGTTGTTCACGCAGTGGCAGGCAGCCATTTCGCGAAATCGCTCAATTCCAGATGAGCCGTATCGCATCGCCGGGAATCTCTATTCGGTTGGTTCGACAGGCGTCACGGCATTTCTGCTCACGGGGCCCGAGGGCCATGTGCTCATCGATGGTGGCTATCCGGAAACGGCATCGCTCATTGTCGGCAGCATGAAGAAACTCGGGTTCGATATCCGCGATGTGAAGGTGCTGCTCAATTCACATGCGCATTTCGATCATGCCGGTGGACTCAAGGCACTGCAGGACACCAGTGGGGCAGAGTTGCTGGTGAGCGAAGGGGATGCCGATGTCATGGCAGCTGGTGGCGCATGGGACCGATCATTCGGGCCTCTGCGTTTTCTCGGCGTGGGCCGCTTCCCTGCTCCGCGCGTAGATAGACGGTTGCGCGATGGCGATACGGTGCGTGTGGGTTCGGTTGTGCTTGTCGCTCACGTGACAGCCGGTCATACGCCAGGGTGCACCAGCTGGGAGTTTCCTGTGCAGGATGGCGAGCGCACACTGCAGGCCGTGAGCGTGTGCAGCTTATCCCTCTTGCCGTTCATGAATGTGTCTGGTGACAGTGTGTTGCGCGCACAGTTCACCCGGTCGTTTGCCACGCTTCGTGCGTTGCCGGTGGACATTTTTCTCGGTTCACATGGCAGCTTCTTTGATCAGGCTCGCAAAGGACGGGAGCAGCGGGCAGCGAACGGTAGTGTGGAGCCTTTCCTTGATCGGTCGGGATACATGGAATACATCGCGCGGGCAGAAAGGCAGGTGATGGGGGACGGTAAACAGCGGTAGCGAAAAGGCGGAAGCGAAGGAGCGGAAGCAAGACGGCGGAAGCCAAGGCGCGGGTACTGCGCGGGTACTGCGCGCGTACGGCGCGGAAGATGTTGCTTGGCGGAAAGAATGTCCTGGTCGTTGCTGCCGATTGCATCGAGCATGTTCGCGCCGTTCGTTGCAAACTCCACCGTTCGTTGGCGCTCGTATGCGATTGGTCCCCTTTGCTTCAAGTTCGTGGGACGGCACAAGGATTGCGCTTCAGGTTGGTGTTTCCCCACCCACCATTCTGGAGATTGTCATGCGCATTGGTTCCAACACCGTCGCCTCTGCCTATCCGCTTTCATCGCGCCGGGATTTCACCACCATGTCGCGAAACGATCTTCGTGAATGGATGAATGGCGAGATCAAACGCGGCGCGATGACACTCGACGAGAGTACGCCGTTTGTTGCCATGACCCTCTACCTGCCGGTCGGGAACACGGCCGAAGCGCAGCAAGCACATGCGGCAGCCATGGATAGCGAACAAGTCGACTTCGTGGATGCGGCACGCAAGGGTGTGTACGCGGCCAACAGTCGTGGGGACGACTCCACCGCGCGACTCCTCGAGTCCGCGCTGCTGATCATGCGGAATTATCAGCAGTAGTCGGATTTGATGATGCACGCGAGCGTCGTCATCCTGGCGCTCGCGACCCCGGCAGCGGACTTCCCGTCTCAAGCAACGTCTTGAGATTCGACAGCACCTTGGGCCAGCCGCCCGAAATGCCGGCGTACATCTTGGGATCGCTTTCGAGATCCTCGTGCGACACGGTGAGCTTGATCAACCCAGGTCCATGTGGCGCGATGTCAAATGTCACGCGCGAATGTTTGCTCTGATCTGCTTCCTCAGCGGGACGCGCCCACGAAATCACGAGACGGTGCGGCGGCTGGGTTTCGAGCACGGTACCCACCATGTCCACGCGCCGCTCGTCGTCCACACGCTGATGCTCCCATCGCGAGCCTTCCTTCCAATCCGACACATTGACGTGCGGCACGGATGTTTCATTCGGTCCGACCCAGTACTGCTGCGTGATGTCGGTATCCACCAACGCCTGCCACACCTTTTCGGCCGTGGTGGCGATATACGTCACGTACACATAACTCGGCGCAGGGCTCTTCCCGGTATCAGTCATCGCGTTCCAGCCTCTTCTTGAGTGTGCGGAGGGCACCAAGCCGGTTGCGTTCGAACTTCGAGATCCAGCGTTCATGGATCTCGTGAATGGGCACCGGATTGAGATAGTGAAGCTTCTCGCGTCCCTGGCGCACGATCGCCACCAGGTTCGCGTCCTCGAGAATCTGCAGATGCTGGGAAACCGCCTGTCGTGTCATGTCCATGTGCTCACACAAGGCGACGAGTGTCAGTCCACTCTCTGCGTGTAGCAGATCGAGCAGTTGTCGTCGAGTTGGATCAGCAAGGGCCTTGAAGACTCGGTCGATTTCTGTCAACAGCCGTGAGTTCCCGTGTAGTGCGCGCTAGTTCCAGTTGTCGATCTTCACATCGTGCGGGTCGGGTAGTCCGATACCGGTCTCGACCAGCGCTTTGAGGCTCACGAGAAAGATGGCCCACTTGGTGCTGCAATGGTGCATGAACTCGACTGGCTCGCGCCACCCGGCATGCGCGAAGAGGATGATGCAGTAGTCCCCGTCCTGCTTGAGCTCCCAGCGAATGTGCGTGCCAATCCATTCTTCTGGGCCTTCAAGCACTTCCCACATCACATGGGTGTCCGCACGCGCATCGCGCACGGCAATGTCAAAACCACCGGCGCCAAAGCGAAACTGGAGGATGCCGCCCTTGCCTGCATCGCCCTCTGTATTCGACGTCCACCAGCCCGCCAAACCCTCTCTGGTGGTGATGGCACGATATGTCGCTGACTGGGACGCCTTGACGCCGACCCGATGCAGAATGTCTGGCATATGTCACCGCTCGCCTGAAGTGTCGTTGCCCTGCTGTACTTTCGTGTGGCAGGATAATAGGCAAGTATTCTCTTGCCTGTCAAGCCTGTGCTACTTGACGGTGTGCTCTGCGAGTTAACGTCGTGGGCGTCTCCGCCAGGGATCGGACAGTGTGGTGTCGGTAAGGAACGTGCTGTCCGTGAGGCTTTCGAGGAACGCAATCACATCGCGACGCTGCTGCGCCGTAAGCGTGAATCCGTCGACATTGGGAGCCTTGTTGGGATTGAGATGTCCAACACCCGCATTGCGTCCATTGGCAATGGTCCGACCACCGGCCGCGTAGTGATCGAGCACCGCATCGAGCGTAAGCACACTGCCGTCATGCATGTATGGCGCTGTCACGGCAATATTGCGCAGCGTGGGTGCGCGGAACTTGCCCATGTCTTCGGCCCGGCCGGTCACACCATGCACACCAGTGTTTTGCGCCGGATACGATGACGCGCCCTTGAGATTGTAGAGACCCGTATTGAAGAATGACGGCTCCACATCCGCGCGTCCTTCAAAGCGCACACTACCGGTGAAATTCCATCCGCCGTGGCATTGAAAGCAGCCGCCATGTTGGCCAGAGAAGAAAAAGGCCTCGCCACGTTTTGCCGATTCCGAAATGGCATTGGCCTCTCCACCGTACCGGTACTTGTCATACGGGGAACGCATGGAAAGCAACGTACGCTCGAACGCCGCGATGGCACGAACGACATGCTTCGTAGTGTACACATTCTCGGTTTCTGAGTACGCGCTCGCGAACAACTGCCGATAGACGCTGTCCTGCTGGACAACACGCAGAAACTCTGCTTCGCGTCCACCCAACCCAAGTTCGATGGGATGCGCGCCGAGCATAGGTACGAGTGCCTGGTCCTCGAGTGCGCGCGCCCGGGGATCGGCCCAGGTGAGCGCCGTGTTGTACGCCACATTCGCCAGACTCATGCTGCTGCGCGGATGTGTTTCACCCGTTGTGCCGACGGAACGTGCGCGACCGTCAGTAAAGGCGAGTTCCTGCCGGTGGCAACTCGCGCACGACTGCTGCCCATTCACCGACATACGGCGATCGTAGAACAGGTGACGCCCCAAAGCCACCTTGGCCACCGACATCGGATTGTCTGCTGGTACGGCGGGCCGCGGAAATGATGCGGGAATGTTCCATTCGAATGCGGTTGGTTCGATCACCTTGGACAACATGCCTCCGGCCACACCCATGGTCGCAAGCGCGATCGCAATCGAAGGCAGGAGGCGCAGCATGTCTTTGGCTACTTCTTGAGCAGAACCACTTCGAGTGTGGTCAGCATGCGCAGCGAACGTGCACCGCGTTTGTCATTCGGCAGCACCAGACGGAATCGACCGTTCTCGGCGAATAGCGGCTTGTCGTTGGCAGTATCGGCCAGCAACACCTGTGCATCAGTGATGGCCGGATCGAGTTCGCCAAGTGAGAAAAGCACCTGATACCCGTCACTGGCCTTGGCCAGCAGGTATCCGGACAGCGTGTTGCCTCGCATCCCTGGTCCAAGTGCCACATCAGCCTTTCGAAGGACCTCGGCCACCCACACACCACTGTAGGTGGTGGTCATGCCGTTGTTGGTCGTCGATACCGTTGCGCGCGGCAAGGCGGCCAGATCAGCCGGCGACAAAGTGAGCGGTGTAGGTACATCGCCCGTTACGGCAAGGCGCGCCGTTTCCTGCGCGCCCACATCGGACACCGGAATCAACATGCGCGAAACGACGACCGCGCCGAGCAGGATGCAGCGGGAAACGAATTGCACGAGAAACCCTTGGGAGTTGGCGGTTCCCGAAATATACGCCGATGCGACACTACATTCGTCCGGTTGGCCTACTCGGAATCGTGCCGGACCTCCACATGGTGCGACTGGCCATCATCGACAAGCGGGATGGCGTTCCCTTCGATCGCGCGGCCATCGATCGTCACCCGTCCCACGCCGCGCGACTTCCCACCGATGTTGCGTACGACGATCTCATACACACTGCGTCCATGTCGATACTTGATGGTGTACTCGGCCCATGACGCTGGCGCACGTGGTGCGATGACGAGGGTATCCCCGCGTTTCTCAAACCCGAGAATTCCCTCGAGTCCGACACGATACATCCAACTGGCGGACCCGGTATACCATGTCCACCCACCACGACCGACCTGACCGACTGCCGTGTAGACGTCGGCAGCCACGACGTATGGCTCGACCTTGTAGGTCGCCACGCCTGCGGGCGTTTGCGTATGCGTGAGAGGGTTCACCATCTGGAAGAGTTCGAACGCCCGCTCGCTCCGACCTTGCAACGCCGTGGCTAGTACAGCCCAGAGCGCCGCGTGCGTGTACTGCGCGCCATTCTCCCGGACACCGGGCAGATATCCCTTGATGTAGCCAGGATCCTTCGGTGAAGTATTGAATGGCGGCGTGAGCAGCAATACGAGACACTCTTCATCCTTCACCAGATGCTCTTCGAAGGATTGCATGGCCATGACCTGGCGTTCCGGAGATCCGGCACCGGAAATGACGCTCCAGCTTTGTGCGATCGAGTCGATGCGGCATTCCTCGTTCGCACTCGAGCCAAGTGGCGTTCCGTCGTCGAAATAGGCACGCCGATACCAGGCACCATCCCATCCGTGTTTCTCCACAGCCACGGCATACTGATCGGCGCGGTCCCGGCACTCCTTCGCCACCGCCGCATCGTTTCGTGCATCAGCATGAAGCGCAAAGGCGCGCAGCGTGGTGATCAAGAACCACGCCAGCCAGACACTCTCTCCCCGTCCCTCGACACCTACACGGTTCATGCCGTCGTTCCAATCGCCACCGCCGATGAGCGGAAGTCCATGTGCACCGGTCGTGCATGCCAGAAACAGCGCAAGTCGACAATGCTCGTAGACACTACTCTCTGCTTCGGTAATGTCCGGCAGATCATAGATTTCGTGCTCATCGGGCTGCAGTGGTCGCATCTGCAGAAACGGCACGTGTTCGTCGAGTACGGTTGTATCGCCCGTCGTGCGGACATACTGATCTACGACATAGGGCAGCCATACGAGATCGTCGGAGAAACGTGTTCGCACTCCGCGGCCACTCTGCGGGTGCCACCAGTGCTGCACGTCTCCTTCCACGAACTGACGGGCTGCGGCCTGCAGGATGTGTTCGCGCGCCAACCATGGCGCCGTGTATACGAAAGCCATGACATCCTGCAGCTGGTCACGAAACCCGAACGCGCCACTGCTTTGATACAGTGCCGATCGTGCCCACATCCGACACCCGAGCGCCTGATAGAGACTCCATCGATTGAGCATGGCATCAAACGTCGGAACGGGTGTTCGCACCGTGACAACATCCAATCGCTGACGCCATCCGGCGATGGACCGATCGAGCGCCTCACGCGCCAACGACGACTCCCCATACCGGGCAATCAGTGTCCGTGCTGCGGCATCGTTCGGTGCTGCGCCGAGCACTATGGTAACTTCCCGTGTTTCACCCGGATTGAGTTCGAGCACACAACGCAACGCGGCGCATGGATCGATGCCGGCCCCGGTGCTCCCGGAAAGCACCGCACCTGAACGAAGCCCCTCAGGGGCAGCGGTAGTCCCGTTGCGTCCCAGGAACTCCCGCCTGCTGCCCGTATGCTCCGTGACCCGTTCGCTGATGGCGTGAAATGCCGTCCAATCCGCAAACTGCGGGTCGAAGGTATTGCGAGCGAGAATAGCCCCGTGATCACGGTCGAACGTGGTATGCACCTGATGCTGTGTGTGCTCACGCAGCACACCAAGCACCCACTCCACGTAGGTCGTGACGATGATTCGTCGCGGTGCATTCGTTGTGTTGGTCACCCGGAGCACTCCCAGCTTCACCGCAGAGTCATCTGCCATACCAAGCTGATACCTCGTGGCGATGCCTGCATGCAGATGCTCGAACGACGTGCTACCGGTGTCATGTTGCACACGGTAGGCCGCCGGGGTGCGTATTGGCGCCGGTGTCACGCACCACACGTTGTCCGTGTCGTTCGTTGTCTCGTCCTGGAGATACACGACATCGCTGATCGGGTCGGCCACCGGATCGTTGTGCCACGGCGTGAGTCTGTAGAAATAGCTGTTGCCGGCCCACGCAAATCCGCCGCCCCGTTCGGTAACGAGAAAGCCGCCGTGCTCATTGGCAATCACGTTGGCCCAGGGCGCGGGCGGAACGGTGTCACCACGCACACTCATGACGTACGCGCCTGATTCCGTCAGATCACCGATCCCGTTCGCGAAGCCGGACTCCGTCAGTCCCGGCTCCTCCGCGATAGGCTGGGGAGGGGCGATGCGCGACCAAGACGGCAACGTCACCTGCGGTGGCAACGCCGCCGCCGCGATGGTCGTGCTGAGAATCCGGCTCAGCGCCCTGCCATCACAGGGCAGATGCAATCGCGCGGTAGCCCTCAGCATCAATCGCGCTTCGGCGTTCAGTAAATCGCGACGTCGTACGAATACGCCACCCGGCTTTTCCAACAGGCCGGAGTCGTTGACCGCGTGAGCTGCCGCAGCGATGCGATCGCCAAGATCCTGCAGATAGGTTGGTGTGTGCTCGTCGAGGATGACGAGATCGATCAACACGCCACGGCGATGCAGGAAGCGGTGCGCGGCCAACAGTTGCCGCAGCGTCGGCAGTCCTTCCGCAGTATCGATTGTCGCCAACACGATCGGAAGGTCGCCGGATACGCCGACACTCCACAAGAGTGGCTGTGAACCGAGATTGCGACGCTGCTCGGACTGCGCGGCGCGAAGGGCGGCGTTGCCGTACAGCAGATGGCCCGCCAATTCGTGACAGACGGCTGCATCGGCCGGCGTGAGTTCGAGCTCGCGCAATTCGACCTGACTCGAAATCCATGCCAGATCGAGCGCTCGCTGTGCCGCGTGTGAATCCCGATACCGATCGGCGAGTGTGAACGCCCGTTCCGGTGTCGTGGCGACGAGACTCGTAAAGGCGACGGACGCCGATTGTCCCGCAGCCAGCCGCACGCGAGTACGCACAGCGAAAATCGGATCGAGGACAGCGCCCGTTGTACCAGACAAAGGTCCGTCCGCTTCGAGCGCCACCGGATCGCGCGTCGAACGCCCGCGCCCGAGGAAGCGCGCTCGATCGGTTTCACAGCTGATCGGCCCGGAACGGTCTTTCCCCCAATCCACCACGTGGACAAACCAGAGCGGCTTTTCCATCGCGGAACGCGGGCGTCGCGTCGCAGTGATCGCGTTGGCCCACTCATGCCAGGCCGTCTCGACAAACAAGTTGCTGAAAGCAGGATGTGCCCGGTCCGCATCGGCCGTCGCGAGCACGATTTCCCCATAGCTGGTGAGTTCGATCTCGCGGGGAAATCGACCGTTGTTGGTCAGCGTGATACGGCGGACTTCGGCGGAGTCTTCGGGAACGACGGCGATTTCGGTGCGCGTCGCAATGTCACCATCGGTCCGATCGAAAGTCACCCGATCCGTCGCCAACGCCACGTGCCATCGATCAGCGGGTGCACACACGGGTTGATGCGCAGTGGACCACACCCGTCCGGTCGTGATGTCCTTCACGTAGCAGAACTGCCCCCAGGCGTCGCGTGTGCCGTCAGCCTTCCAGCGGTTCACGGCCCAGGATTCATACCGACTGTATCCTGCACCTCCACTGGTAAGCATCACCGTGTATGGCTGATGGCCCAGAAAGGCCACGTGTGGCGTCGGAGTATGCGGTGTATCGAACTCACGGACCACGGGCCGGTCGAGATCGGGCTCCGGCAGCCCGTCGTCGGGCTGTGCGCCCCGCGGAGACTGCAGAATGACCTCTCGCGGAATGCGCTCATGCAGAAGCAACTCGGCAGAGCGCACCAACGGGTCATCGTGAAAACGCCGTTGCCAGACATTCCCGGTGACCGCATTGGTCAGAGCGACGAGACTCATGCCGATATGGTGCGCCATATAGTTGCCCACGATGGCGTACCGGTGACCGGCATCAGGACGGGTGAAGTCGACGGCATCGCGAAACCCGAATTCGCCGAGTGCGCCTATGGACTCCAAGCGGGCCAGATTGGCGAGCGCCTTCGCGGGATCAACCATCACGGCGAGTGCCGATGCATACGGAGCGATTACCAGCTCGCGCCCCATTCCACGTTTGAGTGCGAGATCAGGGACACCGAATGGACGATACTGATATGTCCGGTGTCGGTCGCGCACGTTGTATGCGCTCTCACTCATGCCCCACGGTACGCCGCGTGTCGTCCCGTCGGCGATTTGGCGCGTAAGAGCACCTTCGTATGTCTGCGTCAGTACCGTCGATGGCAAAGCCCGCATTACGAGCAGCGGCATGAGATACTCGAACATGCTGCCGCTCCAGGATGCGAGCGCTGGCGCTCCTGCCGTCCATGTGAGCCGTCGACCGAGACGGAACCAGTGTTCCGTCGGCGCATCGTGTTTGGCTATGGCCAGGAAACTGGCCAAACGCGCTTCTGACGCCAGGAGATCATAGTGCGCCAGGTCGAGCGCGCCAGAGTTCTCCGCGACCCCGATGGAGAAGAGTTGCTGCTGGGGATCCAGCAGGAACTCGAAATCCATGGCCATCACATCCGCGTATGCCTGATCGCCGATCGCCTTGAGCCGATCGATCACCGGAGGATCTACGTTGACCTCTCGCGCTGTCTCCAGACAGGCCTGTCGCAGTGCCAACAGATGCCCGGCAAGATTACCGCTATCGACCGTGGATACATAGGCTGGCTCGAGCACGGATAGATCGTGCAAGCTGTACCAGTTGCAGTAGTGGCCACGATACCGTCGAAGTTTGGTAAGCGTGGACATGGTGCGTTCGAGACGTTCGACCATGTCCGCAAGCGTGATGAGCCCCAGATCCCGCGCACTCACCACCGCCAGCAACTGGAGACCGATATTCGTGGGCGACGTACGCATCGCCACGACAGGTTCCGGATCCTCCTGAAAATTGTCTGGAGCAAGCCAATGTGTTTCGGCTGTCACGAACCGGTCGAAGAATTGCCAATGCAAGCGCGCATATCGAAAAACCTGCGTGATGTCCTCCGGCGAAAGTCGGCGATCGCGCTGGGGCACCGGTCGGTCGAGATACGGTGTGATCATGGGCAGCAGCATCCAACCCAGAACCATCGGACCTGCCAGGATCATCAATACCACCGTCGGCGCCGCACCCATGGCCACGCGTCGATCGACCAGAGAAATCATGAACAACAACAGCAGGGCCGCACCGACTGCTGTCGCGAACCCCATGGATCGCCAGCCCGCAGCTACGGACTCCGTACCGCGACGTTCACTGTGTGATGCAGACTGCCATTCGAGCAGATGCCGACGCGATACCGCAATACGCCAAAGCGTCCGCGCGATCGCGTCAGCTGAGCGCCATGCCTGGTCCGGCAATACAGCAAGTGTGAGTGCCACCTGGTGCGCACTCGTCAGCGCATCGCGCCCTGCCGCTGCATAGTACGCACGCCACGACTTGCCTGGGGGAGGCCTGACCATCGTAAGCAACAGCGACACGATCCACGGTGCAGCAACAGCGGCCATGCCAAGCAGTGTCCACCGCAACAGTGGAACAGGAAGAAAGAGCCACCCGCCAACCAGAAAGACTATCTGCCCGATCTCCACGAGGCTGCGCCGAAGATTGTCGAGAATCTTCCAACGCGACAAAATCGACAGGCGATTACGCTCGGGGCCATTGGGACCGGGCACCGTACCGGCGAGCCATGGCAACAGCTGCCAGTCCCCGCGAATCCACCGATGTTTCCGTCGTGCATAGGGGGCGTAACGCGACGGATAGTCATCGTAGACCATGATGTCGGTGACGAGACCGGCACGGGCGTAGCTACCCTCGATGAGATCGTGAGAGAGCAGCGTGTTCTCCGGAAAGCGGCCATGCGTCGCACGCTCAAACATCTCCACATCGTACACACCCTTGCCGGTGAAACTGCCCTCTCCATACAGATCCTGATACACGTCGGAGACAGCCGTCGTATAGGGATCGACGCCCGGTTCACCCGAGTGAATCGTTGCGAAGCGTGATCCATGTGCACTCGGCAGCGAAATGCCGACTCGCGGCTGGAGAATGCCATGCCCTCGTACCACACGACCCAGCGCCGGATCATACACGGCCCGATTGAGCGGATGGGCGATTGCGCCCACGAGTAGGGGCGCCGCATCGGAAGGAAGTGCAGTATCGGCGTCGAGCGTGATCACATAGCGCACACTGCGCATGACCTTCGAGTTGCCAACGATCGCGGAGAAACCGTCCCGCGTACCGCTCAGCACATAGCGATTGAACTCACCCAGCTTGCCTCGCTTGCGTTCCCATCCCATCCATACGCCTTCCTGCGCATTCCATTGACGCGGGCGATGGAACAGATGAAAGGCATCCTGAGTTTCAGGGGCATAGCGTGCGTTGAGCGCGTGCACGCCCTGTACGGCCGCGTCGAGAATGGCATCATCGCCTGGCGCGGATTCGGTGGACGCATCGGTGAAATCACTCAACACCGCGAAGTGCAGGTGTGGCTGCCGGTTGGCCAGATACTGCACTTCCAGATTACCCAGTGTGTCGTGCACACTCTCGACCGTATCGAACAACGTCGGGATCACCACGGCCGTGCGGTACTCCGCCGGTACGCCGTGTTCGACCAGATCCAGCTTGGGCAACCGACGCGGTGGAAGGAAGGTGGTGATCAACCGATTCACCACACTCACTGCGATATCGCTGGCCGGCAGCAATCCGAGTAGGAGAACCGCCGGCCATACGGCTCGTGCTGATGGGCCGGCGAGCCAAAGCACCATTGCCAGAGCAGCAATGGTGGTAGAGATCACCCCGCCCACAAACACGACGCTCGGATGGCGATGGATCCAGCGCAGCACCGCCTCATGTCGCGTGTTTCGACACCCGGTGATCCGCTCCAATTCCATCAGACCATCGTCGACGAGATAGTAGCCAACGTGGACGCGTCGATGATCGCTTGGGTCGTGGTACAACGCGAGGCACGCCATGTCGACGACCTGTCTCGCCACTGCTTCTTCGAGCCACCCGGTGTGCTTGGCGATGCGCTCCACCGCGTGGCGGTACTCGTCACGCGTGGAGAAGGTCATGCGTCCGTAGGAACCGAGAGGATCCTCGCGTAGTATCGCTTCGACCCGACTCTGCTCTTCGACGATCGTGCGCCAATCAAGACGGCCAACCGCACGGAGACTCGTGATGCTGTTGGCCATCACCACTTGCGTGAGTGCGAGGCGCCGCGTGGCGCGAGCGGTTGCCTCCTCGGCACTCAATGCTTCTTCCGCGATCCAGTGCTGCAATCGCACGACGGCGGGCAGCGCACCACCTTCTACTCGCAATTGATGCAGAAAGCGCGCGACGAACGTGTCCGTGAGATTCGGCGGATCGTTCGTGAAGCGTTCGAGCTCGACTTCGAGTGTAGCCCGGCCCATCACTGCGGCCGCGGTGATGCGAGCGGCAGCCACATCGGCCGATTCGATCTCGGCGAGACGCTGCGTCGTGCGCAACGTCATGCGTCGTACATTCTCGATGAGACCCAGACGCAACATGGCGGGAACCGCCCACAGTTCGCCGAGACTGAGAGTCGACACTTCCTGAAACGCCGCAATGAATCCGCCGACATTGTCAGAGTCGATCCGCCCCTCGCTGTGCGAGATCAGCGCAATCGCGAGCTCGTAGACGCGTGGATATCCGGCCAGCGGACCCGTTGCGAGCTCAGGCAATTCCCGATAGTACCGTCGGGGGAGGCTTTCGCGAACCTCATCGATATGCTCCTGGATGACATGGTAGTTATCGAGCAGCCAGTCGCCGGCCGGCCCCACATCTGCCATGTGATCGCTGTGCGCCAGCAACGTGGTGTACCCGACTTCGAGAATGCGTCGAGTATCGGCGAGACGCGTAAGCAGCGGCGTTCGCGATTCAATGCGCGCTGGCGCGAGTTGTTGGCCACCGGCCAGTTCGCGGGCTCGTTCGCCGAGATGCTCTGCACCGAGCAGCTCGCCACGAATGGGTCCAGCGAGGACATCCTCGGAGGCAGCCGTGCGACGCGGAACGCGTCGAAAGCGGAAACCGGGCATTCTGAGCGCAGCGATAATGCGATACCTGCGGCACGAGGCAGTACTGCTGTCGCCCCGGTGCCATGCGGGGATACTGCAATGTAGCTCAAGCGCCGCGCGAAGCATGTAGCCGACGTCACATCGCGTGCGCGATGCAACGTCACCACGCCGCATTCAACCGGGACTGTTACACCTTTCGTCCGCGTTCGCGCAGATAGGCGTGCCACAGAATGCGCGCGGCCACCGCTCGCCATGGCGCCCACTGCTCAGCGCGATGATTCGCTTCGAGACGCGCAGGCGGTGTCGCCATCCCATCCATTGCCTGAATGGCGAGATGCAGCGCCAGATCACCCGGGGGCCACACATCAGGGCGCCGCAACGCGAATAGCAGATAGACCGCTGCAGTCCATGGCCCGATGCCGTGCAACCCCGTCAGCCGTGCAGAAGCGTCCTGGTCAGACATCTGCTCGAGCGACGAAAGCTGCAGTGAGCCATCGGCTACCACGACAGCAAGTCCGTGCAAATAGGCCGCCTTCTGTCTGGTCAGGCCATGCTGACGCAGCGCATCGATTCCACGCTCGGCAATCGGTTCGGCTTCAAAGCCTCCGGGGATCTCCCTGTCGAGACGTTGCCACAGCGAGGCAGCCGCTTCGAGTGAGACCTGCTGCTCGAGCACAATGCGCCCGAGCGTGACAAAACCAGGCGGGCGTTCCCAGAGCGGCGGTACGCCATCTCGTTCCACCAGTGTGGCCAACCGAGGATCGAGAGCTCTGACTGCACGAACAGCCACCGCGAGTGAAGCGCTCGTGAGGGGTTGTATCGGCGTCGACGGGGGCATTCTCAAAGCTACGCCTGCGGGGCAGTGCGGGGCACGTGCGCCAGTCGAACTTCGCTGTAACAACCCCAGGTCATGCACCGACGGCGATATCCTGATGAATGACTGGCAGCTATTCGGGGAGTGGGCCGGCGATGTCTCCCTGCGCTGGGGGATCGTCAATGACAATCGCCATCGATTGATCCAGGAATTCCAAGGGAGCGATCAGTCGCCATGTTCCATTCGCCTGCTGGCGACAGATCACGACTTGTGCGGAACCATGATTCTCGCATTCACGCGCATACGACTGTACCTCCGGTGGCAACTCCGCTTTCCAGTCTGGCTCGCCGTCCGCACCCTGCTGTCGATTTCCAAGATCCCTGAAAAGCACATATGCAAAGAGTGCACCCTCTGATGTACCATCCGTCACGACACCGATCGTGCGATAGTTGAAGAACGCCCGAGCGATACGGGCAATTGCCGCATCCTGTTCCGCCGTCAGGTGCCGATTCCCTGTTTCCCGGATGACCATCTCACCGAAGGAGCGCCCGCGAATGTATGCGGCATAGAACCGTTCCGGGGACATCGATCGCAGTTCATCCACGTTGGCGACCGTTGGGAAGTCCTGACGAAGCCGCGACTCTGGCGCCTGACTCATACACAATTGCTCGACACGGCTCTCGGCCTCCTCCCTGCTTAGGGCATAGGGGCCCTGCATGAACGCCTCGACCGAGAACGCTGGTCCTTTAGCTCCGGGAAGATAGGGCTTGATAGCATTGTGCTGATGTACGATCAGGCTGTCCGGGTCACACAGCGACGCGACAGCATCCCAGTCATCCCGAATGCATGCGGCGACCGCGGCTTCGAATACCAAGGCGGGACTGCTCAATTCGGCCTGCAATTCGTTCATAGGATCTGAAATCTTAGTGGTACAGACAATCGGTCGATCGCAGTCCAGACCGCATGGAATTGTGGTATTCTATTGGGAGATCGACCCCCACGCCTCCCGCCCCGCTTTCTGACCATGACCCGCCGCCTGCTCTCCCTTGTTGCCGCAGCCCTGCTGCTTCCGACCGTTGTTTCTGCGCAGGCCGCGCCCCTCAACACGCTGACTACAGCCGAGCAGAAGGCCGGCTGGCGTTTGTTGTTTGATGGCAAGTCGATGGACGCCTGGCGCGGCTATCAGCAGGAAACCATGCCACCCGAGTGGAGCATCGTCGATGGCGCCCTCACGAAGATCAAGAACACCAATGATATCGTGACCCGCGAACAGTTCGGTGATTTCGATCTCACGCTCGAATGGAAGGTCGCGCTGCGCGGCAACAGTGGCATCTTCTATCGCGCCACGGAAAGGGAAACCAAGGTCTACTGGAGCGCACCCGAGTATCAGCTGGCTGAGGATTCTCTCACTCCGGACAGCCGCAACATCATGACGTCAGTGGCGGCCGTATACGGCTTCTATCCGTCCAAGCGCGGCGTGGTGAAGCCGGCCGGCGAGTGGAACACCACACGTATCCTGGCGAAGGGTCCGCATGTGGAGCATTGGCTCAATGGCGTGCTTATCGCGCAGTACGAAATGTGGTCCAAGGAGTGGACGGAGAAGTTGCGCGGTGTTCCGGGTGACTCGACCAAGAAGCCGCTCAAGTTTGCGCCGTATGCGGACTGGGGCATGGCCAAGCGCGGTCATCTCGCCATTCAGGGCGATCACAACGGCGCGCTGTCGCTTCGCAACATCAAGATTCGCGAATTGAAGTAGGCATGGCCTCACGCTGCCGCCGACGAATGATCCACGTGAGCAGAATTGGTGGGCCGAGGAGGTAGGCAAGCAGTGCTAGCAACCAGAGGATGCTGGTTGCAATAGCGAGAGGATCGGTCGGTAGGGCGAACGCGAATTCGACACTCGCGTTCGCCAGGTGGGGCGAGAAAATGACGTCGGCAAACACTACCAACAACAGCAGCCCCACTGCGAATGCCGGCCAAAGAATCCAAATGGTTAGCGGTAGTACCCAAATGCTACGCGTCATTGCCGCTCCTGCATTGTGCATCGAACGAGATGTGCCTGAATAGTTTCGGAGATCTGCACTACGAAATTCGTCGCCTTCCGTAGCGCAGGCAACGGTGACCCGCACGAATTCGCGACCCAAATGCGAGATCCATCCCGCCACACGGCGGAATTGTCCCCGGCACGCTGGCAAGGGACCAGCCGGATGCGCAACGTTCCGTCATGAGCGCGGACACGTGGACCACACGCACCTGGTGGCTGGTATTTGGTATCGCCTGGACCCTTCTGAGCGTGGTCCAGGCCATACAAATCGTGCTGACCATGTGGACTGTCGGCGGTCCCGTTCACATTGGCGCCATCCTCACCGGCAGCATCACAGATATGCTGGCCTTTGCGCCCGCCCTGCCGGTGTTGCGCCTGATCTCGCACCGCATGCCGCTCGAACGGGTCGGTGGATGGCGCTTCTCGGCTGTATCGGCCGGTGTGATTGCGGTGGCCATCTGGATCAGCACCTGGCTCATGCCGGCCACACTCGCGCTCCCGTTCGTGCCTCGCATGGTGTTCAAGGGCAGCATGCTCGCCAAGCAGATCGCCGCCGGTCTTTCGCTGGCGCTGGCTTTCGCTGTGGCAACGCTCGGACAAGTGCTTTCGCGATTGCGAGCCCACGAGCGGCAAACGCTGCAGCTGGAATCCAGCCTCACAGCCGCGCGGTTACAGGCTCTCCAGGCACAACTGCAGCCGCACTTCTTGTTCAATACACTGGCCGCCATCGCTGAACTGTTGCACGATGACAGCAGGGCGGCTGGCACCATGCTGACACGCCTATCGGCATTGTTGCGCGCCTCACTGCGCAGCGACACCGAAAGTCAGATCCCGTTGCGAGAAGAGCTCGCGCTGCTGGACGAGTACCTGGGCATCATGCGCGTGCGCTTTGGACCGCGTCTCGATGTTACTGTAGACGTGTCGAGTGGACTCAGCGACGCCCTTGTCCCAGCCATGCTACTGCAGCCGCTCGTGGAGAATGCGCTTGAACACGGCGTGTCCCGGCGCGCGGGACGCGGCACGGTACACGTGTCTATCCGCCCCCGCGATGCGGTGATTGATATTGTGGTTCGGGACGACGGACCAGGCGCGTCGCCCGACAGTGGAGAAAATGGCAATGGCATCGGTCTCTCCAACACTCGCAGGCGACTGGCCACTCTGTATGGTGAGGCCCAATCGCTGCGATTCGAATCCACGCCAGGTTTAGGTACGATTGTGCACATCACCATTCCCCGTCGCGTGATCCGCGAGTCGATCGCATGACACCGAACACGTTGCGTGTGTTCATTGCCGACGATGAACCGCTTCCCCGCAAGTCGCTCCATCGCCTGCTCTCCGCGCGATCGGACGTGGAGATCGTTGGCGAAGCCGAACATGGTGGAGAAGCGCAGTCCATGATCGAATCCCTGCAGCCTGATGTCGCCATTCTCGACATTCGTATGCCGGAGCGCGACGGCATTGAGGTTGCCATGACCGTACTGGAGCAAGCCGCCTCGCCGCCGGTATTCATTTTTGTTACGGCGTTCGATGAATACGCTGTACGCGCATTCGATTTGCACGCTGTGGACTATTTGCTCAAACCCATCGACGCCGCGCAGCTCGATCGCGCGCTGACTCGTGCGGCGGCGCGTCTATCGGCACAGCGCGCCGACGCGGACACCAACAACTTGGCGCTCGACCCGGCGCTGCTGGCTTTGCTCGAAACGCTGCAAGCCGAGCGTGCACTGCCTGAACGATTCGCCGTTCGGGACATCAAGGGCGGCACGTACTGGGTGAGAGCGGCCGATATCGACTGGGTAGACGCGCAGGCCAACTACGTTCGGCTGCATGTGAAAGGCCAGCAGCATCTCATTCGCGACACGATGAAGGCATTTGTCCAGAAGCTGCCGCCGTCACGTTATGTGCGCATTCATCGCTCGACGATCGTGAATATCGATTTCATCCAGCGTGTGGATCCGCATCTCCACGGCGAACACATCGTGACACTACGCGATGGAACGCGCTTGCGTACCAGTCGCTCCCACGGCGGCGCACTGGATCGACTGATGCGCTGAACAATGCTAGGGCGAGGTCATCCCCAGGCACGGCACAGCCGCCCCTTGGGAGCATCCGCCAGCAGACCATTCGTGTCTTCTTGAGCGACGGCGCACACTTTCGCGCCGAAACTCCCATGGAGACACTCGATGCATACCCTGCCCGTTCGTGCGCACCATCTCAAGTGGCGCGCACTGTTATTGACCGGATTGTTCCTATCCGCTGCCACGCTGCATGCCCAACCGCTATCCGCTCACCTGAAATTTGATCAAGCCTTTGACTCGGTCGTAACCACCGGTTGGTTCAGCGGGCAGATCCTGGTCACACGCAATGGCGAAACACTGCATGAGCGCGCCGTTGGCGTGGCCGATCGCGCAAGCGGCACCAAAGTCAGTGAGACCACGCGATTCAATCTGGCGTCGTTGAACAAGTCGTTCACCGCCGTGGCGATCGCTCAGCTCGCCGAGCGCGGCAAACTCTCGCTGGACGACAAAGTTGGCAAGCGACTTCCCCGCTGGCCTAATGCCACCGTACGCGACAGTGTGAGCATTCGGCAATTGCTGACCCACACGGCTGGGCTTGGTGTGTACTGGAACTCGCCCAAGTGGGCCGGTGCCCGTGAGAGCATTCGCACCGTGTCCGACTACGCCGCTGTGTTTGCCGCGGAGCCACTGCTTTCGTCGCCCGGCACGCGTTTCGAATACAGCAACAATGGATACATCGTACTCGGCGCCATCATCGAAGCCGTGTCGGGTGAGTCGTACGACACGTATGTGCAGCGCAACATTCTCGATCGCGCCGGCATGAAACACACATCATTTCCGGCCATGAATGAAGTGGGCGGAACCATTGCCGTGGGCTACACCGCGGGCGCCATGGCGGCCGGCCCGCAGCGTGCGCCGAATTTCTCCGTCGCGGCTCCCGAATCATCTCCCAATACTGCGTCGCTTCCCGGACGCGGCGGACCCGCCGGTGGTGCGTATTCCACGGCTGGCGATCTCGTGAAGTTTGGCGAAGCGCTGCTCAACGATCGTCTCGTGAGTCGCACCTGGCGCGACTCACTCTGGACACCGCGCACGCGTGACCCGCGCGCGCCCGCGAATATTCGCTACGGCCTGGGCTTCAGCATGAGCGTGGACTCCTCCGGCCGCGTGTTGGATGTGGGGCACAATGGCGGCACGGTGGGTGGTGGAGCAGAACTGGCCATCGATCCGAACACCGGCACCATCATTGCCGCGCTTACCAATCACGATGTACCGGCGCTATTTCGCGTGATGGCGCGTGCGCGCGCATTCGTGCGAACACCTGATCAATCCGACGAATTCTCCGACGCCAGTACACTCGCCAACTGGCAGCGATTCGATGCGGTCGAGGGATGGCCGTCCAAGACCCGGCGGGCCGAGATCAAGGATGGCATGCTGGTACTGGAACCCGCGACCAGTGGATGGTATGCCGATTTTCAGGCACCGTTTCTCTTCAAGGATGTCACGGGTGATTTCATTGCCGAAACACGCATTCGTGCCACAGGCATCGGTCATGATATCCCGCAGGCGCTCTGGTCATTGACGGGGCTGATGGTGCGCGCACCGCGCGCCGGTGGCATGGCATCGTGGACACCAAATACCGAGAACTGGTTGTTCATCACCACGGGTATCGCTGCACGACCGGGGCAACCCGTGATCGAGACCAAGACCACCGTGAATAGTCAGTCGGAACTCAAACTGCACGACATTGCTCCGGGTTGGGTGGAACTGCGCCTGGCGCGACGCGGAGCGAAGTTCTTCCTCGCCTTTCGTCAGGGCGAGAATCCGAATGGCGAGTGGCAGACACTTGCCACATTTGATCGCCTGGATCTGCCCAGCACGGTGCAACTGGGCATCAATGCCTACACTGACTGGAACAGCACCTTGCACCTGCAGAATGATCCAAAGCGATTCAATTCCACTCCGCTCACCGGCTCACCAGATCTGCTCGTGAACGTGGACTACATTCGCATTCGCTGAACGCAGTGGGCGCGGCGTGCAATCGATCAGCACGCCGCGCCCATTACAAGAGCTACAGTGCAGCCGCCTACGGCGTAATCGTCACATCACGCTCGGCCAATCCGCCACGCGTACTCGTGAACTTGGCCTTGGCCGCAACGCTCTGCCCCTCCGGCACACGGACACGGACCGTGATCACACGGGACTCGTAGCCGCCAAGCCAAAAGTCCTTCGCCCGCGGCCCCACCGTACGTACGCCAGTACCAGTGACTGTGAGCAGGTCCGACGGCACCGCATGCACACGCTTGGCCTGCTCCAGTGCCGTGGGAATGCGTCCGGCGTTGCGCACCGTCACCCGCACTTCATGAGTGGCGGAATCGGCGGCGGCGCCCTTCACTCGCGCGGTCTGCACGTTGGTGATCTCCACCTTGGGCAAGTCCATGGCCATCGTGAGATTGAACATGGCCTGATTGCGCGCCCAGCGTTCGAGATCTTCAGCTGGCGGATTCTGTGACCAGAACTTGGGATCGGCTCCGCCGACTTCTACCTCACCAAGCTCCGGGTGCATGACCTTCGTCCACGCCTGATAACCACGTCCACCAAAACGCTCGTCGTTGTAGCGCAGCACTTCGTACTGATCGATGCGACCATCGTTGTTGTAGTCCTTCTCGCGGCCACCATTCCACAGCTCATCGCCGTACCACACCTGACCCATCTGGAAGTAGCCGAAGTCCGGTCCATGACCAAACAGCGGCACTGGACGCTCCTGGCCCTTGGGCTGACCGCGTGTGCCGTAGGTCCAGTACACATCACCAGCAAGACCATAGTTCGTGAACGAGTTGCCCACTGAGTCATAGTGCTGCAGCAACTTGAGATCGGTCGCGAACATGCATTCGGCGGCCAGACAGGTGCTGGGGCCTCGCAGGTGCATGGGCACTGATGTGTCCATGGAGTTGGTCACGCTGATGTTCGGATGCGTGGCCTGCCAGAGATACACCGCACGCGTTTCTGGTTCGGAGAGCGGATACTCACCTGCACCAAATTGCGTATGACCGCGTCCCGTGGATTCGGCCATCGGCTTCCAGTTGTACGGGTAGTTGCGATGCAGATCGAGTCCACCGACACCGTCTTCGTTGTACTGGCCATCCTTGTCGTTGTCGATGCCTTCGGGATACACGAGATACGTGCCACGCCCCGCGCCGACCTGACGCATGAGACGACCCTTGGGGTCGAGCGAATCCACGACGTGCGTACCCTTGCCGGCGCCGACGAACTTGCGCATCTGGCGAATGAAACCATCACCGTCGAGATCTTCACCCGGATCTTCGTCGAACAACCCGTCGCCATCATTGTCCACCGGACGCACCGATGACCGATTGGCCTGCGCCGTGAGCTTGTACATGTCCGCGCCATCGGGATTGTTGTTGGGGCGGATGTACAGTGTTTTTTCGTCGAGCAGCTTCGTTATGGCGGCGTCGGTGCCGTACTTGGACAGCACATGCCACGTCAACCACAACACACTTTCACTGGACGTGATTTCGCCCGAGTGACGTCCACCCTCAAAGAAGGCCGCGGGCTTGCTGGTGTGCGTGCCGGTCTTCTTGTTGGTGATGATGAGCTGCCAGATGGGCTGTCCACCAAATGACGTGCCGGCTTGCACCATGTCCACAAGCTCGGGCTTTTCCTTCGCCCATCGTGTCATCCAGTAATTGAGCTCGGCCGTGGTGTGATAGTGTTCGAAATCCATCACATCCCACTGCTTGGCGCGCAATTGCGGATAGTTCACCAGCGCAAATGTGGACTGTCCATCACGCTGACCGGGAATGGTGAGCACCTTGCGCACGGTATCGCGCCGCGCCGTGCCACTGCGCGCCGGTCCTTCATCAGACTGCGCGCCAAGCGATGGAGCCATCACCATGGTCGCCAGTACGGACAACGCGGTGGTTGTGCGCAGAAGCGCGGAACAGGAAGCACGCATCAGACAGGAGGGTGGAGTGAGGGAACAGTAGATTCGCCGCAATGGCGCGACTCAATCCTCGATGGTGTCGTGCACATTGGAAGTGCCACGACGCCAGTATCCGGAGGCTCGCACCAACTTGGGGTCATGAGCGCGATCACGCACTACATGCGTACGCGATTGGCGCACCATGCCAGATTCGCCTCCAATCCATACAAAGCCCTGCCCTTCCGGCCATGGCAGCGTTGTTAATGTGGTGTATAGGTTTTCCGAATTGATCTGCCCATCACCAGTCCTGTGATGCCAGTGTACTTCGAGCTTCGCCGGCGATCGCAGCGGCACTTCATCCGCGTGCTCCTCGACTTCAAGGAGCACGATCGCACGGACATGAGCCGGAAGCTCTTCGAGGCGACGACTCACAGCGGGTAATGTCGTGTCATCACCGATGAACAGATGCCAGTCGTATTCGGCGGACACGATGAACGACCCACGAGGCCCTGCAATACCAACTTCATCGCCAGGGGCCGCGCGATCGGCCCATGCAGTCACCGGTCCAGCATCGTGCAGACTGAACCCGATCGTGAGCGTGCCGGCCGCCGAGTCGAATGCGCGCGGTGTGTAGTCGCGCATGGTTGGCTTGGCCATGCCTTCGGGCCACACGATGCCATTCGGACCGACCGACGGCAGATGCAATACGCCCGTCTCCGCATCGGGGATGATCAACTTGATGTGATCATCATACCCCGGGCTCACAAAGCCTACAAGATCGGGTCCGGCAAATGTGATCCGCAGTCGATGCGGAGTAACACGAAGTATGTCCCGTACAACCGCGCGGCGCACTCGGATGTCGTGACGTACACGATGTGGCGGCGGCGGTGAGGCAGAGTTTTCGGACATGTTGGTATCGGATTCTGGTGGGTCAGGTTCCCATCAGAAGAATACCGACTGTATCGCCAACTGCAGTGCGCACCATGCGGCGCTCAGCTATCGTCCACAGGCGTGATCGTTCGAATCTCAGGCTTTCTTCGGCGCATCCACTCTGCACCATAGTGGTCGAATTCCTTGGGCACACCTTCCTTTGCCCAGTTTAGAGCCTCACGCGTCCCGCCATCTCCACCGGGATCACGGAGGTCTCTCACGAGCCCCACAATGACATCTGCCCGCTGCACCAGATAGGCGTTCACACGACGGAGGGCATCAGCGCGCATCGTTTTGTCAGACATCCAGGTGTCAAGAGTGACTCCAGGCTGCTGCAGGTCCACCGTCGTACTGCTCCCACTCTTCAGGAAGGGTGCCAGGCCATCCTGATAGTTCGCGACTGCGCGTAGATCCTCCACGATATCTGCGGTTCTTGGAGGACCGTACAATGACCAGATCCCCCCTTGTGGTACACACTCAAGTGCGAAATGCAGCATGGCGTGACGAGGCTGAGCCTCGACGACTATCAGGCGATAAGGGATGTCGCGCGTCTCCAGCGCTTCTATCAGCACTTCTGAGCCAATCGTATCAGCCCCTGGTGCCAGCGGGGTCAGTATCGAAACGAACTCGATCGTCTCTCCACGTCGACCAAATGCGTTGAGAACATCTGGAATCTCCTGAATCAAACGCCGTTTCGACGCTTCGGACACTTCGATGTGCCCGATCACTGCAATTCGCGTTTCGCGGACGATCGTTGGTCGGGCAGTTCCTTTTGCCAACACAAATGCCGCTGCGGCCTGCAGCTGTTCATTGTCATGGTGTCTGATGGCAGGAGGCAACGCGCTGTATGGCGTCCCCAGTAAATCATGATGACGCGTCGCATCGTTGCGCACACGTGCCTGGCGCCAACCATCGAGTCGGAGATCCGTCTCCCATGCCTGATGTTCGAGCATGGCAAGCGCATCAATCTGTTCCTGCTCCAACGCAAAGACATCGCGATTGGCAGTCAGTGCTCCCGGTAGGATGACATTCCCCGCGCTATACAACTTGGATGGCAGGTGATCCACGGCGCGGCGATTCCTTGCCTTGACCGTATTCGGGAGGTCTTGCCAATCCGCAAGTGTTGATCGCGCTCCACGATCCTGGATCTTATCCGTCGCTCTATGCCAGGCTTCGTGAAATTGTCGAGCCTGCGCATCACGGACTTCCACATACTCATCAAGTGATGCGATCTCCTGAATGAGCCCCACGGGTATGATCCGATCCGCCAATGCGCGTGTCGGTGGCTGTTGGACGAAGCTGACAGCTACATCATTTTGTGCTCGCACAAAAATCGGGGCTGACCAGCGGTTCTCACTACGCTTGAGCGACCGAAGCCGCAACGCCGTTGCCACGGCATGGCTGTCATCCTCGGCCGACACGAGTATGGCAGTGACCGATGGCGCGGGACCGGGTTCTATCTGGCGTAGTCTTGCCGCCTCCGGCAGGTTGCTTTGCTCATCGATCGGCCAGATGTGCAAATCAACCAGCGCTGGCGCATCACTACTTTCGTCTGCACTCCACTCCACGGTCCCACTATCTGCATGAATGCAGGACTTGGCCAGCATGGCGGGACGCATGGCCGCGAGACGTCGCCGTGTGGCGTCCGGATTCGCACTCAGCATATCGATCCGAGGTATGCCGAAATCGCTGAAGTCCTTGTAGGGCGACAATCGTACAAAATGCTCCATGGCCTCGAGCGCAAAGCCCGTATGACCCACAACAACCAGATGTTGCCGACGCAGTCCACGGAGCTCGGCAAGCTCGCCCATCACATGGGATTCAAACATGCGGAGTACAGCCAGTCGATCTTCGTTGAATGCTACCACCCGATGTCGAGTGTCCGGGTCGGTGAATCGCCGCTCGGCATTCAAGGAACGCGCCAGCGAAGGATTGTCGATACGGACAATGATGCGCGTGCGCTGGCGACGGCTACGCGTGGTCTGGTCCATCACGGCTCGCCGAATCGCAAGATTCTCGTCGTCATCACCACCGAGAATCAGCACAGTCCTGGCATTCGCCACATTTGCATTGACCAACGTTTCCGCGTTCTTGGCATCGCCCACGATGGCATAGGTGCGTGATGAGCGCGTCGCAACAGGCCAGATATCATCGGAGCGATCAATCAACACCAGCGGCTCATCAGGGGAGATCGTGCGCAGTAGCGCTCGCCCGCGCTTGCCAATGCCGATCACTACCGTATGATCGGAAAGCAAACTGACAGTCGTCGCCCACCACGATTGCGCAATACGATCCCAGGCGAACAACAGCACGCCGCCCACGGACGCCACGGACGTCAGCAATCGTGCAATAGAGAATGTGATCGACTCTGGTGCATCTCCCGCAGTTTCGAACACCAGTAGCGCGAGTGCATCGGAAGCTGCGCCCAATACATGCTTCCATAGGCCGGCCGAAGCCTGTTCCGGATCGTCTCCGATTGAATGAGACAGATACGCCATGAAGCCCAGAAGCGTGCCGATCGCAGCCGTTGCGATCGTAAGGAGAATCAACCGCCGCCGCAATGGATCTCCATCGCGGATCCGGCGCCGAACCACTTGCAAGGATTCCATAGTCATGCTGCCAATTCTCCGCCCGACCGGATGCCGTGGCAAGACCAGATGCCTGATCCGGTCCGACCTTGCCGAAGTCTCCTGAAGCGGTAGGATCGTTCATGCCTGAATCCAAATTCTTTATTTCTTACAGTCGCGGTGAAAGTGGGTATGTCGCCGCCACGATTCACAACCGTCTGGCCGAGCACTTCGGGTCGGCATACACCTTCCTCGATGTGCATGCCATTCCAGCCGGTATGGACTTCCGGAAGGCACTAACGGACGGTGTCTCGTCCTGCCGCGCCATGGTCGTGCTAATGGACGAACAGTGGGTCGCGCAGCGGCGGGAACGCGACGCTTTGCACGACAATGGAACGCCGGATTGGATTCGATTTGAAGTAGAGCAGGCGCTCCAGCGCGACATCCCCGTCATACCCGTATTGCTCGACCGGGCACTTCCTCCTCGGCCTGAGGATCTGCCATCGTCTCTCAAAGATCTCGCGTTTCGCAACGCCATCGAGATACGCTCCGGATCAGATTTCGATCACCATCTCGAGCGATTGGTGCAAGCGCTTCATGACACCGGTGGTCTCGGACCGGCGATCAAACCCGGCGGACGACGTCTGGGTCGCTCCCTCACCGTTGGTGCCATGGCAGTCGCCGGCGCATTCGGCGGCTACTCGTGGCTTATACGCCCGGCACCCGATGCGTGGAGCTACTCGGTTGGGCAAACCCAAGTGGGCATGCGTGTGTCCCTCACGCATCCTGCCTCGTGGGTATCGGCGACTGGTCCTGCCATTCCCCTCAGCTTTCAATCGGCAGCCATCAACCCAAGCGCTGGTGGTCTGGCCTTACAGTTGCCTGACAAGCGTGGCGGCATAGTAGCCGGCATCGACGACTTTGGCCCGATGCACTCGATCGACTCCACTCTGAGCATCTGGCGTGCTCGATACACTGTTGGCACGATCGCTGTTGATCCAGCGCGCGAAATCTCTGGAGATGTCTACCAGGCCATTCTACGTCCGCAGAATGGACGAGACGCGGCCGGTGTGTTGCATGTGGTAGTGCAACGAACTCCGGCAGGCGACCTGGTTCTGTGGCGTGCTGTGCTTGGTGATCCTGCGCGCGAACGTGAAACATTGCGCATCACCGTGGACTCTCTGCAGGTGCTCGCCGACAAGTAGCGACTAGAGCACGTCCAGCTCGCGCACGACGTCGGTATTCGCGATCCGCCGAGCGTTGAAGTAGGCCACCACATCCGTTCGCGCACGATCAATGGCGGCGGACCGGGCCGGCGGCACGGAGGTTGGTGGCGGAACAGCCTGGGGTACCGTTTGAGGCGCAGTCTTGGGCGGTGTGGCTGTCTTGCGCTCCCCCATCAGCGCCACCACATCGTCCATGGCAAGACTGTGGCAGGTTGTACTTGCCATCGGAACGGAGAACAACAATGCCAATGCATCCGATCGCCGCCCCGCACGCGCATGTGCGCCCGCTTCGCGTCGAATGGCCGTGCACTGACGTTCATAAAACGACACCAGTCGTTCACGGGTGCTCGTGGCAAAACTCTGCAGCTCAGGGCTATCGCCTCGTAGCGCACTGATGGCCTGTATGATTGCCCGTTCTTCGGTTTGGCCGATCCCGGATCGTTGGAGCACAACCTGCTGAATGGGCACGCGTGTCGTAGCGTCCCGTACCTCCAGTGCGATCTCAACTTTGCTCGCAACTTGTCGCTGCATGGTGCCATCGAGCGTGGTCGATTCGAGTACGGTCACCCGGGGAACCATGAGGAATCGCGTGCGAACGCCAACACCAGACAATCCGCCGGAGGTCGCGATCTGCGCGAGGCGTGTCGTCAGCAGGTCCCGCAGACCAGGTGTAATGATCGGATTGTCCTCTGGCACTGCGACGCCCACGAGAATTCCACCCAGATCGTCGGCTGTGATCTGTGATCGTAGACCGCCTTGAGCAATGGCAGGTGCCGCGCTTATTGCCAAGACCGAGAGAATAGTGGCGAAGCGCAAACGACATCCCTTACTGGATATCGACATAAATCGCACCATTCGAGACCGACGAAGTGGCACGGACACCGCGTGCTTCGAGTGCAGACACCAGGCGCGAACCGACCCGACGCGGCGACAAGGGCGTTCCATCCGCTTCACGAAGTGGCATACGCAGTTCTGAGATCTGCAGTACGGTTTCGGTGGCCGTCCCGATATTGAGAGCACCCTGCACCGCGAGCTTCGTGGCCCAATCTTCAACGAGATCGGCAATGGTGGCAGCGCCGCCCTGCGGTTTCGATGACAATCGCGTACTGCTACCGCTTGCCACACGCAGTGTAAGAGACACCGGCGCACCCGCCCGTTGCATGGCGTCGTACTTGTTGCGGAACGACGCCAGGAACTCCTCGGTTACGCGTTCAATCGCCTGCTCCACATGCATCGAGACATCTGGCTCACGATTCCGCGTGGATCGTTCCGTGCCCGTAGCCAGAGAGAGGCCGTTGGCCGTAAGGTGCGAGTCGAGCAAAACCGTCACACTGGTCAGGCCTTCGCTCACCGACGGTCGATAGGCAACCGTTACGAACGCGTCGGCCTTGTACTGTTCGAAGAGTCGGTCACGGAAATCCCGTTCGGATTCCATTGCCACCGCTCCATCGCGTTTCATCGCCGCCAGCGCGCCATGAAAATCTATGGTCGGAAGACTGCAGGCATCGAACGCCTTTTTCACTTGCGAAACGGCAAGTTGCCTATTGAAATCCGACTCGAGAATCGTGCGGATGTCTTCGCCTTCCTTCGTGAACGGAATGACGATGATACGCGGAGCCGTACTTCCAGGCAGCGTAGCGGCACATGGACCAGTCCCCGCCTGTGCCGTCGCAATGTGCATTGGCGCCATGAGCGCGCCAATGCACACCATCAAAGCTTCGGCCAAACGAATTCTCACGGCGTCTTGGCCTTGAGACGTTCCGCCGTAGCGTTGGCCCACTCCCTCACGAGGTGCTTCGCATCCAGCAATGCCCAGTCGAGCACATCGGCTTCGGTTTCCTTGCACTTCTGACCGAGTCGCTCGACCTGCAATTTGGCCTTGCGTAGACCAATTTCTCGCCCGGTTTCGGGATTCGTGCTTGGATAGGAAGCCGCAAAGGTTTTGGATGACACCGCAAGCTTGGATTGCACATCACCCATTTGCACGGTGAACCCGAGCGATGCCCGATGGGCCATGCAGCCGTCGGAGTTTCTGGTGCTGGTTACACTCGCGCGCTCCACCGAACCCACGACGATATAACGTGCATTGACCGACACATTGTCCTTGAGAATGACCGGGCTCTTGAAATTCGCGATACCCTTCGTGCGATCCATCTCGGCGAGCAGCTTCTCATCATTCGTTCGATCCGATACCTGCCACAATTCCGAGTCAACGAAGGATTGCAGGAGTCGCGTACCAAGGGCGACTTGAACGGGACCTGACTCGGTATCGTAACGTTGCGCCTTGAGTAGCCCGCCCGCAGCAAACGGATAGATGGCCACACTACCGACTGGCTTTGGTGCCACCTTCGGAGCCGCAGCTGGAGCGGCTTTTGCTACCACCTTCTTCACCGGTGGCGAAATCATCGCCTTGATGATGTCGTCTGGAATCTTTGCGGTCTTGAGATTTACGAGTCCCGCTGCAGACACATCAAACGCCGGAGGAGCCATCTCCATCTTCGCGAGGATAAGCGATTTCGGGACCTTCTTGTTCACCATCTGGATGACCGCGTCGTTGTTGAGCGACTCGTTCATCCCTTCAAGGGAAGCCGTGGCCGCGCCATTCTCACGCGCTGCTGTGGCGACCTTGATCATCTCCTTGATGATGTTCTGATCCACCTTGTTGTCGAGCAGCGAGATGAGACCTGTGCTGGACAGATCAAAACCGGGTCTCGACGAATTGATCTTGCCAACGATGATGTCTTTTGAAAGCTTGCCGACCACCATCTGCGTAACGAGGTCGTTGGTCAGCAGCTCACTGCTCGCTCCTTGGGCGTGCAGGGTGACAACAGATCCTGTAGACCAAAGCGCTACAGCGCCTGCGAGCAATCGGCGCCGAATAGCCGGCGCGAATCCAGCGAGAATCGACATCATGCATCTCCTGCTGCCCGGCGAGCATCGCGACCACTCGGCGCGGGAACACGTGGACGTTGACATTGAAATCCGCCGTGGAGGTCGGCGGTCGCCAATACTAGCACTTCATGTGAGGGACGTCACGTTTCAGAGCAGGTATGTGATGCGGCAACTACGGTGCGAAGAAAATCCAATAGCGAGCTCAAGTATAAAGATAGGACCTTCCACACTATGGTGCATTCAAAGCCACCACTTCATCGCCTGCAATGGCGTACAACCGATCACGCGGCTGTCGTTCGTACATGCCACCCCCGGTGAAGCTGGAGAATGCCGGCAGGATTCCCAGCTTTGCACCGAACACGTACGTCGGCAGCCGCGCGCTCAATCGTCCTCGCCCCCGCACCGTGACGCTGGGATGGAGATGCCCGCCAAGCACGTAGCCTGTTTCATTGGCGACTGGCTCATGGACACCAATGAACGGCCCGAGTCGCCAGGGCGCATTGCTACAGAGAATCCCTAGTGATTCCGGTGGGTCGCCGGCATGCAGATCATGATTGCCACGCACCAAGGTGATGTGCGTATGCATATGCTGCGCACGCCACGCGGCAATCGTCGCGAATGTATCGTCATGGCGACCGGTGCGAGCATGAAGCAAGTCTCCCAATACCACAAGGTGGCGGGCACCAGTGGCGCTCAGCGCGATTGAAAGTCGCGCCAGATCGCTGGCCGTAGTTCCATTTGGCACGGGAACATGCGCCGCACGTAACGCGGCAGCTTTTCCCCAGTGCAGGTCAGCCACCAACAGCACGTCGTGCGCCGGTAGCCACAACGCCCGTTCCGGAAGCAATACCACCGACTCGCCGGCCACCTCGATGGCCAAGGCCCCTGGAAGATGTGCCGTCATCGCGACTTCCTGCGTCCGTTTGCCTTGGTGCGTGACGCAACGTCCTCGAACCGGAACACACTCGCCACTCCGGACTTGGTTGGCTTTTCCGCTGCTACGGTCATGCGGCGCACGCGATCCGCGAGCTTCTCCATGCTCAGCGTGGCCCGTGTCATGTCCACCATCAGCGGAAACGCCAGCGGTGTTGGTCGCTCCACATCCACCACACGCACGGTGCTGTGTGACAGCCGCTCCAGTACACGACCGAGACGACTGGCCTCGAGTTGACGTTCGAGGACTTCACGCCGTGCTTGGGCAACCAGCAGGTTGCCCGGATCATGGTTGACGAACACGTCGTACAGCAGCGAACTCGATGCCTGCACCTGCTTGGCGCTTTTCACCTGGCCGGGATAACCGGAAAAGATGAGGCCTGCCACGCGAGCAATCTCGCGGAACTGTCGCCGTGCCAATTCCGCTGCGTTCAGACTGTGGGTGATATCGTGCAGCAGGTGCGTGGTTGAAAAGAGCCTGTTTTCGAGTGCTTCCTCGAGTGGTGCAGGATCTGGACTAAGCAGCTCAAAACCGTAGTCGTTGCAGCTGAACGTAAAGGAGAGAGGCGCAAGCTGTGCGATGCGATATGCACAGAGTGCCGCGAGCCCCTCATGCACGAGGCGTCCCTCGAACGGGTATACAAAGAGGTGATGTCCGTCCCGTGTTTCCGTACGCTCAATCAACAGCTCGTCCGGTCGCGGGATGACACTGCGCTGAGCCTGTGTTTCGAGGACCGGCTTCACCGCTTGCATCTCCGGAGTCGCATAAAAACCGGTACGTGCCAGCTCCAGAGTATCCCGCACGGCGGCCGCGAGTTCCGTACTGAGCGGCATACGCGCACCCATCCAGCGCGGAATGGCACCTGCGCGCTTTCGCGTCCTGCGAACCCACGCCGTGAGATCCCGCAATCGTACAAACTCGAGTGGTATCCCGGAAAAGAAGAAAGTGTCCCCTGCAGACAACCGGCTCACAAAGGATTCTTCGATCGTGCCCAGTCGCCGGCCCGTGAGGTAGCGGACCGCAATGGCGTGATCGCTCACGATCGTTCCAATGCTGAGTACATGCCGGAGGGCGACACGCCGATCGGTCACACGGTACACACCATCAACGTCATGCACCTTCGCGTACTCCGGATAGGTGCGCAACGTGTCACCACCGTGCATCACAAATGCCAGCACCCAATCGAGTTCCGCTTCCGTGAGCTGGCGATATGCACGTGTCGTGCGGAGTTCGTTCAACACGGCGGCGTGGGTGAAACCCCCACCCAGGGCCAGAGTGACGAGGTGCTGCGCCAACAGGTCGAGTGGCCGGTCAATCGGATCGCGGCTCTCCATGGCGCCGGCCTGAATCGCCGCTCGTGCCGCTGCCACCTCCACGAGTTCAAAGGCATGCGTCGGTACGCAGACAATACGCGACACACGCCCAGGATTGTGCCCAGAACGACCAGCCCGTTGCAGCAATCGCGCGACGCCCTTGGGGCTGCCGACCTGCATGACGACGTCAACCGGAGCAAAGTCCACACCGAGGTCGAGAGAACTGGTGGCCACCACGACCCGATAACGTCCGGTTCGAAGGCCGTCTTCTACATCTTCGCGTTGAGTGCGCGACAATGAGCCATGGTGAATGGCCGTGAAGGCGAACCAATCCGGATTGGCAGCAATGAGACTCTGAAACCAGATCTCACACTGCGATCGTGTGTTGGTGAAGACAATGGCACTTTCCGCAGCTTCCAGTCGACGTATCACTTCCGGCAGTAATTTGGTATTGAGATGCCCGGCCCATGGGAAGCGATCCATGGTTTCGGGAACCAGCGCTTCCACCTCAACGGCCTTGGGCACCACACCACGGACAATCCGCGCAGGACGCGGTGCACCGGAAGTGTCGTAACCCAGCAATGTTTCTGCGGCAACATTCAGATTGCCCAGTGTTGCCGACACCCCCCACGTCCGTATGCCCGGACAGAGCATGCGTAGTCGCGCGAGACACAACTCCACTTGAGCGCCGCGCTTGGTAGAGAGCAGTTCATGCCACTCGTCCACGATCACACAACGCAGATCCGTGAAAAGCGAGGCATGATCTTCCCGGCAGAGCAGCAGCGAGAGCGACTCCGGCGTAGTGACCAACACGGTAGGCAGACGCTCCCGCTGCCGCGCACGACGTGAGGCCGACGTGTCGCCGGTACGTGATTCCACTGTCCACGGCAGCTGAAGTGCCTCTGCCGGCAATCGCAATGCCTGTTCGGTATCTGCAGCCAGTGCCCGCAGCGGCGTGATCCACAATACCCGGAGAGGAGCGCCGTCGGCACGACGCCGCGGCTTCTTTCGTGTCGGGCCTTCCGTGAGTGCTTCGAGTACGGGGCCAAGAAATGCCGCGTATGTCTTCCCCGTACCGGTGGCGGCGTGAACCAGCCCGGACTCGCCGCGTGCATATGCATCCCATACTTCGCGCTGAAAAGCAAACGGCTCCCATTGCTGCGCCGTGAACCAGCGGTTGAGCAGCTCGTGTGCAGCAAGGGTCGGCTCTTCACTTTGTTGCGGCGTGGCACGGCTCATGTGGAGAGCAACGCTCGTACGGTCTCAATTGTGTCCGCTTCTTCCGCTGGTTTGTCCCGGCGCCAGCGCGCCATGCGAGGAAACCGCACCGCGAGTCCACTTTTGTGTCGCGTACTGCGCTGAATGCCCTCGAACGCCAGTTCGAACACCAATTCCGGCTTTACCGTGCGCACCGGTCCAAATTTCTCGAGTGTATTGGCGCGCACGAATCGATCCACCTCACGGATCTCCGCATCCGTCAGACCACTGTATGCCTTGGCAAAGGGTACCAATGTCGCTCCATCCCAAATGGCAAACGTATAGTCCGTGAAGAGACCCGCTCGGCGTCCATGGCCTACCTGAGCATAGACAAGCACGGCATCCACCGTGAGCGGATTCACTTTCCACTTCCACCAGTCGCCAACCTTTCGGCCGACTCCATAGGGTGCTTCACGTCGCTTGAGCATGAGCCCTTCGCTCTGCTGCGTACGTGCTGCTTCGCGTGCCAGCACGATTTGAGTCCACGATGTGGCCTCAATGATCGGCGAGAGCCCGATCGTGGCGCCAGATGGCAGCGCGCCGATCAGTGCTTCGGCCTGCATACGGCGCTCCCGCAACGGTTCACTGCGGAGATCCATACCACCAGCTTCCAGACAGTCGTACACCAGCAGATGGCATGGCACATCGGCAAGTAGCGTCTTGCCGACCGTTTTGCGGCCGATCCGGCGCTGCAGTTCGCTGAACGGCAATGGTTGTCCATCACGCCATGCCAACAATTCTCCATCGAGCACCGTACCATCCGGCAACCACTCAGCGCTCGACTCAACCTCCGGGAAACGCCCCGTCAACAATTCTTCTCCTCGACTCCACAACAGCGTGCGACCACGTCGACGCACCAGCTGACAACGAATGCCATCCCATTTCCACTCACCCTGCCAGTCGTGCACGTCGCCGAGTGTTTCCGGAGCGGCTTCGAGAGGATAGGCAAGAAAGAAGGGATAGGGTTTGCTCCAGTCCGAATCTGCCGTCTCGGTGTGTATGAGTTGGGCGTACCACGACGCACTGGGTTCCCATTGACCCATGAGCCGATGCGCAATGGTGTCGCTGGGAACCCCGCTCACTTGAGCCAGCGCGCGCACGACAAGGCCCTCAGCGACACCGACACGAAAGCCCCCGGTGATCAACTTGTTGAACAGAAATCGCGACGAGCCTCCCAACTCGGACCACGCAGCGTGTAACGCTTGACGCTGTACATCGGGGGCCATGCTTGCGAGAGGTAGCAGCCGCTCTTCCACCCACCACGCGAGCGAGCCGCCTGGACTTGTCTCGGGCTCGGGTACGAGCAGGGAAATCGTTTCGGCCAGATCACCAACCTGAGCGTAACACTCCTCGAAGAGCCACATCGGCACCTGAGCGACTTCGGCGGCCCAGACTCGCAGATCCGGCGCCTTGACCAATCGTTTGGGGCGTCGACCCAATAGGAATGAAACCGTCCATGCGGCATCAGCCTCGGTGGCCGAACGAAAATACGACACGAGGATGGCGACCTTCTCACTCGTTGCCGTGGTTGCATCAATAGCGTCGAAGAGGGCCGCAAAATCCTTCATGACGCCTCTTGGCCGGTTGGCTCTTCAACGACATCGGCCTTCAACTCTGCCTCGTCGGTATCTCCCCAACGCGTGGGCAGTACCTGCGCATCGTAGCCGTGCTCCGTGAGCCACTGCACCACAGCATTCGTGAAACCATGGGTCACCCACACCCGTTCGGCGCCGGTGGCCTCGATGGCACCAAGCAGTTGTGGCCAATCCACATGGTCGGATAGCGTAAAGCCTGCATCCACACCGCGTCGACGCCGAGCACCGCGCACACGCATCCAGCCACTCGCAAATGCCGTTCGGGTTTCACCAAACCGGCGAAGCCAACTCGATCCCGTCACACTGGGCGGTGCAATGACCATGGCCCCCGCGATGGCCTTGTCGCGCAGCGCGTCCCCTGCGTATCGCGTGGCTGGAAGCACGATTCCAGCATCTCGATAGAGGGCAGTCATGCGCTCCACCGCACCGTGCGTAAGAATGGGACCGATCGACGGATCGAGCCCTGAGATCAGACGCTGCGCTTTGCCCAAGGCATATCCACACAGCAACGACACACGCCCCGCCTGCGCATTCTCTGCCCACCAGCGGTTGATATCAGCAAACACCTGCTGTTGCGATGGCCAACGATACACGGGGAGTCCAAACGTGCTCTCCGTGATGAACGTGTGACAACGCACCGGCTCCCACGCAGCACAGGTGGGATCGGGGTCGGTCTTGTAGTCACCAGAGACGACCCACACCTCACCGCTATACTCTACGCGCACCTGCGCGGACCCGAGAATATGACCGGCAGGATGCAGCGATACGCGCACGCCATTGATGATTCGAGACTCACCATACGAGACGGTGTCGAGTCCGTTCGCCCACGCGCCAAGCCGCTCACGAGTGACTCCAATACCATCGCGAGCCACGAGATAGGACTCACATCCCCATGTGAGGTGATCACCATGCGCATGAGTGACCACCGCGCGCGCAACAGGCGCCCACGGATCGATATGAAAATCCCCAGCTTCGCAGTAGAGGCCGTTGCTCGTTATGGTCAGCATGTGAGTCAAAGGTGCGCAATTGTGTCCCACATCGCTCGAAATGGGGAACGTGGCGCCCGTTGTGGGCTACGACCTCAAAACCAACAGGACTGTTCCATGAATCGTCGCAATTTTCTTGGCAGCTCGGCCTCGGCCGTGGCGGGCATGCATGCCTTGTCCATTCTGGATGCTGTGCCCGCCTATGCCGATGCCATGGATCAACTGCAGAGTACCGATGTTCTCATGCAGCGCTATCCATTTGCCTTGCCCGCGCTGGGCTACGCGCTCGATGCAGTGGAACCGGCAGTGGATTCGCGTACCATGTCAGTCCACCATGCCGGACATCATGCGACGTACGTGGCCAATCTCAACCGTGCGATCGAGTCAGATACCGCACTGCATCAACTCACATTGCGTGAACTGTTGACCCGACTGCCAACCATACCCGAAAGTGTTCGAACCTCTGTGCGCAACGATGGTGGTGGACATGCCAATCATGGACAGTTCTGGCCACTGCTGGCGCCCAATCGTGCGGCACAACCGAGCGGCGCACTGGGACAAGCAATTACGCGAGACTTTGGCTCACTGGCCGGCTGTGTCACCGCGCTGAAACAGGCGGGGACCGGGCAATTCGGCAGCGGCTGGGTGTGGTTGGTTTCCGACAACGGCAAACTGCGTGTGCACACAACCAGCAATCAGGATACGCCGATCAGCGAGCGTTTGGTTCCCATCATGGGAGTCGACGTATGGGAACATGCGTACTATCTCAAGTACCAGAACAAACGCGCAGACTATCTCGATGCCGTGCTTGCTCGGCTCAACTGGAGTGCAGCCGACACTCGATATCAGGTGTGAGAAGTCAGCGGGTATTTACGCGGCGAAAGAGGTCGGGATAGTCGATGACCAGATCGTGCGCATCGACCGGTAGCCGCGCCTCAAAACCGCTCCCATCCAGACTCTCGAACAAGTAGAGTCGGTCTGCCAGTCGTGTGTACGCCTGGGGTTTCGCTTCGCATGTGAGTTCGGGAGCGGAAATCCAGGCCATGCGGAATTCGCGTCGCTCGCCAACCTCCAGTTGACTGCGCCAGATCGGCAAGCTGTTCGTCAGCGGCGTTGGCCAGATATCTATATCAATGCAACCGGCCAGTTTATTCAGTATGTGCCCGTCGCCGGTTTGCCACTGCCCTTTGCCATCCGATCGCAGTTTCAGCTCTCTGCGGTCAAGGCCCTGACGGACTTCAAGGCTCGCTCCGCGAATGCGGCCGACATCGTCCCACGTGAGCGTGTACGCCAATCGAAATGGGACGCCGTCTTCGGTGCAGGCGAGCAGCACACTGTCCGCACCTCGATCATTCAGCAACACATGTTCGAGCCCGACACTCTCGAAGCCTGGGCTCCACGTCGGCGTCCAACACACGTGTCGCATAAGTCACTCCTAATGAGGTCCTGCAGGCGCGGAGGTCGCCAATCCGACGACCTCCACGTCCCCAGTGATTCGCCTTACAGCCCCGGTGGCGCGCCCGCCTTGCGCACACGGAATTCCTTGTGCGAGTCGCGCTGCTGATCCTTCATGCTATCGATGATGGCCAGGGCCTCGGTGTTCTTTCCGGCCTTCACCGCCGCACGCAGCTTCACCACGGTATCAAGAAACTGCTGCATGCCGGCCTTGTAGTCGGCCATGAACTTGGCCTGCTGCGCGGCGGGCACCTGTGCCTTCTTTTCCGGCTCCAAGGCCATGGCAGCCTTGGCGTTGGTTTCGATGATCGTGAGCTGCTCGAGCGTGCTGGCGTTCTTGGAGGGATCCTCGATCTGCCGGCCAACGGCTTTGAAAGCAGTATTGAGCGCGGCCATCTTCTTGCCGAGCGGGGTCTTCTCGTCGGCCTGCGCGCGGAGTGTCGTGCTCGTGAGCGCGAGGGCCAGAACGGTCAGCGTGCCAAGGTGGCGGAATCGCATGGGATCTTGGGTACGGGCGGGGATCAGGCGGGAGACCAGCAGGGCCAGCCGCCAACTGCATATCGACTGGTGCTAGTACATACGAAGGGCTGCCAAAGTTCGCTGACAAGAACCGTATTCCCCCCGGTGGCAGAGCCAGCGAATCGTCCCCACATTGCGTAGTCCAGACTATCGGGACCGACATGGCGTGGTGACGCAGTTCCCCCGGTCGGTCCGACCGTTTTGCAGCCCCCGCCTTGCAGCCCCCGCCTCATGACTGAGCCAGAAAAGGCGCCCGACCGGCGCAACTTTGTCACCAAAGCCGCCGCCGTAGTCATTGGTGGCCTCATTTCCGTGGTGGCACCGGTCGCCGGTCTGTTTACCACATTGGACCCGCTGCGCCGCAAATCGGACACGCGTGGTATGGTCCGTGTCGCGACCCTGTCTTCCCTGCCCGATTCCGGCGAGCCTCGCAAGTTCCCGGTGCTGGACACGCTGGTCGACGCCTGGAATCGCACCGAGAATGTGCCGGTGGGTTCGGTCTACATCCAGAAGACGGGCGACGACAGCGTACGCGTGCTGCACACCGTGTGTCCGCACCTGGGTTGCTCGGTGGGATATCAGGCGGCAGCCAAAGGCTACTTCTGCCCCTGCCACAAGAGCGCGTTCGCGCTGGACGGCAGTATTGCCGATCCCAAGAGCCCGAGTCCCCGCGGCATGGACGAACTCGAAGCTGTGGTGCGTGATGGCGAAGTCTGGGTGAAATACCAGAACTTCCGCAAAGGCTCCCCCGAGAAAGTCGCCGTCTGATGGCGCAGCGCCTCGACGAAATGCGCACGTGGCTCGATCAGCGCACGGGCTACAAGGGGCTGTTGCATGAAGTGCTGTTCGAAAACGTCCCCGGCGGCGCACGCTGGCGGTACGTGTGGGGCAGCACGCTCACGTTCTTCTTCGTGGTGCAGGTCATCACCGGCACGTTCCTGTGGATGTCCTACAGCCCGAGTTCGCAGACGGCGTGGGAGAGTGTGTACTTCATTCAGAACCAGATGTGGGGTGGCTGGTTTCTGAGAGGTCTGCATCACTTCGTGGCGCAAGCCATGACGATTCTGCTGGTGTTGCACCTCATGCAGGTCATCATCGATGGTGCGTACAAGGCGCCACGAGAAGTCAATTTCTGGTTTGGCGTTTTGCTGCTGCTGTTCATTCTGGCGCTGTCACTCACAGGTTATCTGCTGCCGTGGGACCAGAACGGATATTGGTCCACCGCTGTGTCCACGAATCTCGTAGGCATGAGTCCACTCGTTGGACAATCCATGCAGACGGTGGTGGTGGGCGGTGCGGCATATGGGCATCACACACTCACGCGGTTCTTTGCGCTGCATGCCGGTCTCATTCCGGGCATGATCATTCTGCTCATCGTCGGACATGTGTATCTGTTCCGTCGACATGGCATCACACCAAAGCTGCCGCCCAAGGGGCCGGACGAAGGTTTCTGGCCCGAGCAGGTTCTGCGTGATGTCGTCGCATGCCTGGCCGTGTTGGCCGTGATCGTGTTCTTCGTGGTGCGCGAACATGGTGCACCACTTGGCGCGCCGGCCGATCCGGCTGAACAGTTCGCTGCCGCACGGCCCGAGTGGTACTTCCTGTTCCTGTTCCAGTTCCTCAAGTACTTCCCGGGCAAGACCGAGATCATCGGCGCAATCATTCTGCCCACGCTCGTGCTGTTGGTGCTCTTTGCCATGCCGGTACTCGGCAAGTGGCGTCTTGGACACCGCTTCAATCTTGGCTTCATGGGTGTGATGCTGGTGGGCATCGTGCTGCTCACCGGACAGGCGCTGGCTGCGGATCGCAATGATCCCGAGTTCCAGGTGGCCAAGGCCACGTCGCGTCGTGATGCGGCGCGTGCCGCCGAGCTGGCGGGTGATGGCATTCCCATCACGGGCGCACTCACGTTGATGCGTGAGGACGCCTACACACAGGGTCCGCGCCTTTTCTCGCGCAACTGTGCCTCATGCCATCGTTTTGATGGACATGATGGTCTGGGCAATGCACTGCCGAAGGACTCGATCTCGGGATCGGATCTCAAGGGCTTTGGCTCACGCGCGTGGCTGACCGGGTTCCTGCACGCCGACAGCATTCTCACGACGCGCTATTGGGGCGGCACCATTCACTCCGAAGGTGACATGGCCATGTGGTTGTCCGATCACATGCCGGAAACCGAAGAAGACCTCGCACTGCGCGAGAATGTGGTGATGGCGTTGTCGGCTGAAGCCAAGCTCAAGTCACAGTCGGTGATCGATGCGCGCGACAGTGTGCGCATTGCCGCCGGTATCCAGTTCATGCGCAACACCAGCGATGGCTGCGCGCAGTGTCACGTGTTTCAGGACGTGGGTACGGACAGTCCGGAACTCACGGGTTGGGGTTCACGCGAATGGATGGTGGCATTCGTGAGTGATCCCACGCACTCGCGCTTCTTCGGCCGAGACAACGATCGCATGCCATCGTTCGGGACCGAGAAGAGCATGACGCAGAAGGAGATCGAGATGGTCGTGGACTGGATCCGTGGCGAGTGGTACATACCCAAGCGTGGTGCGGCGCTGAAGCACTAGTTTCTGAGGCGCTCCGCAGGGCGCGGATTCGACCCAGCTACTGTGATAGCTGATCGAGTCCGCGCAGCAGACGGGCGAAGAATTCCACCGCAGTACCAAATGCTTCTACGCCAATGCGCTCATTGACGCCGTGCACACGCGGCACATCGCTCGCGCTGATTGGAGCTGCCAGAAAGCGATAGACCTGATCGGAGTGCGCACTCCAGTACTTGGCGTCCGTTCCACCCATCACGAGATACGGCACCACCGGCACTGGCTTGTCTGGCACCACGGCGCGAATGGTGCGTTCGATGAGATGATATGCCGGTCCATCGGTGCGTGAAACCCCCGACGGATCTGTCGTAGCACTGTCGCGCGGCGACACATCGATCATCGTGTCGTTCACGATATCGCGCACACGTGCAATCACACTCTCCCGTGTTTCGCCAGGACGAATGCGAAAGTTCACGACCGCCGTGGCTTCAGGCGGTAGCACATTGTCCTTGACGCCGGCATTCAGCATGGTAGGCGCGGTCGTCGTGCGTGTAAGCGCATTGCCCATGGGGCTCTTCTGCAACGCCTTCATCACCAATGGCTCGGTGAGCCAGAGATTGGCGAGCGCCAAACGCGGCGCAAACGGCACCCACGGAGCAACGGCCGCCACCATCTTCTCCGTTGGACCATCCAGCGACGCCGGAAATGGTTGCTGCACGAGACGATCCAGTGCCGCACTCAATGCACCGACGGATGTGCGCGTAGGCGGCATGGACGAGTGTCCACCCGCCGAACGCGAGGTGAGCTTGAGTGAGATGTATCCCTTTTCGGCCACACCGACGATGGCCGCCATGCCCTTGAGACCAGGCACGACATCCGAGGCAAGAAATCCACCTTCGTCGATCACGAGGGCCGGCTTCACCCCTCTTGCAACCAATGTGTCCACCAGCACGCGCGCACCATAACGGCCACCCACTTCTTCGTCGTGCCCGAACGCGAGATAGACCGTACGGGCGGGCTTGAGTCCTGCAGCAGCCATGGATTCCACGGCTTCGAGAATGGCCACCACGGTCGACTTATCATCGAGCGTGCCGCGCCCCCACACAAAACCTTCGGCGACATCACCGCCAAATGGCGCATGCAACCATTCGGCGCGATTCTCCTCGGTGACCGGAACCACATCGAGATGCCCCATGAGCACAATGGGCGCGGCGGTCGTGTCGGCGCCTTGCCAGGTATAGAGCAGCGACAGAGAGCCCTGCACTTCGCGCCGCATGGCAGCGTGTGCAGCCGGATATGTCTGCATCAGATACTCATGCAAACCGAGAAACGCCGCCGTATCGATTGGTGCACCACTCTGTACGGAGACCGTTTGAAACCGAATGGCGCCGGCGAGACGGGCGGCCGCAGCTGGAGCGTCTATGGCCAATGACTCACTCTGCCCGGCCGCTGCGGCAGGTTTGGGCACACGCAGCGTGTTCACCACTAGCACTGCGGCGAGGATACCAAGGAGGCCGAGGACGGCGAGTAGAATTCGTTTCATCGGATCACGTGGGCTGAAGGAGACAGCAACCCGGACCGAAGAATCTTACTCTCGAGATCCCTATTGTGACGTAAGCGCCTTCTGCTTTTCGAACACCGCAGCACCGGTTCTCGCCACCATGTTCGGAATGGCCTCGATATCGTCCATCGATGTGCGGAAGTTGACCACACATGTCCTGAGCACGTAGGTGCCTTTGATCACCGCGTTGGATACAAAGAGTTCACCTGAAGTTTCCAGCGCCGATTGAATGCCCTTGTTGAGCGCATTCAGCATCGCCTCCGCCTCCGGCTGCCCTACGGTCGCCCGCAACTCCTGCGGCACATAGCGGAACGTGGTGATACTCAAATTTACCGTACGCACTTCGAATCGATCATCGGCCTTCAGCCGATCATACAGTGCGTGAGCCAAGGCGATATCGTCACCGATCATCTGCTGATAGCCACTGCGCCCAACCTGCCGCAGCGCCATCCAGACCTTGAGCGCCCGGAAACCGCGGGAGTTCTGCGGCCCGAAGTCCACGTAGTTCGTGGCCGCTTCACCGAAATGGTAGTACGGCGGATGATAGCTATACGCGGCCCGATGCTTGTCGATATCGCGAATGAGTGCGCAGCCCGCCTCGAGCGGTGCATAGAGCCACTTGTGCGGATCAATGGCCACGGAGTCGGCACGCGCCAGTCCGCGCAGGTCCTCGGACGCATCGTCAAGCATCGCAGCAAATCCGCCATAGGCGCCGTCGATGTGGAGCCACACACCATGTTGCGCACACAGATCGGCCATGGCCTGCAGTGGATCCACTGCGCCAGTGCTCACCGTGCCTGCGCTGCCAACAATGGCTACGGGCTTCCTACCCGCGGCAATGTCCGCCGCCAGCTTCTGCTCGAGATCGGACATCAGCAATCGTTGATCGTCATCCACTCGGATGGACCGCAAGGCATCAGCCGGGAGTCCGAACATGGCAATGGCCTTCTCGATCCACGTATGTGTCTCGCTCGACGCGTACACTGTCGCACGCGACAGATCACGATCTCCGTCGCGCGGGAAGACCGCCCGCAGTGCCGTGTAAAAGCCAACGAAGTTTGCCTGATTGCCACCACTCACCAACACGCCACTCGATGACGCCGGAAAGCGCAACAATTCCGCAATCCACCGAATGGTCTGACTTTCGATTTCGGTGGCGACTGGGCCGAGCGCAAACATTCCGACATTCGAATTCACCGCTGCCGCCAGCAGATCAGCCAGCATGCCAATCGGCGCTGGCGACGCGGTTACGTAACCAAGGAATTTCGGATGGCCGTTGTAGAGCGAATTCTCGATCAGCTTATCCGCCGCGTCGTTCAGGATCTCCTGCACCGGCATGCCGTGCTGCGGCATGACCGCATCGGCATCAATCAGTTCTCGTACTCCACTGACCGAGAGACCGGCAGTCACGCGTCGATCACGCATCCCGGACAACAAATCCGCAATGCGATCCACGAGTTCGTGGCCAGCCGCACGAAATTCGTCGGCCGGCATATCGATCGGCGCGTGACGCCGGCCGTTCATCAGGCGGTCTCCAACTGGTAGTTGGGCGTCGAACGCATGAGGGCCTTCTCGTCGTCCGTCATGTCTTCGACAATGCCTTCAAAGAGCGGCGTGGAGAGATAACGCTCACCAGTGTCCGGCAGCATGCAGAGAATCACCGAGCCCGCCGGTGCATCCTTCGCGATGTCGAGCGCCACGCCAAACGATGCGCCACCCGAAATGCCCGTGAGAATGCCTTCCTGCGCCGCCAACTGGCGCGAGCACTCGATGGCACGCGGACCGGCAATCGGAATCAGCTGGTCGTAGTACTTCTTGTCGATCGATTCCTGCAGCACATACGGAATGAAGTCGGGCGTCCATCCCTGAATCGGATGCGGCGTCCACGAACCATGACCAGAGGCCGGCGAATTGTCCGCCTCACGCGGCTGCGCCACACCGCTGCTCACGATGGCGGCGTTGGCCGGTTCACTCAGAATGATCTTGGTATCGGGGCGTTCCTTGCGCAGCACGCGTGCCACACCAGTCACCGTGCCACCCGTGCCGTATCCGGTCACGAAATAGTCGAGACGCTCACCCTTGAAGTCCGCGAGGATTTCGCGCGCGGTGGTGTGCTCGTGAATGTCGGCGTTGTCCGGTGTTTCGAACTGACGCGCCAGGAACCATCCGTTGGCATCAGCCAGCTCCTTGGCCTTCTGATACATGCCATAGCCTTTGGCTGCGCGCGGCGTGAGCACCACCTTGGCGCCAAGGAAGCGCATGAGGCGCCGACGCTCCACCGAAAAGCTGTCGGCCATGGTGACAACGAGCGGATAGCCCTTGGCCGCACACACCATGGCGAGACCAATGCCCGTATTGCCACTCGTGGCTTCGATGACTGTCTGACCCGGCTTGAGATCACCCCGACGTTCGGCCTCCTCGATGATGCTGATGGCGAGGCGATCCTTCACAGACGCAGCCGGATTGAAGAACTCCGCCTTCACATAGAGGCTCACATGTGAGGGTGCGAGTCGATTGATACGAATGACCGGAGTATCGCCGATGGTATCGACGACACTGTTGTAGACACGACCACGGCCTTCAGTGCTGCGAAATGCTGCTGACATGGAGAACTGCCCTCGTTGGCAGGCGGATTGATGGAGCGACAATCGAAAAGCGATAGTAACACAAGAAAATTGCGTTCTACTCTTTCGGCGCGCGAATTCCCGACATGTGCGAACATGTCACCGTTCTCATTTGCAGTCGGGATAGGCTGTACTACTGTTGTTCGCGCGGTGTCACAGACGTGTAGGATCTTCCCAGGAACTGGTCAGCCCAAGGCAGGAAGTATTTCCAGTTTGGCGCGTCCGTGTGCCCGCCATCATGTTGACGCCAGGCCAGATGTCCATCGAGCAGTCCGGTATTCACCGGTGGCATCTTCTCTGACATGTAGTCGTCGGATCGGCCGAGATCCTTCGTGCCGAGTAGACGAAATGCGGGCTGAGCCGCAATGGTGGCCATGAAACTGCCTTGCTGATCGAGCCACCGCGCATCGCCACGCTCGGGTATTCCGTAGCTGAGAATGTGAGACGCGGTGCGCAGAGGGCGATCAGCCGATGCGGTCCGAAGTTACGTCGGTACAGCTTGGCGCCTCCCTCACCCGACGATCCGATGAGCACCACCGCGAACCGCGGTATCGAAGGCCATCGTGACGAGCGCGGCCTTACCTTAGCGCGACGCTCTTCACGCCCATTCCCGCAGCGCTCTCCAATCTTGCGGTGTGAACACGCGTGCGCCCGGTGGCGGTGCTGGCGAAGGACGCCCAACAGCCTGCGCCAGTGCACGACCTCCAAACAGAATCATGACGGGTGCGGACTTCACATCGACCGGCATGACCAGATTCATCACCATGTCGACCGAGATAGCGGGATATGCCGTGTTGTCCACGTGACCCGTCACCTGCTTCTCAATCACTCTCTTCCCGGCAATGGTGCCCGTGTCGGCTGCTGTCACGGCTCAACGCACGCGCGGCACACTGGCCGGTACTTTTCCCACCACGTCACGCGAGAACTCTTCCAGCAACTCGGCGCGACGTTGTGTCCACGGCTTTGCCGTGGTGACCTTGATCATGATCGTTCCAAATTTCCAATGGTTTTTGAGCTACTCAATCAATAGGGTGCAGACAATGAGCACTGCTGGCAAGACTCAAGAAGGGGTGCTGTTCTCCATTCCTGTATCGTCTGCAAGCCAGTGTTTGGTCCAGAAGTACGCCACGATTGTCACCACTTCATTGAGGATAAACAGATACGGTACACCGATCACCGTATCAGCGAGCACCTTGCGCTTGGTAAGCAGATACTCGAGCAGCATGAATGGCGGCCCCCACACGATGTAGGGCAGGAACGTAAGGAACAGCAGATACCACCACACGCGCTTCGTGTTCCCGATCGCACGCCACGCACCAATGAGTGGCGGCAGGCAGCAGGCGACGATGACTGCGAACGTCGTCCACCGCGTTGTTTCCGAAATGCCAAAGAGATGCCAGGCGGCGTAGTACTCATCGTTGTGCCCAAACAACGGACCGGTGATGCGCTGCAGCGGCAACTGCGCGAAGATCATGGCGAAGCCGAGTTGCCGCGTCAGTGTTGATGAAGCCTGACGGGCCAGCATCCACCAGCCTACCCACATCACAGCAAAGCTGAACGCGGGGCCTGCAAAGGTCGCCGACCACGACGCTCGACTTCCTTCGCAGGTCGTGATGAAGTAGTTGAATGTCTTGTATCCCCACGATCCGCAAATGAGATAGCCGGCCACATGGTGCACGAACTCGTGCAGCGAAGCGTACAGCATCACCACGCAATACAGGGCCACACAGTAGCGCCACGTCACGCGTAGTGTGATTTGTGGCGGCACCGTGGACATGGGTATGGAAGCGGACAATGCAGTGGATGACATCGTGCGTGATATCAGCGTTGTGGTGTATTACGGACCCGCAGGCTCCGGAACTCCTCTGCCCGCTCAGAGGCGCTTCGCGCCAGTGCGGCATCCCATGCCTTTGGGTACGGTCCGCGTCGTGCTTTTTCGATCAAGACCTGCGCATCGGCAAATTCCCTGCCCCACAACTGCGTCCAGACGTCATACAGCCAGAGAAATAGAACCTCGTGCTCGTCTTCGTCGCGCGCGATGCCGACCTGCAATCGATGCCCGAGTTCATGCGCGAGTGTCGCGCGTTTGGTGGGCTCCGGATAGCTCGCGCGAAGACGCATCGGTTTGCCCGGATCACCGGACTGACTCACACCTTCGAATACGATGACCGTGATCGCGGTATCTGCATGGGACGGTGCATCAAACCGAAGCCCCGTCGCTTGCTCTGTTGCGGCAATGATTCTTGGACCTTCGAGCTTCCAGATCTCCGTGTACTCCGTCGCGGCATTCGCAAATTGTGCCGACTCGGCGACGAACGTGATACGAACGATTGAAGGCAATGCGGAATGGCTCGCCGGCGCATGTGATACTCCCATGAGCACCATGAGCAAGCTGCCGACAAGCCACCGAGTGAGATGCATGCGCACGAACATGCAAGAACGTATGCGTTTTACTTCACGGCATGGGGCAGACGGAATCAATCACGTGATGAAGTGATCCGAACACGCGATCGACACCATACACCGTGCGCGATTCCCGATTTTCGTCGTTCGGATTTCTCGATGGTGGAGTAGCCAAGGCGTAGGCATTCATTCCGGACTCACACTGCGGTTCGACCTCGAGATGGCCATCCTGCGTCTCTACCAGCGCGCACCCGGTCACCCAATCGCCATTCAGTTCACCGACGTGTACCACAATCTGCTGCGGAGGTGGGCGGACGCCTGACGTCGATGACGCTTACAGCAATCGCAGCGAGCGCCGAGGCGCCCCACCCGCCGCTCGTATGTGATTCGCGCGTTCGACAATCGCAGATCGAGCGACCTCCGTCAGTCGCGCAAGATTCTTCAACTGCAGTGTCATTCGTTGATTGCGAGCAAGCATCTTTTCGTGCTTCATCATGAAGTCCCAATACAATGTCGTGAATGGGCATGCATCGTCACCCGTCGACTTGGCCGGATCGAACCGGCAATGTCCGCAGTAGTTGCTCATACGCTGGATGTACTTGCCCGTGGCGATGTACGGCTTGGACGCCATCACACCCCCGTCAGCGTATTGCGACATGCCGAGCGTATTGGGCAACTCGACCCATTCGACGGCATCCACGTAGACCGCCAGATACCGTTCGTGAACTGCCACCGGATCGACCCCGAGCAACAAGGCATACAGTCCGGTGACCATCAGACGCTGGATATGGTGGGCGTAGCCAAACTCCAGTGTCTGTTGCACTACCTGGCTCAGACACTGCATCTCGGTGTCCCCGGTCCAGTAGAACGCCGGTAGCGGCGCCTGGGCCGAGAGGGCATTGCGAGAGAGATAGTCCGGCATGCCAAGCCAATAGATGCCGCGTACGTACTCACGCCAACCGAGCACCTGTCGGATGAAACCCTCGGCAGCAGCCAAGGGAGCATCACCGTCGCGATACGCCTGCTCGGCAGCGCGCACGACATCGCGCGGATCGAGCAATTTGAGATTCATCGCGGCGCTCAATCGTGAGTGATAGAGCCACGGCTCGTTGTTCCACATGGCATCCTGATACATGCCGAAGTTGGGCAGGCGATGGGCGATGAAGTCCTGCAGCGCCGCTTGCGCCTCCTGCGGCGTGACGGGCCAGTCGAAGCGATCCAGCTCGCCCGGATTGGACGGCAGGTTCGTGCCGACCAGCTTCATGACGTCACGGGTGATGTGGTCGGGAGAGAAAGCCTGTGGAGTCGGCACATCTGTTGGGCCGTGCTTTCCGAAATTTCCCCGATTGGCATGATCGAAATTCCACTGGCCGCCTTCCGGCTGACCGTCCGGCGACAGCAGCACGCGATGGCGCTGCCGGAGTTCGCGGTACCAGTACTCCAGACGCAATTGCTTGCGGCCCGCGGCATGCGCTCGAAATTCGCCAATGGACGCGAAAAAATGGCGATCTTCGCGGATTTCGAGCTCAGCGGACACGCCGGCGGCTGCCTGCTCGAGCGCTCGACGCACGCGCCAATCGCCTGGTTCGGTCATGATGAGGCGACGCGGGCGGTGCGTGGCCACGGCTCGCGCAAGTTCGCCGGCCAGCGTCTGCGTATTGTCTGGCGCATCCAGCGCGACGTACCGCACGACATGCCCGGCTTCCCGTTGCGCGGCCGCAAAATGCCGCATGGCCGACAGGAACATCACGGATCGCGTCTTGCTTGACCACACGTGAGAGGATTCCTCGACCACTTCGGCCATGAACACCATGTCCTGCCCAGCGTCAAAGCCATCAAAGGCTGACGATCGATGGTCGAGTTGATCACCAAGTACCAGGACAAGATTGCGGGTGCTCCCGGTACCTGGGGGACTCGCAGCAATGGCTTCGCTCTTCATTCCCGCTTAACGAACGTGAGGTACACGAAGGTTCCGGCATCTGGCGGCTCAAAATCGGGGAATTTGCGGCCCAATGGGTTCTTGAGTCGCCCGAAATGGTCATGCAGCGCACGATTGGTGGCCCCTCACCTGGAGTTGGCTGGTCATGTCTTCGTTTTTCGCGGTCGCATTGCTGACACTGATGTTCTTCAACACACCGGACCAACCACCGCAGGGCATTGGACTCGCGGGGATGCACCAAACGATCGGGCGGCATTCGATGCTCCGTGCCGACGCATTGCGAAAGGATCTGGCGACACTTCGGCGCTCATACGAATTGCTCCATCCGGGACTGTATCGATATCAGACCAAAGCGAGCATGACCGCACGATGGGATGCCACGGATCAGTACTTCAGTCAGGACCGTTCCCTGGCGGATGCATTCCTTGAATTGACCCGATTGACGGCCGCGGTTAAGTGCGGACATAGCTACCCGAACTTCTGGAACCAGTCAGCTAGAGTGGCCGAGGCGCTGTTCGAAGGTCACGACAGGGTCCCGTTTCATTTCCGGTGGCTCGACCGAAAAATGATCGTCACCGGAGATCATTCCGGCGGCGCGCTCCCGAGGGGAACGCAAGTTCTTGTCATCGATGGCATAGAGACCGGCTTGATGCTGGACTCACTGCTCCCGCTGGCGCGCGCGGACGGTGCGAACGATCACAAACGCGTCGCCTACCTTGAGGTGCAGGGGAACCCGCGATGGCATGCATTCGACATTCTTCGCGCACTCCGCTTTCCACCGCGCGACACCCTGATCACACTCAAGGTTCGGCGCCCGGGAGAACGTATGACGGCCTCGGTGGTGGTCCGCGCGTTGACAGCCGGTGAACGGCGAACGATTGGAGATCGTAGCAAACCGGACACCGGACTCGCCAGCTGGCACGTGAGTGAACGTGAGACGGGCTCTTCGGGGGTGGCCATCATTCGCATGCCAACGTGGTCGCTGTACAACGCACGCGAAGCCGCACGCGTGTGGACGGACTCCGTGCTTTCGGATCTGGAGCAGCGCCGCGTATCGGCGCTCATTCTCGATCTCCGCGAAAATGAGGGGGGCATCGACGCGGGTAACCAGTTCCTGGCCCATCTCACATCAGTCAAGCTTCCACTCCCCATCTACCGACGTCACGTACGGTATCGTGTGGTGCCGGAAGATCTGCTTCCATTTCTCAGCACCTGGGACTCGACATTTCGGAATTGGGGTGCCGACGTGCAAGGACCACTGGACACCGTCACGCATCCACTGCTTGAGCGACTGGATCTTTACCGGCTGACTCGATGGGATGATGATCCGAGCGGAGCTGATGTGATACATCCGGTGGCGCCGCGGTACACCGGCCGGGTGTTCGTGCTGATCGGCGCGGTAAACAGCTCAGCGACGTTTCAGTTCGCTCTCGCGGCAAAGCAGACCGGCCTTGCGACCTTGGTTGGGCAATCGACAGGCGGCAATCGCCGGGGAATTAACGGGGGCGCATTTTTCTTCTTGCGGCTGCGTGAGACCGGGATCGAGGTTGATCTCCCGCTCGTCGCAGGCTTTCCCGCGTCACCACAGCCCGACGCCGGGATTGAGCCAGACGTCTTCGTGCAACCTACGATCAAGCAAATCACCGAAGGACGGGATGCCGAACTGGAGCGCGCGCTGGAATTGGCGCGCACCAGTCGGATCCGATAGCACGACAAACCGAACTGACCGTCCTCTGATTTCCTTCGGCCTCTGGAGCACCATTCTCCTCGTTGGTGCCCTCAATGGTGCCATCGTCGCACTCTTGCTTCTCAGAACCCGTCGCCCCGCCAACACCCTGCTGGCGGGGCTGGTGCTGGTCGTCGCACTCCGTCTCGTACCGTACATCATTGGTTACGCCGGGTTCTACGACGCCTATCCGTGGCTTTCCTTCGCGCCCTTCGACATCCCCCTCGCCCTCGGGCCGCTGCTCTGGCTCTACGTCGTGCGACTGACCACGGGCGGACTACCGAGGCATTGGGTACGACACCTGACGCCAGCGGCGGTGCACTTCGCGTTCTTGCTCATCGTCTTCGTCGGCTTCACGGTTCCCCAGAAGGATCGCATCGACGCGATCATCATGCGTTGGCTCGGGCCAGTCATTACGACGGGGTCTCTGGCAGGAATCGCCCTCTATTCCGCAGCCGCGTTGCGCCAGTATCGACGCTACCAGCACTGGCTCGACGACGAATACAGCAATCGTGAACAGTATCGGCTTGCCTGGTTGCGCGGAGTCATTCTGCTCTTCGCCATCACCGGTGCACTGTGGCTCGCGTTTTCGATCACGCATTGGTTCATCGTGCCGCTCAACTATTTCGATCAATTCCCATTGTATCTCTGGTTGGCCGGTCTGTCATATGTCCTGGGTCTGTTGGCGTGGCGCGGAACCGCCGTGGACTATCCACCTATTACAGAAACGGTTGCCGTACCCGACCCGACGGACTGGCAAGCGATTGGCGAATCAATTCTTGCGCGCATCGAGCAGGAGGCGCATTGGCAGGATGCCGCCCTCACACTGCCGCTCCTCGCACGAAGGTTGGACGTGTCACCAACACGACTTTCACGGGCTCTCAACCAGGGGCTCGGCATCAATTTCAACACATGCATCAACCGTATGCGTGTTCACGCAGTGGCTGCTCGACTGGCAGCGGGCGATGGACGAGACCTGCTGCAAATCGCTTTTGAAGCAGGTTTCAACTCCAAGCCCAGCTTCCAGCGCGCGTTCCGCGAGTATCGAGGTGAGTCGCCCAGTGCGTACCGTGAGCGTGTGCAGCACCGCGAGACGACTCACTGAGCGCTGACATTTGGTTGCAGAGCATGATTCGTGACGATGGCGAACGTACCATGTTGTTTGATCTCGACATGGCCATTCAGCGACTGAATCAGGATGCGCCCGACCACCCAACAGCGGTGCAGTTCACCGGCATCTACCACAATTTGCTGCGGCGGTGGGCAGGCGCCTGATCGGGAGTAATGCTCTATGGCGTGACCAGCACCGTGGTCTGCCACGTGCCCACTGCGAGACCCGTAGTGTCGACGGGATCGGTCACTCGACCTGTCGGGGCGCAGTTCCACGCGCCCTTCCACAGGTTGTCCGGAGCTTTTGCTCCCTTGATTACCCGAAGAGGGGCGACAAAGGCGGGAACGGTCGATTCGGGCCATAGCGTCAGCTCCATGCTGTCACTGCCCAGCAAGCGGCCGCGTGCCTGTGCGTTGGCAAAGTGGTGCAAGGCCAGTTCCTGAGAACCGCCGCGCCGCACGAGTGCGCGGCGCACATCGCCCCTTACGCTTCCAAAGCGGTGTTGTTCATGGACCGAAACCCTGCGAGTGGAGTCCCACTCCAGTACCACCGCCATGGAGCACAGCACCGCGACGCTGTCATTGAAGACGTATCGCGCGGAGCCCGCGTAGGTGTTTTCCAACACCTCCTCTTCAGGCGGCTCTTCCTTCGTGACTCTATCGGATTTGCACGCGGAAGCCCCCACTGCGGCGAGGGTCAATAGCAAGGCCTGCAAGAATGATGAGGTACGCATGCCACATACTTCAGCCTGTCGGGCAAAACGGCATCGCACCTGTGACAGATTGTCGCCCGCGTGGGGCGCAGTGCCTTGCTCAGGTGATGCAATGCAAGATCAGAACCAGCGGCCAATACGTACAAACCATCGATGGTTATGCCGCGAGTTGATCCCGTACTGCACGCGCAGCGGTCCGATCGGCGTTGCCGCCCCCAGGCCAAGTCGCGCGCCAGCGACCCAATCGCCGGACAACGGGCGGTACTGATCGAGTGACATCTGTCCACCCTGCACGGTGAACTGCATGGCGAGTGGTCCAAGAATCTGGCGCGAGACCTCCACCATGCTGGACAGTTCGGCCATACCACGCTCTTCGAAGATGCGGAGTCCACTGAATCCGTCTTCACCGCCCAAAGTGGGCGTATCCATGAGCGGCAGCTCGCGATCGGCCCACACCACGCGAGTGGACATCGCAATACCGAACATCCCTTTGGTAAACGTGGACGCTGTCACCGCCTGCAGACGCGTGTATCGGTTCGTGTATTCGAGATCGACACGCGGAACGAAGCGTGGACCTGATCGCACGCGCACAAAACTCACCGTGCCGCCCATCACATGGAGCGCACGATCATCAAACTCGATAACAGTGCTATCACTGTCATCGTCAAGCGTGGTGACACGTCGTGCGAGGCCCGCTGCCTGTAGTGTCCAATTGTGCCCCAGCGGCTGTTCGATACCGATTCGCAGCTTCTGATCACTGAATGCCGGAAGTAGCGCATCGGGAATTTCGATCCGACGATCTTCCGGCAGAAACAGACGTACACGTTCCCGCGCGATGCTCGCCTCGAGAAACGGACTGCGTACCAGTTCGATGTATTGATCGTTGCGCCGGAGTCCAACCAGAAGATCCTGTCGATAGCGCCCCAATGCACCACGCGTAGCCAGTTCGAGCGGCCAGCCGATCAGATTGCGATCCACGCCACCAAGCCAGGCCCGTCCACCGAGTTCGCCGTCGTACACGAGACCCGCCGCCAGTGAACGACGCGGCGCAAACACCAGTCGTGGATGAATACGGACACTGTCCGTGCCAGATACCGCCTCCGATGACGGCCGACTCACAGTCACGCGCTCGGGCGAGATCCACAGGGCGTTCACACGTTCGCCATCGCTCACGCGCACAATGCGCGTCATGACCGTATCCAGCGACACATCATTTGGCGATCCATTGCCAAAGATGATCTGCGACAGTCGCTGTTCGGCGTTGGTGGGAGGGGAGGTGTATCGCTGCGCAGCGAACGGTGGAAGATCGGCCACCACACGCGGCTTTGTGGGCAGGCATTCAGCCGAAGGAATAGCACGGCGAGCAGCCTCGCGTCCGCGCGCAATCATCAGCTTCATGGTGACATCGGAAAAGTCCAATGCCGAAATGCCCGTGGTATTGCTGGTCACGCGTACATCACCGCTCCGAAGCTCGGGGCGGTTGCGTGAAAAAAGGAAACGCATGAGCGAAGCCGCAACGGTGCCTGTTGTGCCAAGTTCGGCAGCATGCGTCATGGTGTCGGCCATTTCGCTCAGAATCACGCGCGTTGCTCCTTCGAGGCGCGCCACTCCAACCGGTGCATTCTCGGCCACACCACCATCCACAAGCACCCGCTTGTCGATCACGAGCGGACGAAATACCAGTGGAATGGCGAAGCTGGCACGAACGGCCTCCGCGAGATCGCCATGTCGCAGCACAACGGGATCGCCAGTGCGAAGATCAGCTGCAACCGCACGGAATGGTGTTGGCAACCGATCAAAATCACCCGCCGCCCGCAGATTGCCGGCCAGCAACATGGCCGATGCGATGAGATTCACATTCGCTTCGCGTGCGGTGGACGTAGAGAAATCGAGCCCACCGCCAGCACCTTCACTCCATGTGAGCAGTGGCAGGACGGGGCCGAGTGCACGTGGCGCGGATGGCGCGTAGCCACCGATGTAGCGACCGACGTTGAATCGAAACACGAATGATTCGAGCGCCTTGGCATCCCAGCCACTGGCGTACATGGCGCCCACGAGTGCGCCGATGCTGGTGCCAACCACGAGATCCGGTGTTACGCCAAGTGAGTCGAGGTGTTGGATGACACCGACATGTGCGATGCCCTTGGAGCCGCCACCAGCGAGTACGAGAGCGACACGGCCGGGGGTACACACGACTGGCTTGACCGCTGCGGAGTCGGCTCGTTCTTGCGCATTCGCATCAGAAACGGAGATGGCCGCGCCGAGTAAGAATACCGAGAGTGCACGGTGAGACGCGCGCACCAGCCAGCGAGTCTTCGATTTAGTCGAGTCCGTCAGGTCAAACGACACCGCGTCTGCAATCCTCACCAGGGGTCACCAGCGCTGGGAGCACATTTGGCAGATGACTGCAATGTGGTGACCGGGGGCAACTTCCGGTATCGTACCCGGATAGCTACCGGCGTGTTGCGGGACGTATCCAGTCGGGTGCGGCGGCGGCCTCAATACTGTCCGCAATCACTTGCATACGCTGAATGAGTGATCGGGCCGCCGTGTCCGTTCTTGCGGCAATCCCGCAGCCCGTGTAGTAACTCCGCGCGCGAATAGAGCTCGCATGGTAGAGCGTCACCGCGATGGTGGGCGCATCGGTGGCAATAATCCGGCAGTATGGCTCCTCTCCCATGCGTATCTCGGGGAGGGCGAGAAACTGCTGCGTCGTCAGCACCTGCTCGATTCGGCGCACCATGGCATCGGTGGCGGGGCGTGACGCGGTACGCCCCATATCGTTTCGGTTGTGCGAAACAAACCGTATGTCGCCCTTAGCTAATACCACGCATCAAGAATGCAGGACATGCGCCCAAGCACGGCGTACGCTGCAGCGTCAGGCTATCGAAGCGAATGCCGTCGTAGAAAAAATCATCCGCCCAGATGCGAAAGCGCGCAGCATAGCGACTCAAGATGCTGAAGTGCCCCACCGAGTCCGACTGCGCCCGGTCCACCGTGTTGTCCAATTGCACACTGACGCCCCGGACTGGCCGTCCATTTGCCGAGTCGACAACCTGCCCAATGATGACATGAGTGCGCACCTGCGTTTCAACTAGGCCGGCGCTCAATGCCATCACGATGAGGGCGATAGTCGTTCGTGCGGACATCAGTGCGGAGTAACAGCTCTCTGCAGTTCACGCTTCGCAACGGCTTCGGGCATTTGCGGACGTGCTTCAGGTGATACGCCACCCAGCTGCGCGCTGAGCAGTCCGGTCACGTAGCGCTGCCCTTCCCCGATCCGTTCGACTTCAGTGGCCATGGAGTCCACGGCCATCTGCATGGTTTCGAGGCGTTGCTCCAACTCTGGTGCCAATGCCACACGACTTGGCTCATGTCGCCGCCAGATTCTGCGTGCGAATGCGAGTGATACCGGCAGTACGGCAACCAGAAGGAATAGCGTGCTCAGGACGACATACTCATTCGGTATGGCTGGCAGGTTCGGCAAGCCAGGTGCAGTCGAAACAGCTGAAACGGAGGTATTGGGACGCGACAGGCGCTCCACCTCATACGCTGCCAGGTTGATCTGCTCATCCATGACGGCAAGCATCTTCTCCATCTGCGCCGTAACAGCATCCCCTTCGGGCCGCTGCGCAATTTCAATCCGGGACTGCATCTTCTGCCTGATCAGCTCATCTAGCCGTTGCTGTGCCTGCGCACGCTGAACTTCGATGGTCGCAGTGGCATTGGTTTGCGGGCTATTCGTTGAACCGACAGACGCTTGATCCATCTGCTGCTCCGGAATCGGTGGAGGGATCACGCACCAACATGGCTTTGGGCGCGGGTGAGGTATCGCCTCTCCCTACGTGGACTCTGCGTCCACAGTGTCACCTCAGGTCATCACGACCACATCGGCAATGTACGGTCCAGCGGAGCTACCGCGCGACTGAAACGACGGTGCAAGTATGCACCGAGCACTCCAAAGGCGGGGAGCGCCAGCAGTGTGCCCGCGAGCTCCAGGAGGGAGGTATCCCGCGCCTGACTGAACGCTGAATACACGCCAAGTCCCACAAAGAGCCAGCTGGAGAGCGCACCGAGGGCCAGTGATTGCAAGCGGGAGAATCGCGCGGCGATGGCGCCGCCCAACAAGCACGCCATAAAGACGCAGAGGTATCCGACCACCCGCAAAGCCGGTGTCATGCTCAATGCGGCGATTGCCTGGTCGTCCAGTCCAGAAAATGTAGCGCCGGTTGAACTGGCGAAAATCCACGATGCCAGCGTGGCCGTTCCGAATGCAAACAGCAAGGCCGCCAAGGAACCAACGACGATCCCGGTGAATGGGCGCGATTTCATATGTGTGCCGGAATTGGAAGCAAGCGTCTGCGCTATGCCGCGATCAGCTACAACAATGTAGCCGGGGGACCCACGGAGCCAGTCACAAACAGCGTTTCATCCCCGTAGCACTTGCTTCGAAAGTGCTCGTTCCGTCACTTCGCCAGCAGCAAACGAGACATGATAAGCGTTGCTGCCTTCATCCAATGCGACGACCTGTTTGACCTGCTCATTCTCGAAGTAGATACCGGCGCGATCATCGCATGCATACCCCGGCTTGTATTCGCCGCTCTTGATCTTCGACCAATAGAGAGGTTTGCGTTGAACTTCGGCATGATAGTGCGGACAATGACTACCACTGATGAGCCCCAATCCTTCCACGGTGCTCAACTGTCCAGGGCGCGAGTCCGTGGTGCCATGCTCAAACCAGCACAACGAGCCTGCACTACCACCACCAAGCACCACTCCGCTCTCATATGCCTTTCGCAGCGCGACGTCCATTCCCTGCGCCTTCCAGATTGCCATCATATTCAGTGTGTTGCCGCCGCCGACCAAAATGACATCCATGCTCATGAAGATCGTCTCAAACGAAGCCTTCTGATTGTAGGACGAAATGAAGGAGCGCTGCACAAATGGCTGCACGGCAAGGTCGCCACACGTCTCGAACCATCGCATGACGTAGCCGGGCGCGTCGCCGGCCGCCGTTGGGAGGAAACAGACGCGCGGATTTTGCTTCCCCGTGAGCGACGAGGCGTACTTGATGAACGCCCGGTCGAATTCTCCGCCATACACGAAGAGTTTCCGCAGGCTGACCTTGGGCTCAACGGGCGGAAATGCGATCTGTTCGGCAAAGGAAATGGCTGCCGCCGCTCGTACGAAGGTTCGCCGATTCATGATGGGACTGATTGGGGAATATTTCTGTTTCGATCTCTCAAAGACAGTCCGACGGCACAAACGGTTGATCGCCTAACAGAAAAGACTGACCAAGGGCTAGTTCCAGTCCCGCGCCATGAATCGTTCCTTGGCGCCACCGAGCACCTGCATGACCCGTTCAATGTTGCGCTGCCTCGCCTCATCGGACTTGAGACCGGCGAGATAGCGCAGGATCTCTTTCTGTCGACTAGGCGACAGCGCATTCCATTGTGCTTGGGCCGCGGTGTTGCCATCAAGGCGCGTAGCAAGCTCAGGCGGCATTTCGTGCTGCGGCCCCCCCTTGTACTCACCATCGAACGTGACGGAGACCTCCACCCGATCTCCAACCTGCGTGGTCGAGGCCTTCCGCACTTCGCCGGCGAGGTAGAGGTAGAAGCCCCCATCACCCGCCGGCATCATGTTGATGCGCCACGGCACATCCGGTTTGCCATTCACCTGCACAAGCACGGGCATGGGCTTCTTCCACGAAGCCTTGATGCGTTGAGCACGCGACGCACTCACCCAAACGTATGGGTTGATGCCGTTGATCTCGATCGTGGCAGTGAACTTCACTTGAGCATCATGCTGCAAGTCACCGCGTGCTCATCATGATGGTTACCCCGGCGTGTTCATCGAGCGCAGCACCGGATAGTACTGCGGCGCCGGTGACAGGCCGAGCACGGCATCGAGGATGTTCCACCACATGAAGCCGTCATCCGAGCGCGGATCGAACAACAGGAACGCGAGGCGGGCGAGCGGCTGCTCCATGCTGATGATCACGGAACCCGCCGGGATCGTCTGCTGATTCGCCTCCCACGCACCTGTCAACGTACGCGCACGATGCGTGCCCTGATAGTTCTGCTCGGCCATCGTGTTACCGCTGATGCGGAAGCGCTCACCATTGAACGCCATATCGCGTTCGGTCACGGTGTACTTGATGCCATGCGCGTCGAGACGATCAGTGACACTTGCGATCATGCGCTGCGTGGGTGTGCCGGCGGGAACACCCGGACGGGCACCACCACCTGCACCGCCACGTGCGCCCCCTGCCGGAGCGGGAGCAGGCGTAGTGGATACGGCCGGCTCCTGCGACGCATTCGGGATCACCCACACACGCGGCGCGACGCTGGTTTCCGTTGCCACGGCGGTGCCGAAGAACGGCAGCATCTCGGTGGTGCGATTGGTATTGCCATCCGGGCGCAAACGATACGGACGATCCGCGACATACGGATTGCGCACCGAGAGCGTGGGTGCAAACACGATCTCGTGCAACTGCGGTGCCTTCACCAACTGCTGACGCACGGCGAGCTGCTGACCAACGATGGACTCCTTGTTGGCAGTAGCGACGACTTCACGAATGCGCGGACCATGCTTGGCTACGAAGTCGAGCGACTCTTCAAGGAACCAGTACGTCTCGGTGATGCGCGTCTTGAACGAGGCGTACGAATACGTCTCCGTCAGCAGCCCGAGAATGTTGCGCACACCATAGTAGGTGGACGTGTAGCGCGGCTTCGCGAGCTCGGCGTCGGAACGCCACGCACGATCGGCTCCGGTGCCCGACACACCACCGTAGTAGAACCAATCTGAACCGTGCTTGGCCTTCACCGTCTTGGTGATTTCCGGCAGCAACTCTTCGCGCAACAGGCTCATTTGCGCCTTGGAGTTGTTGGGGCTGAGCGACGTTTCATACGTCATGTTGAAGCCGCTGTTGGAGCTGCCATCCGTCGTGTGCAGGTCCATCGCCACATGCGGCTGATACTCGGTGAGCAACCGCGCCATCGAACGTGCCTCGGCCGTCTCCATCTTGGTGCCGTCGCGATTGAGATCGAGTCCCAGCGCATTTTCGCGCGTGCCCATGCCACCAACCGGACCAGCCTGACTGCCACGGTTGGCCACACTCACGCGCTCATTGCCATCGGCGTTGTAGATGGGATTGATAAGCAGCACCGTGTTGCGGAACCACGCGTTGCGCTCTCCTTTGGCGATCGAACGCAGCAACCACAGCAACGCTTCCTTTCCTTCAACTTCACCGGCGTGAATGTTGCCCTGGATGTAGACACGGGTCTTGCCCGTAGCGAGCACTTGAGCCGCTGTTGCACCCGGTGCGCCAATGACCGCGAGTGGAAGCGGCCGTCCTTCATACGTGTAGCCGTACGTGGTGAGATGGATCTGCGGATTGGCAGCGGCCATCAACTTCATGTACGCGATGACTTCGTCGTAGCTGCTCGTCTCAGCGTAGTCGGTGCGTTCCGGCCGCGTGTGCGGAAACTTTGCACTGCCGTTTGCACTGGAGCCGGAACCCGCTGCAGCCGCTCGCGCTGCCTGCGCCTCGGCGGTGCTGCCGGTGGTCGTCAACGTGAGTGCGGCTACAGCGAGTGCAGCTTTCGCACTGCGGACCATGCGTGACGACATCATCGAACAACTCCGAACGGTTGATGTGAATGGTGAACGGCTGTCGCCAATTCGTGGTGATCTTGAACAATACTGAGCTTGCGGAGCGCCGGCGTCGGTCCTTCGCGGCCGCGCAGCACGACCGCGATGCTGGTGCGTCCCTTGGTCACGTCAAAAGGTACGCGCAATTCGAGCGTTCGGGTGGCCGAATCGGTCGGTGCGAGGGTGGCGCGAGCGACGACGCTGTCTTCCACAATCAGGTCGAAGTGACGCGTCGAATCGCGGCTCCCGGTGAATACACAGGCAATGGTGACCTCGGTGTCGTCAAAGGTCGTCATGGCGTAGCGCATCCAACCGCGCGCCAGCCGGAATGTCGTGTCGTTCCGTATGCCAGCCGAGTCATCGTGACCGGCGTAGCCGTGCGCGAATTCGCTTTCCGCGTCGCCGGCGATGACCGTGTCGACGATGCGGCGGTCTGGCGTCTCGGCCGAGAATAGTGAAACGCTGGCTGAGAGCAGGGCGATCAGCGCAATCCGGACTGGGGCGGGCATGGGCAGGAGGCTACCGAGGCTTGGCGGGGTGGTCAAGCACCAGCCAGAGCCAACCGGGAGCAGCCGATTCACATTCCCCGGGCGCGCACGGATTGCGCTCGGGCGCGGCTGACGGCCAGCCGTACCCCGTTTCGCATGACGGCGTTCAAGACACCGTTCGCACCTCGCCGAAACTCCTGAACATGCGAGAGGTTCACGACACACCCGCGATGAATGCGCAAAAACTCGGCCGGTTCGAGACGCTGCTCCAGTCGATGCAAGGCCACATGCACGAAATGTCGGCCGGTGGCGGTGTGCAGCACCACGTAATCTCCATCGGCTTCGAGCCACAGTACATCCTGCAGCAGCACTGGCGTGATGCCCGCGCCACCACGAACAAAAATGCGCTGCACGGGCCCGCTGGCGCTGACATCGGCCAACTGTTCTGGTGACGGTTCTGGAGCGGTTTCACCACGCATTGCCTTGAGCCGAGCCATGCAGGTCGCCAGGCGTGGAGCGCCGAATGGCTTGAGCAGGTAGTCCACCGCACCGAGTTCGAAGGCAAGAACCGCGTGCTCGCCGAATGCCGTGGTAAACACGATCGTGGGTCGATGCACGAGTTGCCGTGCCACGTCGATACCGGAGCATCCCGGCATCTGCACGTCGAGAAACAGTACATCTGGCACCAGCCGATTCACGACCTCGATGGCCGTCGGTCCATCGGCTGCGGTACCAACGCACTCGACCCAATCGTATGCGGTGAGCAAGCTGACCAAGGCACGGCGAGCTACGGGCTCATCATCAACAACCACAACACGGATTGTCACGGCGCGTCATCCAGCGATGGAACGAACAGACGTGCCTCGACCCGATCGTCTCCAGTCTGTTCCACGCTGAACGTTGCCGCAGGTCCGAACAACAGTGCCAACCGCTCTTCCAACCGATCAAGACCTGTCCCGTCACTCCGCGCAAACGTTCGACCGATATCGTGTCCACTGTCCACCACGACAATGCGAATGCCATCACCTGCGACAACGGACTCCAGGAGCAGTTGAGTAGGGCCCATGCGCTGTGCTGCGCCATGACGCACGGCATTTTCTACCAGCGTTTGGACGGCGAAGGACGGGACCAACATGTCATCGGCTTCGGTACTCCACCGCGACTCGACGACCAGTCGTTCCTCGAAACGCAGTTGCTCGAGCGCGAGATACCGCTCCACGAACGCGCGTTCCTCACGTAGGGAGATCAAGTCCCGCGTCTCCGAGATGGCCGAGCGCAGCAAACCCGCAAGCTCTTCTGCAGCACGCGCCGCCGTGGCGGGATCCACGGGGATCATATGTACCATGGTGTGCAGCGCATTGAAGAGAAAGTGCGGCTGCAATTGACCGCGTAGCGCATCGAGTTGCGTACGTGCGGCAGCCGCCTCAGCTCGCGCGGCCCGACGTCCCTCTTCAACGGTATAGCTGAAACTCGCGATCATCACGTACAACCACACGCCGAGCACCACCACACCGAGCATTCGCCATGAAAGCGCGAACATCGGTTGCCCGCGTACCAGCAGCTCCTGTGCCAGCATCAGCACGGTCAGAGCGACGCCGTATGCGAGCGCTCCGCTGACATGCAGTACGACGAAGCGCCATGTGATACGAGGAGGCCACGGCCGTCGGGCGACCAACGTCTGCACACCCAGTCCCATGAGTGCCGCAGGCACCACAAATCGCAACGCAACAACTGCGGCGATCCCAGCGGGAAGCCCATGCACCGCCGCGAGAAGCCCGGCGCACAGGATCCACATGGGCACCCAGGCCACCAGCAGACTTGCCCGGATCGGCCCCAGGCGCAATCGCCGGAGCGGCGCTTCAGCGGACAACGGAGCGGTCGAACGAGTGTTCATCGCGGAACGGTCGGGGTTCCTCGTGCGGGGATACGTTCTGCCGTGACCACAAGCACGGGCTCCTCCCAAGTGCGTCCCCCGTCGTTGGAGACTTCACGCAGGTAGCGAAAGTGGTTCGGTGTGCGTTCGACAAACCTACTGCGCGCGACACGATTCGCAGCCGGAATGATGATCTCCCCTTTCGCGACCATCGGGCGCATTGCGGCCGAGGCCGCACCCGAACGATCGATCTCGCGCACATTCCAGACGCGTGCGCTACTGTCAAACACGCGCTGAAAGCGCAGCACAAGGTGCGTGGCGCCATCGGACTTGGCCAGACGCAATTCATCGGAGACGCCATTCTCGTTGCGATTCCCGCGCCAGTGCCCGGTAAAACGCGGCACTCCGTGCACCAGTGCAGCGAGCTTCGATATGCGAGGGGAGGCCTCCACGCGCCACTCTCCGTTCAGAAAATCGAACAACGTATCGGAAGGCGTCGTGGCGTTCGGCAATTTTGATGTCGCCGCGGCTGCGCGCCCATCACGCGATTGCGCGTAGGCCGTGTTGCACGAGTGTTGCAACACAAGAGCGGCCACGAGACAGGCCGCGACAAAGGGAAGAACTCGTAGACGCAGGAGCATGACCGGAGCGATGAGGAGTGGGGATGCACGGCAACTGTCACCTCGACTCTATCTGATCGCAGGCTCGAAAATGCGGTGATGTATTGCTCCAGTCGCCAAACGGTCGAATGACATCGACGAACGGCATGTCTCGGTGTAGCCCGGCTAGGTCGCCGTCCGTAGCGTGCCATACAGGCGCGAACGCCGCACTCATCCAACACGTCACGCACACCATTGGCATATGTCCGTTCAGTCAACATCCGTAGAAGAACCCGTCGTGCAACTGCATGAGGTCACCAAGCAATTCACGTCACTCGCCGGGGTCTTCACGGCGCTGGATGCCGTCACGCTGGAGGTGAAGCGTGGCGAGTTGCTTGCATTGGTGGGGCATTCGGGAAGCGGCAAGTCCACTTTGTTGCACCTTGTCTCGGGAATCGAGCGTATCACCTCAGGGCGTCTCCTCGTAGCGGGTGCCGCTGTACCCGAACTCGACGAAGCGCAGATGGCGCGTTGGCGTGGTCGTCATGTGGGTATCGTGTTCCAGTCGTTCCAGCTCATTCCCACGCTGACCGCGGTCGAGAACGTTACCATGGCCATGGATTTTGTTGGCCGCTGGCCACGAGCAGAACGGGAAGAGCGGGCACATGCGCTGCTCACACGACTCGGCGTAAACACACAAGCGGAGAAACTGCCCGCCACGTTGTCAGGTGGACAACAGCAGCGCGTGGCCATTGCTCGAGCGCTGGCGAACACACCTGACCTGATCGTGGCCGACGAACCCACGGGCAATCTGGACAGTCGAACGGCACAGGAGATCTACAAGGTGTTCGCCGAACTCGTGGCTGATGGGCACACAGTGATCATGGCCACCCACGATCCGGCCGCGCAGGAGTACGCCACACGCACTGAACACATCATGGACGGTCGCTTGCTGGCCACGGTCGACATGGATGCGGCTCATGCGTGATACACGATGGCGCAAGGTTTTTCGCGATCTGCGGTTGCACCGCGGCCGATCGATCACGACCGTAGTGGCGATGAGCGTGGGTCTGCTTGGCGCGAGCCTCGTGCTCAACAGCTGGTCATTGGTGACTGCGGCAACCCACGGTGGGTACGATGCCACCAATCCACCGGCAGCCACGCTACGCCTCGGCGCTACTTCCCCAGAGCAATTGGCATCCGTGCTTCCCGAGGTTGAGAGGGTGAGCGGCGTCGCCGCGGTGCATGTACGTCGCACCGCCGTGACACGCGTGACAGTCCGCGGTGTGCCGCGCACCGCCATGCTTTTCAGTTCCGACGGACTCGATGCACAGACCATTGGTCGCGTGGAGTATGAGAGCGGTCAATGGCCACTGCTCGCATCAACGGTGGCAATTGACTACTCGTCGTTGGAGTTTGCGAAGGTTGGCCTTGGTGATTCCATCGTTTTCGAACGCCAGGGCCAGCGTACGGCGCTGCCGATTGCCACGGTAGTCCGTGATGCCGGACTCCCTCCCGGTTGGATGGATCATCTGGTGTACCTCTTCGTGTCCGACTCCGTGTTGAATGGCATCGTGCCACAGCCGACGACGGAGTTGCGTTTCACCACGGAGCCGCATCCCACACGTGACGGTACACGCGCGGTGAGCCGAGCCGTTGTTGAACAGCTGGCATTGCGTGGTGTGACCGTCGCTCACACGGAGATCCCCGAGCCAGGGGAACACGCACATGCAGGACAGATCGAATCGTTCCTGATGATTCAGGGTGCGTTTGGTGTGGTGGCACTGTTGTTCAGCGCGGTGCTGATCGTGAATCTGGTGTCAGCCATGCTGCTCTCTCAGCGACCACTCATCGGCGTGATGAAGGCCATGGGCGCCACGCCGGGACAGCTGATGGGGATGTATCTCGCCCTCGCCGCCGTGCTTGGTGTGGCCAGTGCAGTACTCGCCCTGCCACTTGCTGCAGTAGGTGGCCGCCTGTACGCAGGTTTTGTGGCCACGCTACTCAACTTCAGCATTGAGGGCTTTTCAGTTCCGTGGTACGTCTACGCGGCGCAGATCGCAACGGCGGTTCTCTTGCCCGTGCTCGCAGCGGCCATGCCGGTGCGCCGCGCCAGCGGTATGACCGTGGCGGAGGCCCTCCGACCGCCGGTTGTTCTTGATGTCATGCCACAGTTCGTTGGACTACCGGCCCGTGTGCGTTCCTATCCTGCGGTACCCTTCGCTCTACGCAACCTCTGGCGTCATCAGCGACGCGTGGTGCTCACTGTCCTCACCCTGGCCTCGGGTGGCGCCGTGTTTCTCGGGGCGCTGCAACTGCGGCGCTCCATCCAGCAGTCCGTTGCTGTTCTTTACGAAAGCACGTTGCGCTACAACGCGATGGTGAGAACAGAACAGTCCGCGGACATGGAGAGACTCGACAACATTGTGCGCGCAGTCCCAGGTGTGATGTGGGCCGAAGCCTGGCCGACTGTGCGCGCGGCCATCGTGGCAGACGGGCGGCTCGAAAACCGATTTACGATCTCCGCGCCTCTGCCAGAGACACCACTGCTGCACATGGCCCCAACAACTGGACGATGGTTGCGAGATACGGATAGCAGTGCGCTCGTGGTGAGCCGCGAGTTGGCGGCTGCGGAGCCGGCGTTGGCCGACGGGTCACAGGTATCGCTGGTTATCAACGGAGAGACCCGGCGCTGGCAGGTAGTTGGTGTGTTGTCCATTCCCGGGCGCGTGGCGTACGCGAACCAACGTTTTGTTTCGGGACCGCTCGGCGTAACAGCTGCGAGTATGGTGGCCATGCAACTCGCGAACACCGACTCGACCGCGTATGAAGCGACAATGCAACGAGTCCAAGCAGCACTTGAGGGTGCTGGTGTAGCCGTAAGTGGCGGACATCGCATGAGCGATGCGCGCGCGTCGGCCGAGGATCATCTGGTGATGGTAGTGGACTTCCTCATTGCGGTAGCACAGCTCACGGTCATCGTGGCCGCGCTCGGCCTCGCATCCACCATGGGGTTGGCCGTACTGGAGCGCACACGCGAGATCGGCGTGCTACGTGCTGTGGGTGCCACGCCGCGCGCAATCATGGCAGTAGTCCAGGCCGAAGGGCTTCTCATTGCCGTCGTGAGTGCGGTAGTGGCGATACCGCTGTCCATTCCCATGAGTGTGGTGCTCGGCGCCGCATTTGGACGTGTGATGTTCCCCGTGCCGGTCGAACTCAGACCAGTAGGCGCATCAGTTGCACTGTGGTTTGCAGTGGCGATCGTCGTGTCAGTCCTGGCCTGCGCGGGACCAGCGCGTCGTGCGACGAGAATCTCTGCGCGCGAGGCGTTGGGGCACGACTAGTGGTTGGTTCTCCAAACGATCTGCCTACAATGCCTTGACGTAGATGGATACGTTCTCGCCGCTGTATCGCACCTGCTCCATGAACTCCCAGCCGGATCGTTCGAGCAGACGATTCGCGGTCGCGGTTCCGCAGTAGATGTGAGCGTACCCGAGGGTTCTCGCGACCTCTTCTATCGCACAAAGCAATTCTCCACCGATGCCTTGGCCGCGATACAGCGGACTGACCATGCCCGCAGCTGCCCATGGGCTGAGATGTGCATGGGTGGTAATCGATCCCATCTTCAACGCCGCGATGCCACAAGGCTCATCCCCAAGGAACGCCACCACGCCAACAGGCAGCTCGGTGCCGTTGGCATAGGCTAAGAGATCCTGCTCGGCGTTCCCTGGACCGTTTGGACCGTAGTGGGGCTCCCACTCGGTCTCAAACCACTCCCTAATAGTGGGAATCACTTCAGGATGGTCAGCGAGACGTGCGATGCGAAGGCGTCCATTCATGGAGCAAAGGAGACGGATTCATGCAAGAGGTTCACCCCCGCGCATTCCGCAACCGCTCCAACCCATCGAGCAGCAGTTCCAGCCCAAACGCAAAATCGAGCGTCCCGTCGTGCGAACCGTCGATGACATGCGTGGTGAGTTCATGCATGTAGGGGTACACATTGACGGGCAACATGGGCAGGTAGGCCGCCGCCGCTGACGCGTATTCGTCAGGGTTCACGGGAAAGTTCTGCTGTTGCAGCGCGAAGCCGTAGGTGTAGTTGTCGATGGCATTCCACGCGCGATCCACCTCGAACCAGGTGAACCCCGCCTCGCGCAGCGTGCCGAGCGTTGCGTCGATGTAGCTGAGCATGTTGGGGCCGACGCTGATGCGTGACACGACAAGCATTGGCGCCCACGGATGTGCCGTCATCACCGACAACGCCGATGTCGCCCGCGCACGCATGGCGGCCTTCCAGTCGCCTCCCGGCGTGGGCCTCGTGATTTCTCCAATCACCACATCGACCATGCCGTCCAGCAATTCGTCCTTGTTCGCGACGTGATTGTAGAGCGACATCGCTTCGACTTTGAGTGCCGTGGCGAGTTTGCGCATGGAGAGCGCCTCGAGACCGTTCCGGTCTGCGAGCTTGATGGCAGCCCGCAGTATGCGGTCGCGAGTCAGTGGCGCGCGTCGGGCGGAGGGCATGAAAGGGACACTAGAGCTGTGAACGGTGGAGAGCAAGCAACGAACGTGCTTGACTGGCCGAACCTTACAGTGTACGGTCCAACATACACCGTAAGTACGCGGTTTTCATTTCGTCCCTTTCCCATGCGCTATTTCCACGCCGCCCTCGCCGGGCTGCTTTTGGTCTCGCCCCCCGCATCCGGGCAACAGGCACCAGTCGCCCCAGACACCAACGCGATGAGCATTCCTCGCTGGCATGTCGGCCTCGCCGCCGGCGCTGGTCAACCTGTCGGTGATTTCAAACGCCACGTGAAGAACGCCGCGGGAGCAATGGGCCATGTGCTGCTTCGGCTCGACAAATACGGTCTGGCCTCACTACGACTGCAGGGTGGGTGGCTCAACTACGGTCACGAAGGCCAGCGCACCTGCCTCGGTACGGCGCCGCACTGCCGTGTGGCCCTCAACATGACCACAGCCAACGGCATCCTGTCTTTGGCTCTTGGGCCACAGGTCGCGATGCCACTTGGACGAGTGCGGGCGTACGGCTACGGCCTCCTCGGCATGAGCCGTTTCGCGACCGTCAGCGGAATCGACGGTGGCCTTGTTCCGGATATCGTGGCGGCCGACGAAAACTTCGGTGATGGCGGCATGATATGGAGCGGCGGTGTTGGTCTGCAGGTGCCCGTGCGCCGCAGCACCAGCATTGACCTCGGTGTTGGCTATGAGAGCCACGGAAAGCGGGACTATCTCATCAAGGGCGGATTGACGGATCTACCGGATGGATCGCTCGGCTTCGACATCAAGCGCTCGAAAGCCGACCTGTTCACGTTCCGGATCGGTCTTACTACGACGATAGGCTGGGGACGTCGGGCTTCGCCGGCACCATGACCGTCCATATGAAAGCAGCAGTGTGCCGGCAGTATGGACCGCCGCACGTAGTCACAATCGAGGATTGGCCAATACCTGTCCCGGGTCCGCATGATGTGCTGATTCGTGTGCGCGCATTCACGGTATCGTCGGCCGACTGGAGAATTCGCAGCCTCTCGATACCCTACGGTTTCGGTATGGCCTCGCGACTGGCGTTCGGTATCACCGCACCGCGTCAACCGATTCTTGGCAGTGAACTGGCTGGTGACATCGTCGCGACCGGTTCCGCCGTTCGCAACTTTGCTGTAGGCGACGCGGTCGTGGCATTCTCGGGCGCAAAGTTGGGTGCCCACGCCGAGTACCGCTGCATGCCTGCCGATGCCGTGATTGTGCACAAGCCGCCTGCTCTCTCATACGAGACCGCTGCGGCTCTCGCATTCGGAGGCACAACGGCGCTCGATTTCTTTCGGCGCGGAAGACTGCACGCGGGCGACCGCGTACTGATCAACGGCGCGTCGGGTACGGTTGGATCGGCGATGGTGCAACTCGCCGCCCAGACCGGTGCGGAAGTCACCGCAGTGTGTAGTGGCGCGAACGCCGAGGCAATGCAGCAACTAGGCGCCGCTCATACGATTGACTACACGCGCGTCGACTTCGCAGAACAGAGCACGCGCTATGACCTGATCGCAGACACCGTGGGCAACGCGCCGTACTCGCGCGTACGTCATGTGCTCACGCCCAACGGGCGTCTGCTGCTGATACTGGCCACGCTGCCGCAGATGCTCGGCGCAATGTGGGTCAACACCACATCGCGGCATCGCATTATCGCCGGCCCCGCATCAGAGCGTGTGGACGACTTGCGCACACTGGTCGACATGGCAGTGGACGGACGCTTCACACCGCTCATTGATTAGACTTTCGCGCTTCACAATATCGTCACAGCGCATGAGCAGGTTGAGACCGGGCGAAAGCGCGGAAGTGTTGTGGTCACTGTCCACTGACCACTGAGCGTCCCGTTCGGTCCACGACCGACCGTACCGTCCAAGCATCTGGACCCACGCGGCTTGCCCGGCTCCTCCGCGCCACGGCAAGCTCAGCATACACTGTAAGCAACAGTCTCTCATTCCATCAACTCGTGAAGCGCTCGCTACTCCTCTTTGCATTTCTCACGGCCGCGCCGCCATTGTCAGCGCAGGACTCGTTGCCTTCCACGCGCCATGAGCGCGTGGCTGGTTATGTGCGCAGCGTCGCATCGGGCGAGGTATTGCGCGGCGCGGTCATTCGCGTGGACGCCGATGCACAGGTGCGTCAGACCAATGAAGAGGGCTTCTACGCCCTCGTACTGCCCGCAGGTACGCATCGCTTGCGCGTGCGCGTGATTGGGTACGCGCCACTCGACACCAACATCGTGGTGAATGCGCGACTCGATCTCACACTCCGACTGCGCGCGCTTGAAACCGTGTTGCAAGCGGTACAGGTGCAGGCCAAGCGCGAAGAACGGGCTGATCTCGATCCGGCAGCGCCACAAATGAGCGTCGTGCGCATTGACATGACCGCAGCCAAGGCGGTTCCTCCAGTGCTCGGCGAAGTGGATCCGCTGCGCACGCTCACGTTGCTGCCGGGTGTGGCCACCACATCCGATGCCTCCAATGCCTTTTCAGTACGAGGCGGCAGCACCGATCAGAATCTCATCCTGCTCGATGAGTCCACGATCTACAATCCATCGCACATCCTCGGCTTTCTCTCCACGTTCAATGCCGACGCGATCGACAACGTGACGTTGTACAAGGGCGGCATTCCGGCACGATTTGGCGGGCGATTGTCGTCGGTGGTGGACATCCGGCAGCGTGATGGCAACCGCGAAGAGTTTGCCGGCACGGCGTCCATCGGCCTGCTCTCGAGCAAACTGCTGGTGGAGGGGCCGGTGCCGGGCAAACGCGGCTCCTACATGCTGGCCGCACGACGCTCGTATGCGGATGCCTTTATCCCATTGGCGAGCGACACCACCATCCGTGATAACCGCGCGTACTTCTACGACCTGAATGCCAAGGCCCAGGTCAACATCGGATCAACTGGCGCGGTGATCGCCTCTGGCTTCATGGGCCGCGATCTGTTCGCGCTGCCAAGCGCCGGCTTCGGCGCCGGTTGGGGCAATCGAGCCACCGCACTCCGCTGGAATCAGGCAGTAGGTGGGCGACTCTTCTCGAAAATCTCCGGTACGTGGAGCGACTACGACTACAAGCTGGGTTTCCGCGCAGAACCGGATGACTCGGCCAGTTGGGTCGCAGGAATCGTAAGCGCGGAGTTGCGCATCGATGAGACGTGGCAGATGACGGCCAATCAGCGACTCAGTGTTGGCGGCGAGTTCTCGCGCAATCTCTTCCGTCCCGGTCGATTGAGCCCGGTTGGCGATACGGCGGGGTCCAGCTTGCGCACGCGCGAAGTGGAGCGACGCATTGGCATCACCCGCGCCGCATTCATGAACTGGGAGATGGATGTTGGCACGCGACTCGGGCTGCAAGCTGGCCTGCGTTACGCGGACTTTGCTCGTGTGGGCGAAGGGACGCTGTACCGGTACGCGAACGAGGCGCCAGTCGTATGGAACGCGGCGCTGGATCGGTACGAGCCTGGCGTACTGGTGGACAGCAGTCGTGTGTCGCGTGGCACGCGCATGGCGTACTTCGATGGCTTCGAGCCGCGCGCCACAGCGCGTTTCTCACTCACGCCGCGACACAGTCTCAAGGCCAGTTACGCACGAACACAGCAATTCCTGCAACTCGCGTCGAACACGAATTCGCCAACACCGCTGGATGTGTGGGAGCCGGCCGGGCCGTTCATTCGCCCGCAGGTGGCCGACCAGTATGCGTTCGGTTGGACGGGACAGTATCGCGGCGTGGAGTTCACGGCCGAGACGTACTTTCGGCGTGCAGAGAACGTGGTGGACTACATCAGTGGCGTGGATGTGTTTCTGAATCCGCGCCTCGAGACAATGCTCGTGCAGGGAGAAGGACGCGCCTACGGCCTTGAGCTGTTTGCGCGACGCGCCGAGGGACGCTTCACCGGTTGGGCGAGCTATACGTTGGCACGAGCCGAACAGCGATTCCCGGCGGCGGGCACCACGAATGGTGGCATCAGTGGTGGGCGCTGGTATGTGTCGCCCTTTGACAAGACCCACAACCTGTCGCTGGTGGGCAGCTGGTTGTGGACCCCCAAGTGGCGCGTTGGCTCAACGTTCATGCTCGCGTCGGGTCTCCCCGCTACGCTGCCGCGTGCACGCTACTGGGTGGATGGTTTTCTCGTGGCGGAGTATGGCGATCGCAACTCTTCGCGCCTGCCGCTCTATCACCGCCTCGACCTGAGCCTCACGCGACAGTTCCGTCGGAGTGAACTGCAGTTTGGCCTGGTCAACGCTTACAACCGCTTCAATGCGCAATCGCTGCGTGTGGAGCAGCGCAACGACAATCCGCTGGTCGCTGATGCGGTCCAGACGTCGATCTTTGGCATCATTCCGAGTCTGAACTATGCCTTCCGTTTCTGAGATGCATACGCATCTGCGTGCACGTGTGATGATGCTTGGCGCTTCGCTGCTGCTGTCGATGGGCTGCGAGCGGGTGGTGGATATCACGGTACCTACGATGGCCACACGACTGGTGGTGAGTGGGCGTCTTGAACTGGTGCGTGGTTCGTCGAATGGCGCGCCGTCCGGTCGACAGGTCATTACGCTGACCACCACCGCTCCGTACTTCCAACCGGCCGGTCCGCCACCAGCGCGCGGCGCCGAGGTGCGCGTCACGGACAGTCGCGGAGTTGTGACGCTCTTCCGCGAGCAGGCGAACGCACCGGGCGTGTATGTCACCGACAGTCTCATTCCCGTGCTCAATCGACGGTACACACTGCGCGTGCGGTGGAACAATGACACGTACGAAGGCAGTGACTCGCTGCTGCCGGTGGCACCGATCGATTCGTTCTATTTCCGCGAGCGTACGGGGTTGTTCGCGCCACCTGATGTTGCGCGCGAGCCGGGGCCGCGGGCGACGATCGATTTCCGAGATCCGCCCGGCGTGGAGAACTACTACGTGTGGGATCAGTTCGTGGACGGTCAGCGATTGGTGGAAGCTGATACCGCATTCCGTTTCCGCCCCATGGAGCGCGACGCGTTTTTCAATGGCGCGCTCGTGCGTGGTTTCCAGCCGTACTCTGGCATCGTACTGCGTTCGGGTCAGACCGTACGCATACGGCACATGTCGCTCAGCGAACAGGGATATCGCTTCTACCTCACACTCAACAACGCGTCGATGTCGGACGGCTCACCGTTCTCGGTGCCACCGGCCAGTCTGCGTGGCAATGTTTCCAATCTCACCCGCCCGGCGGAGCCGGCGTTGGGGTACTTCCTGACGGCGGAGGTGGATGAGAGGATGGGGAAGGTGCCGTAGTCTGTGCGTCACCTCCTTTCCCTTCCCGCTGAGATATTGATCTCGCCGCCAATGTTGGCCAACCGGCCGGCGGCTCCAGACAGCACGTACGGTCCCGGGTAGTAGCACGCCGGCAGTTGCGCGCACGCGCAGTTTTCGCCTTGGATCAACAAGGGGCGTTCTCCGCATTCTGCTCGCTGAGCGAATCGTGTATCCGCTGGCGGGAACCGAGTCTGTCAGATCAGATTTGCGCGACGTTGAGCACTGCAAAGCGTGTGGACCACGCTCACATCCACGCCCGACGGAGAGAGCATCGCAGCAAGGTCCCGCAGCATGGCGATGCTACGGGTGCGGCCATCGCAGGTGAGCGCTTCGGAGAGAAACACTGCACGCGAGGTCAGCGGGGTCAGTGCGGAGTCGCGTGCGTCCCGATGGTTGAACGACCAGCAGATCACGGAGCTGCCTGCGGCATAGACCACCACATCTTTAGTCAGCGGCATGTCCTCTATCTTGCCGCTCAGCGGCAGGAACTTGTCCGTCGCGGGTGAGGCAAGGCGAAGGGTGATCTGAGTCGTCTCGAGCCGATCGAGATCATAGCCCCCGGCCGGTGCGAGGTGCTTCGTCGAGAGTGCGCAGTACAGATTCACAGCTCGGACCGGCGTCTGCACCGGTCCTTCTCGGAGTAGACGACGGCACAGTGCCTCTACGCTCGATTTGTACGTCGATGGCTTCAGTCCGGAACACTTCGTCGCCACACGCCACGGCTTCAAAACGTCGTGTTCAGCTAACGTCTCAAGCTTGACGTGCTGCTCGGCGAGCGACGCGCGCGCATCGCTCCATGTCGCGTCGATACGCCCGTCGTCGAGACCGCTCATCATCGCGCTGAGGTTAGTGACCAATACGGCACTCACGCTAACGTACGGAAAACGCTCGATCACGTCTTGGGCAATCTCGATTGTCGGAGGTGCCGAATCGCCGACGCCGTCCAACACGCCCCCTTGACTCTTCCACACTTTACACCTCCAGATTCGAGTCGGATCTCACTGCAGTGGAGGGCTCCTCCTGCATGGCGTGCTCGATCGCCGGGTTCACCGCTGACCGGTGACGACGGGACCGGACTTCGGCGGCCTTCGCGGGCATAGCCGGGTTCTCGAACACCCCGCGACGCGTGCGGCCGGCGGCGTAATTCGGATCGTTGGCGAACAGCCACCGATGGGCGGCGCGCGCTTGATGGTGCACAATCCATGGTGCCACATGATGGAGGAAATGGTAGGCATCCCCGTTCGGATGAAGCAGCCAGTGGATTGGTCCGATGTTGCTGAACGTGCCGTCACGTGTCGTCGTCCCGTTCGCGTAGTCGTGCTTCGCCGCCTCGGCGATGAAGCGAAGCACCGGCAGCACGACTACGAAGCCTATTACGACGTAGCGCAGCCAAAGTCCGATCGATATGGAGAGCGCGGAGCCGACCGAGGACGTTACGGCAGCAAACTCGAGCACGAACGCGCCCGGCACGATGAACACGACGATGTGCCACGCGAGTGCGGTGATGAGGAGCTTAGAGTTGCTCCCGACGAGCCGCCACCAGCTCTCCATGTACGTGCCCATGACCCGCGCCATCTCCTTCGCGTAGCGCCACACAGAACCGCGGTCGAGTTTTGCCCAGAGGACTTGGAACCGGCGCTGGCAGGGATCTTCGTCATCACCCAGGTGCTCATGATGCACCTGGTGCGATGCCCGGAACGCCTTGACGGTTTGGATGACTGGAGTCGCCGCGAGGTAGTCTGCGATCCGGTCGTTAAGCGGCTTATCGCGCGTCCAATTGTAGTGAGCGGCCTCGTGCACCAACGCCTCGAGCGCGCGGAACTGGCGAGCGACGAGGAGCAGCGTCACCGGATAACCGATCATCCAGACCGCCAGGGCGAAGGGCGCGTTCGACGCCCCCTCGGCGAGCAGCCAGTGCACGGCCACGAGCAACGGGATCGCGCCGATGTCGCAAAGTGCGACGGCGATGCTGCGCCAGAGGTTGGCGTTTCCCCACTGCTTCCTCAAGTTCTTTTCGATGCCCGCCGGCAGACGATAGTCGAGATCGAATTGCGTCGGTCGACGGGTCGACTCCTTCGCCTCCTCGGACGCCGCCGGAGCGCGGTTCGCCCCACGCTTGAGATTCCACGTGCGCGCCTCGCCGTCGGCGCGGAGAGGAAGGGTCGCACGGCTGGGAGCACCGGCGATCAGAGTCGGTCCGCGCGACGCACGCGCGAAGCGCCATGCGTGAGCCGGCAAAAACAGGCTGCCCTCAGCGTTGATCGCGCCCGCGCAAAGAATCGGCTGCACCGTGAAGATGCTGCCGCCGCTGAGCAACACCGACGGGAGCATACCCGCGACGTGGGTTCGCACCGCCGCGACGCCATTGGTCGCCGGTGTCGCGGTGGCAAGCACGTGACCGGCGATCATTGCGAGGCCCCCGCGTTTCCCCGCAGAGCCGGGAACGATCTCGCCGACGACGAGGAACTCACCGTCGGATCCAACGAACTCGCCGCGCTCGAACATAGCGCCGAGCGCCTCGCTGTCCGCAAACCCTTCCGTCAAAGACGCGGCCATGACTAGAAGAAAATCGACGGGCATCCCGGTGCCCTGATCTGGGCGCGTCGTTGCCAATCGGCGGAGCACGTCGGCGGCCAGAGGGTAGTCCTGGGCATCAACCGCTTCCTGCAGGTCGAGAAGGAGAGGGAACTGCTGGCCAAGCGCGGTGGCACGCATCGCGACCTCGGGGTGGGAGGGCGTATCGTCCAACAATGGGAATGTCCCGCAAACACAGCAAGCACCATGAATGTTCTACTATAACACCAAACATGACCTTGTTGGTCATTTCATGGTCTTAAAAAAGACTACACTAGGACATGTATTTGCGCAACCCTATTAAATCTGGTGGCCTAAATCGGTATAAAACTCCTTTCGGTGACTATCTGATGTACATTTTGCGACGATTCCGAGATCATAATCGTCAGATATGATCCAATTTCCCTTTCGAATCTGGATTTTTGAGGTGAAACGCAGATGAGCTTTGATTCCTTAGGTGCTAGCGGGCCGGTTCGTTCCACAACACCAAGCCGGGCGGTTCGATGATCACGGTTAAGACACCGAAGGGCGACGAGCGCAAGCTGAAGGCCGGGTCGACTGTTCTTGAGTTCGCTGAGCAACTCCATTCGAACATCCTCCTGCACGCGATCGGAGCGCGGATTCTCCGAGAAGGCGCAACCACCCCTCACCGTGTCGGCCTCTTACATGGGCTTCGAGACGGCGATACCGTCGAGATCGAGATGGCGATGACGCCGCAACCGATCCGTCACGACATCGCCATGCGCATGACAGCGAGGTCGCGCCGCAGCTTGCGCGCCGCTTATCGCGAGGCTGCCTCGCGCCGCGGGAGGGCGTATCTGCAGCGCCGTCTGATCGAGGCGGGAATCTGGCCGGTCCAGGATCAAGATGCGCTCGATGAGATCGTGCAGGATTCGCTCGCACACGCGCGCGCGCGTAATCGGTTGCGCCGCGAGATCGTCACGATCGAGGACTTCTATCAGGAGCTATACGACTATTTTCACGGTCGACCGGTACCGGGGCGCCTGCAGCCACATCGCATCGAGCACATGCTGCGACTAGTCTTCGAACGGAGCGCACTCCCTATTGCTCGGGCCGCGTTCGGCCGTCTCGCGGCCGAAGTGCAACTCATGAAACATTGTCGAGTATGCGCTGGCACCACTCTCGTGGCGCCGCTATTCGAGCTCCGAAACGACGGGATCGTCTGCCACGATCAACGTCATCCATGCGCGGAAGCAAAAGCCGCCGACTGCTATCCACTGCCTCCGCACAATGCGCAGTACTTTTTTATTGAGGCGAGCGACCGTAGTGGGTTGGTCGCCGACGTGGGAGACGTATTCGAGGAGGCCGATGTTCAGCTAGACGAGCTCCTCGCGCGCGTGATCGGGCGTCGGACAGCCGCGATTCGTGCACGGGTCGAGCCAAGTTCGCAGGAGACGATTAACCGCGTGGGGATATTGCTACGTCAAGTGCACGGCGTTGATCCTGAAGGAGTCTTTGGCCCGGAGGATCCGATATCCGCTACGGAAGCACTTCATTTCGACCCACGTCAACTCGCACGTGAGGTGCGCAAATCGTTCCCGATTGCTCCGTACGATGTTGGCGAGCGCATTCGGCGTGAAGAACGGCTATACGGCCGTGATGACGAACTCTCGGACTTGTGCCGTCGCATCGAGGCGTCAATCAACTTCGACGAGCCAGAAGATGGGTCCATTTTCATCCACGGTCCGTTCAAGATCGGAAAATCCTCGCTTGTTTCGACCGCGCTTGCCGTCATCCGACGGACCCACTCTGGCTCTCTTGTATCAACGCACCTCGATGCGGTACGCGGTGAGCCATGGACGCAGTATTTCGAGCGTGTGTTGGACGATCTTTGGGTGCAGGCAGCACCATTACTCGATGCAGCGCCGGGTGAAAATTGGCGCAATATGCTCGAGACTTGGGGTGTAAAGGATGGCTCACGCGCGGCCGCGCTGCTGCACCTCACTCGCACGATCATAGATCATCGCGTCCCCGTCGTTATTGCGATCGACGAAGTGGTATGGCTGCTTCTCAAGATCAGCACGGACCCCCAAGCTTCTGCAGTTTGTGCACAAGCGTTAAATATGCTGCGCGATCAGCGCGGCGTATCATTGGTTCTGGTAGGGCCCGACCTGATCGGACTGGATATGGATCATAACGTTAGTACCGTGATACGCACATCACGAAAGATGGAAGTCAAATCGCTGACTCGCGACAGGTGCGTAGAATTGCTTCTTGCCCAGAAATCTCGCTTGCCCATCGAGGCTGAGGATGCAGTACAGACCGCCGTCTTTCACGAGACGCTCGGTCGGCCTTACTGGACTCAACTGATTGCGAGCGAGGTTTGGAACGATGTTGTGGCGACTGCTGACGGGACTTGGCACGCAGGTGCGATCCGATATACTGCTGAAGCATTTTCGCGTGCACGAGATAAGGTGAGTAAGCTCGTGCTCCCCTTCGAGCAGCAATACCGTCCGTTTCTTGACGGCAAACAAGCGAAACTGACTCGAGCGGCCCTTCAGCTGTTCGTCGACGACGTACGATCGGACAAGCATGAGGGCATGACGCTCATCGAGATTCAAGAACGCCTCGGAACGGTTTTTCCGAACATATCAAGTGAATTTCCCCGATGGCTTCAGGATATGGAAGCCGTCGGTACGCTTGTTCGTTTCCACGCGTCTGAGACTTGGCATATGGCTCCAATCCTAGCGAGACACTTGGACACGAACGGCATCTTAAACGGCCCTCTATCATGAACACTGCTGTCACGGGGTTGCCTGACTACCGACCGACTGGAGCCGATGCGCTCTTTCGTCCGCTTTTTGTCAGTAGCATCGAACCTCGTATGGACCGTGCGGTATTGATACTCCGCGCTCCCCGTGCGTGTGGGAAGACCGAGTTAGTCGAGATTATCACGGAACGACTCGCAATTCCGCCAGAACACATTATCGACGGAAAGGCTCACGACGCGGCACAAGCGCTCATCGATCTTCAGAAGGCAATTCGCTCGACACCGGACTCCTCAATATCTCGCCTCGTAATCGATGATGCCGATGAACTCATTCTCAGGAACCCCGTCGACAGCGAGCGTGGCGAAGGGCTGAGGACAGCGTTCGAGACGTTGATTTCCGACGCCAACGCATCCAAACCGAGAGTCCGATTAGTCTTGACGATCACGCTCCCTCCCGAGCGGATCAACGAGCCAAGTCAGCTTATTTCAGATGTGCTGCGGACGACCCCAATCGAGCCCACAGCGCTTCCCGAAGCAATTTGGCGCGCCGCTCTTCAGGTAGCGGTCGCGGAGGTCGTTCACGATGGGCAGCATCAGACATGGCGGGATAAATCGCTCGCGGAATCTCTGTTTCAGTTGAGTGGTGGCCACCCATCTCTGATGGTCGCTGGACTCGACGCACTCGGCGCGCTCTTCGGCGTGCAGGCCGATCCCGAATTGGAGCGTCGTCGGGAGGATGATGATTTCGTTCGCGGAGTCGTCACTGCCGCGATGCGCTACGACGGTGGCCGGCCAATCCGGAAGCAAATCCTGCGAATGCGTGACGTGAACAGCCAAGAGGAAGCAGCACTAGTTGAGAGCGCATTCGATGCACTCAAGTCGCAACTCGACGTAGCAGGCCATGATTTCTTTACACTCCCTGTTCCTCAAGGGGAACTGTTGCTCGCGGCTGGGCTCATTCGGCTCGTCGACCCAAGACTTCCAGGTACATTCGCGTTATGGGGTGGGCAGTTCGTCGAAGTGGTACGGACCGCTCTTGCAGCTCCCGCACAGCACACTTTCGACTCGTCCTCAGACGGAAGGAATTCAACCATTCGTTCCACAGATACCGAGGCTCCTAAGTTCGTCGAGCCTCGCCCCCTTCCGGGCTCAAGACGCGGAGAGCTGCGTCTCGTAAGCCCAGACGGTGAGCAGCCGACCGCGAATCTCACGCCGCAGTCATGGCTTATCGCAAGCGAAATTATTAAGGCGAACGGTGGCGTTATCAGCGTCAAGCGTATCTGTGACTTGCTCTTTCCTGAGACAAGTGAAGGTGAGGAAGAGCAGTCGACAACGGCCCAGAACATGAGCAAGACGATGACCGCGATCCAGCGGATGCTCAAGGAGATCGCCCGCACGACGGAGAGGCCGATCGTGAATGTTCGAGGCGAAGGGTACCGGTTCGATCGGGAGCACTATCAGCTGCGCGGACTCGTCAATCAAGAGTGAGAGAACGGTACAGACCGGGTAGATCGGCAACAGAGTAGTCCAGCAGCATGGGTAACAGTTGCCCCATAGCGTGCACAGCGAGCCCCCTTTCTGCGAGGTCGCTGATGCCTTGGGCAGAGATTGGCCCGATGGAAGCCCGCCTGCAGTTTGTGCGGGACGCGTTGAGTGATCGTTTCACGATGAGCGAGCTCTGCGCGCGCTATGGCGTGAGTCGACGGATCGGATACAAATGGCTCGCGCGGTACGAAGCGGAAGGGCGGCCCGGACTGCAGGATCGCAGTCGCGCCCCCATCAGTGTCCGCATCGTATTCCGCAGGCGGTCGAAGCCCTCCTCGTGCAGGAGCGACAGGCGCACCCGTTCTGGGGCGCACGGAAGCTGCTCAAGGTGCTCGCGACGCGCTTTCCGAAGATTCCGCGGTGGCCGGCGCCGAGCACCACCGCGGATCTACTCGCTCGTCATGGCTTGGTGCAAAAGCGTCGGCGGCGGCGCCTGTCGACCCATCCGGGGATTGTGCGACCGACCACCGCGGCACCGAATGATCTGTGGACCGCCGACTTCAAAGGGGAGTTTCGTACCGGGAATGGGTGGTACTGCTATCCGCTGACCATCGCCGATCAGCACACGCGCTTTCTCCTGGCGTGCCGTGGTTTGCTCTCGACCAAGACGGTCACCGCCAAGCCCGTGTTCGAGCGCGTGTTTCGCGAGTATGGCCCGCCCGTCGCGATACGCACGGACAACGGCGTCCCGTTCGCGACACAGGCGATTCACGCGCTCTCATACTTAAACGTGTGGTGGATGCAACTCGCCATCGGCCATCAACGCATTCACCCGGGTGTCCGCAGGAGAATGGTGCGCACGAGCGCATACATCGCACGCTCAAGCGCCAGGCCATCAAACCGGTGCGCGGGAACTGCGCGGCGCAGCAACGCAACTTTGATGCGTTCCAACGCGAGTACAACACCGAGCGACCGCATGAGCGACTCAACCAAGAAACGCCAGCCTCGCAGTACCACCCGTCGCCGAGATCCTATCCGGATCGTCTGCCGACTCCGGAATACCCGGGGCACTTCCTTGTCAAAAAGATCACAACCGGGGACGTTTCGCTTTCGCGATCGGCTGCTCTACCTCGCCAATACCATGGTCGATCAACACATGGGATTGGAAGAAACGGACGATGGCATTTGGACGATCCACTTCAACACGGTCTTGCTCGCCGAGCGCGACTATCGCATCACGGGGTGACTGAAAAAGTGTTACCCATGTTGCTGGATTTTTCTGTTACCCATCATCCCGGCTGTTCACGGCGAGATCGGTAGCGGCAACCATCATGTCGCGCATTGCATCGGCGAGCCACGTTAGGAGCGCTCGAAACTCCGCCTCATCGCCGGCTAACGCGTTGTGACTCCAACGTTCCGCGAACGCCAGCAGTTGTGCTGGTGGTAGAGGAACGCCGGCCGATGCATAGACGATTCGCGGGATGTCTGAACGATGCGTCATCGTGTTTCGGAAGTCGGTCCAGAGCTCCCATTCTCCAGAATCAAGGCGAGCGCGGATCACATCCGTTAGCCGAGCATTCGGTAGTTCGGCCATCAGCTGATCGCGAAGCCATCTCAAGCTGCTTCGTCGTCGGTTTCCCTCGTCAAAAGCAAATGCAGGGGGAGTGAGCACGGATAGAAGCGCGTGACAGGAATATGAGATCGTCTCAAGCGATGCGACCCCGCACGAGAACATGCCGTACAGGGCTCTCTCCCTTGCATACTGGGTTTCGAAACCGGCCTGGACGCCAACCGAACGCCATGAGTCCACGATCTCCGAAGCGTATTCCGCGCATGCGCGGAAACGCCAGCCGATCAGGTTGCACGCACCGTTAAACTCGCGATGAGGCTCAGACGGCTGGGTAAGCCGCCTGCGCGCGGCTTCATAAAATTGGACAAACTCCGCTAGAGGGAAATCCGGCGGCAGTTCCAACTGGTGAGGACTACTGAATGGCACGTCGGGTGTTCATTGTGGGTTGGTAGCTACCTAACGCTCGCGTTCTGTTCCGCGCCCTCCAGTAGGTTGCGGCCAAGGGGCGGAGCGAGCAAGGCCGCAATCATTAACGGCGCTGTCAACAGCAACACACTGTTAAGCAACACTGGCACACGACCGCCCGATCTAAGGAGAGAACGCCAGAACTCGTCGACTTATCCTCGATCTGTCAGCGGTGCTATAGGTAGGCTCGCGAACTTGGCCAAAGGTGCGCTCGGAACTGTCTCGGGATCCTGCCGTCCCGCGAACGAGATTCGAACGTTACCCCAACTGCCCGAATGGTTCTCCACCTTCACAATGAGATTTCCCCAGTGCCTGCGTCGCTGCGCTCCAACGCCCTGCTCACTCTGCGGAGGAACCACGTCGACCTTGATCTCGGGTGGGACGATCGACGCCTTTAGCTGATCAACTGAGAGCCCGTGCAGAGTAACAGCGACGGTAACTTCGCCCTTCCCTTCCGGGAGGATGTACATGATTCTATCCAGCGAGGTTGCAGCATCACCGCGCACTTCCAAGACGTCAGCAATAGCCCGGATGAGCGCCCTGTGCAGTATCGGAACTATGTCCGGAAGGTGGACTCGCTCTTCATAGAAATGACCGGAGCCATGCTGCAGAGAGCGCCGAATGTTCCTCGCATGATTGGCGGTCTTCTTGTCGGAGCCAGCGAGCGTAACGACAGCGAAGGTAATTCCAGCAGATGAGCCGAAGACCTCCATTGGAGCATTGCAGATGGCGCAGTGCCGTGCCACGAACTTTGTCGGAAGCGAGTACTTCTCGATGAGACGACCGTTGATGCTTTCGAGCCCCAGCCAGAGCTGAGAGAACTGCTGCACGAGATCATCAGTAAGAGCAGCTTGCCGAGCATGCGCGATCGCTCGCGCGATCCTAGAGTCCTGCAGACTGTTTGTCCCCTCCGTCGCTCCTTTCAAAAAACTCCCGAAGAGCTCCTCGCTGACGATCCGCGGATTCGGAATAAGTGTTGGAATGTCTTCGAAAAACTGCGCGAGCTCTCTATCTTCTGATCTCTCGTCCAGATCGATAGCCCAGAGCGAAGTCACGTGCCCAACGCCGGCTCCATGACTCGCGGAAAGAACGCCGCAGAAGTTCTCGATCGCGCTCCGACCGCGCTCAACTGCTGTTTCAATGTCTTCAGCGTTCATCCAAGCCCTGAAATCAAGGCCAACGTGAGCGGTAGAGCTTCCGCTCGTCAGTTCACGGTTGCTCATCCAAATCTCGGCGCCGTCGTCGACCATCACAACTTTTATCCCACCTGTTGGAAATCTAAGAGGCGTCGGGACATTCGCGCGAATTAGATATCGCTTGTCATTCATCTGAGTTCGTCCAAAGCTGGGTGGCATAGCTGCAGGAGTTTGCTCGCTCTGCATGCGGAGGAAGAGGCGTACAGTCCGTGTGGGTACCACCTGAGTGAATGAATCTGCTTATGTTGCGCGACGACCGCACGAATGGTCCGCCTGATCACAATACGCAGGTCGCTGCGTCAGCAGCAAACTGGGTTAGAACGCTGCGTCGCTCACAAGTAGGATATCGGAGAGAAGCTTGCGCAGAGCGAACTCGAGATTGTTGCCAGCATCTACGAGCTCTCCTGCTTCGGGCGCACTGTCGCCATGCGTGATCTTGTTTCGCAGTTCATACGCCACATCGAACGCGTCGACTCCGACCTCCCCCGCAGCGAGACGCAAAGCGCTTCTGCATGCCGATCGGCTGCCTTCCGTCTTGAGCCCTCCGAATATGCTGCGAAGTCTGTTCAACTGTTCGGGTTCGAGCCCATCAGCATTGGCTTCCAAGAGGCCGATCGCCCGATCCAAGAAGGCCAGTTCCTTCTCGGGACGATCCGTCTTCTCGACCACCGCTTCAACCGCGGCGGTTAGGAGAAGTAGTCGAGCCATTGAAGAGTTCTCAGAACGCGAACTTCCCCAGAGGTCAAAAGCAACTCGTGCGCGTGCCGCACCAAGGGCGGAGCGCGCCACGTTCTTCTCCGCGTGCTGTATGTACGGTTCGAACAGTGTACCGGTGCGCAGAAGCACGGGGCCAGCGCTGGCAAACCGTGTCGGTGTGCCAGCAGTGTATAGCGTTGTGCCAAGCTCGCCCTGCAGAACCGCGCTGTTGTGTTGCTGCGCAAACTGGTCGAGGGCAAATACGGTGAACTTTGTCTCAGGACGACGGGCGAAGAAGCTAACTGCGAATCCACGCTCCACAGAGACGGACATGAGGATCGCCTCGAGCGACTTTGCGCAGAGCTCGGCTTCCTCGCGCGTCTCAAAGGCTGGTGTTTTCACCGCGATTCGCTGCGAGACGTAGTCGCTCCCCTTGCCAATCTCCTTTATCTCGTATGGCTTACGCGTGTTGCTCAGATGGAACCGAGTGTCGCTCGCGATGCCTTTGATTTGATGGCCTACTTCGACGTCAAACACGATACGCGCACGAAGCATTTTCGCTCCTCAACTCCTGCTGTAACACGCTGCGCCTGCGAAGCGGAGGGCCGGCTCCGCAGGCACGAAACGGCTTTGCGCTGCCGCGCGACTGCGGCCTAACGCTGAAGTTCAGCAGCGGCGGCAGTCAACAAGTTGCGGCAGGTGGGCGCAGCCCGCCAGCCGCAGTCCTAAGTGCCGCCGTCGGCTGCAACGCACGTTAGGGCTCACGGGTACGCAGTCGACTGAAGTCTGCAGCGAGATACTTTTCCCACTGCGGCTTGCAGTACTCTTCTGTTACTCCAGTTACCTTGTTCTTTCGAGCGCCGTTAAACCAAACACTTCGCTTACCGGCGTTCTTTCCGTTCTTGTTCTGCACAGCGTTGGCGACGAACTCCGCAGAGGACATGATCCAAGTGAGGTCAAGCCGTTCGGAGTAGAAGATGAACCAATAGTCCTCACGATGTTCGTGCTCGATGGCTGCAAATAGTGCTGCATCCCGATCGACAACTGCGCGCGACCTTGCTTTGATTTGCACAAGTGCGATGGTTCCATCGTCTCGACGGACAATTGCGTCGACGGCGTGATCATCGACGAGCGGGATGTATACATCCATCCCCTCCTTGAGCATCCTACCAATTATCCAGTACTCGATACGCTTTCCGAATCCTGCAGAGTGTCGGAAGGTGCCAGGCAAGGTCATGAGTATCGAAAATGATGTAGGTAGCCCTAACGCTTATTAGCCCGCGTGCGATCACTACAGCCAACTGTTTATACCGCTGATTTTCGCAGCATAACAATCCGGCAATACGCGGCAGTTCAGTACACCATCCAATTGCACAGCCAGAACTTACGGCGCACTTAGGCCCAATCGCCAGCCCGCGTTCTCCTGCGCTTATCGCGCTATATCACGCCGGTCGCCAGAGAGAGTCACGGAAGGACATGGCCCGCTGCCAACGCGTCGTCCAATTGACTCCGATCGCGCCATTACAGACCCGCAGCCACCCCGCGCACCAGGCTATCTTTCAGTGTGTCCTCCCCCGCCCTCTCCCGATATCTGGCGTTCCGACGCTCGCTCCCGCCACGTCCGGCGCTCGAACAGCGCAAGGTGCGCGCGCGTGGTCTCGACTTCGCGGTGTTCCTCACGCCGCCCGTCGAGGGCACACTGCCGCTACTCTGCATCAATGGTGGCCTGATCTACGATCACAAGCTGCTGTGGCCCGCGCTCGCGCCACTCGCGACACACCGGCAGCTCATTCTCTACGATCAGCGCGGTCGTGGTCAATCACAGGCGCCGCCAGGCATCAGCGCCAGTCGCATTGAATTCGACGCCGGCGACATTCCGGTCATTCGCAAAGCGCTCGGCATCACCCAGTGGGATGTGCTCGGTCACTCGTGGGGCGGCGGCATAGCCATGCTCTCCACAGCGCTTGATATCAAAGCGAGTCCCAACGCGGTACGTCGACTGGTGCTTGTGAACGCCGTGGGTATCACCAGCCGCTGGCTCGGTCCGCTGCACAATGCAGGCGTGGAACGCCTCAAGAATGAAGGCAGCGCAGAAGATCATGCGCGCCTCGCGGCCTTCGATCCCACCACACTCGAAACACCGGGCATCGAACACCACGCGGCGTACACACGCGCGTATTTCCCGGCCTGGTTTGGCGATCAGGAGTTCGCGCGCAACGTGAATCCGCCACTCGGCGACAGTGAAACGGGCACTCACGTGGTCGCCCGCCTGCGCCGCGAGGGCTACGACTGGACGGACCGCCTGCGTGACCTGCCCGTCCCCACACTCGTCGTGCATGGTGCGGCCGACGTGCTGCCACTGGCCGAAGCGGAGAACACCGCCCGGACACTGGGCAACGCGCGCGTCGCACCTATTCCCGAGGCGGGACACAATCCGTTCTGGGAGTCGCCCGAGTTGTTCTTCACCACGGTGGACACCTTCCTTCGCGAGGGCCAACCCGCCGGCTGACGCCCGAAGCCTTCGCAATGAAAAACGCCGAAACACTGCTCGCCTGCTGTGTCGTGGGATTGGCGTGTTTCATTGGCGGTCAGGCGGTGGGCATCAAACACGCGGGCCCCGTGCGCGATCACGCGGCGGGTGCAATCGAGATTCCGGGTAGCCGCATGGCGCCCAATCTGAGCGGCCCCGGCGCGGAAGTCTCTGGCGCGCCACTCGCACTCGGCAACACCAGCGCCGCAGCCCCACACGCGCAGGAATTGCTGGTCGCCAATTCGCTGCTCACGCCCGCCGAGATGCCGCGCTTGTCACCGGCAGATATGCGCCAGCGTGTGGCACAAGGCGCGAACGGCACCTATGTGCACGATGTGCTCATCTCACGCGACTCGGCGCTAGCACGTTGGCCCGATCGCACGGGACGTCCATTGCGTGTTTGGGTGCAGGAAGCAGAGCAGCTCGAACCGTGGACACCGGAGTTCTTGCCATCGGTGCGCGATGCGTTCGACACCTGGGTGCAATCAGGCATTCCCGTGCGCTTCACCTTCGTGATCGACTCGGCCACTGCCGATGTACGCGTGACGTTCGTACCGGGATTTTCCACCGGTATCAGTGGCCGTACGGTGTGGAGCCGCGATGCGTCGTACTGGATGGTATCCAGCGACATTCAGCTCGCTGTGTCGGATCCGTCAGGCAATGTGTTTACGCCGCCGCAAATGCGGGCCATTGCATTGCATGAAGTAGGACATTTGCTCGGACTCGATCATGCGGCGAGTGCGGAGGATATCATGTCGCCGCGAATTCGAGTGCGGGAATTGAGTGAGAGAGATAAGCAGACGGTGAGACTTATCTATTCACTGCCTGCCGGTTCGCTGCGCTAGTCTGCCTCGCGGGACAGCGGCGCGATCTATACAACTCCGCCGCGCACATACAACGCGATCCCATCGAGCACACGCTGCAAACCGAAGTCGAACGATTCCTCGAGCGACAGCGGCTTCCCGTCCGATGGCGCAGTGAGAATCGCCGCGAACGAAGGGAAACGAGGGTCACCAATGGCGCGGCCCAAGTCAGCTCCTACGGCTGCGGCCCACTGCTCGGCACTGACACCACGTGCTTCTGCTCGCGCAAGCGAGATCGCCGTATCCGACGCACCGCGCGTGTAGCCGTCCACGATACTCAGCATCTGCCCCACAAATGGGCCACTCAATCCCGTCTGTGAGAGTGGCTCCGCAATGGCTTCGAGCCATGTGAGCCAGTTGGGGCCATGCGGAGCAGCCACGAACGGCAGCTCTGCCAGCCACGGGCGTGCAATCAACATGGCGCGCTTCGCATGCGCCCACTCAGCCACTCGTGCTCTCCAGTCAGAGACAGGAGCACGGAATGCGGGCGGCTGACCCATTCCCGCGTCCACGATGGCGTCATACAACGCCTCCTTGTTCGGGAAGTAGCGATAAAGCGCCATGGTGGTCAGGCCAAGCCGAACAGCCACTGCCTGCATCGTCATCGCCGCCAGCCCATCATCGTCAGCAATCTGGATGGCCACCCGGACAACATCGTCCGGCGTAAATGCCGCCTTTGGCCCCCTCGTCGATACGGCCCGGTCCCAGAGCAGTTCGCTGCGTCGGCGGAGATCGGGATCGACACGACCCGACGCCTCCATGATGTCCGCATGCGTCACCGTGCGCTTTCTGGCTGCCATCGTCGTTTTTCGGGCTCGTGTTGACGGCCATCAACATTGCCTGTTGACAGCCGAGAAACTGTGTATATGATACACATTAACTGTGTACCACATACACTAATACCTGGTGCATGCCTTTTGAAGGGCGCACTCGGTTCCATCCACGAGGAATACTACGATGCTGCACACATGTGTTGTTCTTGCGACAATTTCTTTTGCGCTGACAGTTTCTGTGGCTCGGGTCGCCGACGCTCAGGAGACGGCGACACCCACCCGTTGGGGCGTTCGATTCACCAGCGGTGCCTTTCTCCCGACCGGCGATGCACGCGCACTTCTGCGGAATGGTGAGGTCAGTGGGCTCCAGATCTCGCGCACCCTGTCCCCCGCACTGGCTCTAACCGGAAGTTTTGGGTGGGCCCGGAGCCGCGCGCTTGGCGCGACAGAAGCACCGCGTCTCGATGTGTTTACCTCCGACGTGGGTCTCGAGTATCGACGCCCGGCGCGCGCGATCGCGGGTAGCGTGACACTGGCTCCTTTTGCCGGCACGGGCGCTGGCATGCGGAGCTACAACTTCCGCAGTCGCACCGTCGATGCAACCAACAATCTCGCAGGATACTTCGGTGCGGGCGGTGAGATTGGCATGGGCCGGTTTGGCGTGCGCCTGGAGGCGCGCGACTACATCGCCGGATTCAAGCCGCTCGAAACCCGCGGTCGTTCGGTCCTTCGCAATGACGTGATGATCACGGCAGCGCTGCGTTTTGACTTCCGCAACAACAAGCGCTGATGCGCGGTCAATCGGGCGTCGCCACATCCATTGCTCGAGAATCACCCATGCATACGCGACGAACGGACTGGCTCGTTCCCGTCTCTCTCATGGTGCTGAGTGCGGTGCCCGTCATCGCGGGCATCGCACGTGTCGCCGGATTGGCCAATGGCTCACCGGCCACCGCCGACAGTGCGCGATTTCATGCGGAACCAACGCCGGTCATACTACACATCATCGCCGCCATTCCCTACAGCGTGCTCGGGGCATTGCAATTCTCGAAGACACTTCGGCAACACGGAGCGCGCTGGCATCGCATCTCAGGACGCATCCTCATTCCCTGCGCATTGCTGGTGGCGATCACCGGTCTGTGGATGACACTCACCTATTCATGGCCCGCCGGTGATGGCGTCGCGGTCTTCGTTGAGCGTCTCGTATTCGGCACGGCCATGCTCGTATCCGTGGCACTTGGCATCAACGCCATCAGACAACGCGATTTCCGCGCGCATGCTGACTGGATGACGCGGAGCTATGCCATCGCACTGGCTGCAGGCACTCAGGTGCTAACTCATCTCCCCTGGTTTCTCTTCATGAGCGAGAAACCGGGCGAATCTGCACGCGCATTGATGATGGGCGCCGGATGGGTTCTCAACGTGCTCGTGGCCGAATGGGCTATCCGGAGATCGCGTCCGCGCCGCGTAGCCATCACGGTGTCAGCGAAGCGGCAGCACCACCACGCGCCCACCACTGGTTCTCGTCTGCAACTGCAGCCGCGCCTGCGGGCCAGCGGCACCAAGCACACGACGTAACGTCAAGACATCGCGCACTGCCACGCCATTCACACTACGCAGTAGTTCACCGGGACGCAGACCGGCTTCGGCAGCAGGAGTACCGGCTGGCGCACTGAACACCAGGACACCGGGTTCAAAACCCATCGACTGTGCGAACTCGTCGTCCATGGTGATGAACTGCGCGCCGGCAATTACCGCCAGACCGTTTCCGGAGAGGAAACCAGCGGCCGGTGAAGGCGGCAATGGGGTGGTAACACCACCACGCTGTCCACCCGCCGTCGCAGCGACAATAGTGCCACCACCTTGCGCCACACCAGAGGCACCGGGTGCACCAGCGGAACGCATAAAGATCATCGTACGCACGGGCTCTTCCTCAGCACGCGGCGCCACAGTCACGTTAAGATCGCGCGACTTGCCACTCTTAAGCACACGCATGCGCACGGTCTCGCCAGGAACCAGCATGGCGGGATAGTTGATGGCGAGCTTGGTGAGATCACGACCGTTGTACGCGAGCAACGTATCACCAGCTACGAGACCGGCGCGCGCAGCAGGCGAACCCACATCGACCGTTTCCACCATGGGATACTCACAGTGGCTGGTCATGATGCCTTCAGGCGTGACCACACGCATCTGCGCACCGGTAACCGTCACACCCATGTAGCCCGCACCACCGGCATGATTGCGCATCACACGCGCTTCGGCTTCGAGCGCAAGCGCCGCCACCTGCGGCTGCAGATTGCGAATGAGCATCGGCACGTCGGGCGTCACACGCACAGTCACGTTGCGTGTCTCCGTGCGCGAATCGGGTCCATCATTACTGCGACGCACGATGACCTGCACCAGCGAATCCATACCGCGCTGCATCTGCGAAAAACGCTGCAGCTGTTCGCGCTCCAACTGCTGCGACTGCTCGAGTGTGAGTGCGGCACTTTCGAGTTCACGCTTGAGACGCAGCAGCGCAAAACCTTCGGGTGCACCAGACAGCACGGAAGGCTGCGCCATGATTTCCGCGCAGGCGTTTGGTGCGGTGAGCGTTGCCGTCCCACGCACGACAACACGCCCCTGTGCAGGTCGCGCCGTAATGGTCTGCGCCTCGAGCGTCGCAGCACTAGACACGCCTGCCACCACACTCAAGCCCGCCAACGTCAGCCAGGGAGAGAACACCCGCGAAACCTTCATCATCAGTACCGCTCGATGGTCTTGTCCACGGGCAGCGTTCCCATGAGCTGCTGCAACGTGGCCTCACGCGCGGTGTAGGCGGCGAGGTAGTAGTGATTGATCACGGGATCCTGCGGCGCATCCCGCAATGCCGCACGCGACGCGGTCATCATCTGATCGAGCGCGGCGAGACGCGCACGGAAAACTTCGGAGTCCTGCTGCGTGGTGTCGTTGGCAGCAAGCCACAGCGATGCACGCTCGTAGTCGCGTTGTGCACGCGCCAGCACGTTCGATGCTTCTTCGACACTGCCAAAACCACCGGCTGCCTGGAAGTCGCTGTAGTTGACGGGCACAGCGTTGGTACGCGACAAACCCAGCGACTCGGCGGCAGCAGCCTGCGAAGCGGAGGCGAATGAAAGACCGTTGGCGGCAGGGCCGGTGAGACGGCCGACTGTGGCGCCGGTCGCCAGCAATACGGCGGCGGCGGCGGCGCGACTCGCCCATCGGGGAATGAACTGTGAACTGCGGAAGCGCGACGAGCGGATGCTGGACTGCGGAAGCGATTGCACCGGAAGCGTTGGGGCGAGCTCGGCGACATCCGGGCGCTGCAGACCGGCAGAGATCTGCTCCCAACTCACCAAGCGCGGAGCGGACTCGGTCTCCTGCGACAACACGCCGTGTGCCATCGCCACCACACTCGCCACGGCTTGCTGCTCGGCGCGGCAATACGCGCACGCGGCCAGATGGGCGAGCTCGGCTTCGTTGAACGGCTCGTAATCGAATGCTGCGAGTCGTTCGGCGTCGAGATGCGTAGTGTCCATCAGTTCCATATCATGGTGCTGCATAGCTGCGATCCAGGCCGGTGGATGAGTTCATCGTGTCGACCAACGGGGCCAGCAACCGGCGAAGCTTGGCCCGTGCTTTGAACAGCTGCGATTTACTGCCACCCGGGGTGATGCCGAGCTGGTCGGCGATCTCCTCGTGTGTGAATCCTTCCACATCGTGCAGATAGAATACCGTGCGGGCGCCGGGTGAGAGGCGCGCCGCGGCGGCTTCGATGTTTTGTGCGAGCATGCGATTCTCGGCGTCCTGTTCGACGATCACGGAATGCTCCTCGATTTCCGACTCCACGGCCGCCGAACGTTTCACGGGGCGCAGGGCATTGAGCGTACGGTTGATCGCGACGCGATGGATCCACGTGCTGAACTTCGCGTCCCCCCGCCAGGACGGGAGGGCACGGAAGATCTGGATCCAGACCTCCTGCGCGATGTCCTGCGCAAGGTCGGGATCGCCGGCGAGTCGTCGGACAACGGCTTCGACATGCGGTGCGTGCTGATTCCAGAGCAGCCGCATGGCTCGTTCGTCGCCTTCGATCGCCCGTCGGACGATAGCAGCGTCGGTCTCCATGGGTTCCATCCAATCTGTCACGTGCGGCCCCGTAAATGGTTGCCTGTCACGGAGGTGAACCGTCTGAGGTATTGACGGGTACTACTTTTGGACTTAGATGCCGATGGGGTCGCCGCCGACCTGCCGCCTAAGTCCATTCGCCCTACGGACCAAGAGCCCTGGTGTTACTGCTCACGACAGTCCTGACCCTTGCCGCCGCCGATGTCACGCACGTGGCATTGCCGGCTGGTGCGCGCATGGGTGGCGGGCTTCCAGAACGGGAGCCGGCGGCGGTCGGCATGTCGGCCGAACGGCTGTCCACGATCGACCGCGTAGTGCAGCGGGGCGTGGACGCTGGCGGCTATCCCGGTGCCGCTGTGGTAGTTGGCCGCAAGGGATTTGCGGTCTGGTCGCGTGGATTTGGCACGCTCGACTGGACCAAGAAGTCCCGCGTGACCGCCCAGGAAAGCGTGTACGATCTGGCCAGCCTGACCAAGGTGGTGGCCACGACGACCGCCATCATGCTGCTGCATGATCAGGGCAAGCTCGACATTAGCGCGCCAGTATCGCGCTATCTTCCAGACTTTTCCGGTGGACTGAAGGATAAGGTCACCGTGGAGCATCTGCTCACCCATCGCGCCGGTCTTCCGGCGGGACGGGAGCTGTGGCGCATCGCCGATACGCCAGCTGAGGCGCGCCGCGCCGTGCTGGCGTCCCCGGTTAAGTGTGCGCCGGGCCGCTGCTACGAGTACTCCGATCTGGGCGCCGACCTGCTGGGCTTTGTGGCCGAAGCAGTGAGTGGGCAGCCGTTGGATGTGTTCCTCGAGCGCCAGGTCTTCTCCAAGTTGGGCATGAGCGACACGCGCTTCCGGGTAACCGGAGACGATGTGGCGCGCACCGCCCCCACCGAAATCGCTCCGCCGCGCGGCTACCCGTTGCGTGGCGAAGTCCACGACGAAAACGCCTACGCGCTGGGTGGCGTGGCTGGCCATGCCGGTCTCTTCAGCACGGCCAACGACCTATCGGTCTTTGCCCAGATGATGCTGGACGGCGGTGTCTACAATGGCATCCGCATTCTGAGCGAGCCCACGGTGGCGCTGTTCACCAAGCGCAGCGCTGGTCATCGCGCCCTGGGCTGGGACACCTGCGCCGGTGGCGCGGGCTGCGGTCAATTCATGTCCGAGCGGGCCTATGGCCACACGGGCTTTACGGGCACGTCGCTCTGGATCGACCCCGACCGCAACATGTTCGTGATTCTGCTGACCAACCGCGTGCATGCCGCCAAGGCGCGCCGCCCCAGCAAGGTCATTGCGGATGTGCGGAATGACCTGGCCGACGCGGCCGTAGTGGCGGTGATGGACCACCCGGACGGTGTGCTGGCCATGCCGGCGAGCTTCCGGGCGGACCTGGCGCAGGACTGGAATCGTCCGGTGCGGACGCGGGCATCGTCGGCGGCTGCGCGGAAACGGGCAGCGGCGGCGAGAGCGGCGGCGGCGAAAAAGGCGAAGAGCGGAAGCGCGACAAGCGGAAGCTCTAAGGCCGGAAGCTCTAAGAGCGGAAGCAAAGCTTCGAGCAGCAAGAGCTCGACGGCCAAGAAGACGACGGTGAAGAAGGCGTCGACTTCCAAGTCGACCACGTCCGCGCGCAAGAACTGAACTGCGTAGACGGCGCTAGCAGTTTGGCGCCAGCATTGCTCGCGAGCTGAGGCTCGCGACATCCAGTTCGCGCTTTTAGCGCAGTTTCCTACCAGCTCAGCCGAACCTCTGGGACCGCGATCGGCTATAATTCGGTATGGATAACGCTACCGAAAGCGCCCCCAACGACGGCGCGGCGCCGGACACGATCGACGAAACCCAGAACGAGTCGGGCGTCGTCTCTGCTGATCAAGCGCGGCTGGTGCTGCGGCGGGTCAAGGATCCGGAGCTCAATCTCAATATCGTCGACCTCGGTCTCATCTACGAAGTCACCGTAGATGGCTCGGTGGTGCGCGTGGATATGAGCCTGACCTCGCCCGGCTGCCCCTCGGGCCCGGAAATCATGGGCGAGGCCGAGCAGCAGCTGCGCTCGCTTCCAGGCGTGACCGATGTGGTCATGAATCTCGTCTGGTCGCCGCCCTGGACGCCCGAGCGCATCGAGCCCCGCGTGCGCGCGTACATGGGGTTCTAGTACAGCCGACCTCAGGGAATGTCCGCAGGGAAAAGTCGAGCCGAGTGAAAGACTGTCAGAACCACGACAATGTCGGCTCTTCTTTCATAGACAATGCGGTAGGGCGCTCGAATCAATTCGCGCAGTGATGACTCGCCGCGTTCGGGCACAATCCGACCGGCGTCGGGGTGGTGTCTAAGGACCGCTGTCGCCTCTACCAGACGGGACACCACCATGCGAGCAATTGTCGGCGAGTCCTGCGCGATGTAGTCGCGAATAGTCTCAAGATCGCGAGCTGCGGTCTCCGTCCAACGGACCGCCGTCACAGGCCCAGACGATGCTTCAGCTGTTCATCGGTGATCACACGACCGGACTCAGCGTCGGCACGTCCCTGTTCGATCTTGGACAGAAACACGAGGCGCTCCAACGCATCTTCAACTGAAGCACCCTCAGGAAGTCGCTCTGCAGTTTCCCGCAGCAGGTCCTTAGCCGTTGCGTGTGCCATGACAATTTCCGAGAAAAGAGGACGATAGATCGTCCTTCAATCTATGCAGCTATGCTCAGGCAGAGGTTGCGGCGCGTTGCGCTACACGCTCCGCCCGCTCATCGCGCACCAGCTTGACCAGCGTCAGCGCCACCGGGGCCAGCATCAGCGCACCGCCCCAGAGGGCGAAATCCGCCACGTTCGCCACCATAGTGGCGTCGGCCGACAACCGGATACCGATGAAATCGGCCACGCCCGGCGGACCAACCAGAATGCTGGCCAGATTACCCAGCGCACCACCGGTAACCAGTCCAAGCGCCGAAGCAGCACGCGGGTCTACTGAAGCCATTGGACGCACGACCGTGATGACCAGCCACAGCGCAAGCACTGTGACGATCACGTTGAGCTGCGCCGTGAACGGCCCAACCGAAACACCACCGGTCACGCCCGTATTCCACACCAGGAAAAGCGACAGCCGATCGGTCAGCGACACATAACCATCGGTGCCCAGCAACCGGACCGCCGATTCCTTGGTGGCCAGATCGATCAGCAGTGCCGCGGCTGCCACCATGGAGAAGCGGCGGGTGACCGGGTCGCGCCAGAAGGCGATCGTGTTGTCTGTCGAGGCGGAGTTTCGCATACGACCGGGAGCTGGAAGGAAGGGCTTGCTGCTTATACCCCTAATGCACTCCCTGTGCCGTAATGGATTCGCGTAGCGAAGCAAATTCTGTCCCAGACGGTATCACCACAAATCATTACCCAGTAATGCTTTAGGCTCAAATCCAAAAGCTCGAAACGGTTGAGCCCGTTTGTGCGATAGCGCACCAACACATTCGTGATGCCACGCCTGCCCTACAGGACCGTGGCACCCATGCCGCAGTTTTTTGCCCGTGGCGTCGGAACACCACCTGTCAAGCAATCTCGAGAATCATCCAGTGAATCATCTCGAGCGGGACACGGATCAGCCCGGCTTGTACGGAGAATCGTGGTCGGCGCCCTTGTCGGTCCCGTTGTTCAGCGCCTTCACAAACGACGGGGCCAGCACCTCGACCTGCCAGCGACGGAGTTCGGTGATGGTCTCGAACTCGTCCACATGCCGCGGCTTCTTGCGCGCTACGGCTTCCATGCGATCACGCGAACAGAGCACGCCAGGATCGAGATCGAGCTCACCCGCCACACGATCACGCACTGACTTGAGACGCGACACCCGATCATCGAACTCGGGGTCCTTGTCCCAGCGCGCAGACTTGGGGAAACGCGGCAGCTCGCCATCGGGCACCGCATTGCCGCGCGCAACAGCAGCCAGTGCTTCCTGCACACGCGTGTCATTCATGCCACGCGGAAAACCCTTGGTGGCAAACAACGCATCACGTGTTGTCGGCGACGTGCGCGAAAGATCGAGCAGCACTTCATTGCTGGCCACGCGGAACGTGGCGCGATCAAGTTCAGCGGCAATCGCATCGCGCCACTGCACCAGTTCGCGGAGACGCGCGAGTTCACGACGCGTCAGATCACGTGCACCCTTGAGACGCAGAAACGCCTGATCGTTGGCGTCGTGTTCCCACCGTGTGCCTTCCGCGCGCGCAAACTCTTCCTTCGCCCAGTGCCACCGCCCCTTCTTCTCGAGATCACGGCGCAACCGATCACGCAAACCCAGCAAGTGACGCGTGTCCTGCGCAGCGTAATCGAGCATGTCTGCCGTGAGCGGACGCATGCTCCAGTCGGCGCGCTGATGTTTCTTGTCGAGCTTCACATTGAAGAACTGCTCGAGCAACGCCGCCAGACCGAATGCACGAATGCCAAGCAACTGCGCCGCCACACGCGTATCGAACAGATTGCGCACCTGCCATCCGTAATCCTGATGCAGCAAACGCAGATCGTAATCGGCGTCGTGCAACACGACTTCAACCGACGGATCTTCGATCAGCGCGCCGAGCTTTTGTGGCGTGCCGATGGGCAGTGGATCGATGACCGCTTCATGCTGCACGGTGGAGAGCTGCAGCAGATAAATGCGATCGACGAAGCGATGAAAACTGGCACCTTCGGTGTCGAGCGCGAGTGATTGGACTCCAGTGAGTCCACCGAGAAAGCGGTCGACGCCGTCGGGCGTATCGAGGTAGAGTGGAGCTGGCGCAGGCATGTGTGACGTAAGGTACACCAGACCCGTGGCACTGGGGCACCCGCAATTCTCCTCTCGACGCTACCTTGGTCACATGTCGCTTCCCGATGAATCTCTGCTCCCGTCCCCCCTGCCCCCAGAGCGGCGCGGGTGGAGGACGGCCGACATCGTCCGTGCGGCTACGGTGGTGCTGGCCGTCTGGTTCGGTCTCCAGCTCGTCTGGCAGGTCCGTTCACTCGTTATCCTGGTCTTCCTGGCCACGCTCTTCGGCTTGGCTGTGGCGCGCGGCGTGGACTACCTCGAGCGCTATCGCATCCGGCGCGGCATCGGCTCGGCGCTGATCGTCCTCGTGACGCTCGGCTCGATCTTCGGCATGCTGTCGCTGACAGCGCCGACCCTGATTGAGCAGAGCAAGCAGCTGCAACAGGAATTCCCGGCCGCCGTCGACAAGCTGCAAACCTGGATCGACAGCCGGCGCGGTGGGTTGGTCGGTGCCATCATCGAACAGGCCAGTGGCCCGCCAATTCATGCGGCCGATAGTGCTGCCCCGGCAGCAGCCGGCGCACCTGGCGCGGCACCCGCTGCCGGTAGCGCAGCAGGCGCCGCCCGCACCGCACCGCAGACCACCGTGGTCGTGGAGCGCGAAGAAACACCCACCGAACGCCTCAAGCGACGGCTCGGCGAGGGTGTGGGCAGTGCGTCCAAGTATCTCTTCTCGTTCGTCTCCAATACGCTCGCCGCGCTCACGGCATTTGTGCTGCTGGTGTTTCTCGCCATGTACATCGGGGCCGAGCCCAAGGTGTATCGCGAGTGGTTGATTGCCGTGGTACCGGCACCGTCGCGCGCCTATGTGCGCGATGTCCTGGCGCAGGTGTCGACCGTCCTTCGCAAATGGCTGGTCACGCAGCTCATTGCGATGGTGGTGATCGGTGTGGTGAGCATGATCGTGCTGCTCGTGCTCGACGTGAAGGCGGCATTTGCCCTCGCATTCATTGCGGGCCTGCTGGAGTTCATTCCCACCGTCGGCCCCATTCTGAGTGCCATCCCGGCCATTCTGATGGGCTTCGTGGACTCGCCCGAGAAGGCGTTGTTCGTGATGATCGCCTACTGGGGCATTCAGTTCATCGAGAACAACTTGCTCATCCCGTTCCTGATGCGCGGCGAGATGGATCTGCCGCCTGCCATCACGATTGTGGCGCAGACGTTGATGACGCTGGTGTTTGGTTTCCTTGGTCTGATGGTGGCAGTGCCCCTCACAGCAGCGGTGCTGGTGCCGCTGCGTATGCGCGCTGAACGCGAACGTCTCGCTGAACGGGCCATTATTCGCTCTGAAGCGGGTCATCGACAGGAGGCTGGCACGGCCGCGGAGGAGTTCGGAACGCTATGATCGCTCAGTTGCCCGGTTTTCAGATGGGGTACGACGAAAGCGGCGAAGGGCTGCCCGTCGTCTTTCTGCATGGATTTCCGCACGACCGCACGCTGTGGGCCGCCCAGCGTCTCGCGCTGGCGCCGCATGCCCGATGCATCGTGCCCGATCTGCGCGGCTTTGGTCATTCGTCCACACATGGTCCATTCTCGATGGACCAGTACGCGGATGACGTGGTGATGCTGCTGGATTTTCTGCAGATCGAGAGTGCAGTGATCTGTGGTTTGTCGATGGGCGGCTATGTGGCCATGGCGCTCTGGCGTCGTCACCCGGACCGCGTGCGCGCATTCGTTTTCTGCGACACCAAGGCCGGTGCCGATAGCGAAGAAGCGCGCGGCCGTCGCGATGAACTCGCGGCACTGGTCAAGCGAGAGGGTGCGCGGGCCATTGCCGACGCGCAGATCACGGGCATGGTGGGTTCGGCCACCCGTGAGCGGCGACCTGAGGTGGTAGCCGGCATGCAGGCCATGATGGGACGGCAGCCGGTAGCGGGCATTGTGGGTGCCTTGCAGGCGTTGCGTGACCGTCCGGACTCACGCGATACGCTCCGGACGATTAGCGTTCCCGTGCTGGTGGTGGTCGGGGAGGACGATGTCCTCACGCCGATCAAGGAAGCGCGGGCGATCGCCGAGGCCGTGCCCTCGGTGGCGCGTGTGCGCCTCGAGATCATCGCCGGTGCGGGTCACGTCCCCTGCCTCGAACGACCCGCTGCAACCACGCACGCCATCTCCGACTTCCTCTCAACGCTGGCATGACCACCAACGCCGCTGCTCCTGTCATTTCCGATGCCGAGCGGTCTACCGCTGCACGTATCGGACAAGTGCTGTTCAAAAACCGTGGTTGGTTGCCGGTACCGTTTCTCGCGGTGCCGCTACTCGTACCCGGTGAGCAGTCGGTGGCATCGTGGAGTGTGGGACTTGGACTGGTGGCGATTGGCGAAATGGTTCGCACGGCCGGTGTCGCCGCTGCAGGCACGGTGACACGTCGTCGTTCACGCGATGTGCAGCGTCTCGTGACATACGGTGCGTTTGCGTGGTGCCGTAATCCGCTCTACGTCGGAAACTTCCTGGCGTGGATGGGCTTCACGGTGGTGAGCGGCGTGTACTGGTTCCTGCCCGTGGCCATCGCGATTTTCGCGATCGAATACACACTGATCGTGCGATACGAAGAAGGTGTGCTGGAGTCGATCTTCGGTCAGGAGTATCTCGACTACAAGAAGCGCACACCGCGCTGGTTTGGTCGTCCGCCCGCTGGGTCGGTGAGTGGTCCGCACGACTGGGCAGAGGCGATGTGGAGTGAGCGGTCGACGATTCTGCAGTACATCGCGCTGGTGGCGGCATTCATGCTGAAGGCGCGGTTTGTGGATTGATCTTCTGCTGAGAGGCGGGAGATGAGATGAAAAGCAAAACGGCGACCAGTGATGGTCGCCGTTTTTACAACAACAGCTCTGAGCTTTGAGTAAAAGTTCAGAGTTTTGAGTTGGTCAGCGCGTCGGACGACCCGGCGGATTGGAGCTCTCGAACACGTCCTTGTTCTTGCCGATGAAGCTCTTGAGCTGCACGGGCACGTCTTCTTCGGGGAAGATGGCCGTCACTGGGCACTCAGGCTCGCAGGCGCCACAGTCGATGCACTCGTCGGGGTGGATATACAGCTGATCCTCACCCTCGTAAATGCAGTCGACGGGGCAGACGTCGACGCACGACTTGTCCTTGACGGAGATGCAGGCTTCGGTAATGACGTAGGGCATGGGAGCGAATCTCGGGTCAGACGGGACCGGAGCAGAGATGGGCCCGGTTCAGTTTCGGAAGATACTGAGCCAGCAACGCGCGACAAGCGGTAAAGGTTGCAGCGTGTGGACGATGCCGCGTGTGCACGCGCAACCGCTTCAGCGACGCCAAGGGGGGAGATCCCCCTTCTTGAGCTCAGGATTGTGGCGATACAGGGTGAAGGTTCGGCCGATGACCTGAATCACTTCAGCGCCCATTTTCTCCGCCACATCATTGGCGGCTTCCTTGGCCGACAGCTCGCCAGCCTTGGCCACCTGCAGCTTCACCAGTTCGCGCGTGCGCAGCACGTCGTCGAGGCTGCCCAGCAGCGCGTCGGTGAGGCCCGCGTGGCCGATATGCACCTTGACGTCCAGATGATGTGCTTCAGAGCGCAGCTCCGCGCGCTCCTTTCCCGTCATGCTCATGAATGCCTCGTGAAGGCCTGCTGTCCTGCCAGCCAATGTCTCCGGCCTTTGGAGCCGGAATTATTAGGGGCGGTTGCCGTCGGCCGCAAAATACGTGAACGGGTTGATGGGAGATCCATCCCACCAGGCGCGACCAGCTCCCCGTTTCATGACCTGAAAATGCAGGTGCGGGGTGTTCTTTGGCGCGTTGCCCGTGGTTCCAACGTAGCCAATCACGGATCCCTTGGCGACTCGGTCCCCAACGGCGAGCCCGCGGCGATAGCGCTCAAGGTGGGCGTAGTAGTAGACGAAACGGCCGTCAGCGTCGTGGGCATAGATGAAAATGCCGCCCACACTGCCCTCACCGAGCCGCCCGATGACCTGATCGGACGGAGCCAGGATTGCCGTCCCCTGAGGTGCCAGAATGTCGAGCGCGCCGTGAATGCGCCCCGTGGCCCGGCCGGCCGTGTAGTTATCCCGCAGCTGGGCACGGGTGACGCCCTCGACCGGCACCATGAGCTGACGGGTCCAGAGCTCGCTCAGGTCTTCGTCGCTGATGGCCGAATCGCGGGGACCGGCATGACTCGGTGTTGCCGGCAGGACCGGCTTTGGGGCGCGCTCAGCTGTTTCAGACGGCGCGGGAGCGGGTGTGGGGATGGCGTTCGGTCTTGGTCCACCACCACATGCTGCGGTAAGTACTACGACAGCAACCAACCAGTACGAGCGCAGCGCTCAGCCCTTCACAACTTCGGGGCGAAAATAGGGCTCGAGATACTGGAGGAGATCTTCCACGGTCCGCACTCGCGTCTTGAGTTCGTCCAACTCGTTGGCGCGCGGCAAACGTGCCCCGGCCCGGTCGGCGATAACCAATACCGCGTCTTCGAGATCAAGATCCGCGAGACCGTACACCCGATCCAGATCATCCTGCGGATTCACGATGTAATGCGGCTCGACAGCCCCATGCTGTTCAGCCAGATACATGTAGACCTGGGAAATCAGAATCTCGGGATACCGGCCACCAAAACTGTCGCGGAAACGGGAAAGCCCGTCGCGCTCAATAGACGCCTTGGTCAAACGCCGAGCCCGGATCAGTGCAAACAGACCAATCAGCAGTACGCCAATTGCGATGGTGACGGTCAGTGACACTGGTGGGGCTTCCTCGGCGGCAAGAGACGAATTGGCAAGTGGAGCGGCAGCAATATGCAGGCTGCACAGCGGAAGCGAAATGTAGGGACGGATGAACGGGAATTCGTCAACGGTTTCGTTGACCTATTGGTCAAAACCGAATTATAATGTCGTGATGGATGATGTCGTTGGAGCACTGGGGGGATTCCGCGGAGTCCGGGCTGACCTGTTGGTTGCGCTACGCAAGGCGCAACCGCTGACGGCTGGTGAGCTGGGATCACAGTTTGGACTGACCGCCAATGCACTGCGTCGCCATTTGAAGGCCCTCGAAGAAGACGGGCTGGTGCGGTATCGTCGCATGGTGCGTGGTGTGGGCGCCCCGGTTTTTGCCTATTCGCTCACGGCAGCCGGCGAGGCGTTGTTCCCTCGCAGTTATGTGCAGGTGTTGGCGACTGCTTTGGATGCGCTGCGGGCCCAGACGGGCGATCGCGCGGTGGAAGCGGTGTTGGAGGCCGATTGGCAGCGGTTGGCTGATGAAGCCGGGCCGGTGCTGGAGGCCCTGCCCCTCGAGGAGCGGGTGCCATTGGTGGCGGAGTTGCTGACGGCCAAGGGCTACATGGCCGAAGTGGATCCTGCCTCGCTCACGCTGCGCATTTACAACTGTGCGCTGCGCGAGATTGCCGACCGGTTTCCGGAGGCATGTGCGGTGGAAGCGAAGTTCGTGGAGCGACTGCTTGGTGTTCAGGTCGAGCGTTTGGCGCATCGACTTGGCGGCTGCGGGCGCTGTGAATACCGGATGTCAGGTCACCTATCGTCGGTGCAACAGGAGCAGGCATGAGTTCGACCATCGAGACGCTGGTCAATCGCGAGTATCAATACGGGTTCACAACGGACATCGAAGCGGAGACGCTTCCGCCGGGTCTGACCGAAGACACGGTGCGCTTCATTTCGGCCAAGAAGAACGAGCCGGAGTGGTTGCTGGAGTGGCGTCTCAAGGCGTTTCGTCGCTGGCAGACGATGACGGAACCGCATTGGGCGAACCTGCACTATCCGCCCATCAACTATCAGGCGGCGTCGTACTACAGCGCGCCCAAGACGGTGAAGCCGCTTGGTTCGCTCGACGAAGTCGATCCCAAGTTGCTCGAGACGTACAACAAGCTTGGCATCTCACTCAACGAGCAGAAGCGTCTGTCCGGCGTAGCCGTTGATGCCGTGTTCGACTCGGTGTCGGTTGGCACGACCTACAAGGAAGAACTGGCCAAGCACGGCATCGTGTTCATGTCGTTCGGCGAAGCGGTGCGTGAACACCCGGAGCTCGTGAAGAAGTATCTGGGCTCGGTGGTGCCGTACAGCGACAACTTCTTTGCAGCGCTCAACAGCGCGGTGTTCTCTGACGGCTCGTTCTGCTACATCCCGAAGGGTGTGCGTTGCCCGATGGAGCTGTCCACGTACTTCCGCATCAATGCGGCGGAAACGGGTCAGTTCGAGCGTACGCTCATCGTGGCTGACGAAGGCTCGTATGTGAGCTATCTGGAAGGTTGCACCGCGCCCAAGCGCGACACCAACCAGTTGCATGCGGCCGTCGTGGAAATCGTGGCGCTCGACAATGCCACGGTGAAGTACAGCACCGTGCAGAACTGGTATGCGGGCGACGAGAATGGCGTGGGCGGCATTTACAACTTCGTCACCAAGCGTGGCAAGGCGATGACCAACGCCAAGATTTCGTGGACGCAGGTGGAAACCGGTTCGGCGATCACGTGGAAGTATCCGTCAGTGATTCTGCAGGGCGACAACGCCGTGGGTGAGTTCTACTCGGTGGCAGTGGCCAGCAAGATGCAGCAGGCGGACACGGGCACGAAGATGATTCACATCGGTCGCAACACGAAGTCGACGATCGTGTCCAAGGGCATCAGCGCCATGAAGGGGCAGAACAGCTACCGCGGCAAGGTGCAGATCCTGCCCAAGGCCGAGGGCGCACGCAACTACACGCAGTGCGACTCGATGCTGGTGGGCAATGCCTGTGGTGCGCACACGTTCCCGTACGTCGAAGTCGGCAACAACAGCGCAACACTCGAGCACGAAGCCTCGACGTCGAAGATCGGTGAAGACCAGATCTTCTATCTCAAGGCGCGTGGGCTGGATGCCGAGCAGGCCGTGAGCATGATCGTGAGTGGCTTCTGCAAGGAAGTATTCAAGGAGCTGCCGATGGAGTTTGCGCTTGAAGCGCAGCAGCTGCTTGGTATCACGCTTGAAGGTTCGGTTGGTTGAACAACAGTTGTGAGTGTTGAGTACTCAGTTTCGAGTTGGAGTTTGACTTGAACTCGAAACTGAACACTCGAAACTCAACACTGCTGTTCCATGCGTCGCACTCGTTTCGTTCACACAATTCTCTACCGTTTCCACATATGCTGCAGATCAACGACCTCCACGCCTCCATCGACGGCAAGCCGATTCTCAAGGGTATTTCGCTCACCGTGAATGCCGGTGAAGTGCATGCCGTGATGGGTCCCAATGGCTCGGGCAAGAGCACGCTGGCGCAGGTGCTGGCGGGTCATCCGGCCTATGAAGTCACGGGCGGTGAGGTGTTGTACAAGGGCGAGAATCTCCTCGAGATGGACCCGGAAATCCGCGCGCAATCGGGCGTGTTTCTCGCGTTCCAGTATCCCGTGGAAATCCCCGGTGTCACCAACGCGTACTTCCTGCGCGCCGCGTACAACGAGATCCGCAAGTCCAAGGGTCTCGAGGAAGTCGATCCGATGGAGTTCCTCGACCTCGTGGAAGAGAAGCTCCAGCTGGTGGACATGAATGCGTCCATGCTGAATCGCTCGGTGAATGCCGGCTTCTCGGGTGGTGAGAAGAAGCGCAACGAGATCCTGCAGATGGCCGTGCTGCAGCCGACGCTCGCCATTCTCGACGAAACTGATTCGGGTCTCGACATCGACGCGCTGCGCATTGTGGCCGAGGGTGTGAACGCACTCAAGCGCGCCGACAACGCCACGATCGTGGTGACGCACTATCAGCGCCTCCTCAACTACATCGTGCCCGACTACGTGCACGTGCTGGCTGGTGGCCGCATCATCAAGAGCGGCGACAAGACGCTGGCGCTCGAGCTCGAGAATCGTGGTTACGACTGGGTGCTGGAGACGGTGGCGTGAGCACCGGTCTTCGATTCGCTGAACAGGCGGTGGCGGCTTCGGTCGCTGACGCGCCGGGTTCACTCAAAGCGTTGCGTACGGCGGGAGCTGAGGCGTTCAAGACGCTGGGCTTCCCCACCACGCGCAACGAAGACTGGCACTACACCAGTGTGTCGGCCATTTCGGCCGCGCAGTACACGCCGGCCGTGGACGTGGCGCCCGGTACACTGGATGCGTCGCGCCTCGAGCCGTACACGTTTGGTGGCACGTGGCCGTTGGTTGTGTTTCTGAACGGTCGTTTCAGTGCCGCGCTGTCGCGTCTTGAAGGTCTGCCGGCCGGTATGACGTTGTTGTCGCTGGCCGATGCGTCAGTGCGCGAAGCCGACACCCTCGGCCGCGTGCTCGGCACGGCCGCGCCGGCATCACGTGATGGCTTCACGGCCTTGAACGCGGCATTTGCCGGCGAAGGCACGTTCATTCACGTGGCTAAGGAAATGGTCATCGACACGCCCATCCACCTGCTGCACGTCACGGACGCGCGCGGGGCTGGGCTGATGAGCCATCCGCGTCATGTGCTGGTGGCTGAGCGTCATGCCAAGGCCACGATTGTCGAGAGCTACATCGGTCTTGATGACGTGCCGTACTTCACGAACGCCGTGGTCGAAGCGTTCGTGGAAGATGGTGCGACCTTGCAGGTCATTCGTGTGCAGCGTGAAGCGCGTCAGGCGCATCATGTGGGCACGGTGGAAGCCCGCCAGGGACGCGACAGTCACTTCGTCACGTTCACTTTCCAGACCGGCGCCGCGCTGTCACGCAGCAATGTGTACACGGTGCTCGATGGCGAAGGCTGCGGCTGCACGATCAATGGTCTCTACATGCTGGATGGTGAGCAGCATGGGGATCATCAGACGCGCGTGGAGCATGTGAAGGAGAATTGCTTCAGCCGCGAAGCCTACAAGGGCCTCATCGACGACAGCGCGCACGGGGTGTTCAACGGCAAGGTGTATGTGCATCCCGAGGCACAAAAGACCGACGGCAAGCAGACCAATCACACGTTGCTGTTGTCCGAGAAGGCACAGATCGACACCAAGCCGCAGCTCGAGATTTTTGCCGACGACGTGAAGTGCACACACGGCGCCACAGTGGGCCGTATCGACGAAACGTCGCTGTTCTATCTCAAGAGCCGTGGCGTGGGCAAGGTGCTGGCCAAGCAGCTGCTCATGTACGCCTTTGCGGCGGACGTGCTGGAGACCATCGACAATCCGGTGATCGTGGAAGCGCTGGAGAAGCTGACGGTGGAGCGGTTCACGGGCGATTCGAGCCACTAGCTCCTCGCCATGACCGATCTCCAGGAGCTGTATCAGTCCGTCATCCTCGACCACAATCGGAAGCCGCGGAATTTCGGTGAACTGCCGAGCGCGAATCGGCATGCCGATGGGCGCAATCCGTTGTGCGGCGATGAAGTGCATGTGGCGCTGGTGCTCGACGATACCGGTGTCATTTCCGATGTGAAGTTCACTGGCCATGGGTGCGCCATCTCCAAGGCCAGTGCGTCGCTGATGACGGCAGCGGTCAAGGGCAAGTCGCGCGCGGATGCCGAGGCGTTGTTTGCGCGCTTTCATGCCCTGGTGCTCGGTCAGGATCCGGAGGCAGGCAAGTCGCTCGGACAGCTGGTGGTATTCAGCGGTGTGTCGCGATTCCCGGTTCGTGTGAAGTGCGCGTCGCTGGCCTGGCACACACTCAAGGCGGCGCTGGAAAGCGAAGCGGCTGCGGATCAGGCAGCAGCGGTCAGCACGGAGTGAGTGAGTCGTCCGACTCGACGTGGCAGCCGGTTGCCCGTCTCGAGGATGTAGATCCGACGTTCCCACACGGGGTGCAGTTGTCCGACGGAACGCGCGTGTGCCTGGTGCGCGAACGCGAGTCCGTGTTTGCAGTGGAAGATCGGTGTCCGCACCGTGACTTCGCGTTGTCCGGGGGCGATGTGGTAGCCCCCTGCGTGCTGGAGTGTCCGTGGCATGGCGCGCAGTTCGATGTGCGAACGGGCGCAGTGCTGCGTGGGCCGGCGACAGACGCGATTCGGACGTACGAGGCGAGAGTGGAGGATGGGGTGGTGTATGTTGGGCACCCACTCCAACTCGACACTTGATGACTGAGAACTCGGAACTGTTTTTATGAACTGCAGTTCTGAGTTGTCAGTTCACAGTGGCGAGTGTGAGTGGGTGCAGGATGCATATGAGTGAGTGCGTACGGAATGCGATGCGAACCCCAACACGGCCCATGATGTCCGCTGCTCTCGCTCCCCGCTCTGATTTCCCGCTGCTCGCGGCCAATTCGAATCTCCATTATCTCGACTCGGCTGCCACGTCGCAGAAGCCGAAGATGGTGCTGGACGCCCTGCGCGACTTCTACGAAACGGCCAACGCCAATCCGCACCGCGGCGCCTACGCACTCTCGGCGCTGGCCACCGAACGCTATCACGAAGCCCGCGCGACCATTGCGCGATTCGTGGGTGTGGCCGACACGGACTGTCTGCTGTTTACGCGTGGCACCACCGAGTCCATGAATCTCGTGGCGTCAAGCTGGGGCCGAGCCAATGTGAAGGCCGGCGACGAAATCGTGATCACGGCACTCGAGCATCACGCCAACTTCGTCCCCTGGCAGCAGCTGGCACTCACGACTGGTGCCACGCTTCGCGTCATCGAGCTCACGGCGCAGCAGACCATCGATCTCGATCAGCTGCGTGATGTGTTGTCATCGCGTACGCGGGTTGTGGCACTCACACATGTCTCCAATGCCGTTGGCGCCATTACACCCCTCGACGAAGCGGTGCGACTCATTCGCTCGCGATCAGCGGCGGTGATCGTCGTGGATGGCGCACAGGCCGTTCCGCACCTGCCGGTGGACTTTGATTCGCTCGACGTGGACTTCTACGCGTTCAGCGGTCACAAGCTGCTCGGCCCAATGGGCATTGGTTGCCTGATTGGTCGTCGCGCGCTGCTCGAGTCCATGCCGCCCTACATGTTTGGCGGCGACATGATCGAGTGGGTGCATGACACCACCAGCACGTGGAATGTGCTGCCGCACAAGTTCGAAGCTGGCACACCAAACGCCGCCGACGCCGTGGCTCTGGCTGCCGCCACGCGCTATCTCAGCGCGCTCGGCATGGCCAATGTGCGAGCACACGAACTCGCGTTGCTGGAACTGGCCGATTCGCGCATTCGTTCTCTGCCCGGCGTCACGGTGTACGGTCCGCCCCCGGCGCAGCGCAGTGGCGTGGTGAGTTTCTCGGTTGCTGACGTGCACCCGCACGACCTCGCCACAATTCTCGATCAGCATAGCGTGTGTATTCGCGCCGGCCATCATTGCGCGCAGCCGCTCATGCGCCGCATCGGTGTGAGTGCCACGGCCCGCGCATCGTTCTACGTGTACAGCGATGCGGCGGATGTGGAGGCGCTGGTGGGTGCACTGGAAGCCGCGCAGTCATTGTTTGCTGCGGCCGAGTAACGTTGCATGAGTGCGCAGGGCTCACCCTCGCTGGCCGCGATGTATCAGGAGGCGTTGCTTGCGCATCATCGTTCGCCGCACAACAAGCGGGAAATGACCGATGTCACCGGGTTCGCGGAGCACAAGAACCCGGTATGTGGCGATCACATTCGCGTCATGGTGCGTGTTGAGGCCGCCCGCATTGTCGATGTGAGTTTTCTTGGGCAGTCCTGCTCGGTGGGCACAGCGTCGGCGAGTCTGATGACGGACGCGGTCATGAGTCTCACGGTGACTGAGGCGCTGGCGATTGTCGATGACGTGGAAGCCATGCTTGCTGGCCAGCCGGCGGAGAGGTTACCGGAAATGCTGTCGCCGCTGCGCAGTGTGGTGCCATTTGCGGCAAGACATGGCTGCGCCAGGTTGCCGTGGGTGGCATTGAAGGAGGCAGTGGGGAGACCGCTTTGAGCGGACTGGATCCGTGTTGAGCTCAATGGGTATCAGCGGTCTATATTTGGGTCGAAATTCATTTCTCCCGCCAATTGCCCATGCTCCGCCTACCTCGTCCCTCCCGTGGTACGGTACTCACACACCTCTGCGCACTCGCCATTGGCGTGAGTCTGTTGGCTGTTTCGCCATCGGCTGAAGCCCAATCCGCAAGGATTGCCGGTGTGGTGTTGGTGGACTCACTTGAGCGTCCCATTGCTGGTGCCGATATCGAGTTGATTGGCACGGCCTTTCGCGCGCGAAGTGATTCGAGTGGAGCATTTGCCATTCGCGGCATTCCGGTCGGTGAGTATCGGCTGCAGGTACGTGCGGTTGGCTACGCGCCGTTGGCGTTTGATATCCGTCTCACGTCTGACGGCGTGGACGGTCTCGAAGCGTTGCTCAAGCCCATGACGCAGGAACTCGAGCGAGTGAATGTGCGCGCAACCAGCACACCGACGTCGCGGCATCTGGCGGGATTCGAGAGCCGGCGGCAGGTAGGCATTGGTCGCTTCCTCGATTCCACGACGCTCTGGAAGTCTGGCGATCATCGGCAGTGGGCGCAGGCGATTGTTGCACAGGCTCCCGGGCTACGCATCATGCACTACGGGAGCAGTGGGGCGTTGGCGTTCGGGTCGCGTGGTCCTACACGCAGCGCACCAAGAGGTGATGTGACGGACAAAGCGCGTGGCGCAAGGCAAGCCTGCTACACACGCATCTACGTTGATGGGATGATTCGGTACAATGTGGGAATCGACGAGCAGCTGTTCGACGTCAGCAATTTTGATGGTCCGCCGATCATTGCGGCGGAAGTGTACACGCCCGCGCAGTTGCCGGTGGAGTTCAATCGCATTGGCAGTGCTTCGTGTGGCGCCATTCTCCTATGGACTCGTCGATGAGTCCCGGTCGCTCCTGGTGGACACTGGTTCTCTTGGCCTTCTGCTCTTTCGTCGCTGGCCCAACAGCGGCGTCTGCGCAGCAGGTGGCAGCCACGACATCGCTGGCTGGCATCGTGCTCGTGGATTCAACGGAACGTCCGATTGCTGGAGCCGAGGTTGAACTGATTGGCACGACGTTCCGGGCACGTAGTGATTCATCCGGTGCATTCTTCATTGCTGGTGTGCCGCCGGGATCGTACCGTCTGCAGGTTCGCGCGGTTGGCTACAGCCCGATCCTGGTTGACCTGGCGCTTGGACGCGAGAAAATGGAGGACGTGGACATCCTCCTGCGGCCAGTTGCGCAGGAACTCGAACGAGTGGATGTGCGCGCCGCACTCACACCAACCGCACGCAACCTGCTCGGCTTTGAAAGCCGGCGGAAATTCGGCATTGGAAAATTTCTCGACTCCACGGCTCTCTGGAGGTTCGGTGACCGTCAGTGGGCGCAGGCGATCGTCGCACAATCGCCCGGAGTGCGCGCTACTTCGTATGGCGCAAGCAGTGCATTGACCGTTGGCTCCCGTGGCCCGTCGTCTCCCCGCAATGGCCTGCCCTCGGGCGATGTGGTCGACATTCGCCGCGGGGCCAAGCCCGCCTGTTACATGCGCGTCTACGTGGACGGTGTGCTGCATTACAACAGCCAGGCGGGTGAGTCGCTATTCGATGTCACCAATTACAACGGCCCGCAGATTGTGGCCGCCGAGGTGTACACGGCGGCGCAATTGCCGGCGGAGTTCAATCGAATGGGAGCGGCGTCCTGCGGGGCGGTTCTCCTTTGGACCAAGCGATAGGGCCAGCGATTGGGCCAGCGATTGGGCCAGCGATTGGGCCAGCGATTGGGCTGTTGCATTGGCGCTCGCACCGTGATCCATTTCAGACATGTACGCTCTCGCTCTCATCCGCTACCGTCGCGCGTTCGACGACATCGCCCCGCACGTGGACGAACACCGTGCGTATCTCCGTGAACTCAAGGCTCAGGGCATTCTGATTGCCTCGGGTCCCTTCGACCCGCGCGCGGGTGGCGGGCTGCTGCTCCGAGTGCCCGATGACGATGTCATTGGCGCACTCGATCGCATTCGCGATGGCGATCCGTTCACCAAATTGTCGCTGGCGCAGTATGAACTGCTGCCATGGGCGCCGGTGATCGGCAAGGAAGATCTCGACCGGCTCTAGTCCCGAGCTTCGGTGCCAGATGCACATCGCCCCCCGAACACGGACTGTTCGAGGGGCGGTGTGTTTTGCGTTTGTGCCCCCGCCTACTTCTTGATCGGCACCAGACGAATCTGACCCTGCGCTTCGCGCGCACGCAGCACGGCCATGACCTGCTCCATGGGCAGCGGTGTGAACTCGCCGCTCAGGAAGTCACGCAGTTCGAGCGCCGTGATGCCCTTCCGGAACAGCAGACCGAGTTCGGCATTGAACTCGTCCGGCAACTGCGGGCCGCCGGCACCACCAACACCGCGCGGGGCGCCAGGCGCGCCTCCAGGTCCTGCAGCTCCACCCGGAGCGCCGGCCGGCGCATTGCCTGCCGGCGCATTGGCCGCCGTAGGCATCTCAACACGCAGCAAGGCTGCCGCCTTCTCTTCCGCACTCTGAACCGGCTCAGCGGCCGCTACGCCGCGCTGCAGGGCCTGCAGTTGGTACGCCGCCTTCACTTCGTTCAGCAGCGACGCGGCGCGCTGATCGAGCAACGGCTCGAAGCTGGCCACACGCTTGGCACCCAGCGTGGTATCCGTCCACAGCACCTTGGCCGAACGCACCACAGCCTTTTCGATGCTGGTTTGGTGGCGAATGGCGTTGCGGGCTTCGGCATAGGCGCGAGTGAGGCTCGTGGCGTCCTTGGCATCGGCCATGTAGCCCAGTCCCTTCACGTGGCTTTCGCCCATGCGACCAAGTCCACGACCGAGATTTTCCTGCACGACACGTGCGGCCATCTCGTCGGTTCCAACGGTCAGCACGGTCAGCGCGCCGAGCGCCACCGAACCCGCACGCTTGTACTGCGTGGGATCCTGCTTGTCCGGCGTGTCTTCGCTCGAGTGATACCACATGTCCGGCCAGGTGATGAACATGACTGACGGTACACCGTTACTCATGTACGCCACGTGATCGCTCGATCCGTAGTGCTTGTCGATCTTGATATAGAACGCATCCTTGCTGCCGCGCGGCGACTCCACCGGCTGGGTGGGCGCGTAGCCCGAAAGCGACCGACGGAATCGCACCCGCTCGCGCGAAATGTCGGCGATGTACTCCATCATGCTTTGCGCGATGTCGTTCAGGTACGACGGGAACGTGTCCGGCGTGCGCTGCAGAATCCAGAAGCTCCGGCTCATCGCGACACGAATGCCTTCCATGTCGAAGTTGAGCGTGCCGATGATGGTCTTGCGCTTGTCCGGATTGGCCTGGAAGAACGCATTCGTGCCCTGAATTTCCGGCACGAACAAGAAGTTGATGGTGCGCTTGGGGCGCGGCAGCTTGCCTTCGTTGATCAGCTTGATGTACGTGCGACCCACTTCGAGTGTGAGCGCGCAACCTGAGTTGTCGTCGTTGGCGCCCTGCTTGATGACACCCTCATACAAGTGGCAGCTGATGGCCGCCTCCTGCGTGGTGCTGCCATCACCCGGAATCTGCGCCCACACATACTCGGCCTTCATCGGTACCTGCTCGCTTTTCACCACTGAGCGAATGGTGATTTTCTCACCGCGCGCCAGAAGCGCCGAAAGATTGCTGCGCACTTCAGGCGTGACTGACCATGCCACGGTTCCCGGTTGTGCCGGCACCGTGCTATTCACAATCTGATTCGGGAAGTCGACCGAACGCTGATAGCCAATGGCACTCACCGCGAGCACGCCGATGGCACCACGTAGCGTGGCGAGCGAGTACACAGCACCCGTGGCACCGGACGACACCACGAACTTGCCCTTCACATCCTTGCCTTCGAAGTCCTGCGCACGACCGGCACCAACATCGATCAACTCGCCGGACAACTCACCATTCGCATTGAGCGACGGCAGGGCGAGCGGCAGATCGTGGATGTCGAACAGCTTCGTGAGCTTGGGTGTGGTCATCCACAGCTCACCCTGCGTAGGCTGGAACGCCGTCCCACCCTGCTGGTAGACCACCGTCTTGACATTCGAAAATCCGTACTGCCTGGCGAATGTTTCGATGACTCGGCTTTCGCGGAATGGTTGCGAGTACTCTTCCGGCAAGCGCACTCGCTGGTATGGCACGAGCTCAAGCAGGTGATGCATGGCCCGCTCGCCGGAAATCTCGTTAATGATGGACGTCATCTGCTCCTGCGTGAGGAGCGTGCGATCCTCGCGCTCCTGCGCGGCCACAGCGGTAGCCGTGGACGCAAGCAGAGCGATGATACGTAGTGTTCGCATGTATGGAATGGAGGAAGGGAAGTCGTACTGGAACTACGACTACCAACCGCAGCGCGCTGAGGCAATCAGGGCATTTCCGACAGGACGCTCGCTCGGATCGGATGGTCGATTGCGCAACACTCCGGCACCACTTTCCGGATCTCTCACCACTAGTGCACTGGATCCGCCGCCATCGAGATTGATGCCCTCGGTAGCGCCGAGCATGCGCAGCAGCTCTCCGGTTTGCGTAAGTGACATGCCCATGCTGTATCCCGGCTGCCGTCCATCGACCACGACAAGCCACGCGCGCTTTCCATCGCGACTGAATCCGATGGCGGTACGAGGATTCGGTCCCTGGAATCCGGCATTGCCTTCGGTGTTGACATCGGTCGTGAGCACACTGTCGCGTACGAGGATTGGACGACCGGCGACCGCATCGCGGACTTGCACGGGCTGACCATTCTTCGCCGTGCGTGACGGGCGAATGGTCATTTCCAACGTGAGCGTATCGCCAATCTGCCACGACGCATTCACGGTGGTGGTCACATGCAGTAGCAGTGTGTCACCGTACACCAGTGTGTCCTTTGTGGCTGCGCGCTGAACGATGTATCTCCCGCGCACGGTTGGCCCTTTGGAGTGCACAGAGGACAGTGGCTCGAGGCGCCATGCATTCCTGCGTGTCGCGGTATCGATTGGCACGCCCCATCGGGCATCCACGATTCCGCTCGTGCGCGGCGATGGTCGATTCCACGCCGTGAGCGCGACGGAACCAATCGAACCCACCGCGCGCAGCGTATCGATGTGCGCATCACCGGTTTCATCGACAAATACGACTGGTTTTGTATCGGGGCCAGCCATGAGTTGTCCGTGCTCTACATGCGCATTTGTTGGCACACCGGGCGGTGCAAACAGAAAGAAGTCCGCATTGACGGCACCGATTGCGCGCGTCGTCACCGGCTGTGCAGCCAGCAGACCAGATGTTGTGCGACGCCCAACCGCCGTTACTGCACCCTTGCTTGCTTCGAGCGCCGTGCAACGCAGATCCAGCTCGAGTACGGCGGCACGCCACGGTCCGGCGTTGCGCACGAGTGTGTAGCTGCTTGCCCCCCGCGCCACTGACAGTGGTGTCAGAATACTGTCCACGCTTCCGAGTTCGATCAGCGAGTGCGCGTGTGGCGACACGGGTGATTCGTGTCCCACATACCCACGTGTCAGGCCGGCACAGGCCGACAGAAGTACCGCAGTGCTGGCCAGCGCGATGCACTGGGCACGGTGTCCCGCCGGAAAACGAGGGCGGGAGGCGCGAAAAGGCATGGGGAGGGGATCGAGGGCGGGTTATCTTGCGGGAATGTACCTCCGCACATGGTTCATGCGTGTGTATGCACGCCTGCAGGCGCTGGCCGACAGTGGGCGGGGCGCGCAGGTGGTGTTGGGCTGGGGTCTGCTGCAGGGATGCATTTTCCCCGGTCTCGCCGATCTATTCTTTCTGCCACTGGCGCTGACCCGTCCGGAGCGGGCCTATCGGCTGGCGCTGCTAGCTACGCTCGGCACCTTCATTGGCAGCGTGCTGTTGTACTTCCTGGGAGCCCAGGCGCTCGAGTGGCTACAGGGTCCGGTGGCGAACTGGTTCGGGCTTTCGCCAGAATCGTTTGCGGAGGCGCGTACACAGCTCGCCAGGTATGGCGCATGGGCGATCTTCGCGAGCACCATGAGTCCACTCTCCACCAAATGGACTAGTATCGCGTCGGGTGCCGTCGGTGTTCCGTTTGCGCAGTTCGCACTCGCGCTGCTGGCCGGTCGTTTGTTGCGCACAATGGTTTTTGCGTGGCTCGTGCGAAACGGTGGAGCGGATTTCGTGTCACAGTGGGCAGCACGCGCGGGCATCTCGCCTCGCGCCTGACGCCATTTCTCTCAGAGTTCCATGCTTCCGCCATCGCTTCCGTCGTCAGAAGAACTGCAGGGTGTGCTCGCCTTTCTGCGCGCCGCCGAATCACTCAAGCACACCACACGCACTTCATGGACCAGCACTGGTCAGCATGAAACCGTTGCCGCGCACACCTGGCGTGTGTGCCTCATGGCATTCGTGCTGGCGCCATACTTCCCCGATGTCGATGTTGGCCGCTTGCTGCGTATCTGCCTCGTGCACGACCTCGGCGAAGCCATCAGCGGCGACATCTCGGCCGTGTTGCAGGTTGGCGTGCCGAGCAAAGCCGAGCAGGAACGCGCGGATCTCGAACAGCTCACAACACCGCTGCCGGTCTCTACACGCGATGAGATCGTCGCACTGTGGGATGAGTACGAGCAGGCGTCGACACCCGAAGCACGATTGGCGAAAGGCATCGACAAGCTGGAGACCATTCTGCAGCACAATCAGGGCATGATGCCGCCGGACTTCGATTTCCGCTTCAATCTGCAGTACGGTGCGCGCTATACGGCGGACGAGCCGCTGTTGCGTGTCATTCGTTCGGTGCTGGACGAAGAGACTGAAGCACGAGCGCGTGAGCGGGAATGACTGAAGGCTTTGCGTTTACGACAAGCCATGCAAATGGTGCGGCGCGGCTTGGTCGGTTCAACACGCCACATGGTGTCGTAGAAACACCGGCATTCATGCCGGTGGGCACGCATGCGTCGGTCCGCGGTCTGGCCATGCCCGAACTCAAGGCCGCCGGCGCGCGCATGGTGCTGGCCAATGCGTATCACCTGTATTTGCGACCCGGTGATGAGATGGTGCGGGCGCTGGGTGGCATCCACGCGTTTTCGCGGTGGGATGGTCCGATGCTCACCGACAGCGGCGGCTACCAGGTGTTCTCGCTGTCGCGGTATCGACAGGTCACGGAAGAGGGCGTGACCTTCCGCAACAAACTGGATGGCTCCACGCATCATTACACACCGGAACGCGTGATGCAGATCGAGCGCAATATTGGCGCCGATGTCATCATGCAATTCGATGAACTGATTGCTGGTGGTGCGGATCACGCAGCATCACGTGGCGCGATGGAGCGGAGTCTCCGTTGGCTCGCCCGCTGCAAAGCAGAATTTGATCGTCTATCGCGTGAAGGTCGTGCACCAACGCGCGAGTTTCTCGTGCCGGATGGTGCGCCACAGCTGGCAACGGCCGATGCGTTGACGGACTTGCCCGCTCCACCGCAGGCGCTGTTCCCCATCGTGCAGGGCGGTACATACGCCGACCTCCGCACGGCCAGCATTGATGGCATCCTGCAGTCCGGCGATTGGGCTGGTGTTGCGGTCGGTGGACTGTCGGTGGGTGAAGCCAAGTCGGCCATGTACGAGACGTTTGATACGTGCAGTCCGCTATTACCGTACGACAAGCCGCGCTATCTGATGGGAGTTGGGTTTCCCGATGATTTGCTTGAGGCCGTGTCACGTGGCATGGATCTGTTCGACTGCGTGGCACCAACGCGTATGGGGCGACACGGCACCGTGTTCACGCCCGACGGGAAGGTGCAGGTGCAGAAGAGCAGCTATCGCACCGATCGGCGTGCGCTTGTGGACGGCTGTCCCTGTCCTGCGTGCACGCACTATGACCGTGCCTATCTGCGCCATCTCATGGTGACGGAAGAACCGCTCGGACCACGGGTGTTGGCGCTGCACAATCTGACGTTTCTGCTCGAGCTGATGCGGGAAACTCGAGAGCAGTTGGCTACTGGTTCATTCGCTTCGTGGAGTTCGGCTTGGCTGGCGCGATACCGGGCCAGCAAGAAAACAGCAACTGATTAACGCGGATGACACGGAGACGGACGGAAACTACACGGATTGGTTTGGTGTGAGCTGCGATGCTTGAGCCAGACCCAATTTTTTCGCTATTTGTTTTTGTTTTGTTTTTTTGCTTTTGATCCGTGTTGTTTCCGTCTTCTTCCGTGTCATCCGCGTTAATCAGTTGCTGTTGCTGTTGCTGTTGCTCTTATCGCATCCACAGCAAAGCAGCCAGGACCGCACCAACGATCGGTCCAACCACCGGAATCCACGCGTAACTCCAGTCACTGCCACCCTTGCCAGCGATAGGCAGAATGGCATGCGCAATACGCGGTCCGAGATCACGCGCCGGATTGATGGCGTAGCCGGTCGGTCCACCAAGCGAGAGACCAATGCCCCACACCAGCGCCGCCACGAGCGCGGGACCAAGATTTGTTGCTGGCGTTGCACCAGCGACTCCAGTTGAACCGATCGCCGTCGCCACCAACACCAGCATGGCGGTGCCGATAACTTCGCTGACCAGATTGCTGCCCGTATTGCGGACGGCGGGCGACGTGCAATAACACGCGCGCTTGGCATCCGCATCATTCGTGATTGCCCAATGCGGGAGATAGTGCAGCCACACCAGCGTGGCGCCGACGATCGCACCGAGCAGCTGGGCCCCGATGTGCGCTACAGCGTCGGCCGGCGTGCGTGTGCCGAGCACCACATTGCCTACGGTCACCGCAGGATTGATTTCTCCAGGCGCGCCGCAAGCCAGCGCAACCAGCACACCGCACAACACGGCAAACGCCCAACCCGCCGTGATGACCATCCACCCCGCATCCTTTGCCTTCGAACGCTCAAGAAGTACGCCTGCTACCACACCGTTGCCGAGCAGAATGAGCACGAGCGTGCCGAGGAATTCACCGAATACAGTGGACGGCATGGCGGCTTGCATGGCAGAGTCCTATGTGAGAGTCTGGCGGAAATTGTACCGGTCAGCGCACATTCGCGGAATGACTCGTTCACACACTTTCCGTTCGGCGTTGATTGGCGCCGCTCTGGCGACGTCACTCGGTGGCGTTTCTTTCCTTTCCGCGCAAACCGTTGCCGGTCCGGCCACCGGTCAACCGCGAACGGCTGATCCGGCGGTGCGTGGCATTCCCCTGTCGGAGTTTCCGCGCTTCGTGAAACTCGCCGACAACGTGTACGGCTACGAAGAAATCCGGCAGCCCGGTTTCACCACCGTGAGCCTGGTAGTCGTCGGACGTGATGGCGTGCTCATTGCCGATGGCCAGGGATCACCGGCGGCCACGCAAACGATGCTCGATCGCATCAAGACGATCACGCCGCTGCCCATCAAGTGGTACATCGTCGGTTCGGATCACGGCGACCATACCGCAGGCAACAATGTGCTTCCGGCGGGCATCACCTATGTGGTGCAACGCAATTCACTCGCGCAACTCAAGCGTGACTCCACGGCGGCGGCGACCGCTGGCCGTGCGGCAGTCATCGTGCCGCCGCGCGCCATGACTGGCGACGAAGAGACCATCGACGTTGGAACCACGCGCGTGGTCGTCAAGTTCCTTGGCCGCGCGCACACCGGCGGTGATCTCATGGTGCATCTGCCGCGTGAGCAGATTCTCTTCATGAGCGAGGCGTACCTGAATCGTGTGTTCCCCGCCATGCGTTCTGCCTATCCGTCTGAATGGGTGGAAGTCACCAACAAGGCACTCGCACTACCCAATGTGCGCCACTTCATTCCGGGTCACGGCTTCATCGAAACACCGGCCGTGTCACGCGAAGAACTGGTGCGATTCCGCGATGCGATCATTCAGGTGAATGCCGAAGCCAAGCGTCTCAAGGGCCTTGGTCTTTCGGTGGAAGATGCCAACAAACAGGCCAACTGGGGCGAACTGTCCGGTTGGTTCCTGGCCGGACAGCAGGCGCCTGTTGCCATTCGCAAAGTGTGGGAAGAACTCGACGGCAAACTGCCGAAGTAACATCTGTCGATACTGCAGGGCTGCATAGTCGTGCTCACTCCTGATCGACGGGCATTCGAGTTCGTCTTAGAGTGGGCACTTCGCCCTCCGCGATGGTAATGAGAAACGAATTCAGTACGGCGAACGCATACGCATCGTGGTCCAGTTGCCAACTGGCTGTATGTCGTCCCGACCAGTCAAATCGATGCACGTACCTTCCGGCATTGTTGGTTGCCCGATCGTACTTCCCGATGAGACGACCACTGAACAGGGCATAAATGGCGTCGTCAGTTGCCACGCAATCGATGTATGCGTAGCGCACTCCGGGGGCGCCACCCTTGAACATTCGTCGGCCAATCAGTGGCGTGTCGATGAACGAGGAGCTGAACGAATGCGGCACACTCGCCGCGATGTCACGCTTGGACGCGACATCGACAATTGCCATGCGCGGTGTGTACCGGAGTGCGAGCGCGATATGATTGTTTCGCACCCCGCAAATTCGCGCCTTGTAGGCGGTGCGTAGGAAGTGAGAATCGGCAAGCGGTACTCGCAATGCTGGAAGGGCAAGATGCTCGATACGCCGGCCACTCGAATCGATGATCTGCAAAACCGAACTATCTGATGCGTTCGTCGCAACGAGGCGACCGTCCAACAATCGCGCGACACTCTCAGGCCGCCAATCCAGCCTGGTAGTCTCGACCACATGAATACCACGCGATTGCAGCGAGTCAGTTGAAACAGTCGTGATTCTCTGCTGGTTGTAGTCGTACAAACTCACGACTCCATTCACTCCCGCGAGTGTGTCGATGCTGACAACACTCTCGAACTCGCCGGGTCCTCGCCCCGACCGGCCGAGGGACCGGAGCAACGCGCCGGTTTCTCCGTCGACTAGATGTATCCTCGGACCACGGGCCTGGTCAGCAACCAGCAGATCCCCACGTATCGCTCGCACTCGATACGGGATCCCGAATGCGGGACTGGCCGCGAACAACTCGCTTGCGGGAAGCAGCGTAGTTCCAGGAGGCGCAACCAGTTCGGCCGCGCCTCCTGCTCGCACAAGCGCCGACTCAATAGCCTTCTCGGCGGCCTCCTCGCTACACCCCAGCAAAACCGTAAATGTCAGAGCCAGAAGTAAACGCATTTTGTATTGCCGTTCCGGAGAATTAGAGCGACTCCCAGACCATCAGCGCGTGCGTTTCTTAGGAGCGCAGCAATCGCGCCACCCCGCCCGCGAGTCCGCCTGATTGCAGCGCAGGCAGCAGAATGGAAATGAGCAACAGCGCCCACCCCGGTGCACTGAAGTTGGCGCCGATCATGTTGGCCCACTGCATGAGACCCTCGCCGCGTACAGCGACGGCAATGAGCAACACAAGCGTAGCGCACGCCGCCGCGAGGAAGCCCGTGCGAAAGGCTCCGCGATCACGAATGACCAGCCCGATGAACAATCCGGCCGCTGCTGCCCCCCACAAGCCGCTGATGGACTGCGCCGCGACCTGCAACACCAACGCGAGCACAAAGACCCCACCGCGCGGCATCGAATTTGTCTGGTTGGTCATGATTCTTACCGGGTGAGGCGCAACGTGGCGCGCGTACGGGTAGCAGGCAGTTCATCGGCAGTGCGCGGCACAAGCACGGTATCGAGCGTGCCATTGGCCCACTTCGGCAAACGATCGAGATAGCGAGGACTGGCCGGGTTTCCGCTCTGTCCACCCGGATACACGCCCTGAACACTCGGCGACGTGGTGAGCTCCACGACCATGCGCCACGACGCACCAAAGTTGCCGTACTGCGATCCCACACTGGGATTCAGCGTCCCGCGTCCACCATCAATTGGTGTGGGTGGCGCCGAGAATCCATCGAGTCGCAGCAAATGCCGCGGACGCGCGGGTGCCACGCGTCCCCATGTCCACGGGGTTTGTTGCGGATTGCCGAACTGGGTAACCAGCGTGTCGTATGCAGCGACCAGCGCGCGCGACAACAGACGATCGCGATCCTCGACCACATCAGTGGTGCGGCGATCATCCCACCAGCGGCTCGCCGAATCGTTCAGCAACTGCAACACACGCGACTCGCTCGGACGGACCACGGTGGCACTCTGCCCAGACGGGATAAACTCATCCCACAACAATGCGGCCGTCCGCGACATCGTCGTTTCAAACAGGCGAGACCCGGTGTTGTCCTTGGTATAGCGACGATCCCACGCGGCGATCATGTCGTGTGCCGACTTGAGCGACGATGATGTATCTCCCGCTGCAATACGGCGAGAAGCCGCCTGCACAAGCGCCGGCGCAAAATGATCTGCGCGCACACTGCCGGGATTGGTGTGATAGCTTCGCATGACATCGGCTGTCATGCTGCTGTCGGATCGGAGCAAACGATTGATCTGCAACGCCCGCCAGATCTCGTAATGCGCGTCCACGCCGAGATAGAGCGAATCGAGTGTCGGGTCGATGGGCTCCTGATTGGCGGAAGCCAGAAAGCCCTGCGCCGGATTCACGCTCTGTGGATACTGACTTACTGCGCGGAAGCCCATCCAGTCGCTGGCGCGTGTGGTACCATCGAACAGATCGAGACCACGCGCACGATTGGCACGAATGGGATGACGTCCCGTGGAGCGAATGGCGATCGTGCCTGCCGTATCAGCCACGATCATATTCTGCGCGGGTGCGGTGTAGTACACCGCCAGCGAATCGAGAAAGCCCTGCGCAGTAGGCGCGCGCAAACCGGCGTAGAAGCCAAGCAGTTCATTGCCCGCTTCGAGCACGGTCCACCGCATGGACAGCCACTCGCGCCCCTGACGCGACATGGGTCCGCGGTGCGTGTAGTACACGGTGTCCGTGGCAAACACACGACCACTCTGATTGCGATACTGCTCGACTCGCGTATCCACCAATGGCTCCTGCTTGCCATCAAGCAGGTACGACGTAGGGCGGTCGGCATTGTCCACCGACTCGCGCCAGAAGTCCATGACATCGGCGCCGGTGTTGGTGAAGCTCCACGCAAACGCACGCGTGTAGCCGATGGTCACACCGGGCAACCCGGGAATCGTCACACCACCAACATCCATCACGCCCGGCACCACGAGATGCACTTCAAACCAGATACTCGGCAGTGTGAGCTCGAGGTGCGGATCACCAGCCAACAAGGCCTTGCCCGTTGCACTGCGCGACGGAGACACAGCCCAGTTGTTGCTCGCAAATGCCCGCTCCTGCTGCAGTGCGAATCGTTCCTCGGAGTTCTGTCCATCACGCGCCCACTGCAGCGGCGACGATCGACGTGCAGCGCTGCCATCAGGCCCATCAAGCAACGCGGCAACCAGTCGCGCAGCAGCAGTATCCGGCGCACCAGGCGCCGGCAGCCGACCCATGTCCTCGCGTGGCACATTCCGTGGCGCCGGCTGAATCGGCTCCTGAATGGGCGAACTCGCGTCCCACATGGCACGTGCAGCTGAATCACCCACAAGTGCACGTGCACGCAGGAAATCGAGCTCCAATGGACTGTGCGCCAGCGTGTAACCCATGCGATTGAGCAAATGCATGCTGTGCACCGGCAGCCACTCACGTGGCGTCTTCTGCAGAAGTTTGTACTCCACCGGAAGCTGCGCCGTACTCAGCGACGTGCGATATGCATTGATGCCATCAGCATATGCGGCCAACACACGAAACAGTGTGCCCGACGTATCCATTGTGGTCATGCGCTGCTCGGCTGAGCGCGGCATACCCAACTGCCGTGTTTCGCGATCGGCAGGCAAGGCCACTTCGCCAACGAGTTCCGTCAGTGTGCCTTCACCCGCGCGCGACTGCACTTCGAGCTGAAAGAGTCGATCCCGCGCCACGACATACCCGAGCGCGCGCACGGCATCGAGATCGTTCGATGCAAAGATGTGCGGCACACTGCGATGATCGTATCGGATGTCAACATCGGCGCCGAGCGACGCAATTCGCGCGTTGGCTTCGGTTGGCAGGTCATTCAGGGTGTTGACCCAGAGCCCCGTCGACGGGGACAGCAGCGCATTGAGCGGGGGTACCGGGCCGGCGCCGCGTACACCAATCCACGTGGTACCAAGTCCGAGAGCCAGCAGAGCCAGACCAGTTCCGAGTTTCCGGGCCATGGGAGGGTCGAAGGGAGGGGAAAATGGCTGGGGAAGGATCCGCCGTGGCGCGCCGGTGTGCAAGTTCGGGAGGCGGTGGCGTTACCTGTCTGAGGCCGGAAATCCCGATGGGACGACTGGTCTCGGTCCGGACTCCTGCGCGATTCGGCGCGGGGCCGGCGGGCCGTCACCCAGGCACTGCCAATGGATCATCTCGACCGACTCTTCCGCGAATATCACATTCCGCTGGTGCGCTATCTGACGCGCCGGCTCGGGGATCGTGATGTGGCCGAAGAACTCGCACAGGAAACATTTGTGCGAGCCATGCGACAAGGGCCCGTGCAGCATGAGCGCGCGTGGCTGTTTGCCGTGGCCACCAATCTGGCGCGCGACGAAGCGCGCCGAACATCACGCACACGTCAACGACTGACGTTGCTGCGCAGTGAAATGGACGCCACCCGCGCCGATGTCGTGGAACCCGATGTGCTGCAGGACGAAGAACTGGCAGACCGGGTGCGCGAACAGGCGTTGGCCCGAGCCGCCGTGGATGCACTGGCCGAACGAGATCGTTTGGCGCTGCTGCTTCGCGAAGAAGGGCTCGACTATCACGAAATCGCCGCGGCACTGGGGCTCAGCGTGGGAAGCGTAGGGACGACGCTTTCGCGGGCCCGTCGCCGCCTCATGGATGTTTACGAATCGCAGCAGCGCCATCGTGAGAACAATCGCGATAGCGAGCGCGCCGCGCGGGAGGGATCCGATGTCGCATGACATGATGAGCGATGCGTTCGGTGGACCGGAAGGCATGCCGGACGGAACGCCAGAGGAGCGTCTGGTGCCCGAGTTTGACAGCGAGGGACACGCGGACGAAGGCACGATTCATACATGGCTTGACCGCATGTTCGACGATGAAGCGTCGGCATTGGTCGAAGCGCATGTGTCGGGCTGTGCACGATGCCAGGAAGTCGTAGCAGAAGCACGCGGACTGATCGCGGGGACATCACGCGTGCTTGATGCGCTCGACGGACCGTTGGCGGCGCCGGTGGCTAGTGCGGTGCCTGCATCCGTGGTACGTCCGGTCGCTTCGGCTCGGCCGCGAGTTGCTGTGCGGACATGGAGATGGATGGGAGGGCTGGCGGCGGCTGTTCTTGCTGTGTTCGTAGTGCAGCGTCAGGGAGGATTTGAGGAGGGGAAAACTGCGGTAGCAGGTGGGGCGGAAGCTGTGAGAGCGGAAGCGCAGGATTCGGCAGCGAGCGGCGCGGCTGCGGCTTCGCCGGCATCCGCACCTGTTGCGGAAACTGCGGTGCAGGCTCCGGCGGCTGCGCCGGCGGTTGCACGGGGTACTGCGCCGACGCCGACGTCGACGTCGACGCCCACGGAGGGAACTGCGCGGACGGCGCTAGCGGACTCGCGCGAGCGGAACGACGCTAGCGCACAGGCGCGAATGGCGCCGGGATCGGCGGGGGCGGGGGCTTCGGTGGTACCCGCGGCGGCTTCGCCGGCCGCTTCACCAGCACCGCCACCGGCTGCTCAGGCGTTCCGCACTGCAGAGGCGGCAGTGTCAGCGTCTGATGCGGCTGTTGCGGTGGCATCAATCGAGCTGGTGGGTGTGGTGCGTGATGGCGGGACGCAGGTGCCTGTTCAGCAGGCGCAGGTGCAGGTCACGTACCAGTCGCCGCGCGGTCAGCAGGTTGCGGGCAGCATATCCGATGCGACGGGCGCTTACCGCATTCGCCTGACCAACGCGACCCGCCCGTCGGGGGCGCAACTCAATGTGCGCCGCTTGGGATACTCACCGATTCGTCAGACGATTTCGCTCGACCGCGATATCGTTGTGACAGACATCGTGATGCAGCAGGCGATGCAGTCTCTTAACTCTGTTGCCGTACAGGGAGCAGCAGCGACAGCTGAGCGGCCAAGGGTTGCCGGCATTGCGACCATGCCCGCGGACGGCCGTGGTGTCGCCGGTGGCGTTGCCAAGAGCGCCGAAAGTGCACCAGCTCGTCGTATGGCCGCGCCACCAGCGCCGGTCACTATGCAGGAATCGGTGGTATCACGCCCGCGAGGCGACGCGGCAAGCCGTGAACAGTACGATCGCATCGAGGACAATCCGTTCCTCGGCGTGCGCAACAATCCGCTATCGACCTTCTCCATCGACGTCGACCGCGCATCGTACGGCAACATGCGGCGTTTCATCACGCAGGGTCAGCGTCCGCCGAAGGATGCAGTGCGCATCGAAGAGTTGGTGAACTACTTCCCGTACGACTTGCCGGCACCCGAAGGCAACGATCCGGTCCGCATCACCACGGAAACCATGCAGGCACCGTGGCAGCCGCGGCATCGATTGGTGCGCATTGCCCTGCAGGCGCAGCGCATCGACACACGCAATCTGCCACCGAACAATCTCGTGTTCCTGGTGGATGTGTCAGGTTCGATGATGTCGCCCGACAAGCTGCCGTTGGTGAAGCAGGCGCTGCGTCTCCTCGTGAACGAATTGCGTCCGCAGGATCGTGTGGCACTCGTGACCTATGCCGGCAACGCGGGTGTGGTGCTGCCTGGCACGAGTGGCGACGAGAAAGTCACCATCAACGAAGCCATCGATCGCCTCGAAGCGGGTGGATCAACGGCCGGTGGTGCGGGTCTGGCACTGGCTTACGATGTGGCCCGCGAAGCGTTCCGGAATGGCGGCAACAACCGCGTCATTCTCGCCACCGATGGTGATTTCAATGTCGGTGTATCGAGTGATGCCGAGCTCGAACGCATGATCGAACGTCGACGCAACGAAGGCACGTATCTCACCGTGCTCGGTTTTGGCACCGGAAACTTCCAGTCGGCCAAGATGGAGAAGCTGGCCAAAGTCGGAAACGGCAACTTCGCCTACATCGATCGTCTCGATGAAGCCCGAAAGACGCTCGTGGAAGAACTGGGCGCCACGCTGCGCACGGTGGCCAACGATGTGAAGCTGCAGGTGGAGTTCAATCCATCCACTGTGCGTGCCTATCGTCTCATCGGCTACGAAAACCGGTTGCTGCGCAACGAAGACTTTGCCGACGACACCAAGGATGCGGGTGACATCGGCGCGGGTCATCAGGTCACCGCGCTCTACGAGATTGTTCCCGCAGGTGTGACCGGTACGGTACCGGTGCGCGAAGTCGACTCACTCCGCTATAGCCAGGTGCCGCCACGCGACGCCGACGACAACACACCGCGTTCGGCAGGCAGCAGCGAACTCGGGTTCGTGAGGCTGCGCTACAAGCGTCCCGGCGAATCCACGAGTCGTTTGATTTCGGCACCGGTCGCGGCAACGGCGCGCAGCAACGCAAGCACGGATTTCCGATTCGCTGCGTCCGTCGCGTCCTTCGGCATGCTGCTGCGCGACAGCGAGTATCGCGGAAACAGCAGCGCCGCGCAGGTCCTCGAGATGGCCCGCGCGGCGCTGGGAAGAGATGTTGGCGGCTATCGCGCCGCGTTTGTCGAACTGGTGGAGCGGTGGCGCTCCATCGGCACTACTTCTGACGGGCGCCGGTGAAGCCCATGCCGCCCATGCCCGTCACTTCGAGCGCGCCTTCCATGTTGTCCTTGTCCTTGAGAGCGGCGGACCCACTGATCGGAATGGCCTGACCACCCATATCCAACTGGAATCCGAAGAACAGGGAATCACCCTTCACGACGCCGCGCACGGCCGCAGACCCCAACTCGGTCTCGGTCGTGCCGGCTACTGAATCGCCCTTTTGCTCAAGCGTCAGGACCGCCGTGCGGGCCTGATCAGGCGACTGAATGCTCAGGTTCCACTTGCCGGAGAAGTCGGCAAACGCGGACGCGGCAGCAACACTGGCAGCAACGGCCACGAGGGCGGCGGAAGCAAGGACTCGACGGATCATGGGAATTCTCGGCGATACGGGAAATAAGGTGACCACAGCTTCAGGAATCTGTCACGTCCGTCCCGGTCCGACTAGTTGCCGGCGGATGACAGCCAGCAACTGCTCGGCCGTGGCCGGTTTCGGGACAAAGTTCTCGCCAGGGACCATGGTGACATCCGACGGGTCGTAGTCGGGGTCATATCCGCTGGTATACACGATGGGCAGCTCGGGGTGCCGATTGCGGAGCTCTCGGCCTAGCTGAGTTCCGCTCACGCCTCCGGGCATGACCACGTCGGTAAGGACCAGATCCACAACCCCGACATAGTCCGACCAGTGATCCAGTGCCTCCCGGCCACTGGCGGCCATACGCACACGGAATCCGTCACGCTCGAGCACACGCGCCATGAGACGACGCACGGTGGGCTCGTCCTCCACGACGAGAATTGTGAGCGGCGTCGCATGTTCACCCGAATCGGCATCAATCACCTCGGATGGCACCGTGTCCTCGATCAACGGAGCCTGCGTGATGGGCAGCCACACCTCCATGGTGGTTCCCACACCCTCGCGTGAATCCACGCGGATGGTTCCGCCATGCTGCTGCACAATGCCGTAGGCCGTCGCGAGCCCAAGTCCGGTACCCTGCCCCGGTGGCTTGGTGGTAAAAAATGGCTCGAACAATCGCGGCACATTGGCCTTGGGAATACCGATACCGGTATCACTCACGGTAATCACCGCATAGTCACCCGGAATCACATCACTTGCGACACTTGCAGGCACACTACGCGGCGACGTGATGATCGAGATGGTACCACCGTCGCGCTGCGCATCGCGCGCATTCAGCACGAGATTCAGCAGCACCTGTTCGATCATGCCAGCGTCAGCTGCCACCACGAGCGGCGCCGGATTGAGCGACACCGACAATTCATGCGTGGTGGGCACGACACGGCGCAGCAGTCGTGCATAGTTGCGCACCAACTGATTGAGTTCGAGCACCCGCGACTGCATGGCCTGCTGCCTGCTGAAAACCAGCAGTTGCCTGGTGAGACGGGCGGCACGCTGCGCGGCGTTCTCCACATCACTAAGCAACTCAGCAGCCAAGCGCGGCAGATCGCGTACAAGACGGATTTCGCCGAGCTGCATGAGAATGGCGGCCAGCACATTGTTGAAGTCGTGCGCCACACCACCGGCAAGCTGACCGATGGCTTCCATTTTTTGACTCTGACGCAGCCGCTGTTCACTCTCGGTGAGTGCCGCGATCATCTGCGCATTGGCGACGGTGGCATCCTGCTGCGCGCGAAGCGCTGTCGCGAGCACGAGACTGGACACCGCGACTACACCGAGGAAGACCTGCAGCAGGATCAGCGCTTGCGCATTGTTTTCTCCACCCAGCGAAAGCGGCATGTCGGCCATGAGCAGCGAGACACCAACCACACCGGCGCCAAGTACACTCCACAGTGTTCCCAACTGCCCGAAGCGTAGCGTCGCCCACAGGATAGGAACCGTGAGCATGTAGGGGTGCGCGTCCAGCGGCCCGACGAGTGTTCGTCCCTGAAATGCCCAGAGGCCTCCTACGAGCAGTACGAGCCCGATCAGTGAGGCTTCGGCAAGTCGTACGATACGCGGCCCACGATGCGGCTTCTCCGGTGGGAACGCCAACAACACGGCAAGCGGCGTAACGAGGATGTAGCCCAGCATGTCGCCGATGCACCACACGATGCCCGCGCTGAGCATATCTGTACCGTCGGCGATCCGGGAAATAAGTCCCGAGGGGATCGCACTGATGGCTGACGCGACGGTGATGACGGTCGTGAAAAGAATGACATCGGTCACGCGCGCGAATCGCAGCGGTGCATTCAAGAACCGTTGCAGCAGACGATCCGCGATGTACAGCTCAAAGAAGCTGACGATGAGATATGCCAGTGCTGGCAGGGTGAGGAATCCCTGCAGCGAGTTGGACAGCATATCGAGCACCGCGAGACCAACATAGATGATCGGTCGGTGATCGCGGGGCAGAATGATCAGCGCGGCGAGCGCAATGCCAATTGGTGGCCACGCGGGCGCCAGTGGCCCGGAGAGGCGAATGAGCGTGAGCGCGAGAGCGTGCGACGCGAAGTACGCCACTGCCAGACGGAGGCTGGTGGCGGTGGCGGGGTTCGGGGGCAGCAGGCCTTTCAGAGCCAACTTCAACGACAAACTCGAAGCAAGCGAGGGACGAACGGCGCCGAATCATCGCGCCGCGGTGGTACGATTGCCCTCAATCTAGCTCTCGGGAAGTGTTCGGCCATTCACCGGTCGTCCCTGCAGTCAGCGCATAGCGCCAATTGCGGCTCCTTGTCTGCGACATCCAGTGGCCAACCGCGGCAGCAGTGTATACCACAACGAGCAGTGCTTGAGCAACGATAACCACAAATGCATGGCCTATGACCGCCCAGATTGCGATTGGCATGACCAAGACGGATACATGCAACCACCAATCACGGGGCATGTCACGGCCTCTCGCTACAGCGAACACCATCGGCCAGAGCAAATACCATTCGTTCATCATATGCAGTACCAGGACCTGCATAAGAAGCATCACATCAAAAGCAGCCGCAATCAGAAACTGCGGGTCGTTCCTCTCGAAACGTCGATGGTGACGATAGAGCATCCAGGGAGCAAGCAACAGAAATACAATGCGACCGACAGCAAGACTATCCAAGTTCTCCAAAGGACTCCACGCAGCCATCATCGGACCGATTGCGAGGTGAATGGTTGATCGGACGACGTCGAGATCGTTTCGAACCCATCCGAGCAAATAGTCCGCTGCGCGAAAATCAGGTAGCAGTCCGATAGTCAGACCGCACAGGGCACCAAGCAGAAGCCCAATCGCTTGCCGAGTAGATCGATTTTCCATTCTGCGCCAAGTAGCAATGACCCGTACGGGGAGTAGGAACGCCGCAAATAGCTTCAGCGAGATGGAGACACCCAAGAGCATTCCGGCGACCACGGGGCGCCTGCGCCACACAACGAGGGCCAGGCCAACTGGAACCAGAAAGATCGCATCATTGTGTGCGGCCGTCACGAAATTGAATAGGATCAACGGATTGCAGAACAACAATCGAGCGGTGGTGTCAGGTGGGCCACCGGCCTCCGTCACCGTTTTCTGAACGGTCCAGGCGGTGCCCCAGAGCGCGCACAAGGAAATCAGCTTGAAAGTGGCGAGCCCCAATAGGGGGTACCCAAATGAAGCACTTGCAACTGCCTCAGACAGCGCCTGAAAGACAGGTCCATAGTTTCCGCGCATTCCGCGAATCGGAGGTGCTACTTGAGACAAGTACAGATCGCTATGCAGTGCTGCCGTAAGCTTCCCCCAAGAGCAGACAGTGTGAGCTAGACTTTGACGGTGCATTTCAGGAGGTACCATGCGCCGATCGAAGTTTACCGAGAGTCAGATCGTCGAGATCCTGCAAGCGGTAGAGAGTGGG
>JACVCD010000011.1 GCA_016742275.1 Gemmatimonadaceae bacterium
CCCACTCTCTACCGCTTGCAGGATCTCGACGATCTGACTCTCGGTAAACTTCGATCGGCGCATGGTACCTCCTGAAATGCACCGTCAAAGTCTAGCTCACACTGTCTGCTCTTGGGGGAAGCTTACGTACGCACTGAATGCAATGAACGAACCAACGGACAGTTCTCCTCCGAGTACCATGCGCCACGAGTAGAAACCGAAAACTAGAGCGCCCAGGGCCTGAACGCTGGCATTCAGAAATCCCGCGCTTATCTGCACACGGGCCGCACGCATCTGTGTGTCGAAGATACCATCAAGGCGGTTCATGACGTGTGATGTCGCCTGATACTCGAGCGCGAGCGGTTTCAGTCCGCGCATCTGAGAGAGTATTTCGAACTGGTAGGCGCTCAGATCGGCGCGAGCCTCCGCGTTCCGTTTGATGTGCTTCTGCGCCATTTTGCTGGAATACACACTGACGAATACCGTGATCGGCAGCACGATCACGGACAGGAGTGTGAGCTGCCAATTGAGATACAGCATGACCAACGGAACGATTGCCAGATGTATCCCGCTCACGAGAATGGTCTGTATGACACCCGAGACAGTGCTGAGACTCGATCGAAGATCGCCGAATCGGCTCATGATTTCGCCGGAAGGACGATGCTCGAAAAACGCCATGGGCAGGTGCTGAATGTGATTGAAGAACATTAGATCTGCCGACACTGTGAGCCGACCAGAATACGTTTGTGTCAAATACGAAGACCCCGCGGTGAGAATCGCGGTGGTCAGCGTGATCACGAATATTGAAGTGACAAGCAACAAGGCAAACGGGACGTCTCGCGACGGATAGGCTTCGTCGAATAGAAGCTTCGAGAGCAGAGGCGTTGCTGTTCCAACTAGACCGATGACAACGGTCACCCCCGTGTTTCGGAGCATCCATGACCAGAACGGACGCATGAGTAGAAAAACTCTACGCGCCAGTCGAAATGACTCCCTGAGAGAGAGTGGGTCATGCTTTACTGCATTGTCTTGCAAGAGAACACCCGCTGTATGACGAAGTACAATCTGAATACTTGGTAGCCAAAGCATCGCAAAAACCTGCAATACGACAATGATGCGTTGGCTTCTTGAGGTATATGTCGACAATCTGGTCTACGAAGCTTCATCCTAATGGAACTCCAATACTCCTCCTCGACAAGAGGGATTTTCAATTGAGAGGAGTTGATCTATCACGATGCGCCGCTGCGGGTGATCACGTTGATCCTCTGCACTCGAGCAGGGCAGGGACGAAAACAACAACCCGCCGTGAAGGAATCGAAGGCTGCAACCTTTCACAGACGAATCGGTCGACTGTCCCGAAATCGTACTATACGCTTGATCTCTGATCCCATGCGTGTCAAAATTGTGACAGTTCGTCCCGTCGTACCGACATCCCTTCGTGTGGAGCGGAAGGCTGCCCAGCCGAAGTCGCCTTGCGATAGTGGGTGTCAGCATTTTCCGTCTTGACGGGCCATGTGCGCGTGGGCACGTTGACGGCTTAGTCCTGTCCGATGGCAAACGCCCTCGGGCTGACCATCGCAATTCTGAAGTGGAAGACGCCCCCCTCCTGCGCCTTGCCTCTTCGGACTTTCCTGGGAGTCCCGGCCGGATCGTGTCCCCCCGATGACGCCGTATCTCACTTTCCTGCTGTATGCCCTGGCCATCGTGGGCTTCGTTGGTCTCGCGCTCGCGCTGAATGCGCTGCTCGGGCCCAAACCGATCGCCAACGCCACCAAACTCGAGCCATTCGAGTGTGGTGCGACGCCCGTCGAGACGCTCAACGTCAAAGCGGTGCCCATCAAGTTCTACGCAGTTGCCATCATTTTCCTGCTGTTCGATCTCGAAACCATGTTCCTGTTCATCTGGGCGCTCGGCGCGCGTCCGCTGTCCGGGTTCATGGTTTTTACGTTCTTCTTCTTTACGGTATTGCTGGTGCTCTGCCTGTTGTACGTCTATCGGGCGCGCATCCTCGAAGCCGTGACCGAGTAAGCCATGTACGGCAAGCGACTGCCCATACTCGATATGGGCCCGATGGGTCAGACTCTGGCGGGTGCCGCAGGTGTTGGCTCGATTCCGCTGGGTGGGGGCATCAGCTCCGGTGCCACCTCTCTCGCCAAGCCGGGTCAGTCCAAGGCGGCCACGTTCGAGTTCCTCACCACCCGCAAGGATGAATTGGTGGGGTGGGCGCGAAAGTTTTCGCTCTTTCCCTACCCATTCGTGACCGCATGCTGTGCCATGGAATTCATGGCCGTGAGCGCGTCACACTACGACACCGATCGCTTCGGCGCAGCACTGCCACGCTTCTCGCCCCGGCAAGCCGATCTGCTCATGGTCGTCGGCACGGTAACACAGAAGCAGGCGCCCATTCTGCTCAAGGTCTACGAGCAGATGTGCGAGCCCAAATGGGTGATGGCTTTTGGTGTCTGTGCCAGCACTGGCGGCTTTTATCAGAACTATGCCTCGCTGCCGGGCATCGATCGCATCATCCCGGTGGACATCTATGTGCCCGGCTGTCCGCCGCGCCCGGAGATGGTCATTGACGGCATCATGCGACTCCAGGAAAAGATCGCGTCGTCGCCGCATCCCATCGTGAACGACCGATTCTGATCTGATGGTACCGATACTCGATCAACTCCATCTGCAGTACGCCATCCAGCTCGCCGAAGGCGATAGTGTCGAAGCTCCGCACGGTGCGGTACGATCGCGCGGTGTGCAGCATGGCACACTGGTGCTTGAGATCGACGCCGCAGTTCTATTCAACATTGTGGCGACGCTGCGAGACCAGCACGCGTTCGACATGTTGCTCGACGTGACAGCAGTTGATTGGCCGGATGCGCCCCTGCGATTTGAAGTGGTGTGGCATCTGTTGAGCACCACGCACAAGGTGCGCGTGCGTCTCAAGACGCGAGTGTCGGCTCAGGATCCCACCGTCGATTCCCTGACAGCGTTGTTCGGATCTGCTGGTTATATGGAACGGGAGTGTCATGACATGTACGGCATCCGTTTCCGCGGTAACGCCGACATGCGCCCGATCCTGCTGTACGAAGGCTTCCACGGCCATCCCCTGCGCAAGGACTATCCCAAGCAGAAGGAGCAGCCGCTCGTTCCGTACCGCCCGCCCCAGAGTGCCCTTGTCCGCTAGCACCGTGGCGTCCGCCATTCCGAACCCGGTCCGTCCGGTTTTCGCGCCCACGCGTGAAGACACGGTGGTGGTCAATATCGGACCGTCGCACCCGGCCACGCACGGCACGGTGCAAATCATCGCCGAGCTCGATGGCGAGAAAGTGCTACGCACGGATGTGCACTGCGGCTATCTGCATCGCGGATTCGAGAAGGAGTGCGAGGATCATACCTGGCACAATCTCATCCCCTACGTCGATCGTCTGAACTACTGCTCGGCGCTCATCAACAACTTCGCCTATTGCGATGGTGTCGAGCAGTTGATGGGGATAGAGATTACGCCGCGCACGAAGTATCTGCGCACGCTACTGGCGGAGTATTCGCGACTGGCGGATCACCTGACATGTGTGGCGGCGCAGCTCATGGAGCTGGGTGCCATGACGGCGTTTCTCTATCTCGTCACGGTGCGCGATCACATGTATGAGCACCTCGCGGCCATTACCGGCGCGCGAGTGACGTATTCATACGGGCGCATTGGCGGGTTGGCGTGCGATGTGCCGGCGGGCTGGTTCACGCGTCTCGAAGAGATCTTGCGTGAGTACGAAGAGTACGTCGAGCGCGTGCACGGGCTGGTCGATCGCAATCGCATCTTCATCGACCGTATGCGTAACGTGGGCGTGCTCAGCACGGCCGAGGCGCTGCACTGGGGCTTTACGGGTCCTGTGTTGCGGTCCACTGGCGCGCCACGTGACCTGCGCAAGGACACGCCGTATCTCGCGTACGGCGAGCTCGATTTCGATGTACCCGTGGGCATCAAGGGCGATAACTACGATCGCTACTACGTGCGCATGCGTGAAATGGATGAGTCGGTATACATGATGCGCCAGCTCATGGAGATCATGCCCGATGGACCGATCAATGTGGACGATCGGCGCTGCGTGTTTCCCGACAAGCAGCTCGTGTACACCGAGATCGAATCACTCATCAATCATTTCAAGCTCGTGATGGAAGGGCCGGTGGTGCCGGCTGGCGATGTGTATGTCGCTCATGAAGGCGCCAACGGAGAGCTTGGCTTCTATATCGTCAGTAACGGCAGCGGCACACCACACAAGGTTCATGTGCGCTCACCCAGCTTTGTGCACATGGGTGGCGTGCATCGCATGCTCGATGGCTACCAGCTCGCCGACATCGTTACCACCTTCGGGTCGGTGAACATGATCGGCGGCGAGTGCGACCGATGATTCAGCGATGAACGGCATACAGCATCTCATACCGGAATTCGAGCGCTGGAAGCAGCGCTATCCGGCTGGCTTCGAAGGCTCGCTCACCATTCCGTGTCTGCGCCGCATTCAAGAAGAGCGTGGCTATATCGCGGACAGCGATATTGAGGAACTGGTGGCATACTTGGGCGTGTCGCGCATTCAGGTGGACGAAGTCCTGGGCTTCTACACCATGTTCACGCGTGAGCCGCTCGGGCACTACCACCTGCAGGTGTGTCACAACGTGTCGTGTTCTCTGCGTGGTGCCGACGGATTGGTGCGCTACCTGTGCGGTCGCCTTGGCATCAAGCCGGGAGAAACCACACCGGATGGCAAGTTCACACTGAGCACGGCGGAGTGTTTGGCCTCGTGCGGCACCGCGCCGATGATGATGGTGAACGAGACGTATCATGAGGACCTCACGCCGGCGAAAGTGGATGCCTTGCTCGAGGGTCTCATCAAGTGACCGCGCCAACGACTGAAGCACCGACACTCTCCGGCAAGAAGTTCTTCATGAACTTCCCGGTGACGGATGATTCGCATTCGCTGGCTGCGTATCGTGCACGGGGAGGTTACCAAGGCCTCACGAAAGTGCTCGGCGGCATGCAACCCACGGACGTGACCAAGGAAGTTGCGGCCTCCGGCATTCTCGGCCACGGTGGCGCTGCATTTCCCGCCGGACGCAAGTGGGGCGTGATCAAGCTGAATGATGGTGAGCCGCACTACGTGTGCATGAATGCGGACGAGGGCGAGCCCGGCACGTTCAAGGATCGCTGGTTGCTTGAGTGTGTGCCGCACATGTGTCTCGAAGGACTGATCATCGCGTCCTACGCGTTGATGGGGCGGAACGCCTTCATCTACATGCGCGGTGAATTCGATCTGCCGTACCGTCGTTTGCAGGGTGCCATTGAGGAAGCGTACGAGGCTGGTTTGCTCGGCCAGAACATCATGGGCTCGGGCTACTCGCTTGATGTCGTGCTGTATCGCGGCGCTGGTTCTTATGTGTGCGGTGAAGCCTCGGCCATGCTGGCATCGCTCGAAGGCAAGAAAGGCTGGCCGCGCAATCGTCCGCCGCGTCTCACGGTGAAGGGGCTGTATCAGAAGCCCACCGTGGTGAACAACGTGGAGACGCTGGCCAATGTGCCGGTCATTCTCACCATGGGTGCGGCCGAGTTCAAGAAGGTCGGTATGCCGCGCAGCCCGGGTACGCAGATGATTTCGATCTCCGGGCATGTCAAACGTCCCGGCGTGTATGAAGTCGAGTACGGTTATTCGTGGGAGAAGTTCATCTACGAAGACTGCGGCGGTATGCTCGAGGACAAGGGACTCAAGTGCATCATCCCGGGCGGTGTGTCGACCAAGATTCTCGACGCCAATGAACTCAAGGGCGTGAATCTCGATCACAACAGCGCGGTGGCGGCTGGCTCGCAGCTCGGCTCCGGTGGCATGATCGCCGTTGCGGAAGGCACGTGCATGGTGCGTTTGGCTCGTGTGATTCAGCGCTTCTATCATCACGAATCGTGTGGTCAGTGTACGCCGTGTCGTGAGGGCATGGGGTGGATGGAGCGCATCCTCGATCGCATCGTGCGTGGTGAAGGGCGCCCGGAAGATATCGATCGACTGTATCACATCTCGACGGCGAACGATGGCACCACCATCTGCAGTCTCGGTGACTCGGCGGGTTATGCCTGCTCTGCCATTCTCGATCACTATCGCGAAGAGTTCGAGTACTACATCAAGAATGGCCGTTCGATGTATGACGGTCGTTTGACCGTGACCGACGCATTTGAAGGTGTGGAAGCCGCGCCGCTGTATGCTGCCGTGGGGGCTCAGTCATGAGCATCGACCCAACGGTGACGATCGACTTCTTCATCAATGGCCAGCCGGCTACGGCATTTGATGGTGAGACGGTCATTCAGGCGGCACGTCGGGCGGGTGTGACCGTCCCGCATTTCTGCTGGCATCCCAACCTGTCAGTGCCCGGCAATTGCCGCATCTGTATGGTGGAAGTCGAATCGGACAACGGTGATCCGTGGTTTGATATCGGCTGCAACATGCCGGTCACTGCGGGCATGCGCGTACTCACCGAGTCGGACACGGTGAAGAAGCTGCGCATGGACACGATGCAGTTCATCACGCTGAATCACCCGGTCGATTGCGGCATCTGCAACAAGTCGGGTGAGTGCCTGCTGCAGGACTATCACTACGAACACAACGGCAAGCCGTCGCTGTCTATCGATCGCAAGAATCACGCGACCAAGTTCTATCCGTTGTCCGATCGCATCATGCTGGACAACGAGCGCTGCATCATGTGCACGCGCTGCGTGCGATTCACGCATGAAGTGTCCAAGACGGGTGCGCTCGGGGCCGTGTATCGCGGTGATCATTCGCTGATCCGGCCCGCCGAGGACGCCAACTTCAATGAAGACGTCTACTCGGACAATGTCATTGACATCTGTCCGGTGGGCGCGTTGTTGTCGCGCGAACAGTTGGACCATTCGCGCGTGTGGTACACGCAGGCCACGCCGTCGACCTGTCCGGGTTGTTCACGTGGGTGCAGCATCAACGTGTGGCATCGCAAACCGGAATGGGCGCTCAAGGCTCTCGATCCGACGCTCAATGTGCGCGTGGAGCGTGTAACGCCCATTGATAACCCGGATGTGAACGGTCCGTGGATCTGCAACAAGGGACGGGATCTCGCCAAGATCTGGGAGCGCGAGCGCGCGACTGAGGCTACGGTGGGCGGTGTGCCGAGTGTGCTCGAGGCAGCCCTTGATCGTGCTGCGGGGTTGATCGCTGGCGCAAAGAAGGGTGTTGTGCTCGTGTCGAGCTGGGCTTCCAATGAAGAGCTGGAGGCTTTGCGGTCGGCTTTCGCGGATCGATTGAGTTCCAACTGGTCGGCGCGCGTGAAATTTGATCATGTGCCGCAGCCTGGTGAGACCGTCGAAGACGACATCCTTATTACGAGTGATAAGAACCCCAATCGCCGTGGTGCATTGGCGCTGTTTGGCGATGCTGGAACCGACTTGGCCGGCGCCATGCTTGGGGCAGATGTTGTGCTGGTATGGGGCGAAGGTGTGAACGATGCCGATATCCCAGCCGGTGCCCAGGTGGTTCGTCTTGGCAGCTATGCGCAGGACGCTGCGGCACGCTCGGATGTGTTTGTGCCTATCAGTATTCAGACAGAACGCAGCGGACACTACACCAATGTGAACGGCGTGATCACGGCATTTGCCGCGTGCTTTGCCCCGAAGGGCAGTGTGGTGCACGCGGCTGACGTATTTGCGGCCATTACGGGGAACCGCAAGGCGCAGCAGCGGGCGCTCACCATGGCGGCAGCGGGAGCAGCTACATGAGTGAGACCGTGACGTCGGTGTGGCCTGATCTCGTCGTGGCGCTGGTGTTCATCTCATACGCCATGGTAATGCTGCTCAGCTTTGGTGGACTGCTCACCTGGGTTGAACGCAAGCAGTCAGCGGTGATGGCGGATCGTGTGGGCGCGAATCGTGCGTACATCCGTATTCCGTTCACCGACATCAAGCTGGTGTGGCTTGGCTTGTTTCATGGTATGGCGGACGGGCTCAAGATGCTTCTCAAGGAGAACTTCAAGCCCAATGCGCACGACAAGGTCGGCTACTTTCTGGCGCCCTTCATCGTGTTCACGCCAGTGTTGTTGGTGTTTGCCGTGGTGCCGTTTGGGGGTACCATCGTTCCGGGACAGTTGATTCCCGCATTGGCCGACTGGTTTGGCGATCGCAGTTATCCCATGCAGATCGCTACACTCGATGCTGGTCTGCTGGTCGTCTTCGCATTCAGTAGCATGGGCATCATTGGTGCCATGCTCGCCGGGTGGGCGTCGGAGAACAAGTTTTCGCTGCTTGGCGGTTTGCGTGCCGGTTCCCAGATGATCTCCTACGAGCTCGTCATGGGGCTCACGGTGCTTGGGCTCATTCTGGTGTATGGCACGCTCGATCTGGGCGATATCGTGCGGCAGCAGTCGGGCACGATTGGAGGAGTGCTGCCGGCCTGGGGCGTTTTCTATCAGCCGTTCGCGGCATTTCTGTTTTTGACGGCGGCGATCGCTGAAAACAAGCGCATTCCATTCGACCTGCCGGAAGCAGAATCGGAGTTGATCGCGGGGTATTTTACGGAATACAGCGCGATGAAAATGGGATTGTTCATGTTCGCCGAGTTCATTCAGATCGCCGTGGTTGGTGCGTTGTTCACCACGCTGTTCCTTGGTGGCTACAATCTGCCGTTCATGACCGACGCAGGATTCTCTCTGCCTGGTGGGCGGGAAATCGCGCTGAGTCAGGGGCTTCGTGTCCCGCTGCAACTGGTGACCTTCCTCGGCAAGGTCGCCTTCATGTGTCTCGTCCAGATTCAGATCCGCTGGACATTGCCGCGCTTCCGCTATGACCAGATGCTTGGTCTGTCCTGGAAGATGCTGTTGCCATTGTCACTCGCCAATCTCGCCGTGACGGTCGTGGCGGTGTGGCTGCTTCGCGGAGGACAGTAATCATGTCGAACCAGCAGAGCTCGGGAACGGCACCGAAGCGCAGTACGGTTCGCTACGCGCGCAAGGAATACTGGAACGAGCCTGAGATGTCGTGGTACGAGCGCGCCTATCTGCCTGAAGTGCTCAAGGGGCTCGCCATCACGACAGGTGTGTTCCTGCGGAACATGGGGAAGTGGCTCACCGGTCGTCGCGGCGCCATTACCACGTACTATCCTGAAGAGCGTCGGGCGGATTTCGCTCCGCGCAATCGTGGCAAGCATATCCTCACGCAGCGACCCGATGGATCGCCGCAGTGCATTGCCTGCAACATGTGTGCGACGGTGTGTCCAGCCAAAGTCATCGAGATTGAAGCCGGATTCGATGCCAACGATCCCGCGCACCCCAAGTATCCGGTGCGATTCGAGATCGACTACTCGCGCTGCGTGTTTTGTGGCATGTGCGTGGAGGCTTGTCCGGAAGACGCCATTCGCATGCAGGATGATGTGCCGGATCTCGTCTCGACCGATCGTTACAACATGTGGCTCGGCATGGAAGAGATGCTGACGTGGAAACCGCAGCAGGATGTCGCGAAGCCGTATCCCCCCAAACCAGTGCCGCTGACATTGAGCGAGCAAGCACGGCGAGGACGCGACCGATCGACACACTAGTCCTGATCGTCTTCGGACTGCTGGCGCTGGTGAGCGCCGCGTCGATGCTGATCCTGCGAGAGCCGATGCGCGTGGCGCTGGCGCTCATCACGTCCATGACGTCATTGGGTGCCGTGTACGGCCTCATGGGCGTGCACTTCATTGCCGCCTTTCAGGTGCTGATCTATGTAGGCGCCGTGATGGTGTTCATGGTCTACGTCATCATGTTGCTTCAGTTGCGCGAGGCACCAACGGCTGAGCGGTGGAGCAAGTCGTTGATTCCAGGAGTTGTGACTGGCGTGCTTCTACTGGCCAGTCTTGGCGTTGTGGCTGCGCGTACGGATTCGGCACGCGTACCGCGTGCTCCGATGGGTGAATCCTTCACGCTGACAGAATTCTCCACGCGCTTTCTGAGCACCTACTGGCTCGAGTTCGAACTCACGACAGTGTTCCTCGTGGGAGCCATCGTTGCGGCGCTGGCGGTGATCGGTGTGAGTCGGCGTCAGGGCGCCATGCAAGGAGCAGTGATCACCGGCAAGGAGGACACCCGTGGATAAGGTGAGCTTTCTGCTGTTTGTCGCCGGTGGTCTCTTCACGCTTGGCTTGTTAGGCGTGATCGTTCGCCGCAATGCCCTGGTGATGCTCATGTGCATGGAACTCATGCTGAATGGCGTCAACCTGAGCCTCGTGACGTTTGCGCAGCAGCGTGGTGATGCGGCTGGCGCCATCATGGTGTTCCTCACATTCGTGGTGGCCACGGCGGAAATCGCGCTGGCCATTCCCATCGTGCTGCTGCTGGTGCGCCAGTGGCGTACGCTCGATGCGGCTCGCTATTCCCAGCTCAAGGGCTAGTCGCGCATGACGCATCCGTTGGCGCTCATTGCGCTACTGCCGCTGTTCGGCTTTCTGCTCAACGGCGTGTTTGCTACGGCGATTGGCGGGCATCGTTTCTCGCATCGGACCGCGGCACTGGTCGGATGTGCGGGACCGATGGCTGCTTTTGCGCTCACCATCTCGATGTTCCTGCAACTCCAGGCCGGTGACTACGCGCCGATTGTCGCTCCGCTCTATCGGTGGGCGTCCTTTGGTGAGCAGGGCTTTGATATCGGTTTCTACTTCGATCGACTGAGCGCGATCATGACGCTAGTGGTGACGGGTGTTGGCTCCGTCATCCATGTGTACTCCACCGGCTACATGCACGACGACAAGAGCTTTGGACGCTTCTTCGCGTACCTGAATCTCTTCTTGTTCTTCATGCTACTGCTGGTGCTCGGCCGCTCGATGCTGGTGCTGTTTGTCGGCTGGGAGGGCGTGGGACTGGCGTCGTATCTGTTGATCGGCTTCTGGTTCGATGAATCCGCCAACGCAGTGGCGGGTCGCAAGGCGTTCATCACCAACCGTATCGGTGACGCGGGCTTCCTGCTTGGCATGTTCCTGCTGTACCGCACATTCGGTACCCTCGACATGGATGTCATCAACCAAGCGATCGCGAGTGGGCAGGGGGCGATCCTTCCGGCGGCGCTGGTCGGATTGTTTCTGTTCATCGGAGCCACCGGCAAGTCGGCGCAAATCCCACTGTATGTATGGTTGCCCGACGCCATGGCTGGTCCAACGCCGGTGTCCGCGCTTATTCACGCGGCGACGATGGTCACGGCTGGCGTGTATCTCGTGGCGCGCATGTCGGGGGTGTACATCATGGCCCCCGAGACCTCACAGCTGATCGCCACCGTTGGCGTACTGACAGCCTTCATGGCGGCGACGATTGCGCTGGTGCAGACCGACATCAAGAAGGTGCTGGCCTACTCCACAGTGTCGCAGCTTGGTTTCATGTTCCTGGCGCTCGGCGTCGGCGCATATGGCGTGGCCATCTTCCATGTCGTTACGCACGCCTTCTTCAAGGCCTGTCTCTTCCTTGGTGCCGGCAGTGTGATTCACGCGCTCGGTGGCGAACAGGACATCCGGAAGATGGGCGCGCTGCGCAAGCACATTCCCATCACGTTCTGGACGTTCCTGATTGCCACGGCCGCCATCGCGGGTTTGCCGGGGTTGGCTGGTTTCTTCTCGAAGGATGAGATCCTGTGGTTCGCTTTTGCGAGCCAGTCGGGTGGCGCTCCGTGGCTGTGGGCTCTTGCGGCCACGACTGCGTTCCTGACGGCGTTCTACATGTTCCGGCTGTTGTGGCTGGTGTTCTTCGGTACGTCGCGTATGACGCCCGAAGTGGAGCATCATGTGCACGAGTCGCCCTGGTCGATGACCAGTGTGCTGATCGTGCTGGCCGTGCTTTCTGCTGTGGGTGGGTATATCCACATCCCGGAGTTTCTGGCGCCGATGCTTCCGTTGCCGGCGCTCGTGCCTTCGCTCGAACACTATGAGCACACGTTGCTCTATGTGTCCATCGCCATTGCTGTGTCGGGCGTTGGGCTGGCGATTTTCCTTTACAGCGGGCCGGAGTCGCGTGTGCAATCGATTGCGCGTAAAGCGGCTCCGCTGGTTGCACTGTTCCGCGGCAAGTACTTCGTGGACGAGCTCTATGATCGTGTGCTGAATCGTCCGCTGGTTTGGATTTCAGAGCACGTGCTGCTGCGCGGCGGCGATCGCATGCTGCTTGATGGCTCTCTCAACGGTCTTGCCGCACTGGCACAGCGTTGTGCTGGTGGGTTAGCGCGACTGCAGACCGGACAACTGCACTGGTACGCACTCCTCGTGATGGTCGGTCTGGTTGGTGGAATTCTGTGGGGGTGGCGCGGTGTCTGACGCGTTTCTCCTGAACCTCGTGTTGTGGTTGCCGGTGGCCGGGTTGTTGCCGGTGGCAGTGGTGCGCGCGCAGGCCGCAACCGTGCGTCTGGTGACGACCGGAATCATGCTGATACAGTTTGCGGCGGCGGTGTTGCTGTATCTGCACTTTGATGGCACCAACGGAGCGCTGCAGGCTGCCACGATGGTGCCATGGATTGCCGATTGGGGCGTGTCCTACCACATCGGTCTCGATGGTCTCAATATCCTGCTGGTGTTGCTGACGGCGTTCCTTGGACCGCTCGTGGTCATCGGTGCATGGACCGCCATCGAAGAACAGGTTGCGCTATTCCATGTGATGCTGCTGTTGTTGCAGTTCGCCATGGTAGGCGCTCTGGTCGCACAGGATCTCTTCCTGTTTTATGTGTTCTGGGAGGCGATGCTCATTCCGATGTTCTTCATGATCGGAATCTGGGGTGGCGCGCGCCGCAGCTATGCGACGATCAAGTTTGTGCTGTATACGGCATTCGGCAGCATCCTCATGTTGGGTGCCATCATCTATTTGGTGTATGCCTGGCGCCAGCAGGGCGGGGTCGCGTCATTTGCGTTTGCCGATCTGCTGACGGTGGCACTGCCGGCGAATGTGCAGGTCTGGCTGTTTGCCGCCTTCGCGCTGTCGTTTGCGATCAAGGTGCCGATGGTGCCACTGCATACGTGGCTTCCTGACGCGCACGTGGAAGCGCCAACGCCAGGTTCCGTGATTCTGGCCGGCGTGCTGCTCAAGATGGGTACCTACGGCTTCATCAAGTTGGGATTCCCGCTGTTCCCGGATGCCACGCGAATCTTTGCACCGTGGCTGATGTCGCTTTCCGTCATCAGCATTGTGTACGGCGCCTGTCTCGCCTTGGTCCAGCAGGACATCAAGAAGATCATCGCGTATTCGTCCGTCAGTCACCTCGGCTACGTGATGCTCGGTCTGCTGAGCCTCGACATTGCCGGAGTACAGGGCGCCATCGTGCAGATGGTCAGTCACGGCATCGTGGCGGCTGGACTCTTTCTACTGGTCGGCGTGATCTACGAGCGCTGCCACACGCGTGAGCTGTCAGCATACGGTGGACTCGCCAGACAGACGCCCGTGTATGCGCTGTTTTTCGTGATCTTCATGCTGGCATCGGTCGGCTTGCCTACTACGAGTGGCTTCACGGGTGAGTTTATGGTGCTGCTCGGAGCATTCAACGCGGCGTGGCCACAGCACCTTGATGGCAACAATCAGCCGTTGATTCTCGCCATCGTGGCGGTGTCCGGTGTGGTGCTCGGTGCGCTCTATATGCTGCGATTCGCGTTGACATTCCTGTTCGGTGAGCAGAAGGCTCCGCATCAGCCATTGGCTGATCTCACGTCACGTGAGCTGGGAGTGCTCGGAGTACTCACGGCAGCGGTGTTCTTCCTCGGGCTTTTCCCCGATGGAGCGCTCCGCAAAACCGAATTGGCCGCGCGACGCTATCAGGAGTTGGTCATGACTTCGAGGGTGCCGTCCAATGCCCCCTAACGACGCGTTGCTCGCCCTGTTGCCTGAGCACCTGGTGCTTGCAGGCATGTTGGTGCTGATCGTGCTCGCCCTCGGCAAGCGCCCGGCGCCGAGCGGCGTTTCGCTGGCGGTCGGAGTGCTGAGTGCCGGTGGAGCGGCAGCAGCGGCGTTTGTGCTGGCGAGCCAGGGACTCACGGTTTCCCTGTTTGATGGACAACTCGCGCTCTCGCCATCGGTCTACATGACCAAGGGACTGCTCCTGTCTCTGGCCGTTCCGGTGCTGCTCATGTCGCGCACGGATTTCCAGGACGGTGAGTTTCCGCTGTTGTTGTTGTCATCCTTGTATGGTCTGAGTCTACTGCCCAGTGCACAAAGTGCGCTGGTGCTGTTTCTCGGACTCGAGATGCTATCGGTGCCGGTGTATGCGTTGATCGTGCTGGCGATGCGGCGTCCGGAAAGTGCAGAGGCGGCACTCAAGTATCTGGTGTTGAGTGGTGCTGCATCGGCCACGTTTCTTATGGGCATTTCATTGCTCTATGGAACGACCGGTAGTATGCAGGTGGATGCCGTCGCGCAGGCGATGACCGCCTCGGATCCGGTTGCAACCTCCGCGCTCGTTTTGATTGTGCTGGCACTGTTCCTCAAGGGTGCCGTTGTGCCATTTCACGCTTGGGCGCCCGATACGTACGAAGGCGCGAGTGTGCCAGTGGCTGCATACATGGCCACTCTGTCCAAGGCCGCGGTACTGATTGTTGGTGTGCAGCTGTTCGCTGGTGTGACCGTGGAAGGCCCGCTGGTTGAACTGCTGGCCGTTTTGCCACTCATCAGCATCATCTGGGGCAACCTGACCGCGATGCGTCAGGATTCATTGCGCCGTATGATCGCGTATTCATCTATCGCGCACGCGGGTTACCTGTTTTATGCGTTCCTTGGTGATCCCTCCACGCGTACCGATGCGGTCGTGTTCTACGTCGTGGTATACGCGGCAGCGAATCTGTTGGCGTTCGCGGTGTTGCCCACCAATGAAGATGATCAGGCCCGTGATCAGTTGAGTGCCCTCGATGGCCTCATGCATCGCAAGCCATTGGCGGCATCACTCATGGCCATCGCGATGTTCTCGTTGGCTGGACTCCCACCGTTCCCCGGCTTCACCGCCAAGTTTCTCATTTTCCGCACCGTCATCGAAGCTGGCTATCCGGTGTATGCGATTCTTGGCCTTGTAGGTAGCTTTCTCGGCCTGTTCTTCTATCTGCGGGTCGTACAGCGCATGTTCATGCGTCCGGAGACCGCAGACGCCGCGACTTCTCCCGCGGCTGCTCTGTCCCCGGCTGCTGCGCTCTCACAGACGGCCGGTGTACTCTGCGGCGTAGCGACGCTGCTCCTGACGCTGGTACCCGGCTGGATCCTTTCGCGCGTCTGATCGACGCGCTGGTATTTCGAACGATGACGCTTTCTGATCTGCCGGTCGCCAAGCGCGGCGCGGCACTGCTGAACGATTCCGAGCTCAACAAGGGCACAGCGTTTACCGAAGCAGAGCGCGACGCGCTCGGACTCCGTGGCCTGTTGCCGCCGCGAGTGATGACGCAGGACGATCAGCTCGCGCGTATTCTGCCCGGGGTTCGTTCGCGCCCCACGATGATCGATCAGTACTCGTATCTGGTGGCACTGTACGATCGCAATGTGACGCTGTTCTATCGCCTCGTGATGGATCATCTCGAGGAGCTGATGCCGGTGCTGTACACGCCGACAGTCGGGCAGGCCTGCGAAGAGTTCGGTCGCATTTTTCGACGTAATCGTGGGTTGTTCATTACAGCCGATGATCGCGGACATGTGCGTGATGTGTTGGCGCATTGGCCGAACGACGATGTGCGCATGATTGTCGTGACCGACGGTGAGCGCATCCTCGGTCTTGGCGATCTGGGTGCGAATGGTATGGGTATCCCCATTGGCAAGCTCACGCTGTACACGGCCTGTGCGGGTGTGTCTCCGCAGCAGTGTCTGCCTATCGCTATCGATGTGGGTACCGATAACGCGGAACTCCGCGAGAGCGATGCGTACATGGGGCTTCGTCAGCCGCGCTTGCGTGGCCCGGAGTACGATGCGCTGCTCACGGAGTTCGTGGAGGCGGTGCAGGAGCGGTTCCCCCTCGCGTGCATCCAGTTCGAAGACTTCGGCAATCACAACGCCTTCTCGTTGCTCGAGACGTGGCGCGACAAGGTGTGCACGTTCAACGACGACATTCAGGGCACGGCGTCGGTGACGCTGGCTGGTCTGTTGTCGGCGTCACGTCTGGTTGGTGTGCCGCTCCGTGATATGCGTTTGCTGTTCCTCGGCGCAGGTGAAGCGGGCATCGGCATTGGTGACCTCGTGGTGGAGGCCCTGGTCGAGGATGGCATGAGTGTAGACGAGGCGCGTCGTCATTGCTGGTTCGTTGACAGTCGCGGGCTGGTCGAGTCATCACGTACGGATCTGGCGTCGCACAAACAGCGCTTTGCGCATCAGCATGCGCCGACCCGCTCGTTGCTCGAGGCCGTGGAGTCCATCAAGCCCCACGCGCTGATCGGAGTGAGTGGTACGCCGAGCACGTTTACACCCGCGGTGCTGGAGGCCATGGCGAAGCATCATGCCCGTCCGGTCATCATGGCGTTGTCCAACCCCACGTCAAAGGCCGAATGCACGGCGCGTGAAGCGTACACATGCACGGATGGACATGCCGTATTTGCCAGCGGCAGTCCGTTTGCACCGGTTACTCATAAGGGGCGCACCCACGTGCCGGGTCAGGGTAACAATGCCTACATCTTCCCCGGTGTTGGACTTGGTGTTCTGGTGGCACAGTCGACGCGTGTGACCGAGGAGATGTTCGCGGCGGCGGCGCGCGTGTTGGCGGATATGGTAACAGCTGACGATCTGGCGATGGGACGTATCTATCCGGCTTTGTCGCGCATTCGTGAAGTGTCGCGTGCCATTGCCATTGAGGTGGCACGGATCGCGTTCGAACGTGGGCTTGCGCGTGGGCCGCGTCCGGTGGACCTGGCGGCGGCGGTCACGGAGGCGATGTACGAGCCGGTGTACCGCAACTACGTGAGCGCGTAGCAGGCTGCAAGTTAGTTTGAACTGCGCACGCAGAGCCACAGAGCTCTGCGTGCGATTTTCTGAGGGGCCTGCAGTATCTACGGTGCTCTTAATTCGAGCGCCCGCAGCTGCTCCGGATTATCAATGCTGATCATACAGGCGCCAAGATCCGTCGCGTCCACGGCCACGGCGCCTTGCGACACGAGCCACTCGCGCACCGATAGCGACTGCGACTCCAGATGGTTCGGAGCGGTGGCAAGCACTGAATCCGAAACAAGCGCAAAAAGCGGTTGCAATCGCTCCCCATCATGCGCCACTCGAGCGACTCGAGATTCCGCTGACGCATGGTCCGCGAGTCGCTTCACGAGCGCGGACTCAATGAATGGCGTATCCCCCGCACAGATGAATGCCCATGGCGTTGTAACGTGCGGCGCTGCTGCGGCAATGCCGCCCAATGGTCCAAGTCCCGTTTTTTCGTCGAGGATGACACGATAGCCGAGCGCACGATATGCGTCGAATGACCGGTTCGCGACGATCACGATGTCACCCACCGCATGATGCAGTCCATCGATCACGTGCTGAACGAGAGGCATGCCACGAAAAAGCACCAGTGGTTTGTCGGCACCACCCATGCGGCGGCCTTCACCACCACACAATACGATCGCGGTGATATCCTGTGACGTGATCGGTACCAACTACTCGTCTACCTGCCGCGCGAGTCTGAGAGCGGCATGATGGGCCAACGGATGCAACTCGCGATCGGACGTCATTATGCCGTGCACCACGGCGAGCAATTCCTTGCGCTGCGATGGCGGCCAGAACTTTTCCATATGATCTGCGACGCCAGCAATGGCCTCATCCTGCGGATACGGTGCAAAAAACCCCGCGATCTGGTTGGCCATGCGAACAACATCGTCAGCCGACATGATGCCCCGTGGACTCGTGATGCCCGATGTTTGAAGAGATAGCGGATGCAAAATGCACCACCTGCGTTTGACGAGTCGCATCGCGGGCCACACTCATGACCGGCAATTTGATATGGCGCGACCATTCGAGTGCCATGGTCGTAGGGGCCGACCAGGTGGCGAGCAGACGGGCAGGCGTGTGGGCCGCCTTGTGTATGAGCTCGTAACTGCAGCGACTGGACATGATGAGGAATCCGTCAGCTGGCATCCCATGATTCAGGAGGGCACCAATCAGTTTGTCGAGGGCATTGTGACGACCAACGTCTTCGCGCACGAGTACAATGTCTCCCGATGCCGTGCACCACGCGGCCGCGTGCGCCGAGTGTGTGGCGGCGTGCAGTGGCTGCTGGGCGGTCAGCGACTCAAAGGCTGCAAGAATCGCCTCGTCACTCACCTGATGCGGCGATACACGTGCGCTGCTTGGTGTCCGCGACGCGAGGTCGGCCAGCGCTTCAACACCGCAAAGCCCACAGGCACTGTTGGCCATGAGACTCTGTCCCCGCGCCCGCAGTCGTGCGGCATCATCGTCAGCCAGTGTCACCTCGACCCGGTACTCACCCATTGCGGAGTCCACCGCAATGGAGATGGGTTGTGTCGATGCCTGGAGGCCGAGTTCCGTATGCAACACCCCACGAGCCAGATCGTCGAGATGATCTGGCGTAGCCATGAGCACCGTGCGCGTCTCCCCGTTAACGACCAGATGTATCGGAGACTCCGGCACGATGCCCCACAGCACCTCTGATGCGCTATGCTGACCAATGCGAACCTGCTCGTGTGGAACGGCCACGCGCGCCATCGCATCAATCAACGGGACGCACCTCGACTGCCGTGACTTTGTATTCAGGGCAGTTGGTGGCCCAATCGGAGAACTCCGTCGTCACGACATTCGCCGCTGCTTCGGGATGATGGAATGTCGTGTACACAATGCCTTCCGGAACACGATCGGTTACACGCGCGTGCAGTGTGATGGCGCCCTTTCGACTGGCAAGCTGTACGCCGTCTCCGGAGCCAATGCCGCGTACTTCAGCGTCGTGCGGGTGAATCTCCAGCACATCTTCTGCGTGCCATGCCGTGTTGCCAGTGCGACGTGTCTGTGTGCCAACGTTGTACTGACTGAGAATGCGTCCGGTTGTGAGTAGTAACGGGAAACGCCGAGTGGACCGTTCCTCCGTTGGAACATACTGCGTGATGAGGAAACGCCCCTTACCGCGCACAAACCCGCTTTCATGCATAATGCGCGTGCCACGCGGTTGTTTTTCGTTGCACGGCCATTGCACGCTGCCTACTTCGTCGAGGTAGGAAAATGACACACCGGCAAACGATGGCGTGAGTGCGGAAATCTCATCCATGATGGCCGCTGCTGACGGATAGGACATGGTGTATCCCATGGCCGACGCCAGTCGACACACGGCTTCCCATTCGTGCAGTCCCGTACGCGGCGGCATCGTGGGTCGCACCCGATTGATTCGTCGCTCGGCGTTGGTGAACGTGCCGTCCTTCTCGAGAAACGCTGTGCCCGGCAGGAAGACGTGGGCGTACTTGGCCGTTTCGTTCAGGAAGAGATCCTGAACAACCACACACTCCATGGCCGACAGACCGGCCGTGACATGCAGCGTATCCGGGTCGGACTGCGCCAGATCCTCGCCCTGGATGAACATGCCCTTGAACTGACCACTGCGAGCCGATGCCAGCATGTTGGGAATGCGCATGCCTGGTTCGTTGTCGAGCGTGACATCCCACGCCGACTCGAAGCTGGCGCGCACGGTATCGTCCGAGATATGCCGGTAGCCGGGTAGCTCGTGCGGGAATGATCCCATGTCGCACGACCCCTGCACATTGTTCTGTCCACGCAGCGGGTTCACACCTGTTCCTTCACGCCCCACGTGCCCTGCAGCCATGGCCAAGTTGGCGATGCCAAGCACCATGGTGCTTCCCTGACTGTGTTCCGTGACGCCGAGGCCGTAGTAGATGGCGCTATTGCCTCCTTGGGCGTACAGACGTGCCGCAGCGCGCAGCTCTGCAGCCGGAACACCGGTGGTGGCCTCCGTCGTTTCCGGGCTGTTCTCCTCACGGGCAATGAACTGTCGCCATTGCTCGAACGAGTGCGCATCACAGCGCTCCGCGACAAACGCTTCGTTCACCAGACCTTCGGTGACAATGGTGTGTGCCAGCGCGTTGATGACGGCCACATTCGTTCCCGGCCGAAGCGGGAGATGATGGGCTGCGGCAATGTGCGGGCTTCGCACCAGATCGATGCGTCGGGGATCGATCACGATGAGTTTGGCGCCTTCGCGCAGACGTCGCTTCATGCGTGCGGCGAAAACCGGATGCGCATCGGTCGGGTTGGCGCCGATCACCACGATCACATCGGCATGCGCAACCGACTTGAAGTCCTGTGTGCCAGCCGAAGTACCGAAGGTTTGTTTGAGTCCGTAGCCCGTTGGTGAATGACATACCCGGGCGCAGGTGTCGATGTTGTTGTTGTGAAACGCGGCGCGCACCATCTTCTGCACCACGTACACTTCTTCGTTGGTGCACCGCGATGATGACACGCCACCAATGGCGTCGCGTCCATGACGCGCCTGAATGTCGAGGAAGCGCTGGGCCGCGTGGGCAATGGCCTCGTCCCACGTCACTTCACGCCAGGGCTCACTGATGTGATCGCGAATCATGGGATGCAGCACACGGTCTGCGTGCGACGCATAGCCCCAGGCGAATCGCCCCTTCACGCAGGAGTGGCCCTCGTTGGCACCACCACTGTCGTCTGGCGTCATACGTACGACCTGATTCCCCTTGAGCTCGGCCACAAACGAGCAGCCCACGCCGCAATAGGCACAGGTGGTGCGGACTTCGCGATCGGGCTGTCCGGCGTCAATGACTGTTTTTTCAATCAGCGTGGCGGTTGGACAGGCTTGAACGCACGCGCCGCAGGAGACACACTCGGACGAAAGGAAATCTTCGTCCATTCCGGCGGAAACCTTGGACGCAAATCCGCGATCCGTAATGCTGAGCGCGAATGTGCCTTGCACCTCGTCGCAGGCGCGCACGCAGCGCGAGCACACAATGCACTTGGACGGATCGAAGGTGAAGTACGGGTTCGATTCGTCTTTCTCTGCTGTCAGATGGTTTGCGCCAGCGTAGCCATAGCGCACTTCACGAAGCCCAACAGCACCCGCCATATCCTGCAGCTCGCAGTCACCATTCGCGGCGCAGGTGAGGCAGTCGAGCGGGTGGTCAGAAATGTAGAGCTCCATGACATTCCGCCGCACACGCGCCAGCGTTGGTGTCTGCGTGCGAACCACCATGCCTGATTCGAGTGGAGTGGTGCAGGAGGCGGGAAGTCCCTTGCGACCATCGATCTCCACTACGCACAGGCGGCACGAGCCAAATGGCTTGAGCGAGTCGGTGGCGCACAGTTTCGGTATTGGCAGTCCGGCCGCCTTGGCAGCCTGCATCACCGTGGTACCCGTGGGAACGGCGACTTCAACACCATCGATGCGTGCGGTGATCATGTGACCTCCGAATGCTCTCCAACTGCAGCGCTGGCGGGCGTACCAGTTGGCGCGAGCAAGTCGGTGGAAAAGTGTTTCATAACGCTGCGAACGGGCATGGGCGTCAACCCGCCCATCGCACACAGCGACCCGAGCTCCATCGTTTCACATAGCTCTTCGAGCAGTTCCCAATTGGCACGAGTCTTTTCGCGTTGACGCAGACGCTGAATCACTTCTACACCTCGCGTCGAACCGAGACGACACGGTGTGCACTTGCCGCACGATTCGTGAGCGCAGAATTCCATGGCAAACTGTGCCTGTTCGGCCATATCCACGGTATCGTCGAACATCACGATACCGCCGTGACCCAGCATGGCGCCGATAGCGGCAAAGTGCTCATAGGTGAGTGGTGTGTCCCACTGCGATGAGGGCAGGTAAGCACCAAGCGGTCCGCCGACCTGTACGGCACGGAGCGCACGACCACTGCGTGTGCCGGCGCCAAATGTCTCCATCAGCTCACGGAGTGAGATGCCGAAGGGCAATTCCACCAATCCGCCGCGCGCCACATTGCCGGCAAGTTGGAACGGCATGGTGCCCTTGGAGCGGTCGACACCATGACCCGCATAGTGTGGTGACCCGTCGGCCAGAATATGCGGAACAGCCGCTAATGTCAGCACATTGTTGATGACGGTTGGACAACCGAACAGGCCTTCGAGGGCGGGAAGAGGTGGTTTGCTGCGAACCTGACCGCGCTTGCCCTCCAGACTCTCCAGCAGAGCTGTTTCTTCGCCGCAGATGTAGGCACCGCCACCGACACGAAGCTCAATGTCGAATACGTGTGCACTGCCGAGTAGGCTGACGCCGAGCAAGCCTTTATCGCGGGCGATCGCCAGCGCTTGTCTGAAGACATGAATGGCGTGTGGATATTCGGAGCGCAGGTAGACGTACCCCTGCGCAGCTCCGACGGCGATTCCTGCAATGGCCATCCCTTCAATAAGAAGAAATGGGTCGGCCTCAAACAGCAGACGATCAGCGAATGTGCCGGAGTCGCCTTCGTCCGCATTGCAGACGATGTACTTGGTTTGGCTGGAGGCCTGTTGCACGGTTCGCCATTTGATGCCGGCCGGAAATGCGGCACCGCCACGCCCACGCAGACCGCTATCGAGAACGTCCTGCACGATGGCGGCCTGGTGCATGGTAATTGCGCGCTCGAGACCTGCCATGCCGCCGTGGGCGCGATACTCATCAATCGACAGCGGATCAATACGGCCGATACGTGCAAACGTCAGACGTGTCTGCATACGGAACCATGGAAACTCGTCCACGACACCAATGCAGCTCGGGTGCCGTAGGTCGGGCTCGCCAACACCCAGAATCTCGTCCACCATTTTGGGAGTGACGTTGGCAAAGCCTACACGCCCTTCCGGCGTGTCAATTTCGAGCAGCGGTTCGAGCCAGGCCGCACCACGGGAGCCGTTGCGAACCACCTGCGCCAGCATGCCGTTCGAAAGCCCGACCTCGCGGCTCCAGCGCTCTGTTGCCGCCGCCACGGCATCCGCACCAACAGAGCGCGCTGCGGTATCGTTGGGCACGTATAGGCGCGTCACGGACGCAGGCGCGATCATGACCGGACCTCGTCGGCAAGCAGTGCATCCAGCCGTTCCGGTGTAACTCGCCCGTGAATAGCATCGCCAATACGCACGGAAGGCCCCAGTGCACAGTTGCCAAGGCAATAAGTCGCTTCGGCATGCCATGACTGTCCATCGACAATGGTCCCAAGTGCAACACCACGCCGCCGTTCCACATGCAGCGCCAAATCCCGGCAGCCAACCGCCTGACAGGCCTCGGCCATGCAGACCTGAACCACAGTGTCTCCAACCGGCTCTTCGCGAAGGTCATGATAGAACGACACCACACCGTACACTTCAGCGCGGGACACGTTGACGTGTGCGGCTACCGCACGCATGGCCGCCTGGGATACAAAACCCACGCGCGCCTGCACCTGCTGCAACAACGGCAGCAGGTACGAGGCGCGCGCGGGAGTGGCGGCAAAGAGTTGGTGCAGGATGGCGAGTTCGTCGTCAGCCGACACCGAGTTCTCAATTGACATGACGCCTCAGCGATAGCGCTCCATCAGGGAATTGAGTGCTGAGCTACCCGGGCACAGCGACTCGTAAGGCAAGTCCACCAACGGAGTTGCCGGAGTCTTGAGATAGTCGTGCATGTCCCGTCCATGTTCGTCCACGAACAGCAGGCCGGTCGCGATCTCACCGCGTGCCTGACAGGTGCGTACATGCGAATACGCGGACTCCCGATTGGTGGGATCGTAATCTTCGGCAGTTGCCCGCAAGCGCACCATGCTGCCGTCATGCATGGTCACCGTACGCACTTCTTCGTTCGTTTCTGGGACCGTGATTTCGCGCTGCAGCGGCACGAAGTCGGCGTGCACCGCTTCCACTTCATGCTCGCGCGTGAACGAGTAGCTCTTGGTTGAGCCTTCGTGGTCGTTGAAGCTCACGCACGGGGAGATGATATCGATGATCGCAAATCCCTTGTGCGCGATGCCGGCCTTGATGATGGGCACGAGCTGCTTCTTGTCACCAGAGAAGCTTCGCGCCACGAACGTGGCACCGATGGTGAGCGCCAGCAGCACCGGATCAATGGGCGACTGCTCGTTGGCTTCACCTTTCTTGGACTTCGACCCGACATCGGCCGACGCCGAGAACTGTCCCTTGGTGAGTCCGTATACACCGTTGTTCTCGAGCAGGTACAGCATGTTCACATTGCGCCGGATGGCGTGTGACATCTGTCCGAGACCAATCGAGAGTGAATCTCCGTCGCCGGAAACACCGATGTACGTGAGGGCCCGATTGGCCGCAGCCGCACCCGAGGTAACCGATGGCATGCGACCATGCACGGAGTTGAAGCCGTGCGACTGCTTCATGAAGTACGCAGTGGTTTTGGACGAGCAGCCAATGCCACTCATCTTGCCCACGCGATGTGGTTCGAGTTCTAGCTCCCACGCGGCTTGCACTACAGCTGCCGTCACGGAGTCGTGACCACAGCCGGCACACAACGTGGACATGGTGCCTTCGTAGTCGCGCAATGTGAGGCCGAGGCCGTTGGTGCGCGAGCTGGGGTGCCTTACTGGTGGCTTGGCAATAGAGGTCATGCGGGCACCTGCGCGAGATGACGGAGCACACCGTCAACGACCACCTTGGCCGTGAGTGGCATGCCGCCGTAGTCGAGGATGGAAGTCATGTTGTCACGCGGGATGCCGAGTTCGATGGCGAGCAGCGAGCGCAGCTGTGCGTCGCGATTCTGTTCGATGACGAAGTTGCGCTCGTGGCTGTCGAAGAATTCGCGGACCTCTTGGCCAAACGGGAAGGCGCGGATGCGCATAACATCCACCATGACCCCCTGATCACGGAGCCGGTCCGCGGCCTCACGCACAGCAGCATCACAACCACCAATGGTGACGAGGCCGACCTCACTGCCGGTTTGCAGCGTAAACGCTGGCTTGGGCATCACGGTGGACGCGTGCTCGAACTTACGCTTCAGGCGATCCACCAGTTCCTGATACGCATCCGAGTCTTCGGTGTACGCAGCGTGCTTGTCGTGGCCGGATCCACGTACAAAGTAGGCACCCTTGCCGCCAACACCCGGCAGCGTGCGTGCAGCAATGCCATCGCCGTCCACGTCGAGATACCGCGAGAACTTCTGGATCTTGTCGAGGTCTTCCTTATGAAGGACCTTGCCACGATCGGGCCGATAGTTGTCGTCCCAGGTGAAACGCTTCACCATCCAGTCATTCATGCCGATATCGAGATCGGTTGCCACGAACACTGGCGTCTGGAATCGCTCAGCCATATCGAATGACTGCACCGCCATCTCGAATGCTTCGCCCGGATTGCAGGGGAAGAGCACGAGATGCTTGGTGTCGCCATGTGACGCATAGGCCAACGACATGAGGTCGGCCTGCTGCGTGCGCGTGGGCATACCGGTCGCGGGGCCGCAACGCTGAATGTCGAAGAAGACGGCGGGAATATCGGTGTAGTACGCGAGTCCGATGAACTCCTGCATCAGCGAAATGCCAGGACCCGAGGTGTTCGTGAATGAACGCGCGCCTGCCCAGCCGGCTCCAATGATGATGCCTGCGGCAGCCAGTTCATCTTCGGCCTGCAGAATGGCGTAGTTCTTCTCTCCAGTGACCTTGTCTACGCGGAAGCGCTCACAGAATGCCGTGAACTGCTCCATCAATGCCGTAGCCGGCGTGATGGGATACCACGCACCAACGGTGGCACCTGCGTACACCGCACCCAGCGCGCATGCGGTGTTGCCGTCGATCAGAATGGATTCGCTGGTCGCGTCCATCTTGCCGAGGTGGAACGGCAACGGGCAGGTGAAGTTGGTCTTGGCGTATTCGTAGCCAAGCTGAATGGCCTTGTGATTCGATTCGAGCAGCTTGGGCTTCTTGCCGTACTTCTCCGACAGCATACCCGACACGACGTCCATGTCGATGTTGAGCAGTGCTGCGAGCGAACCCGCGTACACGATATTGCGGAGCAGCGTGCGGTCGCGGTCGCCCTTGAAGTTCTCCACGCAGATGCGACCGAACGGAATCCCCATGATGGTGATGCCTTCGCGCACCAGATCTGGATCGAGCGGCCACGACGAATCGTACAGCAGGAATCCACCCGGACGGACCGTTGCCACATCCTTGGCATACGTGGATGGATTGAGCGCCACCACGAGATCCACTTCGGAGGGACGCGCGGTGTAGCCATCCTTGCTCACACGGATTTCATACCATGTGGGCAGGCCCTGAATGTTGGACGGAAAAATGTTTTTGCCGGTGACCGGGATGCCCATGCGGAAAATCGCCTGCATGAGCAACCCATTGGCGCTGGCAGAGCCTGTGCCATTCACCGTTCCGATCTTGAAGGCAAAATCGTTCACGCCGTTCATACGCTGGCCATCCCGGCGAGCATGCCCGCCACCGGCTTCTTGAGGTCGAAGAGTTGCATGTCCCACGCTGCCGTGGGGCATCGTTCCGCGCAGAGTCCGCAATGCAGGCACACGTCTTCGTCCTTCACCATCACCCGTTTGGTCTGCGGCAGCGCGTCAGACACGTACACCGCCTGATCCATGTTGGCGGCCGGTGCAGACAGGCGCGTGCGTAGATCCGCTTCCGACGTGCCGTTTGTGGTAATGGTGAGACAACTCGTGGGACACACATCGACACAGGCGTCACACTCGATGCACTGCGACGCCGTGAACTGCGTCTGGATATCGCAGTTGAGACAGCGTCCCACTTCCGTGGCGATCTGTTCGGCGGTGAAACCGAGTTCCACTTCAGTGACGAGATCTTTGAAGCGCGTGGCGAGATCCTCGTGCTTCATCTTCGCGCGCTTGGCGCCTTCGTAGTCGTTGTCGTACGCCCATGAATGCATGCCCACCTTGGCACTGACCAAGGTCATGCCATACGGCGGACGATCATTCACATCGCGTCCATGACACTGCGCATCGATGGAGATGGCTGTGGCATGTCCGTGCGCGACGGCCCAGATGATGTTTTCGGGACCCCACGCCGCGTCACCACCAAAGAACACCTGCGGGTGCGTGCTCTGATGCGTGGTCTTGCTCACCTTCGGCATACCCTTGCCATCAAACTCGACGCCGATATCACGCTCGATCCACTCGAACGCGTTGTCCTGGCCGATGGCGAGAATGACCTGATCACACGGCATGATGATGGTGCCGGTGACGGTGCTCGTCTGCTTACCCGAAGCATCTTCGGTCCACTGCAGCACTTCGAACTCCATGCCAACCAGCTTGCCGTTCTCGATCACCATGCGCTTGGGCGCATGATTTTCGATGATTTCGACTTGCTCTTCCTCTGCGTCCTCGAGCTCCCACGGCGAAGCCTTGAAGTGCTTGCGACCACGACGCGCAATGACCTTCACGTCGGTTGCGCCAAGGCGCTTGGACGTGCGGCAGCAGTCCATAGCCGTGTTGCCTACACCGATGATGATGACACGCGGTCCGAGCTTTTCGATGTGACCGAAGTGCACGTTGGCGAGGAACTCGATGCCGATGTGCACCTGTTCCGGCGCATCCCACCGACCGGGGATATCGAGTTCCTTGCCCTTGGGTGCACCACTGCCAACGAACACGGCATCGTAGCCTTCGTCGAGCAAACCTTTGAGGCTCGTGACGGCCGTGCCGTACTTCATCGTCGCGCCCATGTCGATCACGTACGCGCATTCCTCATCGAGCACCTGCGAGGGCAGGCGGAATGACGGAATGTTGATGCGCATGAGACCACCTGGTGTCGCATTGCGCTCGTAGATCGTGACGTCGTAGCCGAGTGGCAACAAGTCATTCGCAACGGTGAGCGACGCGGGGCCCGCGCCGACGAGCGCGACGCGCTTGCCATTCTTGACTGGTGGAGCCTTGGGCAGGAACGCGCTGATCTCGTCGCGATGATCGGAGGCAACGCGCTTCAGTCGACAGATCGCGACCGGCTTCTCCTCGACACGACCGCGACGACACGCGGGCTCGCAGGGACGGTCACACACACGTCCAAGAATGCCGGGAAAAACATTGGATTCACGGTTGAGCAGGTACGATTCCGTGTACCGGCCCTGAGCGATCAGGCGAATGTATCCAGGAACGTTCGTATGGGCCGGACAGGCCCACTGGCAATCCACGACCCGGTGGAAGTATTGCGGGTCGGAGACATCGGTCGCTGCCATGTGGCGGGGCTCCTTGCGGGGAGAGTGTGGCTGGCTCTCGCTAGCATGTGCTTGGGACCGTCACTCGGCAAGAAGGGAAAGGCTGACTGCGCGAGTGAAAACACATGTTTGTACGTGCGTCGGCAGGAATGCTCAGGGAGCGGTCGTCCGATGCTGTCGTCGCCAGGCACCGGGACCAACACCTTGCACACGCGTAAACGCCTTGGCGAATGCCACTGGGTTGGCATACCCCACATGTTCGGCGACGGTCGCCACACTTTCTTCGCTGGCCTCGAGACGCAGTGCCGCCTGGGTCATGCGCCAACGGGTCACGTACATGAGCGGCGGTTCGCCGACGAGACGCGTGAACAAGGCGGAAAAAGCCGAACGGGACATGTCCACGGACTGGGCCAGACTGTCGACCGTCCAGGATTCGGCGGGACGCGCGTGGATGAGACGCAGGGCGCGACCAATGTTGGGATTCACGACGGCATGCAGACCGCAGGTATGAGCGCCCGCGTTCGCGATCCAGTATCGCAGTGCGTGAATGAGCAGCAGGTCAGCCAATCGGGCCAGAACGATGTTGGAGCCAGGTCCCGGCGCCGCGCTTTCGCCCAAAATGAGCGGCATGATGCCGGCCAGCGGCGAGCCGGGAACGGCCGCAGAGGCGGGAATGTGCAGGATGGCGGGAAATGTGCCGAGCAGCGGGTTGCCCGCGGCGCTTCCTCCAAACCGAAAATGCCCAATCACCAGCGAGGTGACGGGGCCGTCCCCTCCAAATACGGCGTGATCGCCGATCCAGGGCCTGGGACAGGCCTGATGATCGAGCTCGAGGGGGGCGGTCTTGGTGGATGGGTGATCGACCAGCCAGTGCGCCTGCCCGCGGGGCAACAGCAGAATGTCGCCGGCCGACAGGGCCACCGGTGGATAAGGCTGAGCCGGTCCGTGAGGGCCTTCCGGGATTGTCCCCGCGACCTGCACCCAGCCCCCACCGCGTGCCACCACGTAAAAGCTCAGCGTGCCGGATGCCGGCAAACCAATACGCCAGGGAGCACCCAGGTCCATGCGCCCATACATCGACGTGGTGAGGTGGGCGGAGGCGAGGATCTCACTGACCACATCAACGCCAGATGCGTGTTCGTCCAATTTGATTGGACGATTAGGCTCAAAATGTGGACTGTTCGGCATAGTTGATCTTCATATCACCAGGCTTATTCCGTCAAGTCTTTCCCCTCACGGAGTATGTCATGACGTTCGTTCCGGCGGTTTCCGGTCCTGTTCCGGGCCTCGAAGTTGGGTTGGGTTTGTTGATCGCGCGTCTGGTGGTGGGCGGCTACATGGCTGCGCACGGGGCGCAGAAGTTATGGGGCTGGTTTGGCGGCTACGGTCTCGATGCCACGGCCGGGTTTTTCGAGGGCATTGGCTATCGTCCGGGACGCCTCTTCGTGGCCATGGCGGCGGGTACCGAGGTGCTGAGCGGCCTACTGGTGATGCTTGGGTTGTTGGGCCCCGTTGGTCCCGCACTGATGATCGCGGTCATGATCGTGGCGGCCGTCACGGTGCATTGGGCGCACGGCTGGTTTGTGGCGAGCAACGGTATAGAACTCACGCTGATGTTTTCGAGTAGCGCGGTGGTGTTGGCGCTGACTGGGTTTGGTTCGCTGTCACTCGATCACGTGTTGCAGCTGACCGGGTACTTCACACCGACGTTGACGAGTCTCGTGATAGTCGGTGGTCTCATTGGTGGAGTGGTGGGTTTGGCCATTCGTTCACCGCAGGTGCAAGAGAGCTGAGTCATGATCGGGACAATCGTTGGTGGTGCGCCGGCTCGACGTGTACGTGGTGTGATTGATGTCCCACCACATACACCAGGCTTTGGCGGCGAAGGACATCTGGCATCGTTCGTGATCAAGCCGGATCGCTTCAGCGAGCAGGATCCATTTCTCGTTCTGGCGGATGACATGCTGGATATGCCACCGGGAGCCAATGTCGGCGGCGCGCATCCGCATGCCGGTTTCGAGATCGTCACCTATGCCGTATCGGGCCATCTGGACGAAGGGCCGGAGGGTGAACTGCACGAGGGTGATGTGCAATTCACGACGGCCGGAATGGGTGTCGTACATGGTGAGCAGGTGCGCACCCATCAACCCACACGCATTCTGCAGCTCTGGGTCGCGTTGCCCGAGTCGCAACAGTGGACGGTGCCGGGGGTGAGTGTCATGCGCCGCGCGCAGGCGCAGCATTTGAGCGCATCCGGTGTGGACGTGCGTCGGTATCGGCCAGACACTGGCGCATCGCACACCATTGTGCCTGTCACAGTCGTTGACATCCGACTCGATCCAAATGCGCGTCATGCGCTCGATGTGCCCGCCGCAGATACGGCCTTTGTCTATGTTCTGGAGGGCGCAGTGTCGATCGGCGGCGATACGGCTGTCGAAGCCGGGCAGGTGGCATGGTTCTCTCCACTTGGCGGCGCAGGAGACAGCACGGTGTTGTTCGAATCCGGAGCACAGGGCGCACGCCTGGTGCTCTATTCGGCCCCGCCGCAGGGTGGCACTGTGACCATGCACGGGTCGTTCGTGGGACGCACGCCATCCGATATCTCGCGGATGTTTCGTGCGTATGCGCGCGGAGAATTCACGCGCGCGGGTTCAATCGGGGTGCGGGAGTACTGACACTCCCGCACTCCGCATTTCAGTTCCCTCCGTCGCCGCCAGCGCCGAGATGCAACGCGATCTGGCGCAACATGAGTGACCAGCCCTTTTCTGTCTGAGGCACCCACTCGGCCCAGCGAACGTCCATACTGTGCACGATGGTGGCGCGACATCCGCTGGCGAGCGGTTCAATGGTGAGCGTGACGACGGAGTTGTTCTCCCGCTCCTCTTCTTCGGACGTGAACCAGGTAAAGACGAGCTTTCGCGGGCGGTCGATCTCGCGGTAGTACCCCCAATGCACCGCTTCACCATCGGCGCGCATGTCCGAGAACGTGAACTTGCCGCCGACCCGGGCATCGATCTCGATGCGGCGAACGTCGGTTACTGGTCCGCCAACCGGCTGCGCCACCCACGAGCGGACCTTGGCCGGGTCGAGCCATGCATCGAATACCCGCTCGGCAGACGCGCGGAATTCGTGAACCGTTCGCGCCTCGATTCGATTCGCCATCTTACTCTTCCTCGTGAATGGGTTCATCGCCTGCTGTGTCGCGCGCCGCGTCTTCCGCCGTCAACAGATCATCGATGGCCTGCAGTCGACTTGCCCAGTACGTCTGCTGCGAGGCAATCCATTGTTGTGCTGCCGCCAGTGGCTCCGGGCGAAACCGCAGCGTGTGTTCACGCCACGAAACACGGCGCTCGATCAGTCCGGCCCGTTCGAGCATCCGGATGTGCTTGCTGATCGAGTTCAGTGAGATTGGGAATGCGGCGGCTACATCGGTGACTCGCGCCTCCGACACCGCCAGCCGTTGCAGTATTTGTCGACGTACGGGATCCGCGATCGCGATGAGTGTGCGATCCAGGTCTCCCGTTGCCCCATCGTAGCGCATTGTTCACCCCTTTAGGTGAATGATAGAAGCGACGTAATCAATTGACAAGACTTCGCGCCCTCTCAGAGGGGAAATCAACGCTAGGTCCGTGCACTTCATATATTCGAGCATGACGCACGAGTACCGCCCCACCTCGCTGTTCGCCTCCGCCTTTGCTTCCGCGCCGGTCCCGGCCGCCGGAGACCGCTGATGACTACTAGCACGCCGCCGCTCCCGCGCACGTCTGGCAATCGGACTACCGCCGTCGCCCCGACACCGGCTTCCGCCGATTCGTCACCGCCGGAGCACTACCGGGCCCGCCACACGATCCGCATTGTCACCGCCGCTTCGCTCTTTGACGGCCACGACGCGTCGATCAACATCATGCGGCGCATCCTCCAGGCCAGCGGCGCCGAGGTCATCCACCTCGGCCATGACCGTTCGGTGGACGAGGTGGTAGCCTGCGCCATCCAGGAGGACGCCAACGCCATCGCGATGACGTCGTACCAGGGCGGCCACGTCGAGTACCTCAAGTACATGCATGATCGGCTGGAGGCCGAGGGCTGCGGCCACATCCGCATCTTTGCTGGCGGTGGCGGTGTGATTCTGCCTGACGAAGTTCGCGAGCTCGAGGCCTACGGCATCGAGCGCATTTACTCGCCGGACGACGGCCGCTCGCTGGGGCTGCAGGGCATGATCGACGACCTGCTGCGCCGCTGCGACTTTGCGACCGGCAAGGATGTCACGGCTCAGGACGTTGAGGCCGCTCGCCAGCGCGAACCGCGCTCCATCGGACGCCTCATCTCGGCGGCGGAAAATTTCCGCGATGAACACACCGGGCTGCTCGATTCCATCCGCGCCGATGCCGTCACGCGTCCGGTACCCGTGCTTGGCATCACCGGCACTGGTGGCGCGGGCAAGTCGTCGCTGGTGGACGAACTGGTGCGCCGGTTCCTCATGGATCACCCCGATCGCACCATCGGCATCATTTCGGTGGATCCCAGCAAGCGTCGCACGGGTGGGGCGCTGCTCGGCGATCGCATTCGCATGAACGCCATTCACACGCCGCGTGTGTACATGCGTTCGCTCGCCACGCGTCAGGCCAACCTGGCCTTGTCGGGTCACGTACGCGATGCGCTGGCCGTGCTCACCATTGCCGGTTTCGATCTCATCATCCTCGAGACGTCGGGCATTGGACAGAGTGACACGGAAATCGTGGATCACTCCGATGTCTCGCTGTATGTGATGACGCCCGAGTACGGCGCGGCAACGCAGCTCGAGAAGATCGACATGCTCGACTTCGCCGATGTGGTGGCCATCAACAAGTTCGACAAGCGCGGCGCGCTCGATGCGCTGCGTGATGTGCGCAAGCAGTATCAGCGCAATCACAAGCGCTTCACACAGCCGGCGGATTCGATGCCGGTGTTTGCCACCATTGCGTCGCAGTTCAACGACCCCGGTACCACGCGACTCTATCGTGCGGTGATGGAGCGGGTCGTCGAGAAAACGAGTGCTTCGCTGGCGCCGACAATCACGGCAGCCGGAGACTCGGAGAAGGTCCGCATCATTCCACCGGAGCGTGCACGGTATCTCGCTGAGATTTCCGAGACGATTCGCGCCTACAATCGCCGCGCAGACGAGCAGAGTGCGTTGGCGCGTCAGGTGCAGGCGATGCGTGAGTCGGAGTTGTTGCTCGGTGACGACGAAGCCGCGTCGATCGTGCGCACGCGGCGCGAAGAGCTGGAGCGCAAGCTCGACGGTGAATACCGGGCAATGCTGGAGAACTGGCCGGCCACCCGTGAAGCGTATGCCGGTGATGAGTTCGTGTATCAGGTGCGCGGAAAGGATGTGCGCGTGCCGATCACGACCGAAACATTGTCCCGCAAGTCGGTGCCGAAGGTTGCACTCCCGACATACACGGGATGGGGCGACCTGCTGCGTTGGATGCTGCAGGAAAATCTACCGGGTAGCTTCCCGTATACGGCCGGCGTATTCCCGTTCAAGCGCGAAGGTGAAGATCCGACGCGCATGTTTGCGGGTGAGGGTGGCCCGGAGCGCACCAATCGCCGCTTCCACTATGTGTCGCACGGCTTGCCGGCGCATCGTCTTTCAACGGCGTTTGACTCGGTCACGCTATACGGCAATGACCCGGCTACGCGTCCCGACATCTACGGCAAGATCGGCAACTCGGGTGTCAGCGTCTGCTGCCTCGACGATGCCAAGAAGCTCTATTCGGGCTTTGATCTGGCCGCTCCGACGACGTCGGTGTCGATGACGATCAACGGCCCGGCGCCGATGCTCACGGCGTTCTTCATGAACGCGGCCATCGATCAGCAGTGCGAGAAGTACATTCGCGCGAACGGTATGGAGGCCGAAGTCGAAGCGAAGCTCGAAGCCTTCTTCAGCGAGCGTGGCACGCCGCGCCCGCGTTACGAGGGACCGCTGCCCGAGGGGAATGACGGTCTGGGTCTCATGCTGCTGGGTGTGACGGGCGACCGTGTGCTGCCGCGGGAGGTGTACGACCGCATCAAGAAGGAAACGATGTCGGCGGTGCGCGGCACGGTACAGGCGGACATCCTCAAGGAAGATCAGGCACAGAATACGTGCATCTTCTCGACCGAGTTCTCGCTCAAGCTGATGGGCGACGTGCAGGAGTATTTCACGCACAACGATGTGCGGAACTTCTACTCGGTGTCGATCTCGGGCTACCACATTGCCGAGGCGGGTGCCACGCCCATTACGCAGTTGGCGTTCACGCTGGCCAACGGCCTGACGTACGTCGAGTACTACCTGTCGCGTGGACTGCCCATCGACAGCTTCGCGCCCAACCTGTCGTTCTTCTTCTCGAACGGCGTGGACCCCGAGTACGCGGTCATCGGACGTGTGGCGCGGCGTATCTGGGCCAAGGCCATCAAGCTCCGGTACGCCGGCGCTGCGCGTTCGCAGATGCTCAAGTATCACGTGCAGACCAGCGGACGTTCGCTGCATGCGCAGGAGATCGCCTTCAACGACATTCGCACCACGTTGCAGGCGCTCTACGCGATCTTTGACAACTGCAATTCGCTGCACACCAACGCATACGACGAAGCCATCACCACGCCCACCGAAGAAAGTGTGCGGCGAGCCATGGCCATCCAGCTCATCATCAATCACGAATTCGGTCTCGCCAAGAACCAGAATCCGTGGCAGGGCTCCTTCATCATCGAGCAACTCACCGACCTCGTGGAAGAGGCCGTGCTGCAGGAGTTCGAGCGCATCAGTGAGCGTGGCGGTGTGCTGGGCGCGATGGAGACCATGTACCAGCGCGGCAAGATCCAGGAAGAGTCGCTGCATTACGAAACGCTCAAGCACGACGGACGCTTCCCGGTGATTGGCGTGAACACGTTCCTGTCTAAGGACGGTTCACCGACCATGCTGCCGGCCGAAGTGATTCGTTCGACCACGGAAGAGAAGGACGCACAGATCGCGACGGTGGACGCGGTGCACGCGTGCTACGCGAACGAGCGCGGCGCCGCCCTGGCTCGCCTTCGTGACCGGGCGTTGGCCAACGTCAACGTCTTCGAGGAGCTGATGGAGACGACCAAGGTGTGCACGTTGGGTGAAATCGCGCGCGCGCTGTTTGAAGTGGGTGGGCAGTATCGCCGCAACATGTAGGTGATGCACGCTTCGCTTGCTTCCGAGGCTGCCGAATCCCCGGCGGCCGAGCCCCTGACGGCTGATTTCGATCAGTTCACCATCGACGCCTGGCGCGCGCTGGCGGAACGTTCGCTCAAGGGGCGTTCGCTTGATACGCTGGTCAGTCGCACCGATGACGGGATCGCCATAGCGCCGTTGCTCACGGCGCTCGATGCACCCGCGCTGGCTCCGTCGGCAGCGCGCGTGCCGCATGGTGCGTGGGATGTTCGGCAGGCGCATGCGCATGTTGATCCGGCACGCGCCAACGCGCAGTTGCTCGAGGATCTGATCGGCGGAGCCACGTCGATTGTGTTGCATGCCGATCCCACCGGCGCACGCGGCACTCGTGTGCGGAGCGCCGCGGATCTGGATCGTGCCCTCGAGGGTGTGTTTCTCGAGATGGCAGGTGTGCATCTCGCGCCGCATGGGCCGTGGGAGGCGTTGGCTGAAACATTCCGTCGCTGGCTCGTGGCACATGCACCTGCCAGTTACCCCGTGCGGGGTGGTCTCGGTGCCGATCCGTTGGGTGCATTGGTCTCGACGGGCTCGCTCGATACTTCGATGGACGATGCCCTGCAGCGCTTGGGCGCATTGGCGGTCCGCACCCATGAAGCACTGCCAGGTGTTCGCGCGGTCCGTGTGTCGTCACTGCCGTATCACGGTGCGTGGGCTTCGGAGGCCATCGAACTGGCAAGTCTCGTGGCGACCGGCATCACCTATCTGCGTGCGCTGGTGGACTCAGGCCTCGACCTGACGTCTGCCGCAGCGCAGATCGAATTCGAGTTGGCTGCGGACGGAGACCAGTTCCTCACCATCGCCAAGGTGCGCGCGGCACGTCGACTCTGGGCGCGTGTGATCGAGGCGTGTGACGGCGATCCCATAGCGACGCCGATGTCGCTGGCTGCGGTCACTGCGCCGCGCATGTACACGCGACACGATCCGTACGTGAACGTGCTGCGCGCAACTACGGCCGCGTTTTCGGCAGGCGTCGGCGGTGTGGATGCGATCACCGTGTTGCCGCACGATACGTGCCTCGGCTATCCGGGCGCGCGCGCACGACGTATCGCCCGCAATCTGCATCATGTGCTGATTGCCGAGGGGCAGTTGCGGCGCGTAGACGACCCGGCCGGTGGTGCGTGGTTGTACGAGCGACTCACTGAAGACTTGGTGCAAGGCGCGTGGTTGTTGGTGCAGGAGTTCGAGCGCGCCGGTGGTATGGGCGCTGCGCTTGTGGATGGATTGGTGGCGGCGCGTATCGCCAAGGTGGCGTCTGCGCGCTGGACGCGCATCTGCACACGCCGTGAGGCGCTGGTGGGTACGAGTGTGTTCCCGATGCGCGACGCGCCGGTGCTTGATACCGAGCCACGTGCGAACACTGCGTCCGCCTCCACGGAGGCGCTTTCGCTCGCGCCAGTGGCGTCCTCCAGCGGAGGCGTGACCGTTGCGCCGTTCCCAGCCATGCGACTGGCCGCGCCCTATGAGGCACTGCGTGATGCTTCCGATGCGGCACTCACTGCAACGGGATCACGTCCACGTGTAGCGCTGGTGGCCATTGGTGCTGTGGCTGACCATGCGGCGCGTGTGGGCTTTGCACGTCAGCTGCTTGCCGCCGGTGGCATCGACGACACCACGATTGCCGTTCCAGTTGGGGATGGTGGCACACTCGATCTCGAAGGACTCACACAGGCGTTCGTGAACAGCGAAACGCGTGTCGTGTGCCTGTGCGCCAGCGATGACGACTATGCGCAGCATGCTGCAAGCGTCGCGCGTGTTGTGCACGCCGCCGGTGCGCGTGGTGTGTGGATGGCTGGGCGTCCCGGCGAGCACGAAGCGGCGTGGCGCGAAGCTGGTGTGACCGGCTACGTGTACCTCGGCTGTGATGTGCCCGCGGCGCTGCGTTCCATGTTAACCGCACTCGGTATTGCGGTTGAGCCGGTGCTTCCTCCGTTTGCGACAGCTGCCGTATGAAGACCAAGACCGTCATTCCCGATTTCTCGACGGTCGCGTGGCAGGACGCCGCGAATGCCGTGCCTTCTGCTGCAGAAGCAGTCGCAGAATCTGTCGCAGAGTCTGTAGCACCGTGGGAAACGCCCGAAGGCATCACTGTGCGTTCCTCCTATGGTCCGGAGGACACACGCGCAATCGACTTCCTCGACACGTACCCTGGGCTCGCGCCATTTCTGCGCGGACCATATCCCACGATGTACGTGGCCAAGCCGTGGACCGTGCGGCAGTATGCCGGATTCTCCACCGCTGAGGAGTCGAATGCGTTCTACCGCCGTAATCTCGCGGCGGGGCAGATGGGTCTGAGTGTGGCCTTCGATCTGGCCACGCACCGCGGCTATGACAGCGATCACCCGCGTGTGCGCGGTGATGTGGGCATGGCCGGTGTGGCGATCGACAGCATTCTCGATATGCGCACGCTCTTCGCGGGCATTCCGCTCGATCGTATGAGCGTATCCATGACGATGAACGGCGCGGTGCTGCCCATTCTTTCGCTCTACATCGTGGCAGCGGAAGAGCAGGGTGTGGCACCCGCGCTGCTCTCAGGCACGATTCAGAACGACATCCTCAAGGAATTCATGGTGCGGAACACCTACGTGTTCCCACCGGCGCCGAGCATGCGCATCATCGCCGATATCTTTGCGTACACGGCGCGCGAGATGCCCAAGTTCAATTCCATCTCCATCTCCGGCTATCACATGCAGGAGGCTGGAGCCACCGCCGATCTCGAGCTCGCGTACACGCTGGCCGATGGCGTGGAGTACGTGCGCACCGGTATTGCCGCAGGGCTGAACGTGGATGCGTTTGCGCCGCGCCTCAGCTTCTTCTGGGCGATCGGCATGAACCACTTCATGGAAGTGGCCAAGATGCGGGCCGCGCGGTTGCTGTGGGCGCGTCTCATGCGGCAGTTCGAACCGAAGGACGCGCGCTCCCTGTCATTGCGCACGCATAGTCAGACGTCGGGTTGGAGTCTTACGGCGCAGGATGTGTTCAACAATGTGCCGCGTACGATGCTGGAAGCCATGGCGGCGACAGCAGGGCACACGCAATCGCTGCACACAAACGCCCTCGACGAAGCGCTGGCGTTGCCCACGGACTTCAGCGCGCGCATTGCCCGTAACACGCAGCTCGTGTTGCAGCAGGAAAGTGGCACGACACGCAGTGCAGATCCGTGGGGTGGCAGCTGGTACGTGGAGCGTCTCACCCATGATCTCGCCGTGCGTGCACTCGCGCACATCGAAGAAGTGGAGCGGCTTGGCGGCATGGCCAAGGCCATCGAAGCTGGCATTCCGAAACTGCGTATCGAAGAAGCCGCTGCGCGCACGCAGGCCCGTATCGACTCCGGATCGCAGGTGGTGGTGGGCGTGAACGCCTATCGCCCCGAGTCCGACGAAGTGATCGATGTGCTCAAGGTGGACAATGGCGCAGTGCGTGACGCACAGATTGCGCGTCTTGAGCAACTCCGTCGGGAGCGAGATGGCACACGTACGCAGGCCGCACTTGATGCGCTCACGCGTGCTGCGGCATCGGGCGAAGGCAATCTGCTCGCGCTCAGCGTAGAAGCGGCGCGCGCGCGGGCTACGGTTGGAGAAATGACCGCAGCTCTTGAGCAGGTGTTTGGACGTCATGTCGCGACCGTGCGCGCCATCACGGGAGTCTACAAGCGGGAGGTGGGCGTGGATTCCGTACGTGTACAGCGCGTGTTGCAACTGGTGGAGCGCTTCGCCGAGTTGGAGGGACGTCGTCCGCGTATCCTCGTGGCCAAAATGGGGCAGGATGGACACGATCGCGGTCAGAAAGTCATTGCGTCTGCGTTTGCTGACCTCGGATGGGATGTCGACATCGGTCCGCTGTTTCAGACGCCGGAGGAAGCGGCACGTCAGGCGGTTGAGAATGACGTGCATGTCGTGGGAGCGAGTTCGCTAGCGGCCGGTCACCTCACGTTGGTGCCGGCGCTGCGTGATGCACTGCGCGATGCCGGACGTGAAGACATTCTCGTCGTGGTTGGCGGAGTGATTCCCCCGCAGGACGAGCCCGCGCTCCGTGCCGCAGGTGCATCAGCGATCTTCCCGCCCGGTACGGTCATCGTGGACGCGGCTGAGTCGCTGCTGCGCACGCTGGCAGCGTCGTTGGGCCACACCTTGCCCGAGATGCCGACGGCGTGAGTCGCGTCCCGGAAGGGTCCCCGAACGATGACGTCGCGTCGCTCGCGCAGCGTGTGCTGGCGGGTGATCGTGCGGCGTTGGCTCGGGCGATTACGCGTGTTGAATCGCGTCGCGCTGAACATCGTGTGAGTGCGGAACAGTTGCTGGCGGCGCTCGCTCCACACGCCGGCCGCAGTGTGCGTGTGGGAATCAGCGGTCTGCCTGGCGCGGGCAAGAGTACGTTCATCGATGCTTTTGGATCCATGCTCACTGCACGAGGTCATCGCGTGGCCGTGCTTGCCGTGGATCCATCCTCGTCACGCACCGGCGGCAGCATTCTGGGCGACAAGACGCGCATGACGCAGTTGGCGGTCGATGCCAATGCTTATGTGCGTCCGTCACCCACCGGTGGTACACTCGGCGGCGTCACGCGCTCAACACGCGAGGCGATTCTCGTGTGTGAAGCCGCAGGCTTTGACGTCGTTCTCGTGGAAACCGTCGGCGTAGGACAGAGCGAGATCGCCGTGGCCGACATGGTGGACTTCTTTCTCGTGCTCATGCTGGCCGGTGGCGGCGACGAACTGCAGGGCATCAAGAAAGGTGTGCTGGAGCTCGCGGACTGCATTGCCATCACCAAGGCCGATGGCGACAACGTGCTGCCGGCCAAGCAGGCAGCGGCCGACTATCAGCGTGCCCTGCGCATTCTCACCCCGCACACTGCCGAATGGCAGCCACCGGTGGTGACCACGAGTTCGGTGGAGGGGAATGGACTCGCCGAGCTGTGGACATTGATCGAGGGTTACCGCAATCGACGTTCGGCCAGCGGTGCGTGGGCACGTCGCCGTAGTGAACAGCGCACGCGGTGGATGTGGGCGCTGGTGGAGGATGAGCTCAAGCGCGGCGTGTTGGAGCATGCTGCGGTGCGCGCACTGGCACCGTCGCTCGAGCAACAAGTCGCTGATGGTGAGATCGAGCCTACGGCAGCGGCTTCACGTGTGCTTGAGGCGGCGCGAAGTGCACGTCGTGGTGACATCGATCCGGTTGCCGTGGTCGACGCGGTGCTGCGCGAGCGACACACACGTAAGCTGTTGGCCGATGCACCGCTCGATGTGCGAACCGATCGCGCGCTCATTGAGCAGATTGTCGCCGCTGCGGGTTGGGCGCCGTTCCATCTGCTCGCCGCGCCCGAGCATCGTCGTGAGGGCGAACCACTCGCGGCGATCATGCCGTGGCGTGTGCACCTGCTCGATGCGGGCGCCTGTCGTGCGCTGCGAGGCTATCTGCTTGCCAATGGCGACGGCAGCACGTTTCCACGACTGTTGGCCGCCGCTGCCGCGCTAGCCATGGTTACGTGGCTTCCCGATGCTCCGACGGTGCCGCTCGCGCCCAATGAGCTCTTTGCTGGCACGCGCGAAAACATGGAGCACGTGGCTGCGGCATCCGCTGCAGTGCAAAACCTTTTGCTCGCTGCGACGGCGCGTGGCGTGCCCACCTTCTGGGCGACAGGCGGACCACTCCGTGATGCGGTAACGCTGGAGAGGCTCGGCATTGGAGCCGGCGAAGTGCTGTTGGGCGCCGTGTTCCTCTCGCCACCAGGATTTGAGGCGGAAGAGGGCAGGGAAGTGAAGACCAGCAGCCTGCGCGATAGACGCGGTCCCTTGAGCGGTTGGGTCCGCTGGGTAGACAACTAAACGCTGCATGCGAACGCCCGGACTCGAACCGGGATGGGTTGCCCCGCCAGCTCCTAAGGCTGGTGCGTCTACCAATTTCGCCACGTCCGCAAACCGGGCTCAGCGAGCCCAGTTCTGAAAGATAATCAGTCCCGGGTGCCGAGTGTGCCTCCCGCACGCTCCAGCGCCGCTTCTTCCGTCTGGAACTGTTCCAATCGCGCCAGCGACGACTCCACATCGCCGAGCGTGCCGGACGGATGAATGGTGCACATGCGGAGTGCTGGCCGGTCGCCCAGCATCGTGGACATGATCAAGGCATGCCCGTCGAGACGCATGCGATCGACGGCGCGCGCCGTGGCCGCGTCTACCTGGCCGGCCGACAGCCCAGCCTCTGCATAGCGGAACGTGACAATACCCATCTGGGCCGGCGTTACGATCTGCCAAACTCCTGACGCACGAAGCCACGTCTCCGCATGCTCGGCCTGCGCAAATCCACTCTCGATGGCACTCCGGAATGCCGGTAGTCCAAACGCACGCATGGAGAGCCACAGCTTGATGGCCTTGGCGCTGCGTGTGAGCTGAATCCCACGATCATAGAAATTGACGTTCTCCTGCACATGACGCGCGACATCGGCCAGGTAGTCGGCGTGATTGTCGTCGCCCACATGGAACGCGTGCACAAGATGGCGTGGGTCGCGCACGAGCAGGCAGCCCAACTCGTACGACTGGAACAACCACTTGTGTGGATCGAGCGTGATCGAGTCGGCGCGCTCGATGCCCGCGAGCAACTCGCGGCCTCGCGGAGTCAAGGTTGCTGCTGCCCCGTACGCGCCGTCGACATGCATCCACACATCGTGTGCGGCACACACATCGGCGATGTCTGACAGCGGGTCGATGGCGCCCGTGTTGGTTGTCCCGGCATTCGCGACCACACACAAGGGCCTAAGCCCAGCCGCGATGTCCGCCTCAATGGCCAAACGAAGCGCAGGCACATCAAGCCGTAACTCGGAGTCCGTCGGAATCACCCGACGTTGTTCGCGCGAAAAGCCCAGCACACGCAACGCCTTGAAAAGCGACGAGTGTGTCTGATCCGAGCAGTAGATCACCGCCCGTGCATCATGCGCACCCATCTTCACTTCGCGCGCGGTCACAATGGCCGACAGATTGGCCATCGAGCCCCCACTCACGAAGATCCCGCTTGAGCCCGCAGGAAATCCGCATAGCGTACACAGCCACTCCAGCACCGTGAGCTCGATTTGCGACGCCGCTGACGAGGCCAGCCAGTGTCCGGCAAACAGGTTGTGTCCGCTGATCAGGAAGTCAGCCACCGCACTCACGAAATTGGTGGGGCTCGGAACAAAGGCGTAGAATCTGGGGTGATCGGCGTGGAATGAATTCGGAAACACATCGCGCGCCAGAATGTCGAGCAACTGCTCGGGCGATGTGGGCGTTTCCGGCAATTCGGTGTGCAAGCGGGCCACGGCGTCGACTTGTGTGATCGTCGTCGCAGTATGGAGTTCCCGGCGGGTCGCGAAGTGGTGTATCACCATCTCAAGTGCGCGGTCGCCCAGGGCGCGCATCTCGGCACGTGTCAGCTCAAGTGGGGTAGTCATCACGCGCCAAATGTAGTCAGCGGTACTCAGATTCACTCAAGCCGGAGGCAGGATGCGAGCAACGACGCAAGCACTGACACAGACAACTCAACGCCCTCGGAGGACGGTCCGGGCCATAGCGACCGCCTTGGTGGCGATAGCGACGATGGCTGCCGCGCCCGCGGGCGCGCAGAGCGGGAATACACGTGGGCTCTTCGTAGGTCTTCAGTACTCCGGTGCCTCCGTGAGCGTGAAGGAGGCAGCTGAGAATCTGGAATTCGGCAGCGGTTTTGGTCTGCATGCCGGACTCGGGATCAGCGACAATGTGTCGTTCCTCGTGAACTTCGATCGAAACGTGCTGAATCGGCGCCGCGACAATAACGACGTGACGGTCACGAACTACGACGCCCTGCTTCGCTATCACCTCTTCCCGGCGGCAGGGTCACCCCTCCGCGTATTTGGCACCGTGGGTGCCACGGGCCGTGCGGCCACCGGGACCACGGAGTTCGAAGGGGTCGCCCCGACGGCCGGTGCCGGTCTCCATATCAACGTCACCCCCATGATCGGCCTGACCGGTACCGCGCTCTGGACCTTCGGCAACATGACGAGTCTCCAGGACCTTACGGGTGGCGGAACCACCCGCGAGACATTCCGGTCCACGGCGACCCGTGTGCAGGTGGGTGCGTCGCTCTACCTTTTCCGGTAGCGCTCCGCCCGGGGGCGCCGATCGCTTGAAGCTGATCGTTTGGCGCCCCCACCCTGCCGGAGCATCAATGGTTCGACTGCTGCGTGTCCTGCCTGTCGCGTCTCTTTTTCTTCTGACGCTGTCGTCGACCGGACTCGAGGCCCAGGCCGCGAAGAAGGTCTACATCTCGGTAGACATGGAAGGCATCAGCGGGATCAATAGCGACAATCAGACGTCGGCCACCGGCGCCGAATATGGCCGAGCGCGCAAACTGATGGTGGAGGACGCCAATGCGGCCATTCGCGGGGCCTTCGAAGGCGGCGCCACTGATGTTCTGGTCAATGACTCACACGGCAGCCAGCGCAATCTGCTCCCCGAGGATCTCGATTCACGCGCGCGCCTCATCAGTCACAGCTTCAAGCGCCATGGCATGATGGAAGGTCTCGACTCCACCTTCGATGCGGTGTTGTTCATTGGCTATCACGCCAAGGCAGGCACACCGCGTGGTGTGTTCGCTCACACCGGTTCGGGTGTCGTGAGTGATCTGCTCGTGAATGGCGTGTCGGTTGGCGAAGGTGGTATGAACGCCATCCTTGCGCAGTGGTTTGGCGTGCCGGTGGTTCTCGTGACCGGCGACGACGTAGCCGTGCAGGAGCAGAAAACCACTGTGCCGAATGTTCGTGGTGTCGTGGTCAAGCGCGCCATCAATACGAGGGCAGTGGAACTGCGCCCGCTGGCCGAAGCGCGCCGCGATATTCAACAGGCCGCGAAGGAAGCGGTGGCTGGCGCACGTCGCGGTACTCCGCAGCGTTCGGCGCAGTACACGGTGCGCATGACATTTCAGAATCCCAATATCCCCGAAGTGGCCACGGGATTTCGAGAAGTGAAACTGGTGAATCCCACCACGGTGGAATTCACGCGCGAGAACATGCCCGACGCCTACCGTCTCATTCGCGTGCTGTACCGGTTCATTAATCCCGACTGAATTCGCGCGGAGTTTGGCGAACAAATGCAAAGTGGGGCGTCCGATATCTCATCGGACGCCCCGCTTTCATGTCTTCACCGCGAATGACTCAGCTGCCGACTCGCAGATTCACCACGCGCTCACCGATGGTTCGTCCATCGCGCGGGTCAAACGCCTGCACGAGCAAGCTCACATAGTCGCCGTCCTTGAGACCAGCCAGGACATCCTGCAGATCCTTCACCGTGCGAATATCGCGGCGCGGTGTGGGATACAGCACCGCAAGCACGACATCGCTGCCGGCAAAAATCTTGTCGCGCGCCGGACCGTCTTCCGACACATCCGAAACACGAACACCGCGTCCATTCGTGCGGAGCTGCGTGGCAATAGCGGCGGGCAGCGGTTCCACCGACAAGCCCAACTTGCCAGAGGCCGGATTGCTGGTCGCGGCAGGGCTCTGCGGGTTCGCGGCAACACGAGCCGCCGCTTCTGCTTCCACCAACCTGACCTTAAACGTCTTCTTGGTGCCGAAGCGCATCACCTCAACGGGAATCACATCGTCAACGCGACGCTGACGCACGGCACGCTGCAGCGAGCTCACACGATCCACGGGCTTGCCATCGACTGTGATGATGAGGTCACCCACTTCGATACCGGCAGCCTTGGCCGGACCTGCATCAGCAGGATTGAAGCCGGCAACCTTCACACCAGTGACGCGACCCAAACCGTTGATGCCCGCATCTTCCGGTTCAGCGCGCGTGACCGACACACCCATGACGGGCAGACGGACGCGGCCTTCCTTGATGAGCGCGTCAGTAACGTTCTTGACCAGCGTGATGGGGATAGCGAAACCGTATCCGGAGTAGAAGCCGGTCTGACTGGCGATGGCGCTGTTCAAACCAATGACTTCACCACGCATGTTGATGAGCGGACCACCCGAATTACCCGGATTGATCGCTGCGTCGGTCTGAATGAAGTCGGACACCGTGAAGCTGCCGGAGCTCGGCAGATTGATTTCTGCACCACGACCCTTGGCCGAGATGATGCCAGCGGTGACGGTGAAATCGAGACCCAACGGATTGCCAACAGCCAGCACCCACTCGCCAATGCGGGTGAGTTCGTCATCGCCAATCGTGAGCGTGGGCAGTCCACGTGCATCGATCTTGACTACGGCTACGTCGGTGGTGGAGTCGGTGCCGATAACACGGGCGCGGAACACGCGACCATCACTCAGCGTGATCGATACCTGATCGGCATCGGCTACCACGTGATTGTTCGTGACGATGTAGCCGTCACTGGTCATAATGAACCCCGAACCTTCGCCGCGCTGCTGCCGTGGCTGCGGCGCACCGAACTGTTCGAGGAAATCTTCCATGCCCTGCGGTGGACGTGCGCGCACATTGCCGCGCGGTCGCACAGAGCGAGTGGTATTTACCGCGACAACGCCGGGGGTGACGCGTTCGGCGATATCAGCAAATGTGGATGTGCCTTCGGGACTGGCAGGGCCTCGCACAACAGTCGGTCGATTGCCGGAGGTGCTTTGGGCCCAACTGATCTTGGTCCAGTCCATACCGGACGCAAAGAGCACACCGCCAGCGAAGCACACAGCAGCAGCGGTGGCAAAGCGGAAACGTGAGTAGTGCGCAGTCATGGTTGGAAATATTTGGTGTCGCAGGGTGAAACGGACTACGGATCAGACACCGAAGCCCCGCCGGGAGTTTCCGGCGGGGCTTCGGTAATACTACACACATCGCGTTAGGCGTGTGTGCTATCTCCCGCCTTGTATCAAATCCTTACTTCTTGTTGTCGTCCACGATTTCGTAGTCGGCTTCCACCACGTCATCGGGCTTGGCAGCGCCCGCGTCCGAGGCGCCAGCCTCGGGACCCGGAGCCGCACCCTCGGCGGGCGCATCCGGCGCGGACTGCTGCTGGTAGAACGCCTGGCCGGCCTCGCTGTAGGCCTTGCTCAACTCTTCCTGCGCGGCGCGGATCTCGTTGATGTCATCACCACGCAATGCCTTGCGTGAGCGCTCGACCGCAGCGTCGATCCGTTCCTTCAAGTTGGCCGGGACCTTGTCGCCCCACTCCTTGACGTTCTTTTCCACTTCGTACGTCTGGGAATCGAGACGGTTTCGCGTGTCGATTTCCTCACGACGCTTCTTGTCCTCGGTGGCGTTCTTTTCGGCGTCCTTGACCATCTTGTCGATGTCATTGTCGGACAGACCGCTCGACGCCTCGATGCGAATCTTCTGTTCCTTGGCCGTGGCCTTGTCGCGCGCGGTCACGTGCAGAATGCCGTTGGCGTCGATGTCAAACGTGACTTCGACCTGCGGCATGCCGCGCGGAGCGGGCGGGATACCCGTGAGCTGGAACTTGCCGATCGTGCGGTTATAGACCGCGAGATCGCGCTCGCCCTGCAGCACGTGGATTTCCACCGTCGTCTGATTGTCATCAGCGGTGGAGAATGTCTCCGCCTTCTTGGTCGGAATGGTCGTGTTGCGCGGAATGAGCACCGTCATCACACCACCCAACGTTTCGATGCCGAGCGAGAGCGGCGTCACATCGAGCAAGAGCACGTCCTTCTGCTCACCCGTGAGCACGGCACCCTGAATGGCCGCACCGACGGCGACGACTTCGTCCGGATTCACACCCTTGTTGGGTTCCTTGCCGAAGAAGTCCTTCACGACTTGCTGGATCTTCGGAATGCGCGTCGAACCGCCGACGAGAATGACTTCGTCGACTTCGTTCGGCTGCATGCCGGCGTCCTTGAGCGCCTGCTTCATCGGCTCGAGTGTGCGCAGCACGAGGTCGTCAACCAACTGCTCGAACTTGGCGCGCGAGAGCGTGTAGTTGAGGTGCTTCGGGCCCGAGGCGTCGGCGGTGATGAAGGGCAGGTTGATGTCCGTCGAGCTTGCGCTCGACAGCTCCATCTTGGCCTTTTCACCGGCTTCCTTGAGGCGCTGCAGCGCCATCGGATCCTTGGACAGGTCGATGGCCTGGTCGCGCTTGAATTCGGCCACGAGCCAGTCGATGACACGCTGGTCGAAGTCGTCACCACCAAGATGGGTATCGCCGTTGGTGGACTTCACTTCGAACTGACGCGTGCCATCCACGTCGTACAACTCGAGCACCGAGATGTCGTACGTGCCGCCGCCCAGGTCGAACACGGCGACCTTTTCGTCCTTCTTCTTGTTCTTGTCGAGACCGTAGGCGAGCGCGGCAGCCGTGGGTTCATTCACGATGCGCAGCACTTCGAGACCGGCGATCTTGCCAGCGTCCTTGGTGGCCTGGCGCTGGGCGTCGTTGAAATACGCCGGCACCGTGACCACGGCCTTGGAGACGCTGTGGCCGAGGTAGTCTTCGGCCGTCTGCTTCATCTTCTGCAGGATCATGGCCGAGATTTCGGGCGGGGTGTAGCGCTTGCCACCCACTTCCACGGCGACCACATCATTCGGGCCAGCCACGAGCTTGTAGGGCACGCGTGACTGCTCGCTCTGTGCTTCGGCCACCCGGCGGCCCATGAAGCGCTTGATCGAGAAGATGGTGTTCTGCGGGTTGGTAACAGCCTGACGCTTGGCGATCTGCCCGACCAGGCGCTCGCCGTCCTTCGTAAAGCCGACGACGGACGGCGTGGTGCGTCCACCTTCGGCATTGGGGATCACGACCGGATCGCCACCTTCCAGCACGGATACCACGGAATTGGTGGTACCGAGGTCGATGCCGATAACTTTTTCAGCCATGGGAGTCTCGATTGGGGTCCAGAAGTGGCGGGCTGATGCGGCCGATTCGCCGCCTCATGCCACCGCGTTGCCACATTGCAGCCACTGCTACCCTTGCCATTGGCAATGGGCGGGCCGCAATTCTTCTGCCCTATAGGCGGTTTGCGTGTCTGCCAAGCACGAATCAGGCTGTCGGATCGGCAGTCTGCCCTTGTCCTGTCATTTTGACCTGAGTCTGAGCGACTAAACTGCCATGTTCCCCATCGCAGACGACAACCCAACGTTGCGAACACCGGTCATGACCATCGCCATTCTGGTGGTCACCTGGGCGGTCTGGCTTTTCGTTCAGGGGGCGGGGAGTCCGCTGCCGCTGGCCATCAGCGTGTGCGACCTGGGGTTTGTGCCGGGGGAGATCAGCGGTCGGGCGCCCGTAGGATTTGGTGTGCCGCTCGGGCAGGTAAATGGTCGGGCATTAGGGTGCTTCATCGACGAGCAACCCATCAATTGGCTGACCCCGATCATGTCGATGTTTCTGCACGGGAGCTGGGGCCACATCATCGGCAATTCCCTGTACCTCTGGGTATTTGGGAACAATGTCGAGGACAGCATGGGACGCGGCCGGTTCCTCGTGTTTTACCTACTGACGGGTGTGGCGGCAGCGTTTGCTCACCTGGCGGTTGATCCGGCGTCACCGGTGCCCACGGTCGGCGCGTCGGGGGCCATTTCTGGCATTATGGGTGCCTATCTGCTGCTTTATCCGCGCGTGCGGGTGCAGACGTATTTCCCGCCCATTTTCGTGTTCTCATTGCCCGCGTGGGCAGTACTGATTTTCTGGTTTGCGAGTCAGGTCGTGGCTGGACTTCCCGAGCTTTCCCCGCTTCGCCGAGAGATTTCCGGCGGCGTGGCCGTTTGGGCACACGTGGGTGGGTTTGTGGCTGGTGCGTTGCTCGTACGCCTGTTTGAGAACGTGGAGCTCGTGAAGCGTCGGCGGACAGTCTCCGACGCAAAGGCCGTTTGGTCCTGAACTGTTCGCTGCTCAATGCGTTGTGAGTGACATGTATCGCGTGTGTCACGAAGCTCAAGCATTTCGTGACACGATGTGGCGCGAGAGGCCTCGTCACGCGAACGTTACAGTCTTCGCCGTATCCGTGTGATCGTCACCGTACTTCGTTTCCTGCGGCGGCGATTCCACATCAGGACCATCGCTCCGCGAACTCGGTCCGCTTTTCATTCAGCCTACACGCCACCGTGAAGCTTTTCTCCAAAGACGAGACGTTCTTCGACCTGTTCCGCCAACAGGCTGTGTACATCGGCGATGCCGCCACGTTGCTGCGCACGATGTTCGAGAACCCGTCGAACGCCGCGCAGATTTCCGTGCAGATCAAGAAGGTCGAAACGGATGGCGATGCCATCGTGCACACGATCAATCAGCGCATCGACACGAGCTTCGTGACACCGCTGGATCGTGAAGACATTCACTTGCTCGCCAAGCGTCTCGACAATGTCATCGACCTCATCAACGGCGCGTCACGTCGTGTGGTGATGTTCCGTGTGACATCGGCGCGTGACGGTGGCGTGCAGATGGCTGACGTGCTGGTGCGCTGCGGCAAGGAGATTCTGGCTTCGGTTGGTGACGTCACCAAGCGTCAGCGCATGCTCGAACATGGCCGCGCGATCAAGCAGCTCGAGGAAGAGGGTGATGTGTTGTACGCCCAGTCGGTGGGTGCACTGTTTGAACGCGACGAACCGGCGATCGAAGTGCTGAAGTGGAAGGAAATCTTCGATGCGCTGGAAGAAGCAATCGACGAATGCGAGGACGTATCGAACGCCCTCGAGAGCATCGCGCTCAAGAACAGCTGACGAATCACGTCCCCTCCCGTGGCTACATTCGTCATCTTCATCGTCGCTGTCGCACTCGCGTTCGATTTCATCAACGGCTTTCATGATTCGGCCAACTCGATCGCTACGATCGTGGGCACCCGTGTGCTCAGTCCGCTCGCGGCCGTGGTGTGGGCAGCCGTCTTCAATTTCTCGGCCCTGTTCTTCGTGGGCACGGCCGTCGCCAAGTCCGTTGCCGCCGGTTTCATCGATCTTGGTGTCGTGGACGCCAATGTCATTCTCGGTGGACTCCTCGGCGCGATCATCTGGAATCTGATCACCTGGTGGTTCGGCATTCCGTCGAGCTCTTCGCACGCACTGATCGGCGGCTATGCCGGTGCTGCCGTGGCGAAGGCCGGATTTGCCGCACTGCTGTGGGGCAAGAAGTGGATCGAGACACTCTCGGCCATTGTGCTTTCCCCGACGCTGGGCGCACTCATGGGCTTCCTGCTCATGATCATCGTCTTCAATACGTTCCGACACGTGGCGAACGCGAAGGCCGAGAAGTTCTTCAGGGTCGCGCAGCTCACAAGTTCCGCGTTGTTGTCACTGGCCCATGGGGGCAATGACGCGCAGAAGACCATGGGTATCATCGTCGGATTGCTGGTGGCTACGCAGGCCACCTTTGCCAATCAGACGGGTATGTTGGCCCATCTGCACGTGACATCGCTGGATCATATCCCGCTTTGGGTCGAGCTCAGCGCGTACACGATGATCTCGCTGGGCACGCTGTTTGGTGGCTGGCGTATCGTACACACGATGGGTACGCGCATCACGAAGCTGCGCCCGGTGGGTGGCTTCTGCGCAGAAACCGGCGGTGCGCTGGTCATTCTGGCCGCGTCCAAGCTGGGTATTCCGGTGAGCACCACGCACACCATCACCGGCGCCATTGTTGGTGTCGGTGCGACCAATCGTCTGTCCGCTGTGCGGTGGGGATTGGCCGGTCGCATCGTGTGGGCATGGGTGGTGACGATTCCCGCGAGCGCTGCGATGGCGGCGCTGACGTACTGGTTGCTCGCAGCCTTCAATCCTCTTTGACCTGGAGACGCGCGATCGCCATCAGGCGGTCGCGCGTACCGTGATGTCCTCGGCGACGTCGTTGTCCCTGCCGTACCTGAATCGCGAGCTCTCGTGGCTTGAGTTCAATGCCCGAGTGCTGGAGGAGGCGCTCGACGAGCGTGTGCCCCTGCTCGAGCGCCTCAAGTTCCTGGCCATTTTCAGCACCAACCTCGACGAGTTCTACATGGTCCGCGTGGCGGGCCTGCGTCGAAAGGCGGCCGCTGGAGCGTCGCAATATGCCTCCGATCCGCTCACACCCGCCGAACAGCTTGTCGCCATTCGCGAGCGCGTTGCCGAGTTGCTGCAGCGTCGGCGTCAGTTGTTGCGCCGCGAATTGCTGCCGGTGCTGGCCACCAAGGGTATTCAGCTGGTCTCGGTGGCTTCGTTGAGCGCAGGGGAGCGTGAACGCATTCAAGCGTTCTTCGAGGCACAGGTGTTTCCGGTGCTGACGCCACTAGCCGTCGACCCCGGGCATCCATTCCCGTACATCTCGAATCTTTCGTTGTCGCTGGCGGTGGACATCATCGATCCGGTGACGGGCAAGGAGCACTTCGCGCGCGTGAAAGTGCCGCGGCTGTTGTCGCGGTGGGTGCCAACGGGCAGTGGGCATCACTACGTGCCGCTGGAAGAGGTGATTGCCGCGAACCTGGGTTCGCTGTTTCCCGGCATGGAAGTGCGACGCTCGTCGCTGTTTCGCATCACACGCTATTCCGACCTCGATCTGGGGCAGATGGATCAGCCGGAAGATCTGCTTGAGACGATCGAGCAGCAGGTCTTCCAGCGTCGGTTCGGTGAAGTCGTGCGTCTCGAAGTGCAACGCGATATGCCCGAGGCGTTCCGCACCATTCTGCTCGAAGAACTCGGCGCGAGTGAAACGCAGGAAGTCGCGCCGCTGCAAGAGCATGATGTGCATGATCTCGACGAACTGCTCGAGCTTGGCGATCTGATTCAGCTTGCCGGACTCGACATGCCGGAACTGCGAGACCCGCCGCACACACCGGTGATTCCTCCGGCGTTCCGCGATGCGCGCAATATGTTCGATGCCATTCGCGAACGTGATGTGATGGTGCACCACCCGTACGAGTCGTTCAGTTCATCTGTCGAAGCTTTCCTCGAAGCGGCGGCCAACGATCCGCAGGTGTTGGCCATCAAGCTCACGCTCTACCGCACTTCGGGCGACACGGCCATCGTGCGTGCGCTTACGGAAGCCGCCGAAGCAGGCAAGCAGGTGGCGGTGCTCATTGAATTGCAGGCGCGATTCGACGAACAGAACAACATCAGCTTCGCACGTACCATGGAAAGCTTCGGCATCCATGTGGCGTATGGATTGGCCGGGCTCAAGACACACGCCAAGACGGTACTGGTCGTTCGACGTGAAGCGGACGGCATCCGGCGTTACGTGCACATCGGAACGGGTAACTACAACTCCAAGACGGCCAGACTCTACACCGATATCGGTTTGTTTACGTGCAATCCGGAAATCGGTGCGGACTTGAGTGATTTGTTCAACTCACTCACGGGTGTGTCGCGTCAGCGTTTCTATCGGCGTCTCGCGGTGGCTCCAATTGGACTCCGGGCCAAGGTGCTCGAGTTGATCGATCGCGAGACCGCACATGCGCAGGGCGGTCGTGGGGGACGCATTATCGCCAAGATGAATGCGCTGGTGGATCCCGAGGTCATTGCGGCGCTCTATCGCGCGTCGCAGGCCGGTGTGGAGATCGATCTGATTGTGCGCGGGATCTGCTGTCTCGTGCCCGGCCTGCAGGGAGTGAGCGAACGCATCCGCGTCATCAGCATCATTGGACGTTTTCTCGAGCATTCCCGCGTGGCGTATTTCGCCAATGGCGGCAATCCGGAGTACTACATCGGTTCTGCCGATTGGATGCCACGCAATTTCGATCGTCGTGTGGAATCCATGGTGCCCATCGATGATCCGCAGTTGCATCGCGGACTCGAGTTGGTGTTGGCGACCTGTCTCTCGGACAATCGCCAGGCCTGGGAGCTTGGTTCAGATGGCCGTTACCGTCGGCGGACGCCGAACGGTGATGAGGTGCGCGCCACGCAGCCGACGCTGGTACGTCACCCGTGGGGAGTCGTACCAGCCAAGGCCAAGACCGCGACGTCTACTCGCTCTCGCCGTCGTCGTCCGCAATGACTTCCGTTCCGTCGGGCATGACCACGACGACGGGACGATCCAGCACATCTTCGAGCAGATGTCGCTTGCGGCTTGCGCCCCAGCATTCGAGACGGATGTTGGTGGCGCCGTCGGTTTCGCTTGGCATCACACGCAGCGCATCTGACGTCCATTTCACGGAGAGCGTGCCGACTGCGGCAACATGCCCGCGGTCCATGCCATCAGCAAAGCGCAGAATCGCAGAGAGCTTGGTGATGCGATCGCGCATGGTCTTGTCCAGCTGACCATAGCCGGCGTGCTTGAGCTTCGGTGGCGCGCCGCGGTGATAGCGCGCGATATGAGCAATGGCCACCTGTTCGGCCGGTGTCATGCCCAACAGTTCTGCGTGGGAAATGAGATGGAACGAATGTTTGTGGTGCTTCTCGTAGTTGATGTGGTATCCCACATCGTGCAGCAGTGCGGCATCAGCCAGCATACGCCGGTCATCGGGTGAGAGACCGAGTCGCGGAGCCAGCGCATCAAACAACTGAAGCGAGAGCGCCTGCACCTGACGCGCGTGCGGCGCCTCGTAGTGACAGCGTTCGGCGAATTCGCGAACGGAACGTTCACGAGCCACGCCGGGATCCGCTACAACAGGCGTGACACGCGCGGTCTCGAGGAGCAATCCTTCACGAATGCCGTAAGCCGACACGAGAAGATCATGCGGATCGAATCGCGACAGCACTTCGGCGGCGACGGCGAGGCCGGCCACGATGATGTCGGCGCGCGCCGGATTGAGGCCGGGCACCAAATGCCGCTCATCGCTGTCGAGACGCTGCAGCCAATCGAGGGCGTGCTCGAGCTCAACGCGAGTCACCCGCGTTCCGTGTGGTGAGCGCACACTGACATGCTGACGCGCGAGTACAATACCGGCCAGGTTCGTGAACGTGCCACCCGATCCGATGATCTGTGCCCCGCGCCAATCCTTGACCGGCACTGCTTTCTTGAGGCCCTCGCGCACATACTCGCGAAGCGCACGTACGCGCTTCGGGCGAACGGTCGGCAGCAGAAACTTTTCGGTCATGCGCACCGCGCCAAATGGTAGCGAGGCCACGCGCTCGATGAGACCGTCCTTGGCGAGCACCAGTTCGAGAGAGCCGCCACCGATGTCCATGACCACGGTGCGACCGGCGCCCAGTTCGAAGTGCGCCAATGCGCTTCGGAAAGAGAGCAGGGCCTCTTCTTCGCCGCTCAGAACCCGCACGCGTTCACCGGTTGCTTCGTAGACCTGCTCGGTGAATTCAATGGCGTTGGCGGCGTCTCGCACGGCGCTGGTAGCCACGATTTCCAGTCGGGCGGCACCGAGCTGCCGAGCCAGCAGGACCATGCGCTGTACGGCCGACACGGCGAGCGCGATGGCATCCGGTGACAGTGCACCGCTCGACTCGAGTCCGTCGCCCAGTCGCGGCATCGCCTTCATTTCGTCGACAACACGGATCTGTCCAGCGGGTGACACGTCGGCAATGATCTGCCGAACCGAGTTGGAACCGATGTCGATGGCCGCGATGCGGACATCGGTGCCGGAGGCAATCGGTGCACTCATGATGCGCGTGTGTTGTCGGGGGGCGGGCCGAGGCGGGGCATACCGGAAAACTAGTCGCCGGTCGCGCGTTCAGCGCTCCGAATTATCCAGGAGACCGTCGAGTCGGCGAAGCACGTCCTCGGTCGCCGCAGCAGGCAATGTGACGTAACCCATGGTCGAGGTGATGGTGCTGCCATCACGAAGTGCCCAATGAAGAAAGTCCACCAACTGACGAGTGCGCGGATTTCCGAGAACTGTGGGTGAAAATACGATCCACGTAAAGGAAGCGATGGGGTATGACTGCGCGCCGGGAGCGTCCACCAGCGAAAGTCGATAGTCGGGCGGAGCCGCTGCCGCACGATCCCGCGAAAGACCCTCGAGCGTTGCCGATGCCGCCGACGCAACCTCGAATGGCATGGGAGAGACAAAACGACCGGCGCGATTCTGCACGTGCGCGAGGGGCAGGCGATTCTGACGGCCATAAACCGTCTCGAGATAGCCCACCGCACCCACCGTCTGTTTCACTTCACCGGCAACGCCTTCATTGCCATGCGCGCCGCGCCCCACGGGCCAGTCTACTGTGCTCCCGCGTCCTGCAATGCGCACCCAGTCCGCGCTGACGGCCGACAGATAGTCGCTGAAAATGTACGATGTGCCGCTGTCATCGTCTCGCACCACCACCACCACCGAATCCGATGGCAATTTCACATCCGGATTGAGGGCTTGCAGACGTGGGTCATTCCACCGACCAATACGGCCGAGAAAAAGATCGGCGATGACCGCGGGACTGAGGCGAAGCGGACGAGCGATTGTCGGCAGATTGTACGTAATCCCTACGGCGCCAACCGCTGTGGGAATGTGCAGCACCTGCGCGCCGACGCGGCGCATTTGCGCGTCGCTCATAGGCACATCAGTCGCACCAAAATCCGCCGAACGATTGATCACATGGCGAATGCCTTCGCCCGAACTTTCTGCACGATAGTTGATGCGTACGCGAGCGATGGGGGCGTACTCATTGAACCATCGCGCATACAGCGGATACGGAAACGACGCGCCGCCGCCGGTGAGATCGACATGAGTCGATGCGGCGAAGGCTTGCTGCGCACTGTCCGTGGCGGAGTCGCCAGATCCCAGGCGTGAACGGGTCGCTCCACGTGGACCGGCATCAGTACATCCCGCACATATGACAGTCAGTGCGGCCAACAGGAATCGCGATGTGCGCAGCATTCGAGGTGTCAGAGACGGTTGGCGTAACCGACGAATTTGAATCGACCACCGCGCTCGAGGATCGTGCCGAAGAATTGACCTGATGCACGTGCCTCGCCTTTCACAGAGAAGGTCAGTGTGCACCGTGTCCAGGTTCGGTTGTCACCTTCAACAACGGCAGAGTCAGGGCAGGCAAGCGCTGGATTGCTCAGTGACTTTCCGGCGTACCGGTTCAGCACCTTGGGCAACCCTTCATTCGAACTGGCCATGATCTGTCCCCAGAGCAGCTGCGGCGGAGCTTCGTACGGCGGTGCCGCCATTGGCGATGAGGGGAAATACAGAAAGGCAAACTCGGCGCGGTCCAAAAGCAGCGAAGTCAGTGTCGTTGTGTCGCTGGCGGACACGGCGGTGAGCCAACGCGACACCAGCGCTTCACGAGTTGGTGCAGCACTGCGCAGCGTATCAGGCGCGGTCATACCTTCGCGAAAGCGGCGCAGATGCTCGGCCATCGGGAGGATCGAGTCGACCTTGCCACCGGCAGCAATGACTTCGGCGACGTGAGCTGCCTGAGAATCGGCGGCGGTGCGCGGTGTGTTGTCGGTGCACGCCAGTGCCGAGAGTGCTGCGAGTACGGTTACGACGTTCAACGCCTTCATGATGCGAATCGGATGTTGCACAGACATGGGAATCCCGGAGTCGGTCCTGCTGGAATCGGTACTGCTGGAAAGCACACGGTGGGCGCCGCGCGTGCGACGCCCACCGTGCATTCTACCGCGAATTAGTTGCGGGCGTAGTTGGTCCAGCCTTCCCACCACTTCGTGCCACCCGGTGCCGCGGCACCGCGGTAGGCGGTCGGCGTGATGAAGGTGCCCACACGGGCCGCGATACGCGGATCGGCGGCGAAGGTGGCCAAACCACCCGTCGCGATCGGCGAGTTGGCAGCCGGCGACCAGTCAAGGCTGGCCGCGTTGGTCGGCGTAGCCGGTAGCGCCGTGAACAGGCTCGCAGCCGTGACCGCAGCCGCACCCACCACAATGTTCGAGTTGCGGGCGGCGAACGCCGTTTCCTGACCGAAGTTCGTGCCGACGGCGTCGAAGTTGGCGCCGTTCACGAGTGCGCCGTTCTCGGCGAGATACAGGTTGCGCACGATGAGCGAGTCCACGAGGAAGCGGTTGTTCGTGGTGGAGTCACGCATCGAGATCGCGCCGCGGCCCCAGCGAGCGAGCACACCGTTCACGTAGTAGCCGCCCGTACCGCGACGGAGCACCGCACCCACGCCACCCGAACCCGGCACGGTCACGCCAGTGGCCGGACCGATGAGCGTGAAGTTCGCGAACACGTTCATGTTCCACAGGCCTTCGTCGCGGCCAGCGCTCTGCGCGTTGGCGTTGCTCGGAGCCACGCAACCACCGCCGTTGCAACCGTCGATTTCGAAGCCCTGCGGGTCGCTCGACACCGCACCGGCGCCGGCACGTGGCGTCAGGTACGTGCTCTGCAGACCGATCATGAACTGATTGAGACCACGGTAGCCTTCCGAACCGTCGAAGTGGTCGTCACCCGACTCGTACGACACGAGGTACTTGCCGTTCACCGTGCCGCCGAACCACTCGAAGTGGTCGTCGAGGCCGGCCATGGCCTGCACGTATTCCACCGTCGTGCCGCTGCCGACTGCGGCGAACGTGAAGGAGTTGAGCTCAGCGTCCGTCAGTGTGGCGTAGCCAGCGAATTCGACGCGCACATAGCGCAGCGTGCCGCTGTTGTCCGTGTCCACCGTACCGCCGGTGTAGACGACGCCGTTCGGATCGGCACCAACCACTGAACCGTTCGAGCCTTCCACGATCACGTTGCCCGTGCGATTCGCGCGAGCGTTACCAACGATGATCAGACCGCCCCAGTCACCAGGCTGACGATTGCCAGCGGAGCGCTGCGACGTGAACACAACCGGCTGCGTGGCCGTACCGTTGGCGACAATGCGTGCGCCACGGAGAATGAAGAGCGCCGAGCCGAGCGCCGTGGTGTCACCAACGATGCGCGTGCCGGCATTCACCGTGAGCGTGGCGCCGCTGCTCACATACACGAATCCACGGAGCACGTAGTTCGTGTCAGCCGTGAGTGTACGGTTCGCCGCGATCGAGCCAGTCAGCGTGACCGTGGGATTCGGCGCAACCGCGTAGGCCACCGAGGCCGTCGCTGTGCCACCAGCCGTCACGTTGACCGGCGAACCAGTGACCGTGCCCGTGTAGCGCGTCGAACCGCTGGTCACCGCTGCTGCCGCAACGGTGTAGCTGCCCGTCGCGACGGTGGCGGTGTTCGTGGCCGTGAGTGTCTGGTTGTAGTTGTTCGGTCCCGTGACCGTCACTGCGCCGTTCACACCAGCCGGGAGACCCGTCACGTTCACGGTGAGCGAACCCGTCGTGGGAGCAGCCGCGGAATACGTCACGGACACCGTAGCCGAACCACCTGCCGTAACCGTTGCCGGCGAACCGGTGACGGTTGCGTTGTACGTGACACTGCTCGCAGTGACAGACGCGGCAGTGACGGTGTAGCTGCCGGTTGCGGCCGTCGGCAATGAAGTCGAAGCCGTCACCGACTGCGAGAAACTGTTCGGGCCGGTGATGGTCACGGCGCCGTTGGTACCGGCCGGGAGACCGCTCACGTTGACGGCCAGCGTGCCCGTCGTGGGCCCCGTGGGCTCGTCGTCATCGCTGCACGCAGCCAGCGCGAAAGCGGCAAGCGTCGTGAGGGCGAGGGCGCGGAAACGCGCATTCATCGTCATCGGAAGTCCAGGTTGGGGGAACTCGTGGTATCGGATGTTCGACACCTGTGCAGGCAATCACGTCAATCCATGTGGTGAATGCGTCATGGCCCGGTCACGGTTCTGTCACCGTGCCGGGCCATGAATTGTTTCCTGTAACGGGTGTCACGACTCACCGAGTGCGCATCAACACATGTTCATGCGCACACCGGCATGACTACTGACGCCAGCTGAGCCCCATCGAGATGTTGCGGCCGCTGTTGAAGCCTTCACGCTCGAGGTTGCCCTGCATGAATCGCGTACGGGCGTCGAGCAGATTACGCGCGTCGACACGGCCCGACAAGCTGCCGGCAACAGGGAAGCGGAACGACAGGTCGAGCAGATGACGCGGCTTCTCGACGATGTTCGGAAGCGGCAACACACCAGCCGCCGTGATACGCTCACCCACGACATTGTAGAGAATCGTCGCGTTGGTGCTGCCCGACAGATTCGAATAGGTAAGACCCGAGTTCACGACATACGGAGCCTGACCCACCAGACGACGCGTGGCGTCGGTCACAGTAAGACCACCCGTGGAGTCGAGCTTCACGCGCGAGCTCATGAGCGTAAGGTTGCTGAAGGCGGTGAACGCCTCGCCCCATGCGCCAAGCATGCCGAGTTGCTTACGGATTTCGAGTTCGACACCGTAGTTGGTCGCGCTCAAGGCGTTCTGGAAACGCGCCTGATATGCACCCGACGTGGCCTGCTCGAGGCGCTCGATCGGACGATCGAAGCGCTTGGCGAAGAGACCGATGCTGAGCACTTCGCCAGGATTCGGGAAAGCTTCCCAACGCAGGTCGACGTTGTCGATCAGCGAGCGCACGAGGCTTGCGTTACCAGTCACGCTGACACCGCCGAGCACGTCGCGGAATGTCACCGGCGCGAGTTCACGATACTCGGGGCGAGCCAGCGTGCGCGTGATACCGAAGCGGAGATTCTGCGTTTCCGAGATCTTCGTGTTGAGCAGCAGCGACGGCAGCACGTCGGTGTTGTCGAGCTTCGCATCGGTGGTGAAACCACCCTGCGTGCTCGCGGCAACATCGATACGCGCCTGCTCCATACGAGCACCGGCAATCATGCGGATGCGCGAGGTGAGGCCGAAGTCCGCCATCAGGTAGCCGGCCGCCGTGCGATCATCGGCGGTGTAGGAACCGGCCTGTCCGATGGGCTGCACATTGATATTGCTGCACGATGCGCAGGCCTGATCGGCGCCGAAGATGACATCAGGTGACTGACGCACGACTTCGATCGGAGCGCGCGAGATGAACGCGTAGATCGGCGCATCAGCACGACGATCGGTGGAGCGGAGATAGGCGCCAACCTTGAGGGTGTTCTGATTGGCAACCGAACCGATGTTGATCGTGTGATCGACCTGACCAGTGAGGTTGTTCTCTTCAAGGTCGAAGTAGAGACGACGGGCACCGTCGAGTGAGGCGAGGATCTGGTAGCCGCCTTCCGGTGCACGCACGTACACCACATCAGAACGATCCGGCTCACGGCGTGCCGTGTTACCGTAGGACAGCGACCAGTTGGTCTTCTGACGTTCGCCGAGCTGATGTTCGCCGACGCCAGTCAACGTCGCCACACCACGCTCCACGTAGCGCAGCGTCGTGCGCTTGATGGAGTCATTCAGGTTTTCGTCGAAGCCGTGGTCGGTGCGGGCTTCGTTATCAGCGCTGCGCGTGATCGTGCTGTTGATCGAGAGGCGCGAGCCGCGGCCGATCAGCGTGGACAGGTTGGCGATACCGCCCCACTGCGCGCTGCTGCGGCCAGTCTGACCACGCAGCTCGGTGAGAGGAACCACCGTGTTGTTCGCGCCCTGATTGCCGATCGCGTAGCGCTCGTCGGCACGCACTTCTTCCGAATAGCCATAGTTGCCGCTCAACACGTAGCCGATGCGCTTGCCCAGCAGCGTATTGCCGCCGGTGGACATGCCGAACGAACCATTCGCGCCACCGTTGCGCACCGTGGGCGCCCACACGTTGCGCTGCTGCAGCGCCATCTGGTTGAACTGCTGCTGATTCACATTGCCGAGGAAGTTTGCTTCGGCAATAGCGGCCGGGATGCGACGATTCGACGACGCCATGCCGAACAGCTCACCACCCGCGCGCGGCGCGAAGGGCAGCGACTGACCCATGACACGATCACCGAAACCGAAGCTGGTGGAGTAGTTCACCTGGCGACGCGCCGGGAATTCACGCGTGCGGATGTTCACATTCGCGCCGGCAAAGTCGCCCGGCTGGTCGGGAGTGAACGTCTTGCTGGTGGTCACGTCCTGGAGCAGCGAGGCAGGGAACAGATCGAGCGGCACAACCTTGCGCTCGGGTTCCGGACTCGGGATACGTGCACCGTTCAGCGAGGCCGTGGTGTAGCGCTCGCTGAGACCACGCACCTGCAGATACTTGCCATCCTGCACGGTAACGCCACTGACGCGCTGCGCTGCCGCAGCGGCATCGCTGTCCGGGCTGCGAGCGATCTGCTCGGCGGTGATCGAGTTCACCACGTTCGTGGCATTCTTCTGCTGATTGAGTGCTTCGTTGACGGTGCCCTTTTCCTTGGTCGCCGTGGTCGTCACGGCCGCCAATTGCAGCTCGGCAGTGGTCAGCGAGATGTTCTGTTCAATCGTACCGCCGGCTGGGACGATGATGCCGGTGATGGTCTTGGGGCCGTAACCGATGCGACGAACCTGGAGCGTCACCGTACCAGAAGGCACGTTGATGATGCTGAAGCGTCCATCAACACCGGACTGTGCGCCGAGTGTCGGGACGCCAACGACTTGAATGCCGGCAGCGGTGATGCCCTGACCGGAGGCGGCATCAACGACACGACCGGTAATTCGGCCGTTGGCGGGAGCGCCCTGCGCGTGAATGCTATCGGGAGTAATCGCGGGAACGACGGCGGCCAGGGTCGCAAGCATCAGGCGACGCGCGATCCGGGAGAACACCATGGCGTAGATCCGCATAGAGAGTCGAGTCTGGAGATTTGGTGCGTAACAGCCGTCCGGAGATGTCGGGCGGATGTCGTCAAAGCTCCGTGACCCACGTTTCGAACAACCCACGGTCGTGCAACAAATCGGTCACGACGTGTGCGCCAGCCGGCGTTTCTGGCCGTTACAACGGCCCGGTCCTGTTACGGCCGATTGACCGCACCGACATCAAATCCTCATCAAATCCATTCCATTGTGTGCGTATTCATGTCTGGTGCGCGGGCGCCTCCTGTTGTATTGTCGCGACAGCATGGTGCCACCAGATCCGACTCTGCCCCGGCGGCGTGTTGCCTCCCCGCCGACCACCGACCCGCAAACGCGGGCAGAAGCCTTGGCCGTTGCTGCCAAGGCCTTGCGTTCAGCCGAACATGTTTGCGTCCTGACCGGCGCTGGCATCTCGGCTGAAAGCGGAATTCCTACGTTTCGTGAGGCGCAAACTGGCCTTTGGGCCCAGTATTCGCCTCAGGAACTGGCAACGGCTGCGGCCTTCGCTTCGCACCCGGCGCGTGTCTGGCAGTGGTATGCGGCCAGACGCGCCTCCGTACGCGTCGCACAGCCCAACCCCGCACATCTCGCGCTGGCCACGCTGGCGCAGCGGGTTTCGCACTGCTCGCTCATCACGCAGAACGTGGATGACCTGCACGAACGTGCCGGATCCCGTGACGTGATTCGGCTGCATGGCTCACTCATGCATGCGCGGTGCAGCAACGGCTGCGCGGGCTCGGTACTACCTACGGATGAGCAGCACGGTGATCCGCCGCCGTGCCCGACGTGCGGCGCGCTGATGCGGCCGGATGTCGTTTGGTTCGGCGAGCCGCTGCCTATGGGACCGTTCGAGGCCGCGCGCAACGCCGCTGTGGCCTGTGACGTGTTTCTCTCGATTGGTACGTCCAATCTGGTCGAACCGGCGGCGTCTCTTCCGTGGATCTCTGCCACGCATGGCGCGACCGTGATCGTGGTCAATCAGTCGATGGAAGGACAGCGCAAGGGGCCCAGCATTCTGCCGCTCGAGGGTCCGGCTGGTGTGTTGTTGCCGCGACTGATCGCTGAGGCTTTTGCCGGTCGGCGTCCGCGACGTCAGGCGGAATAGTCGAACTCAGGCGAGTCGGCCGTCAGTCCGAATCTTCGTCTATTGATGCACCAGATGGCGGTGTGGGGAACCAGGCAGCAATGGTGGTCCCTACGCCGACGGTGCTCTCCGCCTTGACTCGTCCGCCGTGTGTTTCGGTCAGGTGGCGCACGATGGCAAGACCGAGACCGGTGCCGCCGGCTTCCCGTGAACGACCCGGGTCCGCGCGATAGAAGCGTTCGAAAATGCGGGGCAGATGTTCTGCCGCGATGCCGCTTCCCGTATCGCGTACGCCAATCCACGTACCCTCGCCCTCAGTCTGCGAAAACAGCTCGACCTTGCCGGCGGTTGTGTGGCGCAACGCGTTTTCGGCGAGGTTGCTGAGGATCTGTCTTACGGCCGTCTGGTCACCAAAGACCCAGCGCACACCAATTTCCGTGCGCAACTGCACGCCCTTCAGTTTCGCGCGCTCCTGAAGAGGTGCCAGCACCTCACCGGCGGTCAACGCCAGATCGAGCGGTTCAGGATCAGGAACCCATCCACCTGATTCAATGCGAGACAGATCGAGCAGATCATCCACGATGCGCTGCATGCGCAGCACATTGGATGCAGCCATGCCAAGGAACTGCCGTCGAAGCGGAGGCGGCAGTTCTTCATCCTGCAATGTTTCGACGAAACCGCTGATGATCGTGAGCGGTGTACGCAGTTCGTGCGACACATTGGCCACGAAGTCACTTCGTACGGTTTCGAGTCGGCGAATGGGCGTCAGGTCGAGCAATGCAAGCACCGCACCGCCGCCACGCAACGGCCGTACTGTCAGTACGAGCGTGCGCTCATCGATGCGCAGTTCACGCACGATGGTTTGTGAACCCGACAGCACCAACTGCAGCGAATCCTGCAGCCCACTCTCCATGGGCAGTTCACTCGAAGGGAAGGGCAGTGCCTGCCGCAGCCCCAGCATCTGTCGTCCACGTTCATTGATACGGACGACGCGCTTGCGCGCATCCACGGCGATGACGCCTTCGTTCAGCGATTCGGTGAGCGCCACGAGCAACGCTTCTTCCGACTGCAGTTCCCAAAGACGCGTTTCGAGCTGTTCGCTCATGCGGCGCAGCGCGTCAGCCAAGTCGCCCACTTCACCACCGGTAATCGTGCGCGACGGGCGACGCGACAGATCACCGGCGGCCAGGCTGCGCGCGATGTCGCGCAATTCTTCGATAGGTCGGGCAACGGGGCGCGCGAGTGCACGCGCAAGGACAACGCCAATGAGCAGCGTCGCGATACCGGCAATGCCGATGTCGCGACGAATCTGACTCAGTAGCACATCGTCATTGGCCGCTGCCGAGACACCCTCGGCGCGAACATGGTGTCGTACGCGCCACTCTACGGCGGCGAGCACGAGCGCCATGAGCAGCGCAATGATGAGGAAACTGTTGAATGCCAGCCGTTGAGTGAGACGCACGTCCTGCGAAATCTAGTGGCGAAATCGAGAGGCGAACACGAGATGTGCGTCAGACGGCGCGTGGTGCAGAGGCACGGAGGCGATATCCGAATCCTCGCACGGTTTCGATCAATTCACCGGCGCCGCCCAGTTTGGTGCGCAGACGCTGCACGTGCATGTCCACCGTGCGCGTCTGAATGTCAGGTGCCGCTTCCCACACGGTCTCGAGCAAGTGCCCGCGACCCTGCACGCGTCCACGGCGTTCGGCGAGCGTCAGCAACAGCTTGAATTCCGTCGGCGTGAGCTCCACGGCTTCGCCTTCCACCCGCACGGTCATGGCAGCGCGGTCGATCTGCAGCGGACCGATCACCAGTGCATCGGCACTGGTGGGCACCGTGTTGCCTGTGCGCCGGAGAATGGCGGCCACACGCAGCACCAGTTCGGCCGGCGAGAACGGCTTGGTGAGATAGTCATCGGCGCCGAGCGAGAGTCCACGAATGCGATCCGGCTCTTCGCGGCGTGCGGTCAACATGAGCACGGCCATGTCGCGCACGGAATCATCGGCGCGGAGTTGTTCCAGTACGTCGAAGCCGGACATGCCGGGCAACATGAGATCCAGTACGATCAACGACGGGCGATCCCGCCGTGCGAGTTCTAGGGCATCCTGTCCGGAGGAGGCCGTCGACACCCGATATCCCGACTTGGCGAGATGATAGGCAACGAGGGCAACGATTTCCGGTTCGTCGTCGACGACCAGAATGCGATCGGGATTACTCGGAGCAGGATTCATCGAAAGGTCAGGTCGGTCCTGTGTCCGCTGGCACGGTTATCGTGGACAGCGGGGTCGGCGTCGGCAAACGGGTGCCGAGTCGCCGCTGGATCTTGGCTACGATCATTTCGATCGCGACCGTGTTCTTGCCGCCGCGTGGCACGATCACATCGGCGTACCGCTTACTGGGTTCAACGAACTGCAGGTGCATCGGCTGCACCGTCGTGAGATACTGATCGAGCACGGACTCGAGCGTCCGTCCGCGCACGGCCGTGTCGCGACGAATGCGTCGCACAAGGCGGATGTCGGCGTCGGCATCCACGAACACCTTCACATCGCACAGGGCCCGCAATCCGGCATCTGCGAGCAGCAGAATGCCGTCCAACACCACAACATCGGCTGGCTCGATGCGACGGGTACGTGCGCTCCGCGAGTGTGACGCGAACTCGTAGATCGGCATCTCCACCGCCTCACCACGCGAGAGGGCCTCCAGGTGCTCGGCCAACAGTTCCACGTCGAAGGCGTCTGGGTGATCCCAGTTGACGAGGTGCAGCTGATCGAGCGAGAGATGCCGGAAATCCCGGTAGTACGCGTCCATCTCGAGAAACGCCACGGAGGCATCAGGGAGCGCTTCTGCCACGTTTCGGGCAACAGTTGACTTCCCCGAGCCGGTTCCGCCCGCGATGCCAATGATGAGCGGTTTCATGAGCGGAAGTTCCGGTTCGTCCACGACACGATCACCAACCTCAGGGGGTGTCGTGTCTGGTCCGCCACGACGGTGTAACGACTTCGTATCGGCGGCCAGGGACCGATGGGCTCTGTAACGGGAAGTTCGCGGGCCGGTGAAGGGCGGGCAAGCGCGGCCGTCCCCCTCCCAATGACGTTTTCCGGTCCGGGCCTCCACCGTCCTGCCGGGACCGACTAGCATTCCCCCATGGGACGCTCACTCTCCGCAGCAGGTCGGGCGCCGGGCGCCACGACCGGGTATTTCGCCCGATTGGGTGGTACCACATTGGCCCTTCTGACGGCCTCGGCTCTTGCCTCAGCGTTTGTTACCCCGCTCCAAGCCCAATCACGTACCGATGTCGTGATTGCGGCGACGACCGACGTGCACGGTCGCCTGCGCGGTTGGGACTACTACGGAAACAAGGCCGATCCGGCGTATTCGTTGGCGGCAGCGGCCACCATTGTGGACTCGTTGCGGCGCGCTAATCCCGACGGTGTGGTGCTCGTGGAAGGTGGCGACATCCTGCAGGGCAATCCGCTCACGTATGTCGCTGCGCGCGTAAAGCCTACGCCGGTGCATCCGGTGATCGCGGCCATGAATGTGATGCGCTACGACGCGGCGGTGCTGGGCAATCACGAGTTCAATTACGGTGTGCCGCTGCTGCGTCGCGCCATCTCGCAAGCGGGATTCCCGTTCCTGGCCGCCAATGTGCAGGACGCACGCGGCAAGAACTTCGTCGCGCCGTGGACCATGGTCACGCGTCGCGGTGTGCGCGTTGCCATCGTGGGTGGCACGACGCCCGGGTCGATGGTGTGGGATCGCGACAATCTCAAGGCGGCGCAGCTCACCGTCAGTGACATCGTTCCAGCGGTGCGCGCCAGTGTGGCTGCGGCTCGCAAACAGAAAGCCGATGTAGTGGTCGCGCTCGTGCATTCCGGATTGAGCGGTGAGGCCAGCTACGACACGGTTGCCACCGGGCTGCCGTCAGAGAATGTGGCCGCCCGTCTGCCGCGCGAAATCGAAGGCATCGATGTGGTAGTGCTGGGCCACTCGCATCGCGAAGTCGTGGACAGCGTCATCAACGGTGCACGCATCGTGCAGCCGCGCAATTGGGCCGGCTCGGTTGGCATTGCCACACTGTCGCTCGAAAAGCAGAAGGGCCGCTGGCGAGTGGCATCGAGCACGGGCACGTCGGTGCGCGTGACGGGGCATGCCGAACGTGCCGATGTACTGGCAGCGGCTGCGGCGTCGCATCAGTCCACACTGGCGTGGGTGAACTCGCCGGTTGGTCGGACGACAGTGGCGTGGTCGGCCGACAGCGCGCGCGTGGCCGATGTGCCCATCACCGACTTCGTGAATGAAGTCATGCGCCGGAATTCCGGCGCACAGCTGGCTGCCACGGCCGCCTTCTCGCTCGATGCAGGACTCGATACGGGTGCAATCACGCTGGCTGAGTTGTCGCGGCTGTATCCGTACGACAACACGCTACGCGCTGTGAAGGTCAGTGGTGCGCAACTGCGTGCTTTCCTCGAACACTCGGCGCGCTATTACCGATCGCTTGGCCCGAATGGAGAGGTCCCGTCCGGTGGTATCGTCGATCCGTCGGTGCCGGGATTCAATTTCGATGTCGTGTCGGGTGCGGAGTACACACTCGATCTGCGGAAGCCGTTGGGGCAGCGTGTCACGCGCCTCGAGTTTGGTGGCAAGACCGTGCAGCCTACGGACAGCTTCACGTTGGCGCTCAACAACTATCGGCAGGGCGGAGGAGGCGGATACGCCATGCTGGCCGGTGCACCACTGGTGCACAATCGCGATCTCGATATTCGGCAGTTGCTGATTGAAGAAGTGCAGAAGGTCGGCACGCTGGATCCGAGCAAGTATGCGACCACCAATTGGTCGCTCGAACCGGCCAGTGCTCGTTCCGCGGCCTTTGCCGAGCAGCGTCGCAATCGTGTTGCCGAGCAGGGTGGGCGAGCAGTGGGACCAACCAACGGTGCACCGCCCGCTGGTCAGCGTACGGTGCGCGTCATTGCCATGAGCGACTTTCACGCCGCGCTGCGTCCGTCGTTTGATCAGAGCAACAATCCGGTTGGCGGCGCCGTGGCGCTCTCGGCGGCCATTCGCAAGGCGCAGAGCGAGTGTGTGGCGCCGGCGTGTGAAAGCGTAGTGATCGATGCCGGCGACATGTTCACCGGCACCCCGGCTTCCGATTGGGCTGGCGGACGACCCACTGTCGATGTAATGAACCGACTCGATGTGGCAGCCGGTGCCCTTGGGAATCACGAGTTCGATTTCGGACAGGACACGTTGCGTCAGCGCATCCGCGATCTGCGCCATGCCGTGTTGGGCGCCAATGTGCGAGGTCCCGATGGACAGCGTCCAGCATGGTTGCGCGCCGATACGATTGTGCAACGTGGTGGTGTGTGGATCGGCATCGTCGGAGCGGCCGGAACACATACACCGGAAACGGCCAGTCGTCGGAAGGTCGGGACGCTGACATTCCTTGATCCGCTTCCGATTTTTGTCGAACGCACGCGCGCATTGCGGGCGGCCGGCGCACAAGTCGTTGTGGCGGTAATTCACGACGGTGGTCGATGCGAGCGCGATCGTCCCGATGTGTGCAGTGGAACGGGTATTGATCTCGGTCGTCGACTCGGCGCACTTACGGCTGACCGCCCGGATCTCTACGTCATGGGCCACGCGCATGTGAATGTCACACTCGATTTCAACGGCTTGACGGGCGTGGAGCCGACATCGAGTGGTCGCGGTATCGTAGTGGTTGATCTCCCGGTTGGTGGTGGTACGGCAAGAGCCGAAGTGCGTCCGGTACGTGGTACCGAAGTCGCTGGCGCGCAGCCGCAGATCGACTCGATTGTGAATGTGTCGGTCGCGCGCGTGCAGGAGCGGCTTACGCAGCCGGTTGGTACTGTGGCTGAAGCGATGCGCCGTACGGGCAGCCAGTACGGTCTGGGCAATTTGCTGGCCGATGCCATGCGGGTGATGGGCAGTGGCGACATCGGGCTCTGGAACAACGGCGGTATTCGTGCCGACGTTCCGGCCGGACCACTCAACTACGGCGGTGTTCACTACGTGACACCGTTCGGCAATCTGCTGGCACGTACACGTGTTCGTGGGCGCGATCTCGCGTTCGTGATGGAGACGGCGCTGAACGCACGAGGTGCTGACGCGCATGTCAGTGGGCTTATCATCACATTCGACACCAGCAAGCCCGCCGGTCAGCGCGTGGTACGCGTGACGGACAGCGTGGGTAAGGCGATCGAGCCGGATCGCATCTACACCATCGTGATGAATGACTTCATGGTGGAGAATGATTTCCGCGAGCCGTTGGCGCGCGCCGTTTCCACCGAGTTCACCACGATTCGCGATATCGACATGTTCGCTGAGTATCTGCGGAAGTTGCCGCAGCCCATTCGGGCTGATGCCACGCCGCGATTCCGGCCTTTGACGAACGGAGGCAACTGATGACGGCAACGACGGTGCGGGTGTTTGTGAATGAGCAGGGTGTGAGCATTCCGGCGGGAGGGACTGCGCTCGACGCGGTGCGCGCGCTTTTCCCCGAGGATGCCAGCGGCATCGAAGCCGGGACGCTCAAGCTGACCGACAGTCGCGGACTGCCGGTCTCGCATGATGTGGTGCCGCCGAGCGGCGCCATCTTCCGCGTAGTTGCCCATCGCGAGCGCTTGCCGCTGGAGTCCGCATGACGGTGAGCCCCGACATGATGTCGCCAGCAATCGCCGAGATCGTGCAGCGCATGCCGAAGGCCGAACTGCACTGCCACCTCGACGGATCATTGCGCGCTGCTACTCTTCTCGAGCTGTCGAAAGCACGCGGCCTCACGTTACCGCATCACAACGTGGTGGATCTGGCGCGTTGGATGCGCGCGGACGAAACCGTGAACCTCGAAGACTACCTGGCGCGGTTCACCACCACACTGGCGGTCATGCAAACCGCGGCAGAACTCGAGCGTATCGCCCATGAGCTTGTGCTCGATGCGGCACTCGATGGTGTCCGCTATATCGAGGTGCGGTTCTGTCCGGCGTTGAACAATCGAGAAGGATTGTCTCTTCCTGATGTGATGGACGCCGTACTCAAGGGCCTCGTGCGTGGGGAACGCGAAACGGGCACGTTGGCCCGTGTGATTGTGTGCGCGCTCCGAAGCTTCCCCTGGCCACACGCCATGGAGATGGCAGAACTTGCGGTGAGCTACAAGGATCGTGGTGTTGTGGCGTTCGATCTTGCTGGCGGCGAACTCGGTAACGCGGCTTCGGTGCATGCGGCGGCGTTCGACTTTGCGCGCGCGAATAATCTCGCGGTCACCGTGCATGCGGGTGAGGGCGATGGTGCTGCATCCATTCACGAAGCCGTGCATCGCTGTGGCGCCATCCGCATTGGACATGGCACCCGCCTCCAGGAAGATCCCGATCTCGAGCGCTGGGTTGTTGATCGACAGATCCCATTGGAAGTGTGTCCCACAAGCAATGTGCAGACGCGGGTGACAGACACTTTTGCCACGCATCCGCTGGCGCGCTACGTGGCGCTCGGTGCGGTGGTCACGATCAACACCGACAATCGACTCATCAGCGGTGTCACGTTGAGCGACGAGTATCTGGGGTGCGCTCGTCATCTCGGCTATGACCTGACGCAGCTGGGCAAGCTCGCGGTAGCGTCTTTTGGTGCGGCGTTCCTGCCGCTGGCCGAACGGCATCGATTGCAGCATGCCGCCGAACGCGAGATCGCGCTCCTGATCGCGAACGCGCCAACGGTGGAGCATCAGTCGTGAGCGCGCCCCATATGGAGGATCTCGCATCGTACGGCGCCGAAGCAGCGCGCGCTGCAGCCGCCTACATCAAGCAGCGTGTCGGCGCGGCGTGGCAGACACCTGTTGCTGGTATCGTGCTCGGTTCAGGACTTGGCGGTCTGGCCGATCGCATTGAATCGGCTGTTCGCATTCCGTTCTCACATGTCCCTGGTTTTCCTGTGGCGACGGTGGCCGGTCATGCTGGACAGTTGCTGGTCGGAATGTTGGGTGGTCGACCGGTGGTGGCGCTCGCAGGCCGCTTTCACATGTACGAAGGGCATGATGCGGCACTCGCCGCATTTCCGGTGCGTGTACTCCATGCGCTTGGTGCGCCGGTATACATCGCCTCTAACGCCGCGGGCGGGGTGCGTCGCACCTTTTCTCCGGGCAATCTCATGATCATTGCGGATCACATGAATCTCATGTTCCGTAATCCGCTGATTGGGGCGAGCGAGCCGGGCGATGAACGTTTCCCGGACATGTCGGATCCCTACGATCGCGAGTTGCGCACGTTGCTGCACCAGTGTGCCACGAGCATCAACGTGTCCGTGCAGGAAGGTGTGTACTGCGGTCTTCTCGGGCCTACGTACGAGACACCGTCCGAAGTGCGCATGCTGGAGCGTCTTGGTGTGGATGCCGTAGGCATGTCCACCGTTCCTGAAGTGATCGTGGCGCGAGCGCTCGGCATGCGCGTAGCCGCTGTGTCGTGCATTACAAACAAGGCGGCCGGCCTTTCACCGGAGAAGCTGGACCACTCCGAAGTGATGGAAGCCGGCCGCGCGGTTGCTGCGCAGTTTGAATCGCTGATTACTGCCTTCGTACAACGTCTGCCCTGATTTGGAAGCGGATGCCCTCGCGGGTTAGCGCGAACGGACCGTTGAACGGGGAAGACTGGCAAGTCGGCGCTTGAACGCCTGAAACGACGGCGAGTCGCGCGTGAGCGAGCTGAGGATGACCGGGTCGATCTTGGCGATTTCCGCTTCGGTCGTCCGCACGCGCGATTCCTCAACCGGGTGCGAAGCGAACCACGCTTCGACACCACCGGGATTACGCTCGCGTTCCTGCAGCAGAATGCGGAACATGGAGGGCATGCCACGCGGATCGATACCGGCTCGCGTGACATACTTTACGCCAAACCGATCTGATTCGGTTTCATCATCGCGGCTGAACTTGGCGAAACCGAGTTGTGCTACCGCAGATACGCCGGTGCCGGCGATGCCCTGACAGGCGGCTGGAGCGAGAATACAGCCGAGGCTAAGCCCGACATTGGCGCGCTGGGCGGCCGCCATCTGCTTCATGCTGTGACGCTGCGTGACGTGCGCGATCTCATGTCCGAGTACACCAGCCAGCTCCGACATATTGGTGGTGCGTTCGATGAGACCGCGATTCACGTAGATGTGTCCGCCCGGTACTGCGAAGGCGTTGATCTCGGCTTCATCCACTACACTGAAGCGCCACGTCAAATCGCGCTCGTCCACCACGCGGGCAATGCTATCGCCAAGCACGTTGATGTAGCGGACGATCTCCGGATCGCGCACCATGGGAAGCTGGCGCTCGATCTGCTGGGCATAGTCATTGCCCATTGCGACCTCTTCCTGCGTGTTGGGTACGCAGGCGGTTAGGCTGCCGGCAAGCGCAATGAGCGCTGCCAGTGTCAGAGAACGTGCGGAGGTGCTGTACTCTCGGATTCTATCTATGGAATTGCGCATGGCTGTCGGGCGCATATTGTGTGCGATGGTAACCGGAAGCCGCCTGAACTGTCGGGATGCTGCCCCGGATGATACCCCTCAAGGTTCCTGGTGGCACGTGGAGCCTGTGCGGAACTCGTGTCGCCAACCCCTTGAAGCCGTGAAGCTACTGACGCTCGCCCGGGACCTGCAGAGGCGAAAGGCCCGTGAACGCCATCGGTTATTTGTCGCGGAAGGCGTGCGGACAGTGGAGACGCTGCTCTCGAGCGCGCTACCGATCGAGGGGCTGTTGGTCTCGGCAGGATTCGGAAACGCCAACGTAGACCGACCACGTGAAAGTGATCGTGAGCGTGCGCTCATCGAGACGGCTGCCACGAGACGGATTCCGGTGACCACCGTCACCGAGAGCGAGTTGGAGAGCGCAGCCGATACGGAAACCCCGCAGGGGGTGCTGGCCATAGCTCCTATTCCGTCATGGCCATCGCCGGTTCCCAAGCCTGTAGGTGCACGCTTCCTCGTGTTGGATGCGCTGCAGGACCCGGGAAATGTTGGCACCGTGATACGCACCGCAGCGGCGCTGGGCGTACAGGCCACCTTTGCCTTACCGGGTACGGTGGACGTCTGGAACGCCAAGGTGGTGCGAGGCAGCATGGGTGCGCTATTCGTGCATCCGGTGCTTCAGCTGGACTGGACGGATGTCGCCGGATTTCTCGCTCAGCACGCCGTCGGTGTATGGGCTGCCGATATGGACGGTGCGCCCCTGCAATCGGCGCCCCTGGCCGCGGAACGTGCACCTCTGGCACTGGTGGTGAGCAACGAAGGGGCGGGGCTGTCGCCGGCGGTTGCCGCTTCGGTGACACGCACGGTGACCATTCCCATGGCGCCCGATGTGGAGTCACTCAATGTCGGTGTAGCGGCCGGCATTCTCCTCTATGCCATGCGCTATCAGGAGCCCACGCCGTCCTAGGCCGCCCTGAACCGTGGCTTGGTCCCCCATTGAATCGTCCTGTGGACATGCTCTCCGCTCTTTTTGGCTCGTCGCCGCTTATTGATCCATCCGCGCCCTGGTACTCACCGGCCATGGTGTGGATGGTGCTGCTCGTGGCATTCGTCGTGGGCGCCTCGATTGGCTCGTTCCTCAACGTATGTATCTCGCGATGGCCGGAAGATCTGAGTGTGGTTTCGCCGCGCTCACGATGCCCGAGGTGCAGCAGACCCATCGCCTGGCACGAGAATATTCCACTGGTCAGCTGGCTGTTGCTGCGCGGCAAGTGCCGCGGCTGTGCGCTGCCCATTTCGATTCAGTATCCACTCGTGGAACTGGTCGTGGCACTTGGCTGGGTGGCGGCGGTGGTGGCGTTCGGCGTCACATTCGAAGCGCTTCGTGTGTCGATTTTCGGCACCATCCTGTTTGGCATCGCCATTACCGACTTCAAGCACTACCTCATTCCGGATGGGTTCACCATCACGGGTCTTGTGCTGGTGCTGAGCTTTTCGTTCGCCAACCTGTTCGTAGGCGAGACGACCCGTTTTGCGGCGGCCTGGCCGGCAATCCTCGGCGCATGTGTTGGTGCCGGTGCGATCACGATCATTGGCTGGCTGGCGGAAGTGATCATGAAGCGCGAGGCCATGGGGTTTGGCGATACGACCCTAATGGCGGTGGTTGGTGCGGCAGTTGGTGCAGAACGTTCGCTCTTGACCATCGTGGCTGGCGCTTTCGTTGGCGCGGTGGTGTTTCTGCTTATCGTTGGCCCTCTGGTGAAAATTCGGGCGAGCCGACGTGGTGAGGATTTTGAGTTCCCCGACGTTCCCTTCGGTGTTTTCCTTGCGCCAGCTGCTCTCATGGTCTTGCTTTGGGGGGATGCGCTGATCGCGTGGTATTTGCAACGCGTGCTTCCCGCCTGACCCACTCGCCATGAAGTCATTGCCTCATGCGCTGCGGCCGCTGATGCGCCCGATGAGCGCAGTCGCCTCTGCTGTCGCCGTTGTTGCTGTCTCGATCGGAGTTGCGGCCTGCGGCGAAAAGCCGGCCGTCGGTGACGGCCCGTATGCCGAACTCGTCGCCGAGTTCGTGCCCCGGATCGAGAAAGAACTGGGGCTTCCGTTCAAGACGCCACCCAAGGTGGAGCGGCGTTCGCGCGAGGAAGTGGGCAAGTTCGTCCGGCACCAGCTCGAGAGTGAGCGCGGCAAGGCACAGGTGATCGGGCAGGAAATCGTGTATCGGATGCTTGGGCAGATCCCCGATACCATGCAACTCGCGCCATTGCTTCAGAAGTTGCTGGAGGAGCAGATCGTTGGTTACTACGATCCGGCGACCGATGTGCTCTATGTCGTGGACGGCGCGCCCGAGGCGCTACTGCGCCAGACGGTGGCGCACGAACTCGTGCATGCCCTGCAGGATCAATACGTGGCCATCGATAGCATTCAGGCGCGTGTTGATGACGCAGATCGTCAGGTGGCCGCGCAGGCTGTGCTCGAAGGGCAAGCGGTTTACATGCAGCTCCGCATCGATCCCAATTCGGCATCGGCGCTGCGTATGCCCGGTGGCTGGGATCGCATTCGCGACATGATTCGTGATGGCTCCGTTGGCATGCCGGTCTTTGGTTCGGCACCACGCACCATTCGTGAAGGTCTGCTGTTCCCCTATCTCGGTGGTGCGGACTTCGTACGACGCTTCATCGAACGTCGCCCGGAGAAGGAGCTGCTGACGGATCTGCCGACATCGACGCGGCAGATTCTCAGCAACGAAGCCTACTTTACCGATTCGGCGGGCTCGCGCTTCACCCCGAAAGTGGTGACCCTGCCCGCGCCACGTGCGGGCTCGGTGTTCTTCACCAACACCTTCGGCGAATTCGAAACGCGGCTGACGCTTGTGCAGCACCTCAAGAACGATGGCCTCGCTGTTCGCGCGGCAACTGGCTGGGCAGGCGATCATTTCGCGGTCATTCGCAATGGCAACGCGGAGTCGCTGGTGTGGGCCACCGTGTGGGATTCTCCGATCGAAGCGGCAGACTTCCTCGATCTGATGGGTGACGCGGCTCGTCGACGCTATATCATTGGCAAGCAGAACATCCCGGCTGGCGCCACCACGCGCCGCTACGATGTGTCGGCCAGTAAGACCTATGGCGCGCGTACCGTCACGCTGGCTTTGGAACAGATCAGCGGGAAGCCCGTAGTGATTTACATGGACTATCCCGCTGGCAGCACGCCTCCTATCGATACTCGCGGCATCACGGTTAGCGACGCCGCCGGAACGCGCTGACGCGTGTCGGCGCCCTTGGTGACTGCCGCCGAGTCTCTACCGGCGGCTCTGCGCATCACACCGGACGATGAGGTTCGTCGCGTTCGGTTGATTCAGATGAAGCGGGTCGCGACCGCCATGCTGGTGGTTGTGGCCATTGTCTTCATCGTGTCGCGCATGTTTGAATCGCAGTATCCGTGGTTGGGATACGTGCGCGCGTTTGCCGAAGCCGCCATGGTGGGTGGCATTGCCGACTGGTTTGCCGTGACGGCGCTATTCCGTCATCCGCTTGGCTTGCCGATTCCGCATACAGCGATCGTGCCGGCGCGCAAGGATCGCATTGGCACGGCACTTGGCAATTTCGTGCAGCGCAACTTTCTCACGCGCGAAGTCGTGCAAGACAAGCTTGCGGCCATGAAGTTGGGTGAGCGCGCGGCGCAGTGGTTGTCGCGTCCCGAGAACAGTCGCAAGCTAGCGTCTGCGGCCGCGCATGGATTGGCCGGTGCTGTGAATGTCATGCGTGACGAAGATGTGCAGGCCATGGTCGATCGCGGCATCGTGTCGCGTTTGCGCAGCATGCAGGCCGCTCCTCTCGTTGCCAAAGCGTTTGAACTGCTTACTGCGGGTGGCCGTCATCAGGCGTTGCTCGACGATGCCATGCGACTCGCGGCGCGTTTTCTCGAAGAGAACGAAGAACTCATTCGCGAACGCATCCGAAAGGAAAGCCCGTGGTGGGTCCCCGGTGCAGTCGAAGATCGATTGGGTGACAAGATCGTGAGCGGCGTGGAGAAAACGCTGGTCGCTGTTGCCGCTGATCCAGAGCATCCACTGCGTCGTCGTTACGACGAGGCGGTTGATCGGTTTGTGGCCAATCTGCGTGACAATCCGGAAACCATGGCGCGCGCCGAGCAGATCAAGCTCGATGTGCTAAATCATCCGGGTGTCGCAGATTTCTCCCGCGAAGTGTGGACTGACGTGAAGGGGCGTCTATCCACGTACGCTGGGAGACTCGCCGATGACGCCGAGCGAGAGCCCGATCAGATCGAGCGTTGGCTCACGGGTCTTGGACAGAAAGTGCTGGAAGATCCCATACTGGCCGAGAAGGTGAACGGCTGGATCGTGGAGCTTGTGACGTATTCAGTCGAGCAGGCGCGCGAAGAAGTGGCGCGCCTCATTGCCAGCACCGTAGCGGCGTGGGATGCCAACGCGACATCCCGTAAAATCGAACTGCAGATCGGTCGAGATCTGCAGTTCATCCGCATCAATGGGACGCTGGTGGGCGGCTTGGTTGGCGTTTTGCTGCACGTGGCGGCTCAACTGTTCTGAGCGGCACCTCGTGTTCGGCTGTCGCCGCCTCGATGGGCGGCGCATCAGCGGGATGCAATGCAGCATGCGGCAACAGCGCCAGATGCAGCACTTCGTCCATCGTGCTGGCAAACGTGAACGCCATCTTGTCCCGCACCTCCTGAGGCACGTCGCGCACGTCCTTTTCATTCCCCTTGGGAATGATCACTTCGCGCAGCCCGGCCCGATACGCGGCGAGCACCTTTTCCTTCACGCCGCCAATCTCAAGCACCTTGCCACGCAAGGTCACTTCGCCAGTGAGTGCGAGATCGCGACGCACCGGGCGCCGTGACAACGCACTGGCCAGCGCCAGTGTGACGGCGATACCGGCTGACGGACCGTCCTTGGGAATGGATCCGGCAGGGAAGTGCAGGTGCAGATCCGCTTCGCGGAACTCCATCTCCTCGATACCGATTGTTGCCGCACGTGAACGCACGAACGAGTACGCGGCATCAACGGACTCGCGCATCACATCACCCAACTGACCGGTGACGGTGAGCTTGCCATTGCCGGGCATGCGCAGCGCTTCGATGGTGAGCAGTTCGCCGCCCGTGTTGGTCCACGCGAGACCAGTCACCGCACCAACTTCCGGTTCCTTCTCCGCCTCTTCCATCGAGAAGCGCGGCGCGCCGAGAATTTCCTCGACACGACCGACACCGATTTCCCAGGTACTGTCGTCACCATCGGCCTTGGCACGGGCGCGCTTCCGCATGACGGACGCAATGCAGCGCTCGAATGTGCGAAGACCGGCCTCACGCGAATAGCGCGACGTGATGAAGCCCAGCACCGACTCACTGATGTGCAGATCTTCCGGCGTCAGACCGTGATCATCGAGCAGACGCGGAATGAGATAGCGCTGCGCGATCTCCACCTTCTCTTCGATCGTGTATCCGGCAATGCGGATGACCTCCATGCGATCGCGCAGCGGCCCCGGAATGTCGAAGAGATTGTTGGCGGTGCAGATGAACAGTGTGCTCGAAAGATCGAACGGCAGATTGAGATAGTGATCGACAAACGTCGTGTTCTGCGACGGGTCGAGCACTTCGAGCATGGCCGCCGTTGGATCACCGCTCGGGCCACCGGACGACATCTTGTCGATCTCGTCGATCATGATGACCGGATCGCGCACTTCCACGCGACGCAGCGCCTGGATGAGCAGACCGGGCATGGCGCCCACATACGTGCGACGATGCCCGCGGATCTCGGCTTCATCACGCACGCCACCAACCGAGATACGATAGAACGCGCGCCCAATGCTCTTGGCGATGGCTTCGCCGAGTGAGGTCTTACCGGTACCTGGCGGACCAACGAAACAGAGAATCGGTCCCGTGGGATCACCACCGCGCAGTTTGCGCACGGCGAGGTACTCGATGATGCGCTCCTTCGCTTCATCGAGACCGTAGTGCCGCTCTTCGAGCGCCTCTTCAACCAGCGCCAGCGCAATGTCGCGATCATTGCCGCTGCGAGCATGCCATGGCAGCGCCAACACCCAGTCGAGATAGGTGCGAAGCACCTGATACTCACTCGATGCCGGAGAGAGCATACGCAGACGCTCCGTCTCACGGCGCGCTTCCGACGCCACCTTCTCGGGCAGCTGTGCTTCTTCGATGCGGCGCAGCAGATCCACCGATTCCTTTTCGTTGGGGTCGGCCTCACCCAACTCGGACTGGATCGCGCGCAACTGCTGACGGAGATAGAACTCGCGCTGATGCTGCTCGATCTTGATCTCGGTCTGCTTCTTTACGTCTTCCATCACGCGAGCACGCGCTACTTCGCGCTCGAGTCGTGACAGAATGAATCGAATGCGCTGACCGATATCGAGGCGCTGCAGCACCTCTTCTTTGTCGGCAATGCGCAGATTCATGTTGGTGGCCGCGAGATCCGCAAAACGCCCCGGGTCGGAGACGTTCATCTTGAGGATCTGTGGCACCTCATTCGGAATACGATCCACCAATTCGGCCAGCGTTTCCGCCGCTGTCACCGTGCGAGCCACCAATTCATCGAGTTCAGCGGGATCGGCCGGTGACTCCTTGGCGCCCTGAATGGCTGCTACGGCGAACGGATCGAGCTGCTCGATGGAATCGATGGTGATGCGGCGCAGGCCCTGCAGGGTGATCTGCACCGTGTCGCCCGGCAGATTGATGCGCTCATGTACGCGAGCTGCAACACCAACCTTTCCGACAAAGCGGTTAGGATCGATGGCGTCATCGCCGTCGCCGGATGCCACTACCAGCGCCACCACCAGCCCCGGTTCCTCGTGCGCACGCAGCAGCGCGAGATTTTCCGGAGCACCCATTTGCACGGCGATCGTACCCAGTGGGTACACAATCGTCGAACGCAAAGCCATCAAGGGCAGTGTGGGCGGCAGTTCCGCGCGAAGGATCTCTTCCTTCCGCTGGCCGCGGGGCATTTGGACGGAAGGGTATCGTTGGCTGGATCGGGACACGAGACTGGCCGGAGGTGTGACAGCGTGACGCAATGCTGGCCAATGTACGGGCCTGGCAGGGACGGGCAACGCGTGATTCCGACGCAAGTTAAGCACTGACGGGAACAATCTGTCACCCGGGGGGCCCCTCCGGAACATGGAGATAGGGACCAATGGGAATCCCCGTCACCTACGCTATCAAATCGGGACTGCGCGCACCGAGCGGAGCCGTGTCCCACAGCGCCTCCAGTAGCACTTCCCAGGCGACTGTGTCAGCTTGTGAGGATGTTCGATGAACTGACAGACAAACTCGGCAACGTCTTCGCCAAGCTGCGGGGACGTGGTGTTCTCACCGAAGCCGATATCAAGGAAGGGATGCGCGAGGTCCGCCGCGTCCTGCTCGAAGCCGACGTCAACTTTGCCCTGACCCGCGAGTTCCTCGAACGGGTCGAGAAGAAGGCAGTCGGGGTGCTGCAGCTCAAGACGGTGCAGCCGGCACAGCAACTTGTGAAGATCGTGCACGACGAGCTCACGTCGATGCTCGGCGAGCAGCGCGAAGGCCTCAAGATGAGCTCCGTGCCGCCCACCGTCGTCATGATGGTGGGTCTCCAGGGTTCGGGTAAGACGACCACGGCCGGCAAGTTGGCGCGTCGCCTCAAGCTCGAAAACAAGACCACGCGCCTCGTCGCGGCCGACGTGTATCGCCCTGCCGCCATCGATCAGCTCGAAACGCTGGGCAAGTCGCTCGACGTGCCCGTGTATGCCGATCGCACCACGCAGGATGTGGTGAAGATCGCCAAAGCCGGTATTGATCAGGGCCAGCGTAATCGCGATCGGGTGGTCATCGTCGACACCGCGGGTCGTTTGCAGATCGACGCCGATATGATGGACGAGCTCAAGCGGCTCAAGGCAGCGATCAAGCCGGACGAAATCCTGTTCGTCGCCGACGGCATGACCGGTCAGGAAGCGGTCAAGATTGCGCAGGGCTTCAACGAGGCACTCGATATCACCGGTGTGATTCTCACCAAGCTCGATGGCGATGCGCGTGGTGGTGCGGCGCTGTCGATCTACGGTGTGCTCAAGAAGCCGATCAAGTACATCGGCGTCGGTGAAAAGACGGACGCGCTCGAAGAGTTCTACCCGGAGCGTATGGCCGGTCGCATTCTCCAGATGGGTGACGTGGTGTCGCTCGTGGAGAAGGCGCAGGAAGCATTCGACGCCGATGAGGCGAAGAAGCTCGAGAAGAAGGTCCGCAAGGAAGGCATGGACCTGGAGGACTTCCTGAGCGCCATGCGACAGATGCAGAAGCTCGGTCCCTTCGAGAATCTGCTCAAGATGCTGCCGGGCGTGAATCCGAAGATGCTCAAGGACGTGAAGATGGACCCGAAGCGCATGAAGCACATCGAGGCCATCGTGTTGTCCATGACACCGCAGGAACGCAAGAAGCCCGAGATCCTGAACGGTTCGCGCCGTGCGCGTATTGCCAAGGGCTGCGGACGTCCGGTGAGCGAAGTGAATCGTTTGCTCGAGCAGTTCCGCGAAATGCAGAAGATGATGAAGAAGATGGGCGGCATGGCTGGCGGTGGTAAAGGCGGCATGCCGCGTCTGCCGTTTGGTGGCGGTGGCATGTTCGGCATGCGCTAAGCCGCAGAACCATCAGACACAAAAGCAGAGCGGGGCATCGCGATCATGATTCGCGATGCCCCGCTCTTATTTGTGTCGCTTTGTTCGTATGCGTTAGTCAGCCGCAGGAATCACTGAGTCCAGTCCCGGCCACGCACCGAGGTTGTACACCACGAGCGTGCGCAGATAGTGACGTCCCGCATCGGCGTGAGCCGCAATCACCGCAGCGGCACCAGCCGCCACCTGCTCGGCCGTCGCGTACGGCGCTTCGAGATCCTCGGGGATGACACCGTTTTCGTGCTTCACTCCAGCGGCATCAAGGAACGTGACCTGATACTGCGGCTCCAGATCGACGTACAACAACTGCAGCAGTTCGAGCTCATCCTGCGCCTGCAGCGCGCCGAGTCGGAGCACTTCGCGACCGAGCTTGTCGGGTGCCCAAGATGCCAACGTGGCGGCGCGGAATCCGCCGCCACGAGCGGCAATGCGCTGTGCGTATATCGTGCGAGCGCCCTTGTGACGGGCGAGTGCTTCCAGCACTAACGCCTGCCGACGTTCCATCGGCAGGGACTTGAACGGAGAAAGGGCTTTTGCCATGCCCGAAGGTTACTTCGACTTGATCGGAACACCAACGGTGGCGAGTCGATCGAGTACCCGCTTGGCGATGGCGTCGGCCAGTTCGCCCGACGTGACGTCGAGGGCGGGCATGGTCTGAGGCGCCTGGAGCTTGCCAGCCACTGGCGGCGGACCAGCGGGGACACCGGACAGACGGCGTGTGGCCAATTGGTCGGCGGCCTTCTGGCTGTTCACATCCGTCGCGATCTCGCGCAGCAGGCCGGTCTTGAGGTCGTAGACGAAACCGTGCAAATGCGGACGTCCACCCTTGGCCCACGCATTCTGGATGATGGGTGTTTCCGACAAGTGATAGATCTGCTCGAGCACATTGAGCTCGACCACACGATCGAAACGCGACTGCTCGTCTGGCAGCTGATTGAGCTCTTCTTCGTTCCAGCGCACCACATTGCGGATGGGCTGCAGCCAATGATCGACCAGACCATGCTGCGCGCTGCCCATGGCGGCCTTCACGCCACCGCAGCCGTAGTGACCCGTTACGATGACGTGCTTCACATCGAGTACTTCCACGGCGTACTGCAGCACGCACATCGCATTCAGGTCGCTCGGCAGCACGACGTTGGCGATGTTGCGATGCACAAACATTTCGCCGGGCTCCGTGCCTGTCACCACATTGGCAGGTACACGGCTATCGGCACAGCCGATGTACAGGAACGTGGGCTCCTGCTTGGCGGCACGCTTTTCAAAGTACTGCGGATCGGCAGCGACCATGGCGGCCGCCCACTCACGATTGTGCTGCAGAATGCGACGATAGTCTTCCATGATGCTGGACTCGGCTCTTGGTCAATGAAGCGGTGTGATGTCCGACGTGGGAACTCCCACGAGGCGATAATCGATCTTCCGTCCCTTGGCGGTCTCGCGGAACTCGTTCAGGATTTCAAGCACGTCCTGATCGTAGCTCGTAGTGCGACGACCATCGATTTCCACGCGCATGCCTTCCGTGAACGACTCGAGTACCCGTGAGATGCTCGCCTTGCTGAGGAAGGTGACCTGGTCGGGCAGCAAATAACGCGTAAGAATGGCGCCCGGCGGACTCACGAGTACGAGTGCTGGACGTCGCATGTGCTCGACGAGGATGAACGCGATGCCGACGAAGAGACCAACACCGATGCCCTTGAGCAGGTCGGTGAAGAGAATCGCCACGATCGTGACCGCGAACGGAATGAACTGCGCCCAGCCGAGGTCCCACACATTCTTCCACAGCGCGGGCGTGGTGAGCTTGAAACCTGTTACAAGCAGCACCGCGGCCAGAGCTGCCAGCGGAATACGATTGAGGATGGTGGCCAGTGCGAGAACGGCTACCAACAGCATGAAACCGTGCACGATGCCCGAGAGGCGCGTGCGCGCACCAGCATCGATGTTGGCGGAAGAGCGCACGATGACACCAGTCACCGGCAGACCACCGAGCAGACCTGATGTGAGATTGCCGAGACCCTGCGCAAACAATTCGCGGTTAGCCGGCGCTTCACGCTTCCACGGATCGAGCTTGTTGGTGGCTTCGAGACTCAGCAGCGACTCGAGACTGGCGACGATGCCGATCGTGAGAGCCAGAATCCACACGCTCTGCTGATTCAGCACGCTCCAATCCGGACGCGTGACCTGCGCGGCAATGCCCTCCAGACCCGTCGTCGGCAGCGATACCAGATGGGTGCCGCGAATGGCGAGATCCGGATTGATGAGGCGCAAAACCTCGTTGACCATCACACCAACAAAAACTGCTGCCAACGGTGCAGGCAGCAGCTTGATCTTCTTGAGCGGGGTGCGCGGCCAGATGATCATCAGCGCCACGCCAATCAACGACACGATCACCGCGCCAAGCTGAATGTTGTCGAGGGCCGAGCCAAGCGCACCGAACGTCGTCTCACCCGTCGGCGACACAAACGAGAAGTCGCCTTCGAAATCCTCGTCGTAGCCAACAGCATGCGGCAGCTGCTTGAGAATCAGCGTGAGGCCGATGGCTGCCAGCATGCCCTTGATGACGGACGACGGGAAGTAGTAGCCGATGACACCGGCGCGTGCGACGCCGAGCATCATCTGGATGGCGCCGCCAATGATGACTGCAGGCAGGAACTGCGGAAATCCACCGACCTGTGCGATACCGGAAATCACAATGGCGGTAAGACCGGCAGCCGGCCCACTGACCATGAGCTGTGAACCGGACACCGCACCGACGACGATACCGCCCACCACGCCGGCAATGACACCCGAGAGCAGAGGCGCACCTGAGGCGAGGGCAATGCCGAGGCAGAGCGGCAGCGCCACCAGAAACACAACCAGAGATGCGGGCAGGTCTTCTCGCCAATAGGCGAACAAGCTCGACGCGCTCGAATCCGCAGATGCGGAAGGGGCTGGTGTGGGAGGCACGGGAGAAGGAACCGGTGAGGGGCGCGGCGGCGCCGGTGCTGATGCCGTCATGCAGTGACCGAATATGGTGGCTGGAGGTTCCGCGCTTCTACCTACGGGAAACTTGAATGATCCGCTGGGATTTGCCTGAGCCTAATATTCGGAACGTGGATCTGCTACAGCCCAGCAGACCCAATAATAAATGCAGCATGAACGGTTTGGATTCCGTAAGTTGGAGCATGGCCGGACCATCTGGCCATTCTCTACCAACCCTCCGTTCCAGACATGATGCGCCGCTCCACCCTGGCCACCCTGTCCCTAAGCGCGGCAACCCTCGCCTGGGTTCCCGAGCTTCCAGCACAGCAGACTGCGACGCCCCGATCACCGGCTGCATCGCGATCCGTACAACCTGCCACCGCCAGGCCTGCACCTCGCTCCTCGGCCCCCCAGATGGCGTCAGCCGACCCGGCACTGTTTCGGGGGCTTTCCTACCGTCTGGTCGGACATTCCCGCGGAGGACGTGTCACCGCCGTAGCGGGCGTGCCCAGCCAGCCGCGCACCTTCTATATGGGTGTCGCCAGCGGTGGACTTTTCCGCACGACAGATGGTGGTGAAAGCTGGGAGGCAATAACGGACCACAAGGTGCCCGTTGCGTCAATGGGTGCTATTACGGTGGCCGACAGCGATCCCAACGTCATCTGGCTGGGTACGGGCTCCGATGGTGTGCGCTCCAATGTGTCCACGGGCCGCGGTGTCTATCGCACCAGCGACGGGGGCAAGACCTGGGAGTTCAAGGGTCTCTATAACGCCGGACAGATCGGTGCCGTGCGGGTGCACCCCACGAATCCGGACATCGCCTGGGTTGCGGCCTACGGCGACATCTTCAAGCCCAATAACGAACGCGGTGTCTTCAAGACCGTCGACGGCGGCAAGACGTGGAAGAAGACGCTCTACGTCAGCGACAGCACCGGCGCCATGGATGTCGAGCTTCAGCCGGGTAATCCGAACGTCGTGTACGCGTGGATGAATCGTATCGAACGCAAGCCGTGGACGATCATCTCTGGTTCGCGCGAAGGTGGCTTCTACAAGAGCACCGATGGTGGTGAAACCTGGAAACAGATTCGCGGTGGTCTTCCCACGGAGCTGATCGGCAAGGGCAATGTGGCGGTGACGCCGGCCAATCCACAGCGCCTGTATGCGCTGGTGGAAGCGCTGCCGGGTGGTGGTCTCTATCGGAGCGAAAACGCCGGTGAGACCTGGCAATTGGTGAACAGCACGCCGGGACTCATTACCCGTCCGTTCTATTACACGTCGCTCAATGCCGATCCGACCAACGCCGATGTCGTGTATGGCGGCGCAGAGACGCTCTACAAGAGCACCGACGGTGGAAAGACCGTGACGCCGTTCCGCACACCGCACGGCGACAATCACGATCTGTGGATCAACCCGAATAACGCCAACACCATGGTGCAGTCGAATGACGGCGGCGCCAATGTGTCCTTTGATGGCGGTCGTACGTGGAGTTCGCAGGATGTGCAGCCGACGGCCGAGTTCTACGGCGTGTGGCTCGACAACGCGTTCCCGTACAACCTGTACATGGCGCAGCAGGACAACAGCACGTACATCGTGCCCAGCACGAACCCGCCGTTCAACATGAGTGCGGTGAAGACGGGCCCGGGCTGTGAAACGGGACCCATCATCCCGCATCCGACGGATGCCAACATCGTTTACGGCAATTGCAAGGGACAGTTCTTCGTCCGAAACGTCGCGGCCAATGTAACCAAGTCCTACTGGATCGGCGCACAGTCGCTGTACGGCAACGACGGTGGCGATCTGATCTACCGCATGCAGCGCACGACGCCCATGGCCACGTCGCCGCATGATCCGAAGGTGGTGTATTACGGCTCGCAATATCTGCACCGCACGCGCGATATGGGTGTCACGTGGGACCGCATTTCGCCCGACCTCACGGCGTTCCCCGAGTGCTGTCAGGGCGGCAGCGGCGCGCCTATCACGCGCGACGTGACCGGCGAAGAGTTCTACAGCACGCTGTACGCGATCAGCGAGTCACCACTCGAAAAAGGTGTGATCTGGACGGGTTCGAACGACGGCCCGTACTCGGTCACGCGTGATGATGGCAAGACGTGGGCGCGTGTTACGCCGAAGGACCTGCCCGACGGTGGTCGTGTGGCGTGGATCGATGCGTCACCACATCGCAAGGGCTCGGCCTACTTCGCGACCTATCGTTATCTGCTGGGCGACTATCAGCCGTACATCTATCGCACCGACGACTACGGCAAGACGTGGAAGCGTCTCACGGACGGCACCAACGGCATCCCGAAGGATGTGCCGACCCGTGTGGTGCGCGAGGACCCGGTGCGTGAAGGCCTGCTGTATGCCGGCACCGAATTCGGTCTCTACATCTCGTTCGACAATGGCGCACACTGGCAGCCGTTCAACCTGAACATGCCAATTCTGCCCATCAACGACATTCGCGTACACAACAACGACCTCGTGATTGCCACACAGGGTCGTGCGGCGTGGATTCTCGACAACATCACGCCCCTGCAGCAGTTGACGACGCAGACGGCGTCGTCCGCTTTCACAGTGTTCAAGCCGCGTGATGGTTATCGCACCAACGTGGCGCAGGGGCTGCTGGGTCCCACGGTGGACTACTATCTGCCCAGCGCACCTTCGGACACGGTGCGCATTGAGATCCTCGATGCGAAAGGCGAAGTGGTGAACAGCTTCAAGAGCGGCGTGACGCCGCCAGCGCCGCCGCGTCGTCGCGCGGCCGATGATGACGATCCTGATGCGGCCATGATGGAGGGCCGTCCCGGTACGGGCACGCTCGAAGCGCCCACGCTCAACCTCGTGACCGCCAAGGCCGGCGTGAACCGCTTTGTGTGGAACGTGCAGCACCGCAACGGGCTGGGCGCGCCGCCGGGCGAGTACTCGCTGCGCCTTACGGTGAGCGGTACCACGCAGAATGTGCCGCTGCGTGTGCGCATCGATCCGCGTCTGGCGCTCGACGGTACGACCGAAGCCGACCTGCAGGCGCAGTTCGCGCACAATGTGAAGATGCGCGGCATGACGGCTGAGGTGAACGCGCTGGTGACGCGCGTGCGCGCGGCCGAACAGAAGTACCGTAGCGCTACGGGTGCGGCGGCCGACACCGCGGCCAAGGTCAAGGCGGTGAGCGAGATTGTGAACACCCAGCCCATTCGCTACGGCAAGCCGGGCCTCCAGGCCCACATCACCTATCTGGCCGGCATGACGGTCCGCGCCGATCAGAAGGTGGGTCGTGACGCGTTCGATCGTTACGCGGTATTGCGCAAGGAACTGGATAAGGCCCAGGCCATGCTCGACGCGGCCATTGGTCGGATCCTGCAGTAGCCGCTATCTGCGGGGCACGAGCGGCTCCGCGGAACCACTGCACGTTCTCCGGTGATAAAATTCGGGCGGCAATCGGATGATTGCCGCCCGATCTTTTTCCTTCCTTCTTTTCCTTCCTGTCCTCATGTCGATTTCCCGCACGCTGGTTCGCGGCGCTACTGGCTTTGCCTATGCGCTTGCTGCCGTGTCTGTTCTCTCTGTTTCTGCTTCCGCGCAGGCCGCGCCGCGTCAGGCGCCTGCTTCACCGCGTGACTCCTTGTCGGCCTCCATCGGCGGCGCTGACATCAAGGTCAACTACGGTCGCCCGTCCAAGCGCGGCCGCGTGATCTTTGGTGGCCTCAATGACATGAAGTGGGGCATGGTGTGGCGCACGGGCGCCAACGAAGCCACACACTTCACCACCAGCAAGACGCTCGATTTTGGTGGCAAGGTCGTGCCGGCCGGCACCTACACGCTGTTCACGCAGCTCGAAGAGAACGGCAAGTGGGAACTGATCGTGAACAAGCAGACGAAGCAGTGGGGCACCGCCTACGACAAGGCGCAGGACCTCGTCCGCATTCCGATGACGGTGACGAGCAATAATGCCGTCGTGGAAATGATGCAGATCACCGTGACGCCGGCCGGCAAGGGCGGCGAGATCACGGTGGCGTGGGATAACTACAAGGCCGTGGCGGGGTTTACGGTCAAGTGATCTGAGACTCGAGTCGACTTACGACTCGACACTTTCACTCAAAACTCAAAGCTGACCGAATCCTGAGGATCGGTCAGCTTTGAGTTTTGAGTAGAAGTGTCGAGTTCTAAGTCTCCCTAGTTGCCCCGCGCGCCCGCATCCCGGTCTCTCGGATCCGGCGCACCAAGTCGCTCGCCGGTCTTGGCATCAATGGCAATCGAATGTGCAGTGCCTTGCTGACCACCCACGCGCACATCGTGGCCCATCGCACGCAGCGCTTCGAGCGTCGAAGGTTCAAATCCTTCACGCTCCACCGTGAGTCGATTCGGCAACCACTGATGATGAATGCGTCCGGCATTCACGGCCTGCTGCACCGGCATGTCGAATGCAATGATGTTGAGCACCACCTGCATCACGGTGTTGATGATGGTGCGACCGCCTGGACTGCCCACCACCGCAACCAGCTTGCCATCACGCGCCACGATGGCTGGCGTCATGCTCGACAACATGCGCTTGCCGGGCTGCGCGATGTTCGGTGCCGTGCCAATCAGTCCAGTGCTGTCGGTGAGACCAGGCTTGCCGTTGAAGTCGCCCATCTCGTTGTTGAGCAGGAAGCCGGCACCTTCCACCACCGCACCGAGTCCGTAGCCGGCTTCGAGGGTGTACGTCACTGACACGGCGAGACCATCCTTGTCCACCACCGAGTAGTGCGTGGTCTCGTCGCTTTCGTAGCCCTGTGTCACGTCTGCCGGCGACGATGGCGATGCCTTGTCCGCGGCAATTGTCGCACGAAGCGAATTCGCGTAAGGCTTGCTCATTAGACGATCAATCGGCGGCTTCGAGAAATCCGGATCGCCGAGATACATGGCACGGTCGCGGAACGCGCGGCGCATGCTTTCCGCCAGCCAATGCACATACTTCGGTGAATTGTGGCCGGCTTCCTTGAGCGGAAACCCTTCGAGGATATTCAGCATCTCGATCATGGCCACACCGCCTGAACTCGGTGGCGGCATGGAGATCACTTCGTAGCCATTGAACGTGCCGCGCACGGCGGCGCGCTCCTTCGCTTCGTATTCCGCGAGATCCTTCTCGGTGATCAGACCACCGTGCTTCCGCATTTCGGCTGCGAGCAGCGAAGCCGTCGTACCCTTGTAGAAACCATCGCGGCCACCATCGCGAATACGGCCCAGCGTACGACCGAGGTCTGCGAGGATCAGACGTTCACCGGCAGCATAAGGCGAACCGTCGACCTTGTAGTATGCGGCTCTTGATGCGGCGTATTGCTGGAGCTTGGTGCGCGCACCGGTCAGGGACGAGGCCAAACCCGTTGGCACCATGAAGCCGGTGTCCGCGAGCGCTGCGGCCGGCGAAACCAGATTTTTCCAGCCCGCCTTGCCGTACTTCCGATGCGCGAGCTCAAACCCCGCCACGGTACCCGGCACGCCAACCGACACATGCGAGTTGTGATGAATGCGCGAGGAGTATGTCCCCGTGCTATCGGTGAACATCGTGGGCGATGAAGCCCCTGGTGCCCGCTCGCGGAAGTCGATGGTCGTGGTCCGCCCATTGGGGAAGCGCACCACCATGAACCCACCTCCGCCAATGTTGCCGGCTGTGGGGTACGTGACCGCCAGGGCGAAACCGGTCGCGATCGCGGCATCGATGGCGTTTCCACCGGATGCCAGCACCTGACTGCCCACCTGACTGGCGATATCGCTGGCCGACACGACCATGCCGGATCGGGCCCGGATAGCCTCTGTGGGTCTCGGCGGCATGGCAGCACCAGCGGCCTGGGCATCGAGCGACCCGGGTGCGGACAGGGCCAGGAGGCCAGCCAAAGCCGGAACGGTCAGAACCGAGTGGCGCTGAACCGAGTGGCGCTGAACCTGTCGACGGGGCAGGGGCGAGGGCGCGATGGGCATGAACTGGGCGGGAAGACGGGTTGAACGGATGGACCGGGGTAGGTTAGCTTCAAAGGCTGCCCGGTAACGGGCAACCCGGGTGCATGCCGGAAGTGCCGGCAATGCGAGGAGCCCGGTGGTGGGCCGACCTGATTCCAACGTCGCCCCCGCAACAAGCTAACTGCCTGAGAGATCCCCATGGCCGTCAAGATTCGTCTCCGCCGCGAAGGCCGGAAGAAGACCCCGATGTTCCGTATCGTCGTTGCCGATTCGCGCGCCCCGCGCGATGGCCGTTTCATCGAGATCCTCGGGCAGTATCAGCCGCGTGGTGGCGAGAACGCCATCGCGCTCAAGCAGGATCGTGTGAACCATTGGCTCGACGTGGGCGCGCAGCCCACGGACACGGTGCGTTCGCTCCTGCGTCGTGCCGGCATGCTCAAGGCGCGTCACGAAGCCCGTCTTGCGGCCAAGTTGCAGGCGGCCGCCGTCAAGCTCCCCTCGGCCGAGGCCTGAGCTGGGCGAGTACATCGTCGTTGGCCGGGTGCGTCGCGCGCATGGAGTGCGCGGCGCCTGGGCCGTCGAAAGCCTGAATGATGCGCCGGACGTGCTCTTCGCGTCCGGCGCCGTGCTTTTTGCGGGCGATCGCGAAGGTGCTGTCGCGCTGAAGGATGGCGCGGTGCAGGCCCTGCACATCGAAGACGGCCGCCGGATGAATCGCGAATGGCTTGTGCGTGTGCGCGAACTCACGGATCGCGATATCGCCGACAGCTGGCGCGGTCGCTACCTGCTGGCGGACTCCGACACGCTTCCCCCGCCTGACGAAGAAGAGGTCTACATCGGAGACCTCATCGGCATGAGCGTGACCGTGGAAGGGCAGGGCCCCGTTGGACATGTGCGTGATGTCTACGATGCGCCGCAGGGGTACATTCTCGAGGTCGAAACGGCCAAGGGACGTTCGCTCGTGCCGTGGCACGATGATCTCGTGCTCGACGTGGACGACGAGGCCCGCATCATCACGCTCGCGCCGCTCGACGGATTGCTGGACTGATCGCGCGTCGCGTTCAGTCAACGCACGACACGCGCATACACTGGTTGGCATGCTGACCATCAACATCGTCACGATCTTCCCCGAGTTTTTTGCAGGGCCACTGGGACTCAGTATTCCCGCCAAGGCCGCTGCCGCCGGAGGCGTGACGTACCGATTGATCGATCTGCGCGACTTTACGCATGATCGTCATCGCACGGTGGACGACTACCCGTTTGGTGGTGGTCCCGGCATGGTCATGAAACCCGGTCCGTTCTTCGAAGCCGTGGAGTCCATCGGCGCTACGTCGCCAATTGTGTTGCTGTCGCCGCGAGGACGCCGGTTTGCACACGCCGATGCCATGCGTTTTGCTGCCGGGAGTGAGCTCACGCTGCTGTGCGGGCACTACAAGGACATCGACGAGCGCGTCGCGTCGAATCTCGCCACCGAAGAACTGTCGCTCGGTGATTTCGTGTTGAGCGGGGGTGAGCCGGCAGCGCTGGCCATCGTCGACGCGACCGTGCGGTTGCTGCCCGGCGCGATGAGTGATCTCGAGAGTGCGCGCACCGATTCGTTTTTTGATCGTGGTATCAGTGCGCCGAGCTATACCCGTCCGGCCGAGTATCGCGGCGCGCGAGTACCGGATGTGCTGCTTGGTGGGGATCACACAAAGGTGGCGGCATGGCGTGATGCAGAGAGTCTCGCGCGGACGCGTGAAGCCGAGGCGCGAGATCGATCGGATTGGCATGCGCGCGAGGCGGTCATTGCTGCGCGCGAGAGTGCGCTTGCGGCCATTGAAGCAGCGGCGGCAGAAAAGGCTGCGAAAAAGGCGCGTGCGAAAGCAGGGCGGGCCAGGGCACGTCAGCGCGAGCAACAGCGTGAACTTCAGCGCGAATCTCTACGTGATGCCGAGCATCGCGAGGAACCGACATGAGTCTCAGAATCCTCGTCACCGGTGGCACCTTCGACAAGGAATACAACGAGCTCAATGGCACGTTGCATTTCCGTGAAACGCATTTGCCGGAGATGCTGCGGCGTGGGCGCAGTGCGCTCGACGTGCCGGTGGAAGTGCTGATGATGATCGATTCGCTCGAAATGACGGCGGCACATCGGGCCGAGATCGTGCACGCATGTGCAACATGTGAAGAGGACCGTCTGGTCATCACGCATGGAACCGATACTATGGTGGATACGGCGCAGGTGCTGGATGCCGCGCAGCTCCCGAAGACCATTGTACTCACCGGTGCCATGGTACCGTACGCTTTTGGCAGTTCCGATGGACTGTTCAACCTCGGCAGCGCGCTGAGTTTTGCGCAGGCCCTGCCGCATGGCGTGTACGTGGCAATGAACGGGCGCTACTTCGCCGCTGCCAATGTCGTGAAGAACCGCACCGCCGGGGTCTTTGAGGAACGGCACCACGGGGCGTGAATTGAGGGCCTGAATGGGATGGGCGGTCGGGCATGGCGTCCGACGTGCACGCTGTCCATCTTGCTAGGGCTGAGACATTTCCTGAGGGCAGCCGCCGGTGTGTTGGCGGTCTTGTCGTCCCCCACCGACCCACCCGGCACACCTGCAGATGGCAAAGATCAAGGTTGTGAACCCCGTCGTCGAGATGGACGGCGACGAGATGACGCGCATCATTTGGCAGTTCATCAAGGACAAGCTCATCCTGCCGTATCTCGACGTTCAGCTCGATTACTACGACCTGGGCATCGAACATCGCGACGCGACCAGCGACCAGGTCACGATCGATTCGGCGGAAGCGACCAAGAAGCACGGCGTGGCCGTGAAGTGTGCCACCATCACGCCCGATGAAGCGCGCGTGAAGGAGTTCGGGCTCAAGAAGATGTGGAAGAGCCCCAACGGCACCATCCGCAACATCCTCGGCGGCGTAATCTTCCGCGAGCCGATCATCATTTCGAACATCCCGCGCCTCGTGCCGCATTGGACCAAGCCCATCGTGGTGGGCCGTCATGCGCATGGCGATCAGTACAAGGCCACGGACTTCAAGGTGAATGGCCCGGGCACCGTGACCATCACGTACACGCCGGCCGATGGCAGTGCACCCATGCAGTTCGACGTCGCCAAGTTCGGTGAAGACGGCGGCGTGGCGATGGGCATGTACAATTTCAACGACTCCATCAAGGACTTTGCGCGCGCCAGCTTCCGTTATGGTCTGCAGCGCAACTATCCGGTGTACCTGAGCACGAAGAACACCATCCTCAAGGCCTACGATGGCCAGTTCAAGGATCTGTTCGAAGACGTGTTCAACGCCGAGTTCAAGGCCGACTTCGAAAAGGCCGGCATCACCTACGAGCATCGCCTCATCGACGATATGGTGGCGTCGGCGCTCAAGTGGGAAGGTGGCTACGTATGGGCGTGCAAGAACTACGACGGCGACGTGCAGTCGGACATCGTGGCGCAGGGCTTCGGTTCGCTGGGTCTCATGACCAGCGTGCTGCTCACGCCCGATGGCAAGACCATGGAAGCCGAAGCGGCACACGGCACGGTCACACGCCACTATCGTGAACATCAGAAGGGCAACCAGACGTCCACGAATCCGATTGCCAGCATCTTCGCGTGGACGCGTGGTCTCATGCACCGTGGCAAGCTCGATGGCACGCCTGATGTCGTGAAGTTCGCTGAAACACTCGAAGCGGTGTGTATCGAAGCGGTGGAAGCCGGCGAGATGACCAAGGACTTGGCCATTCTCATTTCGAAGAACACGCCGTACTTGAATACCGAGGCGTTCCTCGACGCCATCGATCGTCGTCTCCAGGCCAAGATGGCCTGATCCAGGGAGTTACATCATGACCGAAACGGCGGGTGATGCCAAAACGGTGTCATCTGCCGTTTCTGGTTCTACGGGTGTGAATGGCACATGGCTCATCGTGGCAGCCGCGTTTCAGTGGGCCATGCTTGGCCCCATGGCGCGTGTTGCATTCGCCGAGGGCGTGCCGTCGCTGACGGTGGCTTTCTGGCGTGCCACGCTGGCGGCGCTGCTCTTTGCGGCGCATTCCGCGTTCACGCGCGCACCGGCATTGCATCGAACCGATAGGCCACGAGCGATTCTACTTGGCGTATTGGGGATGGCGTTGTTGTATGTCGCCTACTTCAACAGCGTGCAACATGGAGGCGCGGCACTCGCGGCCATTCTGTTGTATTCCGCGCCGATCTGGGTGGCTGTTGGGGCACACACTTTGCTCGGCGAGCGCGTTTCGCGTACAGAAGTCGGTGCGCTGTCACTGACCCTGATTGGTGTCGTGCTGGTTGCTTTGTCATCTGGCGACGCATCGGGCGAATCCTCAGGCTCATCATCAGGCGTTTCGTATCTGGCACTGATGTGGGGCGTGCTCTCCGGTCTGTCCTACGCAGGTTATTTCCTGCTCGGTCGCCCACTCTTTGCGCGCAATACACCATCGCGCGTGCTGACATGGGTTCTAATTGTCACGGCGCTTGTGCTGTTGCCATTCGCCGAGTGGCAGTTCTTCAGTCTCAAGGCGTGGGGCGCGCTGGCATTTCTCGCCGCTATCGGAACATTTGGCGCCTACCTGTGCAACGCCACTGGATTGCGCACCGTGCCGACTGCACGCGCAGCAACCATTGCCACACTCGAGCCCGTGCTCGCCGTTGGTGCGGCGTACTTGGTGTGGGGAGAAACATTGGCGCCGCTCGGATTGTTTGGCGGCGCATTGGTAGTACTGGGTGTCGTGCTGTCAGCGCGCGGGAGCCGTGGCGGCGCAAACGTGCGCGAGCGCGACGTCCGCGAGTGAACCCTTGAACGCCGGGCCAAAACCCGGCTTCGCCACCACCCGATGCATGCCTTCTTTTTTCATGGCCGCATCGTGGTAGTACCAGCTTTCCCTGGTGGCTGCGGTCTGACGCGCGCAATCGAACATGCTGATGGTGCGTGACGCGACGAGCTCCCCGTTGGTGTGCTTGAGCGGTGGGGAAAGTGCCACGCGTACGATGGCTGTGACCACTGTGCCGCTGCGTGAGACCGACGCTGTCTCCAGCATGACCGGTGTACCGACTGACGTCTTGCCAATCTCCTTCAGGGTTGCGCGAGGTGCTGCGCCCTGAGCATGCAGCACTGTTCCCGCCAGAAGAACTGCAACGGGAAGCGAAGACCGGAAACGCATCATGACTTACTCTCTGCGACGAGCGGTGGAATCGGGAATGAAGTCGAAGGGCAGGTGAAGAACCTGCATCACGAAGCCTCCCTTGCGCACGGCCGGCTGAAATTGCTGCTCGCGCACCGCGCGTCGCACCGGTTCAACGAACATACGATGTGTGTAGGTGATGGCGCTAAACGTGTCCATGATGGCTCGACCATTCGTATCCACCACGAACTCGGCGATGACGCGTCCACCTACGATTTCTTCGAACAACGAATCGGGATAGACTGGGCGAACGAGCATCCCGGAATCCGGGAAGGCACCACGATCGACTTCGGTGTGCACGTGCGCTTTCCCTTCTTCGAGCATCTTGGCAATGCGTTCGGTCGGTGTCGGATCGTTCTTCTTGGGCTTCTTCGGACGCGGCTCACCATGCCGGGACCAGAGCACGATCGTCCCACAGGCAGAGCTCATGCGCTGGTTGCCCATGAATTCCACCGGAACGCTCGCCGCACCGCTATACACCTCGATGCCTTCGAATGACCGCGGGTCGAATGCGTCAAGATCTACTTCCGCTGCGAACAATGGCTGTCCATCGAGCCATACCAGTGGCGCACAGCGACTGTTGCGGATGCGTACATAGTTGATCATGCCACGCGATTCGATGCGCACGCCGGGAAGGGTGCGCAGCAGGTCCGTCATGTTCGACGCATTGCGGCGTTCTATCTCGGCCAGCGTGAAGTAGCGGCCGCCGATGCCCTGTCCCATGCGACGATAGAAGCCAGCCATCGAACCCGTGAGTTCGCGGCGTCCGTTCACTTGAACGGCGCCGAGTTGCTGCGGCAGTCGCTGCAACGTGACCGTGGTTCGTAGCTCGCCTGATGCCGGCATGGTGAGTAGCACGGAGTCTGGTCTGAAGCCGATGCGCCGAGCGTAGAGCCAGACCTGTCCCTGCGGGAGACCCGCAAAGGTGAATACGCCGGCATCGTCGCTTTCTGCTGCATTGACGTTTCGAAGCGGCGCGCTGAATCGCAGCTGTGCACCACTCAGCGTGGTGCCCATTTCGGTGAGGACAGTGCCACGCAGGGTCGAACTACCCTGGCTGAGGGCAGGGGCTGGCAACGCCAACAACGCGATCGCCGTAGTTACTGCAATGGCCGCTTGGGGCAGCACAGATGGGGTGCGCATGGCAACGCAAAGGGTGGGTGTCGCCCCGCCATCATGACTGGTGATAACGCAGCCCGTGCGGTTGTCGACACGTGTATCATGTGAGAACCTTCGTCTGACGGCAAGGTCGCGCCGCAGCTCCCTCCTCGGTCCCACACCTCCCTCCGCTCGACATGACTCGCTCTTCTCCGCGTTCTCTGGCGACGGCACCGCTGTTCGTCCCACTTCTCCTGCTGTCTGCAACAGTCAGTGATGCGCAAAGCAGTACGCGATTGCTGCGCACACCAAGTGTGAGTGGTCAGCACATCGCCTTCGCGTACGCGAACAACGTCTGGGTGGTGGAGCGCGCCGGCGGCAATGCGCGACGACTCACCAGTTTTCAGGGACAGACGTCGAACCCCAAGCTCTCGCCCGATGGCAAGCTCGTGGCGTTCAGTGCGGAGTACGCCGGCAACACTGATGTCTATGTCGTTCCGGTGGAAGGCGGTCAGCCGCGTCGACTGACGTGGCATCCCGGCAACGATGTCGTGCAGGGGTGGACGCCCGATGGCAAGTCGGTGATGTTCGCGTCGCCGCGCGCAACATGGGCGCCGAGTGGCGCTCCGCGTTTTTGGACAGTGCCAGTGGAAGGTGGTGTAGAGTCGGCGCTGCCGATGCCGCGCGCGTATCAGGGCAAGCTCTCACCCGATGGCAAGCGTGTGGCTTATCGCATGCCCAGTTCGTGGGATGAGGAGCGCCGCAATTATCGCGGTGGACAGAACAAGCCGATCTGGATTCTTGATCTGCAGACGTTCGCGCTTGATACCACACCGTTCACCGGAACCAAGGAAATGGATCCGGTCTGGGTTGGTGATGCCGTCTACTTCCTTTCGGACCGTGATGGTGTGTCGAACGTGTGGAGCTATGACACCCGCGGCAAGGCACTCAAGCAGGTCACGCGTTTCACGGATTTCGATGTGAAGGCGCTGGATGCCTCAGGCAACAGCGTGGTGTTTGAACAAGCGGGCAATGTGCATCTGCTCGATGTGGCGTCAGGGCGTGCGCAGGTCGTGAACATCACGGCTGCCGGCGACTTCCCGTGGATGATGCCGCAGTGGAAGGATGTGTCGGGACGTGTGACGAGCCTGGCGCTTTCTGCCACGGGCAAGCGTGCTGCAGTCGAGGCGCGCGGCGAAGTGTTCACGATTCCCGCCGAGAAGGGCGATGTGCGCAACATGAGCAACTCGAGCGCCAGCGCCGAGATTGCTCCAGTGTGGTCGCCTGATGGTCGTTCGTTGGCCTACTTCAGTGATGCATCGGGTGAGTATCAGTTGGTGATTGCTCCGCAGGATGGACTGGGCGCCAAGCGCAGCATTGTGCTGCCCGAGCCGAGCCGTCCGTATGTGCCGAGCTGGTCACCGGACGGTCGTACGATTGCATTTCAGGATTCGCACTTCCGCGTGTGGCTCGTGGACGTTGCGGCTGGACGCGCGAAGGTGGCGGACAACGACCCGTACTTCATGATGGATCGCAGCATTGTGCCGGTGTGGAGCCCCGACTCGCGCTATCTCGCGTATCCCAAGCGTCTCAAGTCGCTGCTGCGTGCGATCTACGTGTACGATGTGGCCGCTGGTACGTCGCGTCAGGTCACCGATGGTATGGCCGATGCCTCGAGCCCCACGTGGGACGCTGGCGGCAAGTACCTGTGGTTCTTTGCGAGCACGAATTTCGCGCTCAACTCGTCGTTGCTCGACATGTCGAAGTACGATCGCCCGGAAACCAAGGCGCTCTATCTCGCCGTGTTGTCCAAGAGCGATCCATCGCCACTCTTGCCGGAGAGCGATGAAGAAGCGGCGCGCTCCAATCGTGAATCACGTGATTCGAGCAGCACACCTGCCGCGGCAAGTGCAGCGGCAGCTCCTGCGCCGACGCGCTCCACGGGCGACGCCATGCCTTCCGCACCGCGCCAGGTCCGCATCGACTTCGACGGATTGCAGCAGCGGGTGATTCCGGTGACCGGACTCATCGAGCGTGACTACAGCGCTCTCATGGCAGGACCGGCAGGTACGGTGTTCTTCCTCGAACCCATGCCAGCAAGCGGCACCGGTGGTGGTCCGGGTGCGGGTGGTGGTGGTAACACGTTGCATCGCTATCAGCTGTCCACACGTCGTGCGGCGCCATTTGCGAATGGTGTGGCGCAGTACACGGTCAGCGCGGATGGCAAGAAGTTGCTGTATCGCACGGGTGGTGGAAATGGCGGTCTGTTCCTCGTAGACGCCGACAAGGCAGCGCCGCAGGCCGGCACGGGTCGACTGGCGGCAACACTGCGTGCGTACATCGATCCGCGTGAGGAATTCCGTCAGATCTTCAACGAGGGTTGGCGCAATCAGCGCAACAACTTCTACGTGAAAAATCTGCATGGCACCGATTGGCCGGCCATCAAGCGCATGTACGAGCCGTTGCTCGAGCATGTGAATCACCGAGCCGATCTCAATTACCTGATCGACAACATGGGCGCGGAAACCGCCATCGGACACAGCTATGTGCGCGGTGGTGACATGCCCGAAACGCCGAATGGCACCGGTGGTCTGCTTGGCGCAGACTTCACGATCGAAGGTGGCCGCTATCGTATTGCCCGCATCTACGACAGCGAGAGCTGGAATCCTGAGCTGCGTGCGCCGCTGGCGATGCCGGGACTCAATGTGGCGCGTGGCGACTACGTGCTGGCCATCAACGGCATCGAACTGCGTGCACCGGACAATATCTATCGTCTGCTCGATGGCACAGCCAATCGTCAGACTGTGCTCACGATCAACAGCCGTCCGGAAATGCAGGGCGCGCGTCAGGTGACCGTGATGCCGGTGGCGAATGAGCAGGGCCTCCGCACACGCGCCTGGGTCGAGGCCAATCGTCGCTATGTCGATTCGGTGTCGGGTGGCAAGCTGGCGTATGTGTATCTCCCCAACACGGGACAGCCGGGGTACACGAGCTTCAATCGCTACTATTTCGCGCAGCAGGATCGTCTGGGCGTGGTGGTCGACGAGCGATTCAATGGCGGCGGATCGGCGGCCGACTACATCGTGGATCTGCTTGGGCGTGACTACGACGGCTACTTCAACAATCCCGTTGGCGATCGCTACCCGTACACCAGCCCGGCCAACGGTATCTGGGGTCCCAAGGTCATGATCATCAACGAAATGGCCGGCTCGGGTGGTGACCTCATGCCGTTCATGTTCAAGCGACGGAAGCTCGGACCGCTCGTTGGCTCGCGCACGTGGGGCGGACTGGTTGCCACCACCGACACGCCACCGTTTGTGGACGGCGGTAGCATGATCGCGCCGCGTTTTGGATTCTTCTCACGCGACAACAAGTTCGCCGTGGAGAACGAAGGTGTGGGACCGGACATCGATGTCGAGAACTTCCCGCGTGAAGTCATCGGCGGACGTGATCCGCAACTCGAGCGGGCGACGCAGGAAGCCATGCGATTGCTGCAGAGCTATCGCAACGATCGCGCTAACCAGGAACCCACGCCGCCGGTGTGGGGCAAGCGGGGCAATTGATGACGAAGGATAAGGACGGCCCGAATTTCCGCATTCTCAATCGCAAGCTGCATCGCTGGGGCTCCATTGCCGTCGCGCTGCCGTTTCTGGTGGTCATCGTCTCGGGGCTCCTGCTTCAGGTGAAGAAGCAGGTGCCCTGGGTGCAGCCACCGGAACAGCGCACGGAAAACAAGATCCCGCAGGTGACGATGGAGCAGGTGATTGCGCTCGCGCAGTCGGTGCCGGAAGCACAGGTGAAGGAGTGGTCGGACATCGATCGGCTCGATGTCCGACCCTCCAAGGGATTGCTCAAGGTCATCACCACGTCGAATTGGGAACTGCAGGTCGATCTCAAGACTGGTGCGTTGCTTCAGTCCACGTATCGTCGCTCGGACATCATCGAGACCCTGCACGATGGCTCATGGTTTCATGACAACGTGAAGCTCTACGTGTTTCTTCCGGTAGCGGTCATCGTGTTCGGCCTGTGGGTCACCGGTATCTATCTGTTCTTCCTGCCGTACTGGGTGAAAGCGAATCGGCGCCGCGCCTGAGCAAGAAGCTCGGACGCGACGCCGATCGAGAAGTTCACCGTCTGACGATCAACCTGGTGGACGCTCGTACTCGGCGGTGGGCAGGACAAACGCCTTGGCCAACGCCGGGTCACCGGCGATACCGACGACGCGCTGCGCGACATAGTCGCCAACGACCGGGCCAAACTTGAATCCTTCCGCCTGTCCGACGCCGGCAATCCAGGCATTGCCGGCGCCGGGCACGTGGTCGACAATGAAGTTGCCATTGACGCTCGACTCGTAGTGACACGCGCGTGTTTCGAGCAGTGGCGCGTTGGCGAGAATGGGGAAGCGTGCCGCAAGAAAACGGCGGGCACCATCCACACGATCCTGATTGGTCCAGCGTGAGCTGAGATCCGGATCCTGCAGCGTAGGGTCCGGCGCGGCGGCGGGAGCCGGGGCCGGCGCGGGTGTGCCAGCCGGCGGTGGCGCCGCAGCAATCGCACCGCGCACGCGGAAGCCGCGACTGTCGACCGGCAACATCGCCCAGCCGGTTACACCAGGAAAGTTGTAGCTCGGCAGATTGGGGAACGTGAATCGCGTGTCGCCCATGGGCACACCGAAATACAGCGCATGACCAATGGGAATGCGCATGCGATTCTCCATGTACGGGAAAATCTTTCTGAGCCACGGACCGCAGGCGAACACATAGGCATCACCGCGGATGACCGTGCCGTTGTCGAGCACCACACCGTCCATTTGCCCATTCACGATTGGTCCGGGCTTTACCCGACCGACGACCAACTCGGCGCCCATCTTTTGCGCGGCGCTGGCCACGGCCTGCGTGGCGGCGCGGCATCGCACGACTCCGGCATCGGGTTCGTAAATTGCCACGGTGATGTCGTCGGCCTTGATGACGGGCCAGCGCTTGCGGGCTTCGTCACCGGACAGCACCTCGTGTCGCACGTTGTTCTTCGTCCACAGGTCGATCGTGCGCGTGATGAAGGGCTCACGCGTGGCGCGCATGATCACATCACCTGTTTCATGCCAGAACTGCGTGCGGAAGGCAGGACCCCATTCCTTCTCGAAAATCTTCCAGCGATCGATCGCTGTGCGAGCCCATGGCGTCCACAATTCACCAGTGGCACGATCGCCGTAGGACGAACGAATACCACGCGTTTCATCGCCACTGGTGGAGCGTGAGTTGCCAGGGCCGTACTGATCGATGAGGGTGACTTTGACGCCGCGCGCGCGCAGGTGGTACGCCGTCCAGCCGCCCCACGCACCGGCGCCGATGACCACCACATGCGTGGACGAGGAGGCTGTCCCTCGTCCCTTGGCGATACCGGGAACGGGCGCTGCGGAGAAGGGAGCGGCAGGCGCGCACCCGGCGAGAAAGAGGCCGGCACCGGCGCCGGCGACTTTCAGAAAATCACGTCGAGCAACCTGGGGATCTCCCAGGGCATCCCCCTGGCTATCCGCTGGGGCGTCCGACATGGTATCCGACCTTGCGGATAAATCGAGGGCGGACGTGTCGTCCGGGGTGTTGTGATTCATCGGCCGAAAATGTCGGTGGACACCTGAGGCCGCAATTGGGGGTATCAGCAATCGCCATGGCCGCTGGTGCCTTGCCAGCGAATGCCGGCCTCCACACGTTCAACTCACATGCATCGGACAACTTTCTTTCAGAGCGCGTTTCTCGCTGCCGTGGTTGGCGCGAGTGTCATTGCTGGCTCGAGCATGACGGCGCAGCACCCGGCCGCACCGATCACGGTGTGGGGACTGGCACAGGGGCAGGACACCGTGCCGAAGGTGTACACCGATTCGCAGGCCACCGCTGGTCAGGCCGTGTGGACCAAGAACTGCACGGAGTGCCACGAAACCAGCGATGTGACCGGTGCGGACTTCCGCACCAAGTGGGTGGGACAGTCGCTGTTCTCGTTATACGAAACAATTCGCACCACGATGCCGGACGGAAATCCGGGCACGTTGTCGACCGATGAATATGCATCGACTGTGGCGTACATCCTGAAATTGAACGGCCTGCCATCAGGAGATGTGCGACTCGCCACCGATTCCGTGACACTGTCTGCGATCACGTTCCGTCTCCCTGCGGCGAGCGGCACTGAAAACACACAAAATTCGTCGGCATCTCACTATTGACAGTGAACGCTCTGAGCCGTAGCGTCTGCCGCCGTACCACTCGTGGATTGGAACGGTTTCGGTACGCGCTGCCGCTTGTGCGCGCGACGGTGAAACAATCCACGGTGCCGACAGTCCCAATCGCATAAGGGACGGTGATTCGGCACGGTGCCCCGGCACTTCGGTGCTTTGCACCTATTCGGTATTCCGCGCCATGTGACGCCGCGCGCCACCTTGCTGTTGCAAGGGATGGTGCGCGGCGCGCTGCGATGGAGGCAGGTTCCGCAGCACCAGTAGTCCCCCGGTAGTTCCTCTCCCTGTACTGCCTGTGCGTTCGAAATCGGTGCCAACCGGTTCGTCACACAGGATCCCGCCACACGGAACATGCGCGCCTCCCCGGCTGCGATCCTGTTCCTCGTTCGACAAAGCACCTCAAACTTCCCGGGAGCTTGTCTCCCGTGCATGCAGTGACGAAGCGCCAGACGCCGGTCGCGACGACGCACCGGGCCCTAGGCGCATTCGTCATTCGCCGTCCACATCTGGGTGGTCGGCAAGTGATCCTGATCTGGGGAGTCACGAGATGCGATTGTTCGTACCCGCCGCGTTCACACGTGGAGAGCGAAGCTGTTCTCCACCGGTCACCACAAAACCGCAAGGATTGCGGCGTCGGCTGACCACCACACTGCTTGCCCTGACGGCGAGCTTCGGGTTGCTAGCGCCGCCCCCGGCGACGGCGCAAGGCACGGGTGGGACCGTGACAGGCCTCATCACGGACGGCGCCACGGGACAGCCCATCCAACAGGCGCGTGTGCTGGTTGCCGGCACACAGGTAGGCACCCTCACGGGTGAGAACGGCCGTTACACGCTTCGCGTACCCAACACGGGTGCCATCACGCTTGAAATCAGCCGTATCGGTTACGAAGCGCAGAAGTTGACGGTGACCGTCGGTAGCGGCGCACCGGCCGTGCAGGATGTGAAGCTCACGCAGGCGGCCTTCTCGCTCGCCGCCGTTGTCACCACAGTGACCGGTCAGCAGCGTAAGGTCGAACTGGCCAACGCCACCTCCACGGTGAATGTGGCCGAAAAGATCGCCGAACTCCCGGTCGCCAACATGGGCTCGCTCATGTCCGGCCGTTCCTCCAGCGTGCAGGTCGTGCAGACGGGTGCTTCGGGCACCGGTTCGCGCGTCCGTATCCGCGGTCAGAACTCGTTCTCGCTCACCAACGACCCCATCGTCGTTATCGACGGTGTGCGTGCGTCGGGTGCGACCAACAACACCTCGATCGGTGTCGGTGGTTCGGGTCCGTCCCGCCTCGACGACATCAATCCGAATGAGATCGAGACTCTCGAAATCATCAAGGGCCCCTCGGCCGCCACGCTCTACGGCACGGAAGCGGCCAACGGCGTAATCGTCATCACGACCAAGCGCGGTAAGTCCGGCAAGACCACGTGGAATTTCGGCCTCGAAAATGGCCGCTTGGAAAACACGGCGGAGTTCCCGGACCTCTGGACGCTTTGGGGCCGCACCACGGCCGCACCGACCGTGTCCAATCCCTGCCTCCTCACGGCGATTGCCACCGGCTCCTGCACCACCATCGACTCGCTTTCGCGCGGCAACGTGCTGAACGACTCGGAACTGACACCGATCACGACCGGCATGCGCCAGCAGTACAATGGCCAGGTGTCGGGTGGTAACGACAAGGTGCAGTTCTTCGTGTCGGGCCAGACGGAGTCGGAAAACGGTATCTACAAGATGCCGGACTCCGAAGTCACACGCCTCAAGACGCAGCGCAATGTGAGCGAACTCCCGGGCGACATCATGCGTCCGAACGCACTCACCCGTAACAGCTTCCGCGCCAATGTGAACGCGGAACTGCGCCCGAATCTCTTCGTGCAGGTGTCGTCGGGTTACGTCAATTCCGACACGCGTCTGCCGCAGAACGAAGACAACGCCAACGGCCTCATGGTGGCTGCGCTTGGCGGCCCATGGCGCGGCGACCAGCGTGACGCGCAGGGTAATCTGCTGCGCGGCTATCGCTCGTTCATGATGGGTGATGTGCTGTCGCAGACTACCACCTACGGCATCAATCGCTTCATCAACAGCGTGTCGGCGCAGTGGAACCCGACCACGTGGCTCAATGCGCGTGCCGCGATCGGTTCCGACGTCACGAACCGCGACGAACTGTACATCGCCAAGCTTGGGGAAGGCCCGGCTACTGGTACGGTGCGCACGGGTAACATCACGAGCAACAAGCACCAGATGAATCAGCAGACGGCGGATTACGGTGCCACCGGCACGTTCCAGCTGACTGACTGGCTCAACAGCAAGACGTCCGTCGGTATGCAGTATATCCGTCTGGCCAACGAGTTCACGCAGGGTACCGGCATCGGTCTGCCGCCCGGTGGTGTGATCGTGTCCACGGCTGCTACGCGTTCCTCCACGCAGGGTATCGAAGAGCGTCGTACCCTCGGCTACTACGTCGAACAGCAGATGGCCATTCGCGATCGCCTGTTCCTGACGGGTGGTCTGCGTCGTGACGCCGCCAGCGCCTTTGGTACGAACACGCGTGCCGTGTTCTATCCCAAGTTCGGTGCTTCGTGGCTCATCTCCGACGAGTCGTTCTTCCCGTCGCAGGATTGGCTGAACAGCCTGCGTCTGCGTGGTACATACGGTGCCTCGGGGCAGATCCCGGGCGCCACGGACGCCATCCGCTATTACAGCGCAGTGCCGCTCACGATCAGCAACGGTGACGCGCCGGGTGCGGCCATCGGCTCGCTGGGTAACGTGAACCTCAAGCCGGAATACTCGGCCGAAACCGAATTCGGCTTTGACCTCACCCTGTTCTCCGGCAAGAGCAACATCGAAGTCACGCACTACACCAAGTCCACTACCGACGCGCTGATTCGCCGTGAAATCGCGCCGTCGCTGTCGGGTCTTGATGAGCAGTACGTGAACATCGGTAACATCAAGAACTCGGGTCTTGAGCTCACGTACAACCAGCGTCTCATCGACAACGAAAAGATGGCGCTCTCGTGGGCCCTCACGGGTTCGACGAACAAGAACCGCATGGAGAAGCTGGGCGAAGGCATTCTGTCGGTACCTTCAGGCAACCGTAACACGCAGCGTAACCTCCCGGGCTATCCGCTGTTCGGTTTGTGGGATCGCAACATCAACCCGGTGGATGCCAACAACGATGGTATCATCGTTGCCTCGGAACTCGGTCTCGGCGACACGGCCGTGTACCAGGGCGCCACGTTCCCGACGCGCGAAGTGGCCTTCACGCCGTCACTCGAACTGTTCAACAAGAAGCTCCGCATCACCACGCAGTTCGACAGCAAGTGGGGCTTCAAGAAGTTCAACAACACGCTGCGTCACCAGTGCATGAACGGTGTCACGTGCCGTGGTCGCTATGATAAGAGCGTATCGCTCCAGGAGCAGGCCAACGCGCTGGCTTCAGCGTCGGCCGTGTACACGGGCTTCTTCGAAGACGGTGCCTTCACGCGCTGGCGTGAACTGTCGGTGGCCTACGAGCTGCCGACGGTGTGGGCCAACAAGTTGCGTGCGTCGCGCTGGAACGTGGTGCTCACGGGCCGCAACCTGGCCGTGTGGACCAACTACACCGGTGTCGATCCGGAAGCCGCTGCGTCCAACAATGACCAGCGTGGTAACGAGGAGTACTTCTCCACGCCGCCGCTGCGTGTCATGACGCTCCGTATGAACTTCTCCTTCTGACCACAACCACTCCATGCGATTCTACGACTACGCACGACGGGTGGTGCGCCCAACGGGTACTCTGGCTGTGGCACTTGCCGCAGCCGGTTGCACCACCGACCTGCTGAATGTCTCCACGCCCAACGTGCTGGCAGACAACGCAGTCACGGGTGTGCTGGGCGCCACGACCATCCGGAACGGTGCCTTACGCTCGTTTGCAACGGCATTCTCGGGTTCCCAGGACGGCTTCCTTGTCGTCTCCGGTAACTTGGCTGACGAAATCCAGACTACGGATACTTTTGCCGATCGCTACAACACGGATGCTCGTGTGGCGACGGAAAACCTCGGTGGTGCGCTCAACACCACGTACTCGAATCTGCAGCTGGCGCGGTCCGGTCTGGCCAGTGCGATCGAGAAGTGGCGCGCGTCAGCCAAGCCGGACGCCGCGGCTGTAAAGGACACGCTCTCCGAGATGTACGCCCTGCGCGCCATTTCGGAAACGTTCTTCGCCGAGGGCTACTGCTCCGGCGTACCGTTCAGCAGCGTGGCCGACAACGGGGACTTCATCTATGGTGATCCCCAGACCACGGCGCAGATCCTGACGCGTGCGAGCGCGTCGGCTGACAGCGCCTTGAGCAACGCCACAGGTACGGCCTACCGCAGCCTGGCGCAGATTGCCAAGGGCCGCGTGTTGCTGAACCAGGGTCAGTTTGCTCAGGCCGCAACGGCAGTGGCGGGTGTGGCGACGTCCTATCGTCATCAGATCTTCCACTCCATTGCCACGACCGGTCAGAACAACGGTGTGTGGCAGGGTACGTTTGTCTCGGGCTCGCGCTACAACGTGGGCACGCGTGAAGGCACCAACGGCATCGACTACCTCGTGACGCCGGTCGATCCGCGTGTACCCTGGGTAGCCAGCACGCGTACGGGCTTTGACGGCACCAGCCGCAATCTTCCCACGCAGCAGAAGTACACGGCGCAGTCGGCTCCGGCCACGCTCGCCGACGGCATCGAAGCCCGCCTGATCGAAGCCGAAGCGCTGCTTAACCGCACGCAGGGTGGTTCGCAGGCTGATCGTGACGCGATGTTCGCGGCGCTCAATACGCTGCGTGCAACTGGCTTGGCGGCGGCGATCGCCCCACTGCCTGCCTCACCGACCACGCAGGCTGAGGCGGTGGACATGCTCTTCAAGGAGCGCGCCTACTGGCTGTGGCTGACTGGTCACCGTCTTGGCGACATGCGCCGCCTGATCCGTCAGTACGGCCGTGCGGCCAACACGGTGTTCCCGGTGGGTGCGATCCTGTACCGCCCGGGCAACACCTACGGCAGCGATGTGAACATGGTGATCCCCATCCGCGAGAAGAACAATCCAAAGTTCCAGGGTTGCATCGATCGGAACCCGTAAGGGTTAGCGCTGGGTAAACAACGAGGGCCGTCGGACATTGTCCGGCGGCCCTTCTTGTTGTTTGGTGTTGCTCTGTCGGTTGGTTTGAACAGCGCACGCAGAGCCGCGGAGGAACTGCAGAGAGCAGAGGGAGGACATCCGCGTACGAGCGGAATGCCGCTCAAATGAAAAACGCAGAGGGCTGGCAGCACTCGCCAATCCCTCTGCGTCTCTTTGTTTCTCTGCGCCTCTGCGTGCGCAGTTCAAACCAGCTAGCGGTGCAACAACGGTATCAGCGCTTGGCCGCCGCGCGTCCCAATTCAACCGCCTTGAACCCCGGCTCGCCCCAACCAATCACGAACACGCTGAAGCCCTGCTTCATGCGCATTTCGATATCGGCAGCACCGGCCGGATAGCCGCACGGCACGTTGAATTCCTTGCAGGCCGCCAGCACCGACTGAATGGCCGCTTCCCACGCCGCTTCGTCGAATTTGCGCGCGCCGCTTGCATCGGTCGTCGTGAACACGCCACGCAGCGTACCAGCGCCCGGGAAGAGCACACCCACACCCGGCACGGCCGCGATCTCACGAATCTTGGACAGGCCTTCCTTGCTCTCCACGATCGTGAACGTCACCAGTTCACCCTTGGGATTGAGCGGCCACAGGTCGGCGCGCTGCTTGTACTCGGCGGGCGTCATGCCCCAACGGGCCGGCGCCTGACCCACGTCATCACTGCGGGTGCCACCGTTCGACTTGAAGCGCAGCGCGGCGATACCCTTCTTGAGTTCATCCGCACTCAGCACGTCGACAAACACGATGCCGCTCACACCTTCATTGAGCTGCTTGCCGATGCGCGCCGTTGCCACCGCCGGATCCGGAGCGATCTCGGGGGTCTTCACGAACACCGGGTGCGTAAAGCGCGGCGACTTGCCCTTCTGCAGCGAACCGCCGGCATCGATGGCCGCGGCAAATGGCTGAAACTGGGGGAAGGTCTGGTCGAAGTTGTACTCCATGGTGCCTTCGAACAGGTAGTCCGCCCGCTTGTAGGCCAGCGCCTCCTGAGCGAGCTGCGCCATGGTCTTGACCGAGTCAGGCGGCAGGGCAGGGGCGCCCGGGCGCGCCCGGCGGTTGGCCGGCGCATAGAGCCCGAACACCGGCTGCTTGGCAGCCAGCAGATCAATGACAGGGTTGAGTCGTCCTGAAGCAGGGGCCTGTGCGTGTACAGGAGTGGTAGGCAGGGCAAGCGTTACGGCAGCACCAGCTGCCGCGATCCAGCGCTTTCGCACGGGGCCTCCGAGGCGGGATGAGGAGGTGAAGAACGGTGGGGGAACAGCCGAGAACAGACGCGGACCGCGCCTATATGACCATCAACGTCCAAGAGGGCAAGTTCGCTGCTGGATAAGGAGTTTTACTGTCTTCGAGCACCTGAACGCTTTTAGATTGGTATACGTAATCTCAGTAGATTGTTTTCCCGGTGGTGCGATCCCTCCTGCACCCCCGCGCCAGACCACACCCGCCTGAGCCTGGAGGTTCGGGAATGAAGTCGCTGGTTGCTGCTGGTTCCGGTTGTCTGGTCTTGCTCGCGGTAGCATCGCTCGATCGCCCCGATATGGCGACGACCGATGTGGCGCGTGGCACGCCCAACACCGCGATGCCGGCATCGTACGATCTTTCGTTTGTTGACGGGCGCGTCTCTGCGACGCCGCCGCGGACGCCGGTGCGTCCAAGTCGTGGTGGTGGTCATCCGGTGCTGCACTCCAAGGCACCGACCACGGCCATGACTTCTGCTGCGCTCGGTGAAGTCGTCAAGAAGTCCTGTGCCGGTTGCCACAGCGATCAGCGTCGCCAGGGCAATCTGTCGCTGCAGAACTTCGACCTCGCCACCATCGGCCAGACGGCGCCGGAAGTGGCAGAAAAGATGATCAACAAGTTGCGCACTGGCATGATGCCGCCTCCGGGTCGCGCCAAGCCGGGTGGTGACACACTCGATGTGCTGCTCAACACACTCGAGCGCACAATGGACGCACAGTTTGCCGCCAAGCCCAACGCGGGCTCACGCGCATTTCAGCGCCTGAATCGCGCCGAGTACGAGCGCGCGGTGCGTGATTTGTTGTCGATCGACGTGAAGGCCGGTACCTGGCTGCCACTCGACACCAAGAGCTCGAACTTCGACAACATCGCCGACGTGCAGTTGCCTTCGGCCACGGTGCTTGATTCCTATCTCGACGCCGCGAGCGAAATCAGCCGTCTTGCTGTTGGTGATCCGAAGGCCAGTGTCTCCACCAGCACGTACAAGATCGCGCGACTCGCGTCGCAGCTTGAGCAGGTGGAGGGCGCACCGTCCGGCACGCGTGGCGGCACATCAGTGACGCACACGTTCCCCGCCGATGGTGAGTACGTGTTCACGGTCACGCTGCATGCCATTCCGACTGGTCAGTTGTTTGCGTCCACCGCGCCATTCGATGAAAAGATCGAAGTGTCCGTGAACGGCGAGCGTGTGGCGATCATGGATATCGATCGCGGCATGTCGCAGGCCGATCCGCAGGGCATGGAGATGCGCACCAAGCCGGTGCCAGTGAAGGCTGGCCCGAATCGCATCTCGGCCACGTTCATCCGCACGTTCGAAGGACCGGTGAACGACAACATCGTGCCGCTCGGTCACTCGATTGCCGATACGCAGATCGGTGCGCAGGCCGGTATCACGGTGCAGGCGCACATGCAGAACTTTGCGGTGACCGGCCCGTACAACCCGACCGGTGTGTCGGATACGCCGAGCCGTCGTCGCATCTTCAGCTGCCGTCCGACGTCGGCGCTGGAAGCGCGTCCGTGCGCCGAGAAGATCATCGGCCGCCTTGGCACGCAGGCGTATCGTCGTCCGATGCAGGCGAACGATGTGAAGGCGCTCATGACGTTCTATGACGCCGGTTCGAAGGATGGTGGCTTCGAAGTGGGCATTCGCACGGCCATCGAAGCACTGCTGGCGAGCCCGCACTTCATCTTCCGCATCGAAGAAGTGCCGGCCACTGCCGCGGCCAAGGGTCGCGTTGCGGTTGCCGGACTCGATCTTGCTTCGCGTCTGTCGTTCTTCATCTGGGGCGCGCCGCCTGACTCGCAGCTCGTAGCCCTGGGCCGCAGCGGTCGTCTGCAGGACACCACGGTGCTGGTGCAGCAGACGCGTCGTCTGCTGGCCGACAAGCGCAGTGAAGCGCTGTCCACGCGCTTTGCCTCGCAGTGGTTGCGTCTCCAGGACGTCGAGCTGGTGCACCCCGATGCCAACCAGTACCCCGACTTCCGTGAGCAGCTTGCGGATGACATGCGCCACGAGACGGAGTTGTTCTTCAACAACATCGTGCGTGAGAATCGCAGCATGCTCGATCTGTTCACGGCGAACTACACGTTTGTGAACGAAGCGCTGGCGCAGCACTATGAAATTCCCGGCGTGGTTGGCCCGCAGTTCCGCAAGGTGAACTATCCTGCCGGCTCGCCGCGCAGCGGCATTCTCGGTCATGGCAGCGTGCTCACGTTGACGTCGCATGCCAATCGCACCTCGCCGGTGTTGCGTGGCAAGTGGGTCATGGAAGTGCTCATGGGCTCACCGCCGCCGCCGCCGCCGCCCGATGTGCCGGATCTCGAGAAGACCGGTGAAGCCAAGGAAGGACGTCTGCTGACCACGCGCGAGCGCATGGAAATGCACCGCGCCGCTGCCACCTGCAAGTCGTGCCATCAGTTCATCGATCCCATCGGTCTCGCGCTCGACAACTTCGACGTGATGGGTCGCTGGCGTATCCGTGAAAACGGTGAAGCCCTCGATACGCGTGGTGACTTCTACGATGGCACCAAGGTGTCGAGCCCGTCCGAACTGCAGCAGGCACTGCTCAAGCGCCCGGTGCCGCTCATGCGCTCGTTCACGCAGAACCTGATGGCGTATGCACTGGGACGTCGTGTCGAGTTCTATGACGCGCCGACTGTCCGCAAGATCGAAGTTGCCGCTCGCGCCAACAATTACCGCATCAACGACTTCATCGTCGGTGTGGTGAAGAGCGACGCCTTCCGTTATCGCAGCATCGTGGCGCAGGGCCCCGCGGCCGCGCCCGCCAAGACAACCGCTCCGGGCCAGTCCAGTGGCGCGGCGCCCGCAACTAATTCCTCGGCTGGCAGCCGCGGACACTGACCACCGCTCGACCAACACAGGAGACCAGTCCATGTATTTCTTGAGCGGAAAGGCGATGCCCCGTCGCCAGTTCCTGCAGGGCATGAGCGCCACGATTGCGCTGCCGTACCTCGATGCGATGATCCCGGTGGGTCGTCGTGGCGGCCCGTTCGATGCCAAGCAGGCGCCGCGTCTCGTGGCCATCGAAATGGTGCACGGTGCAGCCGGCTGTAACGAGTGGGGTGCGAAGAACCACCTGTGGGCGCCTTCGGCCACGGGCAAGCAGTTCGATCTGGCGCCGACCGCGCTCAACTCGCTCGATGCCTATCGTGATTACCTCACGATCATCAGCAACACCGACGTGCGCGAAGCGGAGCCCACCTCGCCGAATGAAATCGGCGGTGACCATTTCCGTTCCAGCGCCGTGTTTCTCACGCACATGCATCCGAAGCAGACGGAAGGTTCGGATGTGAAGGTCGGCACGTCGCTCGACCAGATGTATGCGCAGAAGTTCGGTCAGGAAACGCCGATCCCGTCGATGCAGCTCTGCATCGAGAACGTGGACCAGGCCGGTGGTTGTGCGTATGGTTATGCCTGCGTGTACACCGACTCCATCAGCTGGGCGTCGCCGAACGAGCCGCTTCCCGTCATCCGCGATCCGCGCGTGGCGTTCGAGAAGCTGTTCGGTGTCGGTGGCACGAGCGCCGAGCGCGCCGAACGTCGTCGCACGCGCCGCAGCATCCTCGACTTCGTGTCGGGTGAAATGTCATCGCTCGCGGCCGCGCTTGGACCGGAAGACAAGATCCGTCTCGATCGCTACATGACGGACATCCGTGAAGTCGAGCGTCGTATTCAGCGCGTCGAAGCGCGCAACATGAGCGGTGAAGTGCGCGAGTTGCCGGAAGCGCCGGCTGGCGTGCCCGACTCGTTCGCCGAACACGTCAAGCTGATGTTCGACATTCAGGCGCTCGCGTTTGCGGCCGACATCACGCGTGTGTTCAGCTTCAAGATGGGTCGCGACGGCTCAAGCCGCACGTATCCGGAAAGCGGCACCGACAAGCCGTTCCACCCGGCTTCGCACCACGGCGGCACGGAGCGTGGCGTGAAGGACTTCCAGATGATCAACAAGTACCACGTGTCGATGCTGCCGTACTTCCTCGACAAGCTCAAGAGCATCCAGGAAGGCGAGTCGAACATGCTGGACAAGACGATGATCATCTACGGCTCGCCGATGGGTGACTCGAACTTGCACAACCATCGCCGTTGCCCGCTGATCGTGATGGGCAAGGCGGAGAATCGCCTCGCCGGCAACCTGCACATCAAGGCGGCCGATGGTACGCCGATGGCGAACGCGATGCTGAGCATGATGCACACGCTCGGCATGGAGAACATGACGTCCTTCGGCGACAGCAACGGTGTTCTCAACCTCAATTCCGCCAATGCCTGATCGCACGGCACTTCCGAAGGGGACTATCCCCAAACGGGTGCGCGCGAACCTTGGTTCGCGCCGCCCGGCGCGTGTCGCCCTCGGTATCGTGGCCTGTGCGGCCACGCTGCTGCTGGGTGCGGCGCGTTTCAATCCGGCTGAATCACCGGTAGCTGATGCGGTGATGCGCGGTGACACCTCGCAGGTAAGGCTGCTGATCAAGGCCGGCAACGATGTGAACGCGTCGCAGGCGGACGGCATGACGGCGCTGCATTGGGCAGCGCGTCGTGGCGATCTGTCGTCGGCGCAGGTACTCATCTACGCGGGTGCGCGTGTCGATGCGGTCACACGCAACGGCAACTACACGCCACTGCATCTGGCCGCGCGTGAAGGTCGTGCGGCCGTTGTGAAGGCGTTGCTCGCGAGCGGTGCGAATCCGTTGGCTGAGACGAACACGGGCGGTGCAACGGCGTTGCACTTCGCTGCGGGCTACGGCGATGCGCCGACGATCTCGGCGTTGCTCGATGCCAAGACCCCAGTGGATGTGCGTGAGACGGCGTGGGGACAGACGCCGCTCATGTGGGCGGCGGCGTATGGGCGTCTCGATGCCATCGATGTGTTGCTCAAGCGTGGTGCCGGCATCGAAGCCGCATCGCGTATCGAGGACATCCCGAAGCAGGAGCGTGAAATTCGCACGCTGCTGACGGCACGTGCACGTCGTGTAGCGGCGCTCAAGGCTGCTGAAGGTGGACCAGCGGCACCTGCGGGGCCGGGTGGTGGATTTGGGGCAGGGGCGGCACCAGCGGCACCTGCAGCACAGCAAACTGCGGCAGCACCGACGGCGGCAGCGCCGAACGCGGCAGCACCGAGTGCGGGAGCACAGGGAGCGGGACGTGGTGCACAAGCGGCTGCTACGGCTGCGGCTCCAGCTGGTCGCGGTGCAGCTCCGGCAGCCGGTGCACCTGGCGCACCGGGTGGTCGTGCAGCCGGTGATTCGGCGCGTCCGGCGACTGGCTTCCAGCAGCGCGGCCCGTCGTACGGCGAACTGATTGGCAACAAGGGCGGTCTGACACCGTTGCTGTTCGCCATTCGCGAAGGCCATGATGGCGCGGTGGCGAAGCTGCTCGCTGCTGGTGCCAACGTGAACCATGTGAGCGAGGGCGATCATACGAGCCCGCTGCTCATGGCATTGATCAATGGCCGTTTCGATATGGCCAACGGTCTGATGGACAAGGGCGCTGATGTGAAGTTGGCAAACGATGCCAATGCCACACCGCTCTACGCCGTCATCAACACGCAGTGGGCACCCAAGTCGCTCTATCCGCAGCCCACGGCGCAGTACCAGCAGAAGGTCACACACCTCGAGCTCATGGAGCGCATGCTCAAGGCCGGGGCGGACCCGAACGTGCGACTGTCGAAGCACCTGTGGTTCATGTCGTACAATTTCGATCTGCTGGGTGTGAACACGGTTGGTGCCACTGCGTTCTGGCGTGCCGCGTACGGACTTGATGTACCGGCCATGAAGCTGCTGGTGCAGTACAAGGCCGATCCCACCATCCCGACCATCAAGCCGATCGGCCGCCTGCCTGGCGAAGATGGACCGGAAGAAGGCGCGACCGGTGGCGCGGATCCGAGCGGCCTGCCGCCGGTTCCTGACAATGGTCCAGGCGTGTATCCCATCCATGCGGCTTCCGGTGTTGGATACGGTGAAGGCTTTGCCGCCAACTCGCACCGTCATGCACCGGATGCATGGATCCCAGCGGTCAAGTATCTGATCGAAACGATCGGTGCCGATCCCAACTCGCGTGACTTCAACGGTTACAACCCGTTGCACCATGCGGCCGCGCGCGGTGACAACGAGTTGATCGAATACCTCATGACCAAGGGCACCGATGTGAAGGCGATTTCGCGTCGCGGGCAGACCACGGCCGATATGGCCAACGGTCCGGTGCAGCGCATTCCGCCCTTCATCGAAACGGTGGACCTGCTGGTCAAGCTCGGGTCGAAGAACAGCAACAAGTGCAAATCTTGCTGAGTTTGTGAGCCGCAGAGTGGCTGGCCGCGGCTCTTACTTGGTTTGAACTGCTCACGCAGAGAAAAAGAGAACGCGGAGTCGCAGAGAACTGCAATCCAGTTGGATTTGCTTCTCTGCGACTCCGCGTTCTCTTTTTCTCTGCGTGAGCAGTTTGGACCGACTCGCCTCTGCGTCTCTGATTTAATCGTCGTGATTCAACTCATACTGCCTTTGCGTGTACTCACGCTCCGCGCCTTGTATCTTGTCACGACGCTTGGCCGCCGCCATCGCCTGACCATGTGTGGATGACGTCTTGATGGCCGGCAGCGTCAACTGCTTCTCCAGCGCCTCACTCCCACACGCAGGACAGGCGGGAACCTGACTGCCGCGCACCAGTACTTCAAAAGTGTGCTGACAGGACGTGCAGACGAAGTCGAATATCGGCATATTGGCCGTCTCCTGTTGAATTCCCTGAACCTATCGTCCTGGACTGGAGGAAAGCGATGCTTCTTACGCGACGTTCCCCCCGAACGCTGCTCTCTCTTGCTGCTACCCTGTGTGCTGCCCTGACGGCCACGGCCTCGGAGGCTTCGGCACAGGCCGCGGCACAGCGCCAGGTGGTCGTTGGCGAAGGGCAGCGTGTCAGTGCTACGCTCTCCCCCGGTATCCGCGTTGGCAATATGCTGTTTGCCTCGGGTCAGCTGGGGACAAGCCCCACGGACACGACAATTGCCGGTCAGACGCAACGGTCGCTCGAGAACACGGAGAAAGTCTTCAAGGCGGCCGGCACCACGCTGGCCAACGCCGTGAAGTGCACGGTCTTCCTGACCGATGTGAAAGACTTCCGCGCCATGAACGAAGCCTACGCGAAGTTCTTCCCCACCAACCCGCCGGCGCGATCCACGGTGGTTGTGGCGGCGCTGGTGGTGCCGAATGCGAAGGTGGAGATCGAGTGTCAGGGGCTTATTCCCTGAACTGAACGGTAAACAGCGGAAGCCAAACGGGCGGAAGCGAGTTGACGGAAGCAAGAGAGCGGAAGCGAGGAGTCGACCCCTCGCTTCCGCTCTTTCGCTTCCGACCCTCTGCTTCCGCTTCAGGCTGCCGCTGTTTGCTTTATCGTCTCGCCGGCCACAGCACTCCCTGTGCTCCCGGCTTCACCGCTCCTACGCCCAGATAGCGGAACTTCTGCACGCGCTTTCCTTCGTAGGTCTCGGTGGTATACACGTTGCCCTTGGAGTCGCTGGCGATGCTGTGCACGGCAAAGAACTGTCCGGGCTGACGTCCACCGTCGCCGAACCAGGTGAGAATCTCGAGCTTCTCGCGGTCCATGACATACACGCGCTCATTCTTGCCGTCGGCGAGATAGAGGTACTTCTGTGCCGCGTCGCGTGAGAACGCGATGTCCCACACCGAGCCGTCGCCGCGCGTCATGGGCGCGACCCGCACTTCCTTCACGTACTGACCGTTCTTGCGGAACACCTGAATGCGATCATTCGGGCGGTCGCACACGTACACGAGGCCATCGGTAGTAGGTTCGGCGCAGTGCACCGGATTCCGGAACTGCTGCGCGAGAGGCGCTGACGGGTCGTACGGGGGCATGCGCGCGTCGTCTGGCGCGTTGCCGTATGCACCCCAGAACCGCTTGACCTTGCCGCTGGTCATGTCGACCACGGCCACCCGCTTGTTGCCGTAACCGTCGGCGACATAGGCCTCATTGGCCTTGTCATCGAATGTGATCTTGGCCACGCGCCCGAAGTGCGTGCTATCGAGACTGTTGGTTGTCTCGTTTGGTGTGCCAAACTGCTGCAGGAACTTGCCGTCGTGGCTGAACTTGAGAATGTGCGAATCACGCGCGCCATTGCCGCCGATCCACACATTGTCCTTGGCGTCCACGGCAATGCCGTGATTGGACGATGGCCATACATAACCTTCGCCTGGACCGCCCCACGCCTTCACCAGATTGCCGTCCGGATCGAACTCCAGTACCGGTGGCGCCGACTGGCAGCATTCCGCGATTGGCGGATTGGCCTTCATGCCGACTTCGGTGCGCTGATTGAGCGTGGAATCGCCGCGATGGATGATGAACACGTGATCGCGGCTGTCCACGCCCACGCCGATCACGGAGCCCAGCAGCCAGTGATTGGGGAGCGGCTTGGGCCACATCGGGTCAACCTCGAACCGTGGTGCCTGGACCGTCTGACCATTGTCGGCGTCGAGGGCGGTGTAGGCCGTGCCCAGTCCGGCAATGGCAACGGCGAGGGCGGTCCAGCGAGTGGACGGACGAAACGTCGGCATGGTGGGAGAGTACCGAGGAAGGCAGGCGGAAACCCGTAGGCAACAGGGGGTTCCCGTGGTAATTTCGTGCGTCTGGAGCCGTGCGAAGTGTGCGGATCCAATCCCGCCACATTCGTCAGCGCGTTTCTGCGATGTTACAAGACGCGCGATGAAGGTACTCTCCCGCCTGAATCTGTCCAGAGAATCGTTGCGGATTCCGCATCGCCTGCCCGTCATCGTGATGACTGTGCTGGCGCTCCTTTGCTCGTGTACGCTTCTCGCGCCGCTGCTCCAGGCGCATGAAGTGCCGCGACATGTGGGCGTGCGCACCTTCGTTGCGACACTTCCCGATCGTGTGCGATTGCTCGTCCAGATTCCCGTGGACGCCGTACGCGATGTGGACTTGCCGCTCACCGCACGAGATGCGCTGGACGCGCAGCGCGCGGCCCCATTCCTTCGTGACGCGGCGCGCCTGTGGGTGGCGGATGGTATCGATGTGCGTGACGGTTCACGCGACCTTGGACGACCCACGATCATCGGTGTCCGTGCGGCTCTGCCGAGTGATCGGGCTTTTGAGGACTACGCGTCGGCCATGCGTGCCATTCAGTCGGCGCCATATGACTCTACCATCGACGTTCCGCATGGACAGCTGCGTCTCGATGTGTGGCTCGAATGGCCGGTCACCACGCCGGTCACCGACCTCGTGCTCGACCCGCAGTGGGCGCATCTCGGTGTTCGCACAACGACGCTGATGCAATTGGTGCTGCCCGATGGACAGGTGCGGCCCTACGCCTTCGAAGGTGATCCGGGAACGGTGCGGCTCGATCCCCGGTGGTGGCATGCTGCATGGCACTTCGTGGTTGATGGCATGGCGCACATGCTCGGCGGGCTCGACCACCTGTTGTTTGTGCTGTGCCTGATTCTGCCGTTTCGTCAGTTGCGTCCGCTCATCGGGCTGGTGACGGCATTCACCGTGGCGCATTCACTGACACTGGTGGCCTCCGCATTTGGCTGGGCGCCACAAGCCGGATGGTTTTCGCCACTCGTTGAAGTGTTGATCGCGGCCTCGATCGTATTTATGGCGGTCGAGAACATGCTTGGCGCGAATCTCGAACGTCGGTGGCGTATCGCGTTTGCGTTTGGGCTCGTGCACGGCTTCGGTTTTTCCTCTGCGTTGCAGGACTCGTTGCAGCTGGCGGGCAGTCATATGCTCGTGTCATTGGCTGCGTTCAATCTCGGTGTCGAACTCGCTCAGGTGCTCGTGTTGATAGTCGCCGTTCCGCTCGTTGATCGTGTGTTCACTCGTGCTGTTCCGGAGCGCGCCGGTATTCTGATTGCTTCGGCGTTCATCGCGCACGAAGCGTGGCACTGGATGGGGGATCGTGCGACGGATTTGCGTGCGCAGCCCTTCAGCTGGCCGGTGCTCGATACCGCGTTCCTGCTGGTCGTGATTCGTTGGAGTATGGCGTTGCTGGTGGTGTTGGGCTTGTCGTGGTTGATGGACGCCTTCATGACGCGTTGGGTGCGTCCAAACACGCCCGGTGCAGCGTCGCGCGCACAGGGTGTTGCAAAGGCCGCGGTGACCGCGTTGCTCCTGGCTGGTGTGTTGATTGCACCAACGCAATCGATCTCCGCTCAAGCGGCACCACGCACCACCAAAGCCGGCGCCTACACTGCGGAGCAGGCCACCAAGGGCCGTGAAGTCTTCAACAGCATGTGCCTCGGCTGTCATACGACGGCATCGCACATGGGCGCTGCGTTTGAACTCAAATGGTTCGGCCGCCCGCTGTTTGATCTCTACGACTATCTCAGCCAAGCCATGCCCAAGACCGCACCGGGCACGCTCACGGAAGACGAATACGTCTGGGTGACGGCGTATATCCTGAGGCTGAATGGCATGCCTCCTGGGAAAGTCGAACTATCGCCCGAACCCGCGTGGCTCAAGGCTGTGCGAGTGGACACCACACTGCGCGGTGTTGGCGGCAAGAGCACGCCCTAACCTTCCGTCAGTTCGCTTCCGCTGTTTCGCATCCGTTTTTTCGCCTCCGCTTTTCGCTTCCGCCGTCAATCGCTTTCCCCCTCCTCTCTCCTCCCGGAGACCACATGACAAGAAGCGGCATCACGAAATTCGCTGCATTGGCCGCCATCAGCGCCACACTCGGTGGTGTGTTGCTGACGCAGGTGTCCTCGTCACGCGCACAACCCGGCAAGCCGCTCGTGCGTGGCAATGCCCACGGGGAATGGCGGCACTGGGGCGCGGATCAGTGGAGCACGCGCTACTCGCCGCTCGATCAGATCAACGCGTCCAACTTCGACTCGCTTCAGGTCGCGTGGGAGTGGAAGGGCGGAGCATTCGGAAAGGACGAGTACTATCGCACGACGCCGCTCTATGCGAACGGTCGGATCTTCACGGTCGCGAGCACACGTCGTGTGGCGGCAGCGCTCGATCCGTCGACCGGCGAAACACTGTGGATGTACCGACTGGACGAGGGCATTCGCTGGCAGAAGGCGCCGCGTCAGTTTGCCGGTCGTGGTCTTTCGTATTGGACCGATGGCGTCAAGGAGCGCATCCTGCTCGTGACGCCGGGCTATCATCTCGTCTCACTTGACGCGAAGACCGGCAAGCCCGACGCCGCATTCGGCAAGACCGGTGTGGTCGATCTGATGGAAGGTCTCGGATACCCGATGGTGAAGCTTGCCGTCGATGACTCGGGTCCGCTCATCATCTCCGATGCCGCGCCGTATCGCGAAGCCAAGCCCGGCGAAACCTGGGATCCCGTAAAGAAGATCGGCGCCGACGGCAGCGTTGGCATCGCGTCGCAGATCGCCGCGAGTTCGCCGGCCATGGTGGTGGGCAATGTGCTCATCGTCGGCAACTCGTCGATTCACGGCTACTACCCGATTCGCGCGACCAATCCCATTGGCACCGTGCGCGGGTTTGATATCGCAACGGGTCGCCTGCTGTGGAAGTTCAACCTCGTGCCGCAGCCCGGCGAATATGGCGCGGAGACATGGAAAAATGGCTCCAAGCAGGGCACCAAGGGTGTCGGCAAAACCGATGCGTGGGCGCCATTTGCCGCCGACGAAGCACTGGGCCTCGTGTACATCCCCGTCGGCATGCCGCTCATGGATGAATACGGCGGACATCGCCCGGGCAACAATCTGTTCGGCAATTCACTTGTCGCACTCGACGCCAAGACAGGCAAGCGGAAGTGGCACTTCCAGATGGTGCACCATGACATCTGGGACTACGACACACCGATGGCGCCCAATATCATGGACGTCACCATCGATGGCCGCGCGCGCAAGATCGTGGCGCAGCCGACGAAGCAAGGCTGGCTCTACGTGTTCGATCGTGTCACCGGCGAACCGATCTGGCCGATCGAAGAAAAGCCTGTACTGGCGAGTGGTGTGCCGGGTGAGCAGTCCTCACCGACGCAGCCCATTCCGAGCAAGCCCGCGCCGTACTCGCAGCAGGGGCTCGTCGAATCCGATCTGATCGACTTCACGCCGGCCATCAAGGATTCGGCGTTGGCGTTGGCCAAGAAGTGCCGCATGGGACCGTACTACATTCCGCCCGCTGCCGCCGACGGCAAGGACAGCAGTGGATTCCGTTGTGCGTGGTATGCACCGGGCGCGAGCGGTGGTGTAAACATCGATGGTGGCGCCACACACGATCCCGAGACGGGCATGATCTACGTCGCCAGCATCACGGGACTCAGCACCACCACGCTGCTCAACGATCCGTGCTCGGAGTTTGCCTACAGCTCACCGGCCAGTAACTGCGGTTTGATCGGCGCACTGCCAACCCCCGCTGGATACAAGAAGCCGGAGAACGTCGGCTTTGGTGGACGTGCATCGGGTTCAATGATCGGTGGTATCTCGATCGCCAAGCCCAAGGAGTATGGTGGCATCACAGCGTACAGCATGAAGACCGGCGACAAGGCGTGGTGGATGCCCAACGCGGGATTCATCCGTCAGACCAGCCGCGATCCGCTCTTCGCTGGTGTGAACATTCCGCCGCTTCCCGGACGTGGACAGGCGCAGGCCATCACCACCAAGACACTCGTGATTTATGGCACTGGTCGTTCCGGCGGTCTGCCGGGTGAACCGCCCAAGCTGTTCGCGCTCGACAAGGCAACCGGAAAGCAGGTTGGCGCACTGCAGATCTCGGCCAAGACAACGGCCGTGCCAATGACATTCCTGCACAAGGGTCAGCAGTACATCGTGTTCGCGACAGGCGCGGAAGAGAATACGAGTTTGGTGGCGCTCAGGTTGCCGGTGAAGAAGTAGTCAGGCCGACAGATCGGTCAGCTTTGAGCTTTGAGTAAAAGTGGGGAGTTGCGAGTACGGTTGACTCGCAACTCCCCACTTTTACTCAGGACTCAAAGCTCACCGAATATCGAGGAACACATGCGAGCTATTTCCTTTCGTATCTCTTGAGCGCCTTATCTCCAACTTCCGCCCCATAAATATTCCCGGCCGCATCAACCGCCACTCCCTCGGCGCTGCTGGTGCTGGGCGGCTTGGGAGCCGGATCGGGAATGAATGCCGTCACCTGACCCGTACGCGCACTGCCAATGCGAATACCGCGCTTCCACGCACTGTGCGGCGGGCTCACTGAGCCTGATTCGGAGTCCGCCGCGTACAGCACATCATTCTTGTCGATCCAGAGTCCGCTGATGCGGCTGAACTGATACCACGTCGCCTGCACGGCAAACGTATTGGGATCAACAATCAGCAATCGATCGTTGCCACGATCCGCGATGAACAGGCGTCCGCGTGAGTCAAATGCGAGCGCGTGCGGCTGATCGAGCTGCCCATCGCCCTTGCCCCAGCTGCCCCATGTGCGCTTGAGCTTTCCACTCTTGTCGAACACCAGAATGCGCGCCGTGGCGCCTGCGCGCGATGAGTGGCCCTCGGCAACATAGATATCGCCATTGGCCGCGGTGATCACCGCGTTGGGCTGCCAAAAGAAGCTCGTGTCGCGTCCGCCACCGACACGGCCCAGTGTAAGCAGCACGTCGCCCTTGGGGCTGAATTTTACGATCTGATGCCCACGCGGCGGTGGGGCCGGCGCATTGGGATCGATGGGGGGTGTGCCGCCGGTGCAACTGCAGTCCACAACCCAAATGTTGTTGTCGCGATCAACGTGAATGCCGTGCGGTGACATGATCATGCCGGCGCCAAAGCTCGCGACCAATGCACCGCTGGCGTCGAACTTGAGCACACTCGGCAGCGACGACTGCGCGCAGCTGTTCACGCCGCAGCGTTCAGCCACCCAGATGCTCTTGCCATCCTTATCGATGGCCACGGCACTCGTGGAACCCCAGGTGCGTCCGGCGGGCATCTTGGCCCAGCCTTCAACTGTTCGGTAGGGATTGGGAAGATCATTGACCGGCGCCATGTCGGCCGTCGATTGCGCGGCGAGCGGCGAGACTGACACCGCCAGCAGAAGGGCAAGGGTGCGCATGCGGAATGGGAGGAGGCGGGAGGTAGGAGGCAGCTTGGAAAAGCTGCGCGTTTGCACGCCGCAGGGCAAATGCACCGGAAAACCTGGATGAAAATCTGATTGGAGTTGCGATGCGTCCCTCGTCTGGCGAGCGTTCGCCATGCGTCATGACTCATCGCACCGAAATTCGCACCGTATGCGGGCCGCCACCATTGCTGTGTTGGCCTTGGTCGCGTCCGGATGCGGCAAAACGACCGACGCCACGCCCCGTGATGTGGCCATGCAGTTCTATGTGACGCTCGAGGCGGCGGGCGTCCGTGGCATCCCCGAGGCGCGCGCCATGCCCGCGCTCGAGCCCTACCTCACCAGCGAACTCACGACGCGGCTCAAGGAAGCGGCCGCGTCGGCCGATCCACAGCGCAGCATCTTCAGTGGCTTGTACGAGGGCTACTCCACCTACTATGTGCAGGACACGCGTCTGCTTGGCGATACAGCTCTGGTGATCATGGGCTTCTCCAACATGACACAGAAACCGGCCGTGAAGTGGAGCGACACCCTCGTCGTCATCAAGGGACCGCCGTCATGGCGTGTTGCCGATCTGCGTTATGGCGGCAACTGGGACTTCGGCTATCGCGGTACGCTGACGGGCGTGCTCACACGCGCTGCTTCTTCCACGTCCCACGACGGAACATCAGCCACGCCACCAGCGCCAGCAACGAATACGCGCTGAGTACTGCCATGAAAATGCCGTTCGCGCCAATGGCATCGGATCGCGTGAGCACGAACGCCAACGGAATCTCGAACAACCAGAACACCGCAATGTTCATGCGGGTTGGCGTCTTGGTGTCTCCGGCTCCATTGAAGGCCTGCATCAGCACCATGCCGAACGCATAGAGCGGAAAGCCCAGTGCCATGAGACGTAGTCCGCGCACGGCTACCCGACTGACATCCGGATCGTTCGTGAAGACTCCGACAATCGGACCGGTGAGAAACACGAATACCACACCGACCAAGCCGAGAAATACCACGTTGTAGCGCGCCGCGGTCCATACGGCCTGTTCGGCGCGATCGGGCTGACGTGAGCCAAGCGACTGACCGACCATCGTGGCTGCGGCGTTACTCACACCCCATGCTGGCAGGAGCGCAAACATCACCAGCCGTACGGCAATGGTGTAACCCGCCATCGCGGCACTGCCAAATCCGGCGATAATGCGAATGAGCACCATCCAGGTGAGGCTGCCCACCATGACCTGCACGGTGGCATTGGTCGCCATCTGCAGAATTCTTCGCATGATGCCGAAATCGAGTGCGACATGTTCACGTCGCACCTGCAAGTGGCCTGATCCACGAGACAAGTGCCACAGCGCAAACAACACACCAACACCGCGTCCAGTCGTTGTGGCAATTGCTGCTCCGGTCACGCCAAGAGTTGGCAGTGGGCCAGGGCCAAAAATCAGCAACGGACCGAGCACGATGTTGATGCCGTTCGCCAACCACAGCACGCGCATGGAAATGGCCGCGTCACCGGCACCGCGGAACACGGCATTGATCACGAAGAGCAGAAACGCCGTGCAACTCCCGCCGAGCATGATGCGCGCGAAGGTCGTGCCGGTGCTTAATACATCAGGCGTCGCGCCCATGAGTCCCAGCAGCGTCGGCGCGAGCGCCACGCCAATGACGCCCAATGTGAGCGAGACCATCGCGCCAAGTGCGATGACCTGCACGGCGGCGCGGGCAGCTTCATCGGGGGATTTTTCACCCACGCGGCGCGCGACAAGTGCGGTACCGCCGATGGCCAGGCCCATGGCAATGGTATAGACCACCACCATGAGTGATTCGGTGAGGCCGACGGTTGCAACGGCGCTTGCGCCGAGACGGGCAACAAAAAACACATCGGAGAGTGCAAAGAGACTCTCCATCAACATTTCGAGCACCATCGGAATGGCCAGCAGGAACGTGGCACGTCCGATGGAGCCCGATGTGTAGTCGTGCCGCGTACCGCGAACGGCCGCGCGCACGTCCTGCCACCAATGCGGCCTGTCCGGAGGAACGGTGGCGGAGTGTGTCATGCTGTCGGTGTTACGGGACTGCTCCGCCATCGTTGCCTCAGATCAGGTCATGTCAGGGTCTCCGCTTCAAGCGCACTGAGCCGGATCCTGTTTCAATCGAAATGCGACCAGCGCCATCGCCGATGGTGCCGCGCAGAGAGTTGCGCTCCACCCGATTGGTTCGGATGGGAAAATCCGTGGTGATACCGCCGCTGCCAGTTTCGATGTCGAGCGTGGCGTTCACGTTGTCCGGGAGAGAAAGTGTAACACCACCCGAGCCACTTTCTACACTCACCGAACGTGGTGACGACGTGAGATCGAGCGAGACGCCGCCGCTTCCCACGTCGACCGATACGGTGCTGAACGACGCGTTGGTGAAACGTACGCCACCCGATCCGGAATCCGCGCTAAGATCAGCACAGGAAACGTTGGTGCCGGTCACCGTTCCCGAACCAGTATCGAGGGTGCAGCGATCACTCCGCACATCCTCGAGCGTGATACCGCCTGAGCCGACATCCACATCGAGCAGCGGACCACGAATATCCCGCAGGGTCACACCGCCTGAACCGGCGTCCACGTTCAGTACTCCCGTGATCCGCTCGGCCGTCACACGGGCAGCGGATCCATCGAGACGCACATCACCGCGCACCCCATTGGCCGACAAGCTACCGACCATGAGGAATGCGTCCACGGCACGTCCATCGGGGACACGTACTACGATATCCGCCCACGCCTCGAGACCACTACCCGAGCCTTTGACCTTGATGCGTCGGTAGTCGCTCCAGTTCCGACGCGACTGACTGCCTTCAATCGAACCCCACGTGCCGTCTTCGCGAATACGGGAATCGGTGGATCCCCAGCGCGAACGCTCGTTGTCCCGATAGACGATCTCGTCTTCCGGGTAGTCGATGACCAACGTTGGCAGCCCGCGTACCGTACGGGTATCAATGCGCAGACGTTTGGCGTCGGCGCCACGCATGGTGACACTGACTTCAACATCACGACCGCTACCCGGCTCGAGACGAACCTCGCCGACAATGTTGTAGATGGCCACATGCTCACCGGAGAGCGTGCGACGCTCGGTCTGTGCTTCGGCGGTTGAGCTCAGCGTGAGGGCGAGCAGGGCCGTGGTGCACAGCGCGGTCGAACCAGAGCTTTTTACCGATCGAAGCTGGCGAATGAACATGGCAACCCGAAATTGAATGGGGGGCAGGTGCAGCGGGCGTGACCTTTGTGCACCTTTGGATGGCTGTACGCTGCACAGGGTTTGAATGCTCCTGCCGGATCCCTCCCTCCATCGCTCCGACCATGCTGCTCACGCTGGGTGCTTCGCGCTTCACGATGCCGACGGCTCTCGCTTCGGCTCTTCTCCTGCTGACCCCAACACCCGGTGCTGCGCAGGGTGCAGGCGGCAGCAACCTGCTGCGTACGCCGCCGCTGGCCACCGACAGTACGGACCCTGTGGCCGTCATGGTTTCACGACTCGATCTCGAACGCTACAAGGCCACCATCAAGGGGCTGACGCAGTTTGGTGACCGGAGGCAGGGCACCAAGCGGAATCGAGACGCCATCGACTGGATCGAGGCGCAGCTCAAGAGCTACGGATGCACGAATACCGAACGGCTCACGTATGAGTACAATCCCGCCCCGCCGGCTCCGCGTCCGGCTGGAGCGGCAGCCCCGGCTGGTGGCGCGGCTGGTGGAGCACGTCCCACCACTCCACAGATGTCAGCAGGTGGTGGCCGCGCCCGCGGTGTGCGGACGCGCACGGGAGTCAACAATGACTCGCTGCGTCAGCCCGATGCCCGTCTGCGTGCACTCAATGCCGAGCCGAGTGTGCCGGGGCCCAGGCAGGAAGTGTGGTGCACCAAGGTCGGCACGACACGTCCCGACGAGATGTACATCGTGGGCGGTCATATGGACGGCATCGGCTGGGGTGAAGCCGCAAACGATGACGCGTCTGGTACAGCACTGGTGATGGAACTGGCGCGCATTTTCAGCAGCCCCGATGTGCAAACGGAACGTTCGGTGCGCTTTGTGCTGTGGAATAACGAGGAGACTGGCCTCAATGGCGCGCGGGCCTATGTGGAGCAGCGTGCGCCGCTTCAGGGCATCGAGCAGCCCAAGGGATCAGGCAAGTATCCGGAGCCCAAGTGGCTCGGCATGATCCAGCACGACATGATGATGTTCGATCACGGCATGCCGAACGCGGATGGATCGATTCCATCCAAGCAGCGTCCGGAAGCCGACGTCAATATCGAATTCCAGTCCAACTCCAAGATGGCGCGTCAGTCATCCGAGCTCGCGTGGCTGCTGCATTCCGCGAATGCCCGATACGCCACGGACTATCCGGCGCAGGTCGGGCCGCACATGACCAACACGGACTCGGGCCCGTTCCAGGATCTCATCCCCTCGGTCAGTCTGCGTGAGAACGAACGCGGCACGCAGGTGGGTAGCGGATGGAATCCGCACTGGCATCAACCCACGGATGTTTTCGCGACCTTCAGCGACGATGATTTCCGACTGGGTTTGAACGCGGCGCAGACGACGCTGGGTGCGGTGGCCAAGCTGGTGAACGCGACACGTCGCAAGTAAGTGAGGCCGCGCGATTCCGGGACGGCGTGAACGGCTGTCAGTCCAGGAATCGCGCGCGCTGTTCCGGCGCCGGCAGTAGGCAGGCCGGCGCCGCAATGTCCAGACGATGACGCGCAATGAAGCGGTAGACGGAGTCGCGAAGCACGCGCGGTACGATGCGCACGGCAGCACCAACCACGCGCCACATGCCGCCCAGATGGCGCAGTACGGCCAGGCCAGCGTCACTGTAGATCAGGACGCGTCCGCCCGATGCATCGGGTTCGTACCAGACCACGGAGTCGACGGCGGCGAGCTCGTGAAATCGCTCGCGCATTTCCGCGCCGAATGCGCCCTGTAGCGGGGCAAATCGCAGCGCCTCTGTGCGATTCGCCGGTTCATGCGAAAGCACGAATTGCACGCTGCCGGCACAGAAGCCGCAGTCGCCGTCGTACAGGAGGACCGGGGTGTCGCGTAGTGACGCGCGCATAAAGAGAAGATAGCGAGGAAAGGGCCCATTGGTTCACTGTCGGCTCGGACCGGTGGGACGCTGATCGTGGCGGGATCTGCTATCGTTCCCTCATGCGTACTCCCCACCAATTGTTGGCCGGGTTGGCCCTGGTACTTGGTTCGATAGCGGCTTCGCCAGTTCCACTTGCGCCACAAGCCATGGAGCCGCCGGCCATTCGTCGTGAGTTTCGCGGCGTGTGGGTGGCATCCGTGGCCAATATCGATTGGCCGTCGCGTCCCGGGCTTTCGTCCTGGGCACAGCAGACCGAACTCCTGGCCATTCTCGATCGCGTCAAGCTGCTGAAAATGAATGCGGTGTTGCTGCAGGTGCGGCCAGCGGGCGATGCGATGTATGCCAGCACACTCGAACCGTGGTCGGCGTATCTCACGGGTGTCGAAGGACGTGCGCCGGAACCCTACTACGATCCGTTGGCCTTTGCGGTGAAGGAAGCGCACGCCCGTGGCCTCGAGTTGCACGCGTGGTTCAATCCGTATCGTGCGCGACATCCCACCACGACCGGTGAGCATGGACGCACGCACATGAGTGTGACGCACCCGGAGTGGGTGCATCAGTACGGCACATACACGTGGATGGATCCGGGAGAACCCGGTGTGCTTGAGCACTCCCTGCGCGTGGTGCTCGATGTCGTGCGTCGATATGACGTGGATGGCATACATGTGGACGACTACTTCTATCCGTATCCCATCAATGGTGCGGACAGTCTTGAAGTCCCCTTTCCCGACAGCGGGTCCTATGCGCGCTATCAGCAGCGCGGAGGAACGCTGGGGCGTTCGGATTGGCGGCGATTCAACGTCGATGAATACGTGCGCCTGCTGTACCAGCGCACCAAGGCCGTGAAGCCATGGGTAAAGGTTGGTATCAGCCCCTTTGGTATCTGGCGGCCGGGATATCCGGAAAGCATTCGCGGCTTCGACTCCTACGAGAAGCTTGCGGGCGATTCGCGGAAGTGGCTCAACAACGGATGGGTGGACTACTTCACCCCACAGCTCTATTGGCCCATCGCGCAGACGGCACAGAGTTATCCGGTGTTGCTGGATTGGTGGTTGCAGGAGAACACCAAGGCGCGCCACATGTGGGTGGGGCACAGCGCCAGTCGCGAAGCTGGCAACACATTCAAGCCGGGTGAGATCAACGCGCAACTCGAAATCACGCGCAGCACTGTGGCGCGTGACAGCGCACGTCTTCGCGCCACGGGCGATGTGCTATTCTCCATGAAAGCACTCATGCCGATGCCAACGGATACCAGTGGACGTCGGCCCGCTGAGCGTCTGCAGCAGCTGTATGCCGATGATGCATTGATTCCCGCATCCCCGTGGCTTGGCCGCACCAAACCTGGTGTGCCGACTGCGCGAGTGCTTCGCGATGCCGTATCGCGGGAGTGGGTCTTGCACGTAACCCCTTCGGCACGAGCACGCTGGATCACCGTGCGCACTGCACGTGACGGCGTGTGGACGACACAGGTACACCCTTCTTCCAACACACAGATCGTGATTGGTCCTGCCACTCTGGAGAGCGCGCCGCGCACCTATCTCACAGCCGTTGACCGCAATGGCAATGAGAGTGCTGCGGTGCTCGCGCGTGCAATAACTACACGCGGCGGGGCTCGCTGATGGCGTTGCTGTCGGTTCAAGATGTGCGCGTAGCATTCGGCGGTCCGCCCTTGCTTGATGGTGCGCAGTTCGCCATCGAGCGAGGAGAACGCGTCTGCCTGCTTGGCCGAAACGGTGCGGGCAAGAGCACGTTCCTGCAGCTGTTGGCGGGCACGCTGCTGCCCGACGAAGGGCAAGTGGTACGTCAGGGTGGTGTCACCGTGGCGCGACTTGAGCAAGCCGTGCCGCGCGATTTGGACGGTACCATGTTCGACATCGTGGCCGCCGGGCTTGGCGACACCGGTCGACTGCTCACGGCGTTTCACGCGGCATCGGTTCAGGTGGGGGTGGATCCATCAGAGACCAATTTGCAGACACTCGACCGATTGCATCGGCAGCTGGATGCGGCGGATGCATGGCAGCTCCATCTGCGCGTCGAAACCGTACTCCAGCACCTCGGTCTGCCAGCTGATGCCCTGATCGCTCAGGCAAGTGGCGGCCGCACACGTCAGGCACTGCTCGCGCGTGCGCTGGTGAGTGCGCCCGATGTGCTGCTGCTCGATGAGCCAACCAACCATCTCGATATCGACGCCATCGAATGGATGGAGCGCTTTCTGGTCGATCAGGGTATCACGCTGGTGTTTGTCACGCACGATCGTGCATTTCTGCGTCGCGTGGCCACCCGCATCGTGGAGCTCGACCGCGGGCGCCTCGCGGACTTCGGACCCGACTACGATACGTATCTCGAGCGCAAGGAGCAGGTGCTGCACGCCGAATCGCTGGCGTGGGAGGATTTCGATCGGCGACTCGCGCAGGAAGAGGTGTGGATTCGTACCGGCATTCAGGCGCGTCGTACGCGCAATGAAGGTCGGGTGCGCGCGCTGGAATCCATGCGAGTGGAGCGTGCCGCGCGGCGTGATCGGGTGGGAATATCGCGGGCCCAGATCCAGGACGCCGAACGCAGCGGTCGGCTGGTGCTCGAGGCGCAGAATATTTCGTTTGCGCATGGGAGTCGTCCGATCGTGTGCGGTCTCACCACCACCATCATGCGTGGTGATCGTGTGGGGTTGATTGGTCCCAATGGATCGGGCAAAACCACGCTGCTCAAACTGTTGCTTGGTGAGCTGACGCCAGATGAAGGCAGCGTGCGGCATGGCACCAATCTCGAGATTGCGTACTTCGATCAGTTGCGCGAGCAGCTGGATCCCGAGAAGTCCGTGGTGGAGAGTATTGGCGATGGCACGGACTGGGTCACCGTTGGTGGACAGCGCCGACATGTGCACGGCTATCTGCAGGACTTCCTGTTCTCGCAGGAGCGGGCACGCACACCGGTGCGCGCGTTGAGTGGTGGTGAGCGGAATCGAGTGTTGCTGGCCCGCTTGTTCACGCAGGCATTCAACGTGCTGGTGCTGGACGAGCCCACCAATGACCTCGATGTCGAAACCCTCGACATGCTGGAAGCGCTGCTGCGTGATTTTGGTGGCACACTGCTGCTGGTATCGCACGATCGCGCGTTTCTTGACGCGGTGGTCACCAGCACACTGGTCTTTGAGGGCTCCGGCATCGTGCGCGAGTATGCCGGTGGCTATACCGACTGGGTCCGTCAACGTCCGACGCTGGAAGCGGTGCCCGCGCGAACCGTCGCCGAAAAGGCTGCGCCACCTGCGGCCGCACCCAAGGCGAAGAAGCGCAAGCTGTCGTACAAGGAGACCGCCGAGCTGGAGACGCTACCCGATCGAATCGCTGAAGCGGAAGCGGAACGTGAGGCGGTGTTTGCTCAGTTGGCTGACCCGGCGGTGCTTCGTGATGGCGCCCGGGTGGTGGCGCTTCAGGCGTCCCTCGCCGATCTCGATGCGCGCATTCCGGAACTCATGGCCCGCTGGGAAGAGCTGGAAACGATCGCCAGCGCCTAGACACTCGAATTCCTGCTGGACCAACCGTACACGGGCGCTGCAAATTCCGCGCGCCCTCCTGATATCGCTGTTTTTGTTGAGCCCTCCCTCCGGAGTTCTTTCGTGACCGTTCGATTGCGCGCCATCGTGGCAAGTACCCTGTTTGCGCCGGCTCTGGCGGTCGCACAGCCCGGCGGGGTCAAGCCAACGACGCGACAGGAATTTCCCAACGACCCCACGGCCAGCGTGCCGGGAATTGCCTCGCTGCGTGGTGCCACCACCAGTGAACTGGCCGATGTTCTGGCGCGTTTCTCTGTCGACAATCAGGCGCTGCAGCGTCGCTACGATGCGCCGGACTCCAAGGTGCAGTTGGCGCGCATGCGCAATTTCTACGAGACGTGGCGCAAGCGTTTGGCCGATTCGCCGTTCGATGGTTTGTCGCAGGAGGGCAAGGTCGACTATGTCCTGCTCGACAATCATCTGCGCTATCAGCTGGAGATGATGCAGCGCGACGAAAAGCAGCTCGCCGAAGTGGCGCCGCTGTTGCCGTTCGCCGACGCGCTGCTGGCGCTGCAGGACGTGCGACGTGATCTCACGACGGTGAATGGTCAGCAGGCCGCGCGCACACTGGCCACCATCACCAAGCAGGTGGACAGTCTGCGGCTGGCGCTTGAGCAGCCGGCGGGTGGTGGTGCGGCGCGTGGTGCCGGAGCTGCGGCAGATAGCGCATCGCGGACCGCGCGTCCGGCCATGCCTCGTGTTTCACGCACGGTAGCCAATCGCGCCGCCGATCGCCTCGATGCGGTGCGCGGTACGGTGGGAACATGGTATCGCTACTACAACGGCTATGACCCGCTCTTTTCGTGGTGGGTGACCAATCCGTATCAGAAGCTCGATGAATCAATGCGCCGCTATGCGCAGACCATTCGTCAGCGGCTCGTGGGCATTCAGGCAACGGCGACAGTGGCCAGTGGTGGTGCACCAGCCGGTGGCCCGGGAGGTGGCGGCGGTGGCGGGCAGGGCGGAGGCCCGGGAGGTGGAGCTGGTGCTGGCGCTGCTCCACGCAACGCGGCACAGGCCAATGAGCCCATCATCGGTGATCCGATTGGCGCGGAAGGTCTCGCCATGGATCTGCGTCATGCCATGATTCCCTACACGGCCGACGAACTCATTGCGATCGCCGAAAAGGAGTACGCGTTCAGTCTCGCTGAAGCCAAGAAGGCGGCCCGTGAGCTCGGTCATGGTGATGACTGGAAGGCCGCTATGGAGCAGGTCAAGAACACCTTCGTCGAACCGGGCAAGCAGATTGATCTCATTCGCGACTTGGCCAACGAAGCCGATGCATTCTTCGCCAAGCACGACTGGGTCACCATCCCCGCGCTCGCGCGTGAAGACTGGCGAATGGAAATGCTGTCGCCCGAGCGGCAGCGCGTGAGTCCGTTCTTCCTTGGTGGCGAAAGCATTCTGGTGAGCTATCCCACCAACGACATGACCGAAGAAGAAAAGGCGATGAGTTTGCGCGGCAACAATCCGCACTTCTCACGCGCGGTCGTGTTCCACGAACTCAATCCTGGACATCATCTGCAGGGTTTCATGACGGCGAGATATAACAGTCATCGCCGCATGTTCTCCACGCCATTCTGGAACGAAGGCAACGCGTTGTACTGGGAGATGTTCCTGTGGGATCACGATTTCCATGTGACCCCACTCGATCGACTCGGGGCGCTGGCGTGGCGGATGCATCGCAGCGCGCGCATCGTGTTTTCTCTCAGCTTCCACCTGGGCAAGATGACGCCCGAGCAGTGCATCGAATACCTGGTGGACAAGGTGCCGTTCGAGCGCGCGAACTCCGAAGCTGAAGTGCGCCGTTCATTCAACGGCAGCTATTCGCCGATCTATCAGGCGGCGTACATGCTGGGTGGGCTGCAGTTCCGCGCGCTGTACAAGGAACTGGTGTTGAGCGGCAAGATGAAGGACCGCGCGTTCCATGATGCCATTCTACAGGGCGGTCCGATGCCGATCGCGATGGTGCGGGCGAGGATGGCAAAAACGCCGCTCACGCGAAGCGGAGCGGCGGATTGGAAATTCGCTGAACAGTTGCCGGAGCCGAGGCCGTTTGGCGGGAAGTAAACACTCACAGCAAGTCGCGAGTGTTTCGTTAATTCGCTCGCGACTTGCTGTGGGCTTTGGGCTTTGTGCTGTGAGCTATGGGCTCGGGTTGTGTGGGCGACTGAGGCGCGAGTTACAGGCCGGTAGGGCTTACTCCCATAGCGGAGAAAATGAAGGAGTAAACGTCGGCCGTTTCTTCGATCTGCTTGGCCAATGATGATGCGCCATGACCAGACTTGGTCTCGATGCGAATGAGCACCGGCGTCGGACCAGCATGCGCTTCCTGCAACCGCGCGGCGAACTTGAATGAATGCGCCGGAACCACACGATCATCATGATCGGCAGTCGTGATCAGCGTAGCCGGATAGTTCACGCCATCACGCAGATTGTGGAGCGGGGAGTAGGCATGCAGCACGCGGAAGCCATCGGGATCGTCGCTCGAGCCATAGTCCGCGATCCAGTTCCACCCGATGGTGAAGGTATGGAATCGCAGCATGTCCATCACGCCAACGGCAGGTAGAGCCACGCGCGCGAGTTCGGGACGCTGCGTCATGATGGCACCAACCAGCAGCCCACCATTCGAGCCACCCTGAATGGCCAGCCGCTCGCTGTTTGTATAGCCCTCGGCGATCAGCCACTCACACACGGCAATGGCGTCGTCGAACACATTCTGTTTGTGCTCCTTCATGCCGGCCTGGTGCCAGGCTTCGCCGTATTCGCCGCCGCCGCGCAGATTGGCCTGGACGTACACGCCGCCTTGCTCGAGAAACGCTACGCGCAACGCACTGAACTGCGGCGGCAGCGACACATTGAAGCCACCGTAGCCATACATGATGGTGGGGTTCGTCCCATCAAGCACGAGCCCTTTGCGAGTCACAATGAATGCCGGGACGCGAGTGCCATCACGGCTCGTGACAAACACCTGCCTCGTTTCGAATTGCGATGGATCGAATGGCAGAGTGACGGCTCGGTACACCGTGCTCGCGCCGCTGGCCACGTCATAGCGATAGACCGTGGCGGGCGCAGTGAATGAGGTAAACGTGTAGAACAGATGGGTGACCGATCGCTCACCCATGAAGCCCATCGCGGTGCCCAGTCCCGGCAAATCGACTTCGCGTTCCCGCGTCCCGTCGTAGCGGAAGCTGATCACGCGTGATGTCACATCGTGCAGATAGCTGGCAAGCAAACGCTCGCCGCCGATGCTGACCGATTCGAGTGGCTCGTTCGTCTCCGGAATCACTTCCTGCCATGACGCTTCATCCGGATGCTGCGGATCAATGCGCACGACGCGCTGATTGGGCGCATGACGATTGGTGAGCACAAGCAGAGCATCCCCATCATTGTCGAGCACCGCCATCTGATCATCGAATTCCGGCCAGACCGGAACAAACGATGCATCCGGCACGGACAGATCTTTCACCAGCAGGGCATTGCCATCCTTGCCCTGGCCGCGATCACTGATCGACAGCACGGCAAAGCGCTCATCATCGGTGGTGCCGACGATATGAAAACGCTGCTGATGCTCGCTGTCGTGATAAATGAGTTGATCAGCCGACTGGGGTGTGCCCAGCACATGATAGAAGACCTGGTGGTCATCATTTCGCGCGGAGAACTCACCTTCGTCAGCCGCGGGCTGCGGGTAACGGCTGTAGAAAAACCCATCGCCATGCCAGGCGATGCCCGAGACTTTGACCCAGTCGATCACATCGGTGAGATCAGTTCGCGTCGCGAGGTCGAGCACACGGATCTGCTGCCAGTCTGATCCGGCATGGCTCACCATGTAGGCGATGTACCGCGCCTCACGGTCAAAGGTCAGTCCGGCCACCCGAGTCGTGCCATCCGCCGACAGGGTGTTGGGATCGAGCAGCACCTCGCTCTCTCCGTCCTCACCCCGCTGGATGTAGTAGACCGGCTGGTTCTGAAGCCCATCATTGCGGGCAAACAGCAGCCACGGCCCCGTCTGCTCAGGGGCGGAGGTCCGCGGATAGTTCACCAGCGTCGTCAGCCGATTTCGAAGGGCCTCGCGGAAGGGTAACTGCTCCAGATACCCGAAGGTGACGGCGTTCTGGGCGGCTACCCAATCGGCCGTTTCCGGGGACCGGTCGTCTTCCAGCCAGCGGAACGGATCGGAGACGGACGTACCATGGTAGTCGTCCACCTGCGCATCGTGGCGCGTGGCAGGGTAGGTCAGACGGGGATGGCGAGACGCTGCAGTCATTCGGCCGATGGCAGGGTGAGGTGAAATTGCAGTATGGCCTGGTGGACCGGTGGGGACCACTGGCATTGCCTGACCAGAAGTGGCTATGTTTCTTAGCTCCCCCGGAATTGGGGCCAGAAATGGCGCTGTCCGGAGGAGTGTTTCAATCCTGCTCCGCCTTCGGCGCCGCTCGCGGTGGCCGACACATGCGACGAAGAGTTTGATCGTCGGCCGTGGTGCGGGTGGTGGCGATGCCTCGTCGGTATCGGCCCGGAAGACTTCGCTTCCGGTGTCCGCGTCGAAGCCTCTCGCACCGCTGGAGCCTCGATCGCGTCCGAAAGGTGCGCGGGAGGCGGCAGCGGAAGTCAGACATTTTGAACCGGGTGATTGCGTATCACCCCGGAGTCCCAACGATGCATCCGTTTATCGAGACCCAGAAGGAGTGGATGAAGGAAGTCGCGCCGTTCCGTGCCGGCGACACCGTGCGTGTCAACGTGCGCGTGAAGGAAGGCGACAAGGAACGCGTCCAGGCCTTTGAGGGCGTTGTGATTGCCCGTCGTGGTGCAGGTGTGAGCGAGACGTTCACGGTCCGTAAGATGTCGAACGGTGTCGGTGTGGAGCGCATCTTCCCGGTGCACAGCCCGATGCTCGCGGACATCATTGTCGTGCGTCGTGGCGCCGTGCGCCGCGCCAAGCTGTACTACCTGCGCGACGTGACGGGCAAGGCCGCCCGTATCAAGGAGCGCAAGGTCATTCATAAGAACCCGGCGCGCTAAGTCATCAGCGGCGATTCGTTCGATGGCTCGTTGGAGCCCGATCGAGCGCTCACTGCGCGCGGAGTTCGGCCCGGTTCTCGCCGGAGTGGATGAAGTCGGACGGGGCCCGCTTGCGGGCCCCGTTGTCGCATGTGCCCTCGTCATGCCACACGATCGCCGAGCCATTGCCGGCGTCAATGATTCAAAACAGCTCAAGGCCAATGTGCGCGACGAACTCTCCGTGCGCATTCGGCAGCACGCCACCGGTATTGGTATTGGTGCGGCCAGTGTACGCGAGATCGATCGCCTCAACATCTATCACGCAACGGTCCTGGCCATGCAGCGTGCGCTGCGTCAGCTCGAGCGCCGGTTGGGGGAAACACCGCAGCATGTTGTCGTCGATGGCAAATCGCTTCGTACGCTCGGCGTTGCCCATACGGCCGTGGTGAAGGGTGATGCCAAGTGCTACGCGATCGCCTGCGCGTCCATCGTGGCCAAGGTCACCCGTGATCGCCTCATGCACCAACTTGCCGTGCGGCATCCCTCCTATGCATGGGAGCGCAACGCTGGCTACGGCACGCCCATCCATCTGGAAGCGCTGGCGGTGCACGGACTCACCGCGCATCATCGACGGAGTTTCTGTCTCGACGAGCAGCCCACGCTGTTCTGATCTGTCGTCCTTTCTACGGAACACGCCATGTCCAAGGTCGCTGCAAACGATCTCTCCGTCTTTCGCCCAGGACTGCTGAACGGACAGGTCGCGCTGATCACCGGCGGTGGCACTGGCATTGGACTCGGCATTTCCGAGTTGCTCGCCGAGCTTGGTGCGCATGTCGTGATTGCCAGTCGTCGTCCGGCCAATCACGAAGCCGCCGTGGAAGCCATTCGCGCGCGCGGGCACGCTGCCAGCAGTGTGGCGCTCGATGTGCGCGATCAGGCAGCGGTACAAAGCGTAGTGCAGAACGTTGCGACAACACATGGTCGCATCGATCTGCTGGTCAACAACGCGGCCGGTAACTTCTATGCGCCGAGTGCCACGTTGTCGCCCAACGCATGGAAGGCTGTCGTGGAGATTGATCTCTACGGCACCTTCTATTGCTCACAGGCCGTGCATTCCGTCATGAAGGCGCAGGGTGGTGGACGCATCGTGAGCACGTCCATGACGCTTCACTATCGGGGCTGGCCGCTCATGGCGCATGCCACGGCTGCCAAGGCCGGTGTGGACGCACTCACCCGCACGCTGGCCGTGGAGTGGGCGCCCGATCGCATTCGCGTCAATGCCATCGCACCGGGCCCCATTCCTACAGAAGGCGTGCGTAAGGCGTTTGCGCCGCCAGCAGATAGTGGTGCGCCGGACCTGTTCGCTGCGGCTGAAGAAAAAATGGCCGAGTATGCGCGCACCGGTATTCCACTCGGCCGATGGGGAACACCGCGCGACATTGCCAACATGGTGGCGTTCCTTGCATCGCCTGCTGGCGACTGGATAACTGGCGCCATCTTTGTTGTGGATGGCGGTGAATGGCTCGCCAAAGCGCCCAGCTGACCACCAGAGTGACATTCCTGACGCGTGAAGGAACGAAATTTCACGCGTTTTCGGGTGATTGCTGTCACCTTTCGCACAAATTGGCCGTTTTTCGGTGACGGAAGTCACGGCGCAGCACACTGGGGAATACGACCTTCTCTCCGTGGCCGGCGCGCTCGCACACACTGTGAAAGCGCGATCGGTCGACGGGGCGTTCGACGACAAAGAACAGTCATCGACCCTCCACGATTCAATCCCACGTGAGGAGGCTATCATGCGAAAGATCCAGTATGCAGCTATGGCGGTGCTGGCGGCGAGCACGCTCAGCGCGTGCGCCACGAAGGGTTTTGTGCGGAAGGGCCTGGAAGAGCAGCGCGTTGCACTCGACACAGAGCGCGGTCAGCGTATGGCCGGTGACGACTCCCTCGGCCGCAAGGTCGATACGGAAGTCGGCGCCCTGCGCACGGACCTCAATGCACTGCGCAGCGACCTGACCACACTGAAGAACGACTTTGGTGCTCGCATCACCGCGATGGAAAACCAGGTGAAGTTCGCGATGCCGGTGCACTTCGGCTTCGATGATGCCGCAGTTCGCCAGCAGGATCAGGAAGCGCTGGAGCGCTTCGCCCAGGTTGCGCAGACGCACTACAAGGGTGCGACGATCACGATCGAAGGCTTTGCTGATCCGGCCGGTAGCGCGGCCTACAATCTCCGCCTCTCGCGCGAGCGCGCGGACGCGGTGCGTGACTTCCTTGTGAGCAAGGGCCTCGATGGCGCCTCGCTGCGCACGGTCGGCTACGGCAAGACGCGTCTTGTGAAGCCGGGCGCAACGGGTGGTGATGAAGGTGCGGAACTCAATCGTCGCGTGACCTTCGTGGTCGAGACGCCGGCCGGTATGGGCACCACCACGGTGGCCGCCATGTCGGGCAACAACTGAGTCTCTGAACCAGCATGATGCGGTTGCCCTCGTGGCAGCCGCACCGAACGGGGCGATCACCATCGGTGGTCGCCCCGTTGCGTTTGGCCTCATGCAATTCTGTTGACGATAGCCGTTGACCCCGGACGCCGACTCCACGATTCTTCCTGCGTTGGACGCGTGTCGGTCGACCGGGTAGCTCAGTCGGTAGAGCAGCGGACTTTTAATCCGTAGGTCGTGGGTTCGATCCCCACCCCGGTCATGACACCGTTCTTGGTGCACATTGCCACGCAGATCGCCATTCGATGCCTCCGGCGCGCGCCGTCAGCGCGGTACCGGGGGTATTTTTCTTGATGATTCGCTCTCTGCTCGACCTGTTTGGCGCTTCGGAGCGCCGACCTCAGCGCCGATACGGCCTGATGGTCATGATCCTGTCGATCGGCTTGATGAGTGTGGCTGTGGCGCCCCTGTCAGCCCAGCTCGGCCTCGGCGGCAAGGGAAGCGCGCCTGACACCAGCGTCCCCACAGCGGTATCGCTCGCGTCGCCTCGTGTTTCGCTCGAAAACTTCCTGCGACTGGCTGAAGCGGGGAATTGGGCGGAAGCTGCCGACTATCTCGTGGTACCGAGTGCGGAGCAGGCACGCGCCGCTGTGCTGGCGCGTCGGCTCAAGGTGGTGCTGGATCAGCGTCTCGATCTCAAGCTGGCCGATCTGTCGCCACTCGCGGTTGGCGATACGACAGACGGCGATCGTCAGGGCGATGTGATTGGCGCGATCTCGGTGGGGGCGCGCGATGTCTCTGTGCGTCTTGTACGCGCAACGAGTGGCACGCCGCATTGGCAGTTCGCGGCCAGTACGGTCGAACATGTTGATGTGTGGTTCAACGCATTGGGCGCGCCATTTCTTCGTGATCGTCTGCCGGAAACGATGATGCGCGAAGGACCGCTCGATGTGTTCTACTGGCAATGGCTGGCGATCGCGGTCCTGCTGCCGCTGATCATCGTTTTTTCCTGGGTCCTTGGTGCGATTCTGCGCCGTGTAACGGGTTATCTGGCTCGAAGCACGGTCACCGAATGGGATGATCTGCTGCTCGAAAATCTGCGCGGGCCGTTTCGTTTGTGGGCCGGCGCTATTCTGTCGTTGTCGTCGCTGGCCTTTCTCGAACTGAATCCACGGGTCGACGGTTTTCTCACCGCGCTTGTGCGTGGTCTGGCGCTGCTTGCGCTGTTCTGGGCGCTGCTCCGCGTGATCGGTCTCGTGCAGCGCCGTCTGGTGCAATCGGCGCTCGCTTCAGGGCAGGGCGCGCAGGCACGCACATTGGTGCCGTTGCTCAGCAATATTCTTCGTGTCACGGTGGCCGTCATTGCGCTGCTGGTGGCGTTGTCGCAGTTCGGGTATCCCGTCACAACGTTGCTTGCAGGTCTTGGTATCGGTGGTATCGCCGTCGCATTGGCTGCACAGAAGACGGTGGAGCACCTATTCGGCAGCGTGAGTTTGGCGGCTGATCGTGTTTTTCGTGTCGGCGACTGGGTTCGTGTCGGGACACTCGAAGGTGAAGTCGAACGCATTGGTCTTCGCTCCACCAGCATTCGCACTATCGAGCGTACGGTGGTGCGTGTACCCAACGGACGTCTCGCCGACGACCGCATCGAAACATTCGGCGAGCGCGATCGAATGGTGTTTCGCACGGATATTGATCTCACGTACGACACGACGCCCGAGCAGTTCGTGGCCATTCGTGGTGCCATCGAATCCGCGCTGCGTGCACATCCCGCCATCTGGCCAGATCGTGTGCGTGTATATCTCACGGGCTTCGGCGAATCGGCCATCCGTCTCAACGTGACCTGCTGGTTTCAAACCACCGATGTCAACGACTTCGTGCAGTATCGCCACGACATGATGCTGACGTTCATGCGCATTGTGAAGGAAAACGGCAGCAGCTTCGCGTTCCCCTCGCGCACGGTGTATCACGTGGGTGCCAACGGACAACCGCTACCGCCGATGGTCGATTGATCGTGCAGGTGGATCTTCCGCTGGAGCCGCCGGCGCTGCTGGCAACGGAGCTTGCCGCCACGTTGCTGCAGGGCGCCGTTACCACTGGTGTCGCAGCGCTTTGTGCGCACCTGTACGCGCGCTATCGGCGTCCTTGGTTCGGATGGTTCGCCGTAGCGTGGGGCGTATACGTCGCACGTCTGCTGTGCATTCTGAGCTTTCTGCTCACCGGTGAACGAGTCTGGTTGTACTGGCACCAGGTCACGACAGGATGGACAGCGCTCGCGTTGTTGTGGGCGTCACTGGTGTTCCTCCGTCAACCGCGCGCGCGCCCGATCTATCTGTTGATCGCGTTGTTCCCGCCGCTGTGGTCGTACGTCGCCATCTATCAACTCGACAGCTTTCTGTCGGCAGCACTGCCTGCGGTACTGTTCCTGAGTGGAGCGACGGCGTGGACTGGATGGGTGTTCTGGCGTCATCATCGCATCGCCGGAAGCCCCGGTGCACGCCTGCTCGCCATTTCGTTCGCGCTGTGGGGACTGCACCATCTTGACTATCCGTTCCTGCGGGCGCAGGGCGCGTGGACACCGTGGGGATACTATCTCGACATCGCGATGGAATTACTCGTGGCGTCGGGACTGGTGTTGCTCGTGCTCGATGATCTCGGACGCGGTGTGCGGGCGCTTTCTACGTTGTCCGGCGATTTGCAGCGACGTACGAACGACAGCGATCCACTCGATGTCCTGCTTTCGCGTCCGCTCGCACTGCCTGGTGTGCGTGGATCGGCGATGTATGTGTTTGAGCCAGGCTGGCGACTCGATGCCAGCGACACCGATGTCCCCATCGTCGCTCCCGAAGATGAAGCGCCGGTGGATACGCTCGATCGTGTCCTCGAAGCGGCGCGTTCACGTGCGCTTCATGCAGGGAGCGAAGGCACGCAGCCACGTGGACGATTCCTGCGCGGCACCGGCGTGTGTGCGGCGTGGGTGGGGGCGCACCCGTTGCCGGATGTGCGTGATGCGCTTTCGCGCATGCGTGTCACGCGCCGCCCGCAGGTGGTGGCATCGAGTGGTGAGCAGCCCTTCATTGCCGCGCTGCCCGTGGGTTCCGGTGCGCACCTGGTCGGCGCGCTTATCATGGCCGGTGATGTGCGGAATCCGTTCACGGCACTCGATGATGACTTTCTGCTCGCACTCGGCCAACAAGTGGGTGCCGCGCTCGATCAGTGGTCGCTTGATCGTCAACTCGCCAACCGCACGCGCGCGCTCGAGCGGTTGTCGACTCGCATGGTGCAGCAGCACGAAGAAGAACGCCGCCGACTGTCGCGGGAATTGCACGACGAAACAGCGCAGGTTTTCAGCGCCGTCAAGATGCAGCTCGAGTCTCTTCGGCCATCGGTAGCCGAAGGCACGGCGCCACGCCTTGATCGATTGCTGTCGCTGGTGGACACGGGTATTGCCAGCATTCGTCAGGTGACCAGCGATTTGCGACCCACGTTGCTGGACGATCTGGGGCTCAGGCCGGCGCTGCACTCACTCATTACGGAGTTCACGGAGCGCACGGGTATGCAGGTGCGTTTCAGTGCGCCAGCCGCCTTGCCGGTACTCGCGGAAGAAGCGGATCTCGCGGTCTTTCGCGCTCTCCAGGAAGCCCTGTCCAACGTGGTGCGGCATGCCGAAGCCAGCGCGGTTGAGGTGGTGATTCAGGAGGAGGAGGGCGTCCTGCACCTCATGGTCGCCGATAATGGCCGTGGCTTCCCCCTCCAGCGCGGGGGGCGCATCATCGACACCGACCACCGTATGGGGATCACAGGAATGCGGGAACGACTCCACGTGGCGGGTGGGACGTTGCAGATTTCCAATCGTGAACCTGGCGCGGAGTTGCATATCCGCGTCCCCATTCCCGATCACGTGCCGGCATGACCAGTGTGAGCGACGCTCCCCGAATCCGTGTTCTTATCGCAGACGACCACGCGCTGGTGCGCGAGGGGCTGCGGTATGTGCTCGATGCGGATCCACTCATCGAAGTGGTGGCCGAAGCCTCCAATGGGCGGGCCGCTGTCGATCTGGCCATTCAGCACGCGCCTGATGTGGTGGTCCTCGATATCACCATGCCCGAGGAGACGGGACTCAAGGCGGCGGCGCGTATTCGTGAGCAACTGCCCAACGCCCGCGTTCTGCTGCTCAGCATGCACGATCAGAGCGAGTATGTGCGCGAAGGCATGCGAATCGGCACGCACGGCTACCTGCTCAAGGACTCCGCCGGTGAAGAGTTGCGGGCGGCCATTCGTGCGGTGCATGCAGGTGGCACATTCTTCAGCCCGGCCGTGGTCAAGCGACTGTCGTCGGCCGACGCGGTAGTGGAGAACACGCCGGTGGCGCAGCTCGAGCACCTCACACCGCGCGAGCGGGATGTACTGGGAGGCGTGGCGCGCGGACTCACCAACAAGGCGATTGCCGCCGAGCTTGGCATCAGCCGCCGTACGGTCGAAGCGCATCGCGAAAGTCTCATGCGGAAGCTCCAGATTCACTCGGTGGCCGGTCTGACGCGCTTTGCCCTCGAAGCGGGTGTGATTACCGACGCCTGAGTCGAGCGGTTTAGCCGAGCAACCGAGCGGCTTCGGACGCGACGACGTGTGATTCGTCACACATCGATACTGAATCGCCGTTACGTGTCGGGAATTGTGTTCGTCACTTGGGGACCAGACGCCCTTCGCTGTATTTCAGTCGAATGACTGATGCACGCTCGAGGCATTCCCGCGGTCCCTGTGACCATCGGCCATCCATCCGACTCCGATCCTACGCTGACCATTGCCGTTGATGCTGCCCGACTGCGGCTCGACGCCTGCGTACTGGAGCAGTTTGCCGGCGCGCGGTCCCGTGTCACGGCGCGCTTTGTCGGCGCGGCGGGTGAGAGTCCGCGTATCGTGGTCTCTGCCACGCAGGAAGGCACGAGCTGCCCCGGTGGCGATCTCCGACTTGCCGCGCTGGCCACCTTTGAGGCTCTCACGCGCGCCACACAGGGTGTCGCCACGTTCGATCTGATCGGCGTGAAGCCGGTGCGGGCCTTTGACGCTACGGTCCTCATGGTCGCGGCCCTCGTCCGTATCGAGGGGGAAGCCACCCGGGTCATCGGCGCCGCCGTTGACGAGGGCGATGCGGTGATAGCCACGGCCCGTGCCGCTCTGCATGGCGTCAATCGCCTCGTGGCACCACGTATCGCGATCAGCGCTTCCACCGCCTGAGCGGTCAGGCCAGACCCGCCTTAGAGAGCATGCCTTAGGGCGGTGCGCTGGCTCACTAAAAAGCCGAGTCCAAAACGAATTGGGCCGGAACACGAAGGCCCTGAAGGTGTCCGAGCCGGGTCTTTCTGCATAGGTTGAGGTCGTGATCCCTGCCGTCTCCTTCCTGCGTGCGGGGCTGTGGACGATTCCGACGCGTGAGCAGGTCGCGCGCACCGCACGGACGGTGAGTCTGGCGCTCGGAGTTGTTGGCAGCACTGCATGTCAGCCCGCCATCCGACCGGCGTTGTCGCCTGCGCCTTCGTCGGCTCCCGCATCAGCTTCGGCCGCCGCGCGTTCCGCGCAGCCAGCCGGTACTGTGTTGCAGACGACTGCGTCAAAAATAGCGGCGCGCGATGAAGTGGTCGATGCGGCGGTGGCCGTCTTCGGCGATTCGAGCGCCGTTGTGGCATCGGATTCGATGGACGCTGAGCCGTCCTGGGATATCGATGTGCGGAGCTACGAAACGCACGAGCGTGTGGCGCACTATGTGAATCTGTTCAGTACGACCGCTCGTGATCGCATGGCCCTGCGTCTGTCGCGCGGTTCGCGCTACCAGCCGATGATTCGCACCAAGTTGCGTGCGGCTGGTATGCCGGAAGACCTCACATATCTCGCGCTCATTGAAAGTGGATACGATCCGCATGCCTATTCCCGCGCGGCGGCGGTTGGCATGTGGCAGTTCATGAGCAGCACGGCACGTGATATCGGCATGCGCGTGGATTGGTGGATGGACGAGCGTCGCGATCCGGCGCGTGCGACCGACGGTGCCATTCGCTTCCTTGGCCTTCTGCAGAAACAATTCGGCTCATTGTATCTCGCAGCGGCGGCTTACAATGGCGGCCCGGGTCGCGTGGCCCGTGGCCTGTCGCGTTTTGCCGATGAACTTGAGGGCAGTGCGGGTGAAGATCGTTTCTTCGCGCTGGCCGAACAGGACTATCTGCGTGCAGAGACCAAGAACTATGTGCCGCAGCTGATCGCCGCCGCGCTGGTGGCCAAGATGCCTGAAAAGTACGGGATCGAGATCGAATCGCGTCCGCTCTATGTGTACGATTCCGTGCAGGTCGTGCCTGGCACCAACATGTCGGTGGTGGCAGAGGCCAGTGGGACCGACATCGAGACCATGCGCGATCTCAATCCGGCCATTCTGCGTGGCGTGACGCCACCGGATGCGTCGGTGTGGGTACGACTGCCGGTGGGTTCAGCGGAGCGTGCGAAGGCCACCCTCGACACCATGCCGGAAGTGGCCGTGCGCGGGTACTCGTCGATCAAGGTGGGCAATAGCACAACGACGGCCGCCGGTTTGGCCAAGCAGCATGGTGTGTCACTGTCGCAGCTCAAGCTGTACAACCCATCACTCCGCACCACCAAGAAGGGACGCTTGGTGTCTGGTCAGTCGGTGCGTATCCCGTATCGGACAGCACTGGCCTACGCGCGCGAAATCCCCGATCCCTCAATTGAGCGCTATGGCACAGCCGCCACGGCGTCATCAGGCAGCCGCGGTGTGCACGTGGTGCGGCGCGGTGAGACCATCGGAGCCATCGCTCGTCGCTACGGCCTGAGCGAGTCCCGCCTGCGTTCGCTCAATGGCATGCGCGGCGACCGCATCCTGGCTGGTCAGACCCTGGTTGTGCGAACCGGTGCGACCAAGGTGTCCACGACCAAGGTGGCAAGCACCAAGAGCACCGCCAAGAAGTCCTCGGCCAAGTCTTCTAGCGCCAAGAAGGCCACGCCCAAGAAATCGACTGCCAAGAAGGCCACGACGAAGAAGGCCCCGGTCAAGAAGTCGGCCGCGAAAAAGCCCACCCCCAAGAAGACCGTAGCCTCCAAGTCCAAGTAGCCGAAGTCTCCGCTCCTCCTCTGCGTCTCCGCGGCTCTCTGCGCCCCTGCGTGCGCAGTTCAAATCAACTGTCCGCCCAAACAGACCAAGAGGAAACGCAAAACGGCCCCGAGAAATTCTCAAGGCCGTTCGCCGTTTTTTCAGAACTGACTTCCTACTAATCCAGCGTCCCTCTCCCACGGTACCCGCGGGTGATGATGCTCTCGTACCCGTTGGCCGGGCTCATGCCCATGGCGAGCGACCGCTGCACCGCTACGGGTCCACGATTGTACACCAGCAGGGCCAGCTTGAGATCGCCCTTGTACTCGCGAATCAGACCGCGAAGGTAGCGGAAGCCGATCCGGAGATTGACGTCGGGATCCAACAGCTCCTGACGCGTCACGTTGGGCTCGAAGGCCCGCGCCGTACCCAGCATGAGCTGCGTAAGCCCGAGGGCTCCCACCGGGCTCACTGCCTTCGGATTGAACACACTTTCAACCCGCACCACCCGGAACGCGAGCTCGGGCTCGATCCCGGCCACCGTGGCGGCGTCGTAGATCTTGCGGGCCAGTTCGGTCTTGATGCGATAGCGCGTGCTGTATGAATAGATGGCGTGCCAGCGGCTCAGCGTCTCGTGATGCTCCTGCTCGCGCTGTCCGCTGGCCAAAGCCAGTGTGGGCTGCGTACCCGCCTTGCCACGACGAAGCACATCTCCGGCACGGCGCCAGAGCGGCTGATCGGCAAAGCTGGGCGTGGGGTCGAGCTTGAGTGAGCGCGGGCGCGTTGCGCCGAATCCCAACAAGCCATGGCCGGCTGAATCCGCCAACGCGGTTGCCGAATGCGTGGTCGCGTCGTCCGTTGCCGGAGACGGCGAGCCAAGCATGCCATAGGCGGCAGCAACAACCGTAATGGCAATCGCCACACGGGTCATCTGACGCTTTGCTTGACGCTGCGCTCGCCGGCGCAACATCCGCCGGTGACGCTGCATCGCGTCGGTGTTCACTTCTTTATGTACAGGGTCGTGCATGGGCCCTCTCGATCAGCTGGTCACTCACGGACTACTGATGAAGTCTCCTTTCGTGCCGCCGCGCTTTTCGCGCAGCACGATTTCGGATATCACCATGGTCCGGTCGACCGCTTTGGCCATGTCATAGATCGTGAGCAATGCCACGGACACAGCGGTCAACGCTTCCATCTCCACCCCGGTCTGAGCGGTGGTCCTGACGAATCCCTCAACCCGACAACCGGGCAGGGACTCATCGAGACTAACCCGAACGTCTACACCGGACAACGCCAAAGGGTGACAAAGGGGAACGAGCTCAGCTGTTCTCTTGGCTGCCTGAATTCCGGCCAGTCGTGCCACCGGAATGACATCGCCTTTCTTTAAACTATTGTCCCGTATTGCTTTGAATGTGTCCACCTCCATTCGAATCGACCCGCTGGCCAACGCAGATCGTACGGAAATCGGCTTCTCCGCCACGTCCACCATCTGAAAATTTCCGGCCCGATCCAGGTGCGAGAACTCGCGCGCGACTTCTGGAATGCCCGATTCGCCGGCCGTTTGAGGCGCCCCGCGGGTCTCACTCATGGCTTCAGGGTGTGATGCAGTTCGGCCAGTAGCGCGGCCGTTTGCAGGTTGGGACTCACATTGCGTTGCGTGAGTTCTTTCGCGCGTTCAACGAGGGGAATTGTCATCGCGGTACGACGTGCTTCGATATCACGACCACTCTGCACGAGCTGTTGTGTGCGTGCATGCAACAAATGGGTGAGCGCGTCGAGCATGTCGCTGAATGCACCACGCGCACCAGCTACACCCTGACGGGCAGCGGTCTTGATACGCTGCACCTGTCCATCAGGTGTGGAGGGAGCAAGAGCGGCTTCAAGAATGGCGCGCGCACTCGCAAACGCGCCGCTCAGTTGTTCTCCCGCGAACAGCACCCCCGGGGTGCCACCGGCGCGCGCACGTTGCTCATCCTTCGGCACACGTGAAAGCAACCGAGCCACCGACGGATCATCGAGAAATGCTTCGACATCTGCGCGAGCGAGCGCCGGGACACGAACCGAGACCACGCGTGAGCGAATGGTAGGTAGCAGCGTACCCGGCTCGCTCGAAGTCAGGATCAGCGTTGTACCCGGCGGCGGCTCCTCGAGCAGCTTGAGCAGCATGTTGGCCGATTCCGGACTCGCCTCCTGCGGCACCATGCGTTCGGCATCACCCAACACGAATACGGTACGCCGGGCCATCGCTGGACGACGTGACGCATCCTGCACGACCGCTTGCATCATGTACTTGTAGATGGCTTCGGTGCCGTTGCTCGGTCCCCAGAGACCGTCGGCGGCCATGCGCTCGGTGATCGCTTCGGCCAGGTCCTCACGCGCGTCCTGCGCCTGCGGATCCGAATCCTTCACACGGGCACGCGGAAATACCCAATGCAGGTCGGGATGCATGCCCCGTTCAGCGTAGCGGCACTGCTGACACGATCCGCAGGGCTCATGTTGACCTTCGTCGATCGCGCGGTCGCAGAGCAGATACTGGCCAAGCCAGAGCGCGAGTCGCTGCTTGCCCACCCCACGCGGTCCTTGTAGCAGGAGGCTGGACGGGAGGCGTCCTTCCATTGCCGCTGCCGCGAGGCGCTGACGAATGGGGGTATGGCCGTAGACGGGACGGAGCGACATGCTGCAATCTACATCGGATGATCTACATCAGATCGCCGCGATTCCTGCCGCTCAACAGACCGATGCGCCTTACTGCTCTCCTCCTGCTCCTGGCTCCGCTCACGCTCGATGCGCAGGTTCGCGCACGTGCCATCGGGCTCGCTCCCGGTGTGTTTCGCCCGGGTCCCCTCAATGCCATCACCGATGTGGACGGTGTGCGTGTGGGCCATGCGACGGTGACGGCCGGAGATTCCATTCGCACCGGTGTGACCGCCATTCTCCCACATGGTGGCGATCTGTTTCGGGATCGTGTGCCCGCGGCGCTCCATGTCGGCAATGGTTTTGGCAAGCTCCTCGGCGTGACGCAGCTCCGCGAACTCGGGGAAGTTGAAACCCCGATTCTGCTGACCTGCACACTCTGCATCTGGCAGACTGGCGACGCACTTGCGCAGTGGATGCTGGCCAAGCCGGAAAACGCGAATGTGCGTTCCATCAATCCGGTGGTTGGCGAGACCAACGATGGTGGTCTCAATGCCACGCGTGCGCGCCCAGGTATGGCGGCGGCGGTGCAGCAGGCGCTCGCCGGTGCTTCCAGTGGGCCGGTGGCCGAGGGCAGCGTTGGCGCCGGACATGGTACGGTGATGTTTGGCTGGAAAGGAGGGATGGGCACGTCCTCACGAAAACTTCCCGCTTCACTCGGCGGATACACCGTGGGCGTGCTGGTGCAGGGCAACTACGGCGGTGTGCTGCAGATGGCCGGTGTTCCGATTGGTCCGCTGCTTGGTCGCTATGCGTTCCAGCGTGATGTCGAGCGGGAAGCGGGGGCATCTCGCGATAACGGTGGTGACCTGGGCGCTGAACGTGGCGATGGATCGTGCATGATTGTGATTGCCACCGATGCGCCGCTGCTCGCGCGAAATCTCGAACGTATGGGCGCGCGCGCCGTCATGGGCCTCGCGCGTACCGGATCGAGTGCATCCAATGGATCGGGTGACTATGTGCTGGCATTCAGTACCAATGCCAAGGTGCGTCGCTCGCCCGATGCGACCGTCAATACCAACGACGAAATGGGCAACGACGCCATGTCGGCGCTCTTTCAGGCGGTGACCGAAGCCACGGAAGAAGCGCTGTACAATGCGATGCTGATGGCCACACCGGTGAGCAGCCGCGCCGGCACCATCAGACCGGTGCCGGTGGATTCCGTGCGCGCGCTACTCCGTACTCGAGGAATCGGCGTCAGTCGGTAGTCGCTACTCGGTAGTCGCTACTCGGTAGTCGCTACTCGGTAGTCGCTACTCGGTAGTCGCTACTCGGTAGTCGCTACTCGGTAAGCTTCGGCACGTAGGTCAACAGATCGGACAACACGGCACCGGCCGTTGCCAGACCGCCGGCGCCGGGACCCTGAAACACGAGCGAACCCGCAGAAGCGGATTCCACTACGATCCGATTGAATGGACCGGTGACATGCGCCCACGCATCGTCGCCGGTCACGCGTGTGGGTTCTATACGCGCCACCAGCTGTGTGCCCACGCGACGCACCGATGCGAGCAGCTTTACACGATCACCGGCCGCAGCCGCTTCTCGCGCCCACGCAGCGGTTTCCGCGTCGATACCACGACGCCGGACTTCGAGCGCATGCGGCTCGATGCCGAATGCCAGCCAGGCCAGAATGCGCAACTTGTCTTCGGCATCCTGTCCATTGAGATCACGCGTGGGATCGGCTTCCGCATAGCCCAGTTCCTGCGCAGTGGCGATGGCCGCTTCGAGCGACTCACCCGCGGCCAGTCGTTCGAGCACATAATTGCTCGTGCCATTGAGGATGCCGGTGACTCCTGAGATACCAACGCCGGCGGCGCCACGACGTACACATCGTACGATCGGAATGGCACCACACACGGCGCCCTCGAAATCGAGTGTCGTACCCTGTGTTTCCGCTGCCGCAAGCAATGAGGCGCCGCGCACACCGAGCAGTGCCTTGTTGGCGGTGACCACCCGAATACCGCGTGCAATGGCCGCGTCGACCAACTGTGCCGCGACTTCCGTACCGCCGATGGCTTCCACCAATACATCGATATCGTCACCGAGCAATGCATCGGGATCGGTGATGCAGGCGTCGTGTGCGACCACACCGTTCGCGATGGCGTGGGCCAATGCAGGGCGCTCGCGCGTGGCATCACGTACGAGCACACGCGGTACGTGCACGTTGCCCGTGCCGTCTGCCGCGGTGATGCCACGCTGGGTCAGCAGCTCGAGCAGACTGCCGCCAACGTGGCCGCAGCCGGCGAGTGCGACACGAATCACCTGATCGCTTTTGCCTTTGCCTTTGCGTGTCGGAACGGTACTCGCGTCGGAATTGGTACGGCGAGCAATCGGACGTGCTTCAGCGTGTGAAATAGCTTCTCCAAGAATGCGCGAAACACGGGTGGTTTCGAGCAGAAAGGCGTCGTGGCCGTGTGCCGACGGCAGTTCGTGGTACCTGGCCTGAATGGCATCCGACCATTCACGCACCGAGTGATCGGGGTAGAGCAGATCGCCTGGAATACCAACGCCGGTGAGACGATCAGCGACCGGTGCGAGGGCCGCGGCAATACCGCCACGTCCACGCCCGACATCGTGCACATCCATGGCGTCGATAAGTGCACCGTAGCTCGTGGCATCAAAGCGTGCGACGAGACGATCGCCGTGTGCATCGAGCCAGTCGTTCACCTGGAAACGTCCGGCGCTGTCCTGTGCGCGACCAAAGCGCTGTTCCAGCGATTCCGGCGTCCGATAGCTCAGCATGCCGATCATGCGAGCGAGTGCGAGTCCATCACGCGTGCCACCAAGTGCAATCGCACGGCGCATGATGGCGTTCCACGCCAGGCCTTGAGCCGTCTGCGCTGCTGGTGCAGCAAGGGCTACGGCACCACGCACACGATCGGGAAAGCTTGCCGCGAATTCGAGTGTGACCATGCCACCGAGCGAGCCACCACACACGAGCAATGGAGCTTCGATACCAAGATGGTCGAGCAGAAGTGCCAGCAGTGCAGCCTGATCGCGGGTGCTGATGGCGGGCAGGGCATCGGGGTCACTGTTGCGCGGTCCCGTGGTGCCGCCGCATCCGCCAAGCAGGGCGGCAGACAACACGGCATGACGCGTCAGATCGATGGCTTCCCCGACACCGATCACTCCCTTCCACCAGGCGCTCGCGTGAGAAGTGCCCGTGAGTGCATGCACTACCAGCACCACGTTATCGCGCGCGGAGGAGACGGTGCCCTCGAGACGATAGTGCACTTGCACATCGTCGAGGGTGACGCCGCACTCGAGTGTGAGACCGTGCAACACCACGGTCTCGTCAACGACAGGGATGGACGGAACAGTCGTAGTCACGGTGTCTGCGGTGGTCGTGCCGTGGCTGGACGAATGACGAGGTGTTGAAATCTGTCGCACACTGGGAGGTAGTGTCGGTGTCACGGTGCTCATGCGGCGGACTCGTTGCGCTGCGCGCCGGCTGGCACAGTGCGTGAAGCGTCGGTGGCGACCGCAGCCGCGAGGGCTTGCTCGAGATCGCTGAGCAAATCATTGGCGTCTTCGAGGCCAATGGAAAGACGAACGAGATCCGGTGTCACACCGGCAGCGCGGCGCTCGGTTTCCGAAAGCTGCTCATGCGTGGTGGTCCACGGATGAATGACGAGACTCTTGGCGTCGCCCACGTTGGCCAGTAGCGAGAACAGTGACAGCTCGCTGATGAAACGGCGCGCGGCCGCTTCGCCACCGCGCACACCGAATGTGAGCACGCCGCCGTACCCATCCTTGAGATAGCGCGTGGCGTTGGCGTGCGTGGTGTGCGTGTTGAGGCCGGGGTAGTTCACCCAGGCCACCGATGGATGCGACGCAAGGAACTGCGCAACGCGCAACGCATTGGCGCTGTGCTGCCGGATGCGAAGCGGAAGCGTCTCGAGTCCCTGGAGAAACAGAAACGAGTTGAACGGCGACAATGCGGCGCCGATGTCACGCAACAACAGCACACGTAAGCGAATCGCGAAGGCGATGTTGGCACCATTCACATTGCCAAAAGCCTCGGCGAAACGCAGGCCATGGTACGCCGGTTCCGGGTCGCGGTAGAACGCGCGGAATCGTTCGGTGCCGCCCCAGTCGAAACGTCCGCCATCGACAATCACGCCGCCAATGCTCGTGCCGTGTCCACCAATCCACTTGGTCGCGCTGTGCAATACGATGTCCGCGCCATGTTCGAGTGGCTTGACCAGCACCGGGGCAAAGGTGTTGTCGACTACCAGCGGCAGGTTGAAATCGTGCACGAGACGCGACAGCGCTTCGAGATCGGGGACATCGAGGGCCGGATTGCCCACTGTCTCCACGAACACGGCGCGCGTCTGGTCGTCGATGGCCGCTGCCACGGCCTTGAGGTCATGGATATCGACGAAGCGCACACGAATGCCAAGTCGTGGCAGGGTGTGCGAGAAGAGTGCGACCGTACCGCCATACAGTGACCGCGACGCCACGATATTCTCACCTGCCTGTGCGAGGTTGAGAATGGTGAGCGTCTGCGCGGCCTGTCCGCTGGCCACGCCAATGGCCGCCACACCACCTTCGAGCGCGGCAATGCGCTTCTCGAAGACATCGGTGGTCGGGTTCATGATGCGCGTGTAGATGTTGCCAAACGCGCGAAGACCGAAGAGATCGGCGGCGTGTTCGGGGCTATCGAACACGAACGAGCTGGTCGCGTAGATGGGCACCGCGCGCGCGCCGGTGGCGCTGTCGGGCGATTCCTGGCCAGCATGCAGCGCGACAGTGTCTGCACCAAGCGGACGTGAAAAACGATTGTCGGACATCAGGGCACTCTCCAAAAGGGGATGAGTGCCGCCCAGAAACACGACGCGCCCGGAGACAGAGGGCCGCCGGGCGCTCGCGGTTTAGCTCCTTGTTTAACGTGGCGGCAATCGGCGGCAAATCACCACGGAACCAGGCGGTTCGGTCTTCAGTTGTCTTCCAGCTCTACCTGCCACGGGTGGCGGCTATGAAAAAGCCGACGGCCCGCGCCGATTGTATCGTCGCGGGCCGTCGGGACCTCGACTTAGACGGATGGACAGCGCCTCTGGCGCTGCGTACACGGCCCGTCAAATCGGGGAAACCGCCGTGCACAGGGACAGTATCGGCAGGTAGGGTACGAAACGCAAGGGTGGATATGGCAGCCCCTTCCATGCCGCAAGGGGACTTGGTGCGCCGGCCCACAAACCCCTGCAAATCAGAAGGGTAGAGCGATCCCACTCACGACACGAAACGTATCGCGCGCGATAAGCAATTCCTCGTCGGTGGGCACCACCCATGCCGACAAGGTCGAGTCCGTCGTGGAGATGCAACCTTCTCGACCGCCCACCATCTGCTCGTTGCTGGGCTGATCAAGACGAAGACCGGCCCACTCGAGGCCCTCACACACCAGCGCTCGAATCTCGGCTGCATTCTCGCCCACACCGCCCGCAAACACCACCGCATCGGCACCACCCATCGCGGCGAGATAGCTGCCCACGTACTTCCGCACGCGATAGCAAAAAATCTCGATGGCCAGCCGTGCTCGGCGGTCCTGCATTTCATGCGCCTCCAACAGCAGATCGCGCATGTCGTTGGTGAGACCGGAAATGCCCAGCAGACCGCTCTGCTTGTTGAGCAAGGCTTCGACCTGCGGTAGCGACAACCCCTCCTTGGCTGCGATGTAGTCGAGCAGCGCCGCGTCGATATCTCCCGCCCGTGTGCCCATCACCAGCCCTTCGAGCGGTGTGAAGCCCATGCTGGTGTCGAGCGACTGCCCACCGCGAATGGCGCACGCCGAGCATCCGTTGCCCAGATGCAGCGTGACAATGTTCACCTGATCACGCGCGCGACCTGTCAGCTTGCGAAAGCGATAGGCAATCGAGCGATGTGATGTACCATGGAATCCGTAGCGCCGAATCTTGTGCCGCCGATACAGCGGATACGGAATGGCATAGAGATAGGCGTGTTCTGGCAGCGTATGGTGAAACGCTGTGTCGAACACCGCCACCTGCGGCACGCCACTTCCCAGCGCCGCTCGTGTGGCTTCGATGCCGCGCAGGTTGTGCGAATTGTGCAGCGGTGCGAGTTCGACATTCTCTTCAATCCCGCGCAATACATCGTCATCGATCTGCGTGCTGCGCCTAAACTGCTCGCCGCCGTGCACCACACGATGCCCGACTGCATGGATCTCGCCGCGTGTAGTGAGCCCCGTGCCACTTTCCTGATCGGTCACGAAGCTCACCAGCCACTCCACAGCGCTTCGCATGTCGCGCAATTGCGCCGTGCGTTTCCGACTCACGCCATCGGTGGTGCGCAGTGTGATCACGGCCTCACCACCAATCCGTTCGATCTGCCCGCGCAACAACTTCTGATCCTGGTCCGATGTAATGCGCTCAGCGTCCGTTGCCACCACCTGAAACTTGAGGGTGGCCGAACCGGCATTGAGGACCAGGATATTCATGGGTCGCCTATCAGAAGGGCTTGTAGAGCGCCATGTACACGGCGACGCCGGCCAGCACTGGCAACAGCACCAGGAACGGGCGCGCCAACTCGGGCTTGCGATAGGGCAGCAGGGCCACCGCGCTCAGGACGAGCCACACGATGATCTTGACCCACAGCCAGCCGGGAAAGTTGGTGCCGTGCTGGAAGCCGATGCGCGCCAGCATGCCGAAACCGCCCACGAGAATCAGCAAGGCGCCGATGCCGTGGATGGAAGACACCAGACCACGCGTTCCGCTATTGGCCTTGTTGCCGCCGTTGGCGGCATGCACTGCGACACCGCCAATGGCGGCGAAGAGCAGGGCAATACCCAAGATGTGCAGGATTTCGTAGAAGTCTCTGGGGAACACTTTACTGAGGGGCGTAAGGTTGGACTGCGTAAGGTGGAAACGGCGGGAAGGGTGGAGATGTCAGATGGCTATGAGCTGATGTGCTTTAGTACTGGCTCCTGCACATCGAAGCTCGCTACCGTACCGGGGGACAATCGGCGATAGCTCTCCAGCACACGACCGAGTGCGTCTTGACTATCGGTGCCGATTGCAGACAGGTGTCCCATCTTGCGACCAGCACGTGCGCCGGCTTTACCATACAAATGCAGACGCGTGCCGGGCACGTTGAGTGCGCTCGTGACATCAGGCGCGGCGTCCTGCAGCCAGACATCGCCGAGCAGATTCACGATGGCTGATGGTGCAAACACCGAGGGGTCGCCGAGCGGGAGTCCGCAGACGGCGCGCACCAACTGCTCGAACTGGCTGGTGCCGAGCCCGCGTTCGCTGTGGTGATATGTATTGTGTGGACGCGGCGCGAGTTCGTTGACCAGCAACTCACCTGTCTTGGTCACGAAGCATTCGACAGCCAGCAGGCCCACGATGCCGATGCGTTCGGCGATGGCGCGTGCCAGTGATTGCGCGCGTGCCGTCATTTCGTCGCTGATGACGGCGGGAACAACTGACCACGTGAGAATGCCGCTCGTGTGGTGGTTGCGAGACGGAGGATACACCACAGTCGCGCCATTCGGTGAACGCGCCACAAGAACAGAGATCTCGTAGTAGATGTCCACCATCGCTTCGACAAGGCACGGCCGCGAGCCGAGCGCGCTCCACGCATCAACTGCCTGCTCAGGCTCGGACAGACGTACTTGACCACGGCCATCGTAGCCGCCATGTGTGGACTTGGCGATGCAGGCGCCGTGCGTGCGCACGATATCGGCCACGTCCTGCGCTGATTGCGCTGCGACAAATGCCCCGAGGGGAAACTGTTGCGCCTTGAGCCACTCCTTCTGCCGAATGCGATCCTGGATGATGTAGACCGCATCACGACCCGGATAGAGCGGCACGCGCGCGGCCACGGCATCGAGTACATCGGGGTGGATCTGCTCGATCTCGAGTGTCACCACATCGCACTGCGACGCGAGATCCACCGCAGCGTCCACATCATCGAACCGCGCGGTGATCGTACGCGATGCAACAGGTCGTGTCGCGCAATTGGCTTCCGGGTCGAGCACCTGGATGTCGTACCCCATGGAGCGCGCGGCCAACGCCGTCATGCGTCCGAGCTGACCACCGCCAAGGAAGCCGATCGTGGATCCGGCGGGCAGCGGCGTCATGGCGGGCAGATTCGGCAAATTCGAAGATGCGGTCACGTGTTCAGTGAGTCTGGAGCAAAGGACGTCGCGATGGCGCCCGGTGCTGGCAGCGGTCGGGCCAGAGCTTCTGCGGCCTTGCCTACGCGGCGTGCTTCGAGTCGCGCGCGAAGCGCGTCGTCATGCAGGGCCAGCATCTGTGCGGCGTAGAGCGCGGCGTTTGCGGCGCCAGGCTTGCCCACCGCAAAGGTCGCAACAGGGACACCGGCTGGCATCTGCACGATGCTGAGCAGTGCGTCCATGCCATTCAAGGCGGTCGCGACCACGGGTACGCCGAGCACCGGGATCAGCGTCTTGGCGGCCAGCATTCCTGGGAGGTGAGCTGCACCACCGGCTCCAGCGATGATGGCGCGCAGACCCCGTGCGTGCGCCGCCTCCGCGTAGGCAAAGAGCCAGTCGGGCGTACGGTGCGCCGACACCACTTTGGCTTCGTATGGCACACCAAGTTCGGCGAGCATTTCGCAGGCCGGCGCGAGGGTGTCGTAGTCACTCGCGCTGCCCATGACCACGCCCACCAAGGGGGTAGCGCCGGCTGGCACGGTGTCGGAAGCTGCGGTCACCAAGACTCCGGGAATAAGGGTCCCGGCAATCTAGCGTACGACACGGGGCCGGTGGTGGGCCGGCCCCGTGTGGTTCATTCGGTCAGTTCGCAGGGCCAAACAGTGCGCCGAGGAACTCCACATCGGCGAACTCCTGCCCGCCGCGCACGGGGCCCATGCGCACAATCACCAATTCGTGCGACGGAATCACGTAAAGCCGCTGCTTTCCGGCTCCAGCGGCCATGACCACGTCGCGGGGCATCCAGGTGGGCATGGCCGAAGGAGTATCGTCGCCGCGCCCTCCACGAGCATTGGCACCGGCTCGTCGTCCACGCATGATGGCGGCGGCGCGTCGACCGGCCCGTGCGCCATTTCGCGCGCCACCGGCCGCTTCGAGTCCGAGTGCCGGCTGCGCCTGAATCGTGGCACCCACCAGCCACCAGCTGAGACCATAGGCCGGATTGGCGTGTGAAGGCACAAACAACTCACGCACCAATGCCTCGGGCAGAATGCGTTTGCCGCGATGCACACCACCGTTGCGAATGAATTCGCCAAAGGTGGCCCAATCACGCGCCGTCATGGCGGCACCGCCGGCCAGCTGCGGCTTTCCGTCACCGCACTTGAGCCGCCACTCCACGGTCACACCCAGGGGCTCGAGTATGCGCGCCTTGAGATACTGCTCGAACGACTTGGACTGCACCTTCTCGACGACGCTGCCGGCCGCGATGAATGGAAAGGGGCCATAGCGAAACGCACTGCCAGGTTCGGCAAACGTGCCGGCGTTGACGGCATCCTGCCATGTTGCGCGCGGGCCACCGCAACCGGTGCCGGCATTTCCCGATTCGAGACCGCTTTCGAGTGACAGCAGCTGACGCACGGTGATGCGCGATTTGCGTGCGTCACTGCTCCAATCAGGCAGGTATGTGGCAACGGTCTGATCGAGCTTGAGCAGACCATCTGCTGCAGCGGCTATCGCACCAACTCCAACAAAGCTCTTGCTGCCGCTGGCCAGCAGCTGTCGTGATCCGGTTGAACCGCCCGCACGATAACGTTCATAGACGATCGCACCGCGATGCATCACGAGCATGGCCTGGCCATCGGTTTCGGCAAAGTACCGTTCAGCGCGGGCCAGGGCCGCCGAATCCGGTTGCTGCGTGAGCAGCGCCGCGAGCAGAAGGAGCATGTTCGGTGGACGCATGCAGAAGGGCCGACGTTAATGTCGGCCCTTGGTGTGATATCTGTGTGTTACATGCCTCTCGTGTGTTGCTTACTTGGCCGGCGGTGCCACGACCGGTAAATGTTGAGCACCACTCCACTCCTGAAACGATCCGTCGAACATGCGCGCATCGTGACCGAGCATCGTGGCAACGAACCACAACAGCGTCGCCTGCTGGCCGATGTGGCAATACGTGATGACCGGCTTGCTCTGATCGACACCCTGCTCCGTGAAGAGTGTCTGGAGTTCACTCACCGGCTTGAGATAGCCGTTCGTGCTCACGCTCGACAGCGGCACATTCACCGCGGTCGGTATGTGCCCCGGTCGCGGATAGCCACCGCCATCACCGTTGTAGAAGCGTGGCAGACGCGCATCGACGATGAAGCGCGAACGGTCCTTGGTGGCCGCTTCCACCTGCGCGATGGTGGCGATGATCTCCGGCTTGAGCTTGGGTGTGAACGACACACCAGTGGCCGGTGATGGCGCAACGGCACTGACCGCTCGTCCTTCGCGCTTCCATGCCTGAAAGCTGCCATCCAGCAACGAAGTCCGTTCGAACGCGCCGAGATAGGCGAGTGTGATTACCACGCGTGTGGCCGATTGCAACGCGGCGTCGTGTGGCACCACGACGATGCGTGACCGATCACTGATCCCGTTGCGTTCAGCCCATGCGTCCAACTGCGCTTCACCGGCCATCTGCAGCGTCAGCGTGCCTGGACCCTGTGGCAGGGCAATCTCGTCGAGTGTCACATGGCGAGCACCCTCCACATGTCCGCTGTCATAGGCCACCTTGCTGCCGACATGCAGCACCACGAGATCGGGATCACGCAGGTGGTCGGCCAGCCATGCGGTGGTGACCACCATGTTGCTGGTGTTGGGGCGGCTCTGCGCATCGGCGTTGGACGTCGAGCACAATGCCATCGCCGCGAGTACCGCGGCGATGGTACCTCGAATACCCCGAACACGAATCCTGAATGTCATGCGTTCTCTCCGATTACGGCACGATGACCGGGCGACCGCGCATATCGCGGATGTCGACCGGGCCAATCTTCGTGTCGCGCAGCGGCTGTTCGATGGTGGCACGGTCGCCGGCAATCACGATCGTGAGACGATCGGGGTTCACATACTGCGTGGCCACACGCTGCACATCGGCTGCCGTGACCCGGCCAATGCCAGCGTTGAAGGCGCCGAGCGTGGACAGCGGGAGATTGTATGGCACGAGGCTCGCAATCTGCGACGCAATATCGCCCGTGCTCTCAAACCCGTCGGCGTAGCCCAGCTGCAGATAGCGCTTCACCTTGGCCAGTTCTGCCGCCGCCATCGGGCGACGGATGTTCCGCAACTCCTTCATGAATTCGATGAGCGCGGAGTCGGTCTTGGCCGATACAACTTCTGCACGCGCCGTGAACGGACCCGCTTCCCGACGCATGCTGAATCCGGAGCCGGCGCCATACGTATACGCCTTCACTTCACGTAGCGTGTTGTTGAGACGCGACGTGAATGATCCGCCCAGCGCCGTGTTCATCACCATCAGCGGATAGTAGTCCGTGGTCTTGCGGGCTACACCGATGCCACCAATGCGGAAGCTCGACTGCGCGGCCTTGGGTTTGTCCACGATATGAATGGACGTGGGGCGCGGCGCCATCTTGTTGCTGGCGTATACCGGTGCAGCAGGTAGCGTTCCGCGCTCCCAGCCGCCGAACGTGCGGGTGGCCAGCGCTTCGGCATCGGCCACACTGAGGTCGCCAACAACAACCAGAGTGGCGTTGTTGGGGCGATACCAGTTGCGCCAGAAGCCGCGCACATCGTCGAGCGAAAGCGTTTCGACGGTTTCCTTGAGACCACTCGAGCTGCGACCGTACGGGTGCTGTTCACCGAACACCAGCGAGGCAAACGCGCGGTCGGCCATGGCGGGGCCACGATCCTGCTCCTGCAGCAGTGACGTCAGACGTTCGCTGCGGAGGCGCGTGAATTCCTTCTCCGGAAACGTCGGACGCTGCACTACATCAGCCATGAGGGCCATGGCGCTGTCGAGCGTGGTGCGTGTGCTATGCAACGACACGGCACTCTGTTCGAGACCAGCAAATGTTCCGAGACGAATGGCGAGATAGCCGATTTCTTCAGCCAGCGCCAAGGCATCACGCGAACCCGCGCCCTCGTCGAGCATATTGGCCACCAGCGTAGCCAGTCCCGACTTGCCCTGCGGATCGGCCTCGCTGCCCGTGCGAACGACCAATTGCACGTCCACCACCGGAATCTCGTGCTGCTCCACGATCACGAGACGGAGTCCATTGGGGAGCGTCTTCTCCACCATCGTGGGAAGCGTCAGCGCTTTGGCTGGAGCAAGCACGGGCGGCTTGGTGCTGGCGGCGACCGGTCCCTGCGCGTCGGCTGCTACCGGCGACACAAGCAGTGTACTGAGCGCGCCACACACCAGCACGCGCCGTGCGGACCACTGATTCAAAGTGCGGATCATCAGCGGGCTCCCCCGTTGGACGTGGTGGCAGTCGACGTAAGCGCGAGGTCCTTCTTCCCTTCAGGTACCACCGTCAGCACGATCTTTGGTTGACTCACGAGATAGCGTCGGGCCACGCGCTGCACGTCGGCCGTAGTCAGACGCTCATAGCGGGCGAGATCCTGCGCCATGTAGTCGGGCGTGCCCGTGAAGTAGTTGTAGGCGCTGAGCTGCGTGGCCTTGCCGAGTACCGACGCAAGACGATCGAGTGTGCCGGCGCGCATGCCATTCTTGACCCGCGTGAGTTCGCGTTCGGTTACACCGTTGTTCGCGATCTCCGTGATGGCCTTGGCAACTTCAACATCGAGTTCACGCGGATGCACGTTCGGCTTTGCCGTCGTGGTGAGCATGAGCATGCCATCCAGCTTGCTCGAGTTGTTGCCCATGCCCACGTCCTGCGCGATCTGCTTGTCGTACACCAGCGTGCGATAAAGACGTGAGCTCTTGCCGTTGGCGAGGATGTCGGCGAGCGCATCGATTGCCGCATCGTCTTCGCTGTACGCCCGCACACCGGGCCAGGTGTAGTACGCGCGCGGAAGCTGCACACGATCTTCCATCACCATCATCGTGTCCTTGGTAAGGCGTACGGCTGGCACCGTTGGACGCGTCACCGCCGGGCCGCGCGGGATATGACCGAAGTACTTGGCCACCCAGGCCTTGGCCGAATCCGGGTTGAAGTCACCGGCAATGGTGATGGTCGCGTTGTTCGGCGCGTAGTACTGACGGAAGAACCCCTTCACGTCATCCAATGCTGCCGCACTCAGGTCGGTCATCGACCCGATCACCGGCCACGAGTACGGATGATTGGACGGATACATCACCGGCAGGATGGTCTCGAACGCACGACCATAGGGCGCGTTGTCGTAGCTCTGACGACGTTCGTTCTTCACCACGTCGCGCTGGATGTCGAGCTTGGACTGGTCCATGGTTGGCAGCAGCCACCCCATGCGATCGGCGTCCAGCCACAGCATGAGCGGGAGCGCGTTCGATGGACCCGTCTCGTAGTAGTTGGTGCGATCGAAATTGGTGGAGCCATTGTTGCTCGCTCCGGCCGCTTCGAGCCACTCGTCGAACTTGCCCACGGGAACGTTCTGCGATCCCATGAACATCACGTGCTCAAAGAGGTGGGCAAACCCGGTGCGGCCGGGCTTTTCGTCGCCCGATCCAACCTTGTAGAAGTTCTCGACTGCCACGATGGGCACGGAGCGATCCACATGCAGGATGACTTCGAGCCCGTTGGGGAGCGTGTACTTCTCGTGGGGGATCGAAGGAGCCGCTTGGGCTGACAGGCTGCCAGCCGAGGGCGCCTGAGCCAGCAGGGCGGCGGTGCCCAGGACGGCGATGCCCCATGCGCGACGAAGGGAATTGGCGGTCATGTACGGAAGGGAAGGGAAAAGACCCAGTGGCGTTCGAAAGTTATACGGCGCAAGTTGGCCAAATGGTTCAAGTCCGCTATGCCGCCCGACTGGGCACGTTTTCCGGTACGATGCTGGTGGTCGGTGGCATCATTGGCGCCGGAATCTTTCTCTCCCCGGCCGTGGTGGCGCAACGGGTTGGGACCGCCTCTCTCACACTCGGCGCCTGGGGACTCGGCGCGGTCGTGGCCATCATCGGTGGCTTCGTCTATGCCGAACTGGGCGCCCGCCTGCCGCGGGCCGGAGGCACCTATGTGTATCTCCGGGAGGCCTATGGGCCGCTTCCGGCCTTTCTTTACGGGTGGGCGCTGTTCCTGATCATGGCGACGGGCGCCATAGCCGCCGTCGCCATGACCGGGGCCAACTACTTCGCCGAATTGCTCGGCTGGTCGGCGGCGTCTGCCCGGCCGCTGGCCATTGGGCTCATAGTCGTGCTCACGTTGCTGAATGTGCTGGGAGTCCAGGTCGGTGCGACCGCCGGCAACATTCTTACGCTCCTCAAGCTGACGGCCATCGCGGCATTGGTTCTTGCCGCGCTGCTGCTCGATCCGCAGGGCGCACCAACCACGATTGAGACAGCTGTGGCCGCACCGCTCACGGTGCCTACGGGGGCTGCAGGTATTGCCGTGGCGATGGGCGCAGCATTGGTACCTGTGTTGTTCTCCTTCGGCGGATGGCAGCAAACGAATGCGGTGGCCGAGGAGTTGGTGGATCCGCAGCGCACATTGCCAAAGGCATTGGTGTTTGGCGTACTGATCGTGGCGGCAACCTATCTGTTGGTGAACGTTGCCTATCTACGTGCATTGGGTGTTGAAGGTCTGGCTGCGAGTCGCGCGCCGGCGGCAGAGACCATGCAGGTGTTTCTTGGTCCTATCGGCCGCACATTGATCACGGCGGGTATCGTCACATCGACTGTGGGCTTCCTGACCATGGTCATTCTCATGTCGGCGCGCGTGTATCAGGCCATGGCGGCGGACGGAATGTTCTTCCGCGGTATGGCGTCCTTGCATCCGCGTACCCAAACGCCGGTGTTGGCACTGGTGGCACAGGGCGCAGTAGCACTCCTGCTGCTACTTACCGGTACATACGGACAGCTGCTCGACTACGTCGTGTTTGCGGATTGGATCTTCTTCGGCTCCACCGCTGCGACGTTGTTCGTGTTTCGTGCGCGCAAGATCGGTGAGACGAGCGATGGATTCCGTTCACCGCTCCATCCGTGGGGCACCATTCTGTTTGTGGCAGCCGCGCTGTACGTGGTGGCAGGATCGATCTGGTCCAATCCCGGCAACGCCGCACGAGGCGCCGCGTTGTTGATTGCCGGTCTTCCCGTATACGCCTACTGGCGCAGCAAGGCGCGAAGTGAAGTGGGAGGCGCATCGTGAGTCTGCCAGCACCACTGACGCCGAGCGTCGGCGGTCTCACGATCTATCCGCTCAAGTCAGCCGCTGGTATCCCGGTCGACGAACTCACACTCGACGATCGCGGTGCGATCGGTGACCGACGCTGGCTCTTGGTGGACCCGGCAGGCGATGCGATCACCGCGCGTGAAACCCACGCTCTGCTGCATGTACAGCCACGCTTTGCCAGCGCCAATCGTGATGGATCGCTGATGCTCGATGCGCCCAATCATCCCACGTGCGTGGTGCCGGTACCCGATGCGAGCGCGGAAGAACGCACGGTGGTGATCTGGAAGGACGCCGTGTCCGCGCTTGATGCCGGCGATGATGTGGCCGAGTGGTGCAGTGATGCGATCGGCCGCGCTTGCCGACTGGTGCGGCTCGATGACAGCGCCGCGCGACCGCTCAAGCACAAGTACGCTGGTCCACTTGCTGCCGACGGGCGACGGGTCGCGTTCAGCGATGGAGCACCACTCATGCTGCTCGGCCATGGGAGTATCGCGGCTCTCAATGCACGCCTCGCATTGCGGGGGCATACCGAGTCCATGGACTATCGGCGCTTTCGCGCCAATGTCTGGCTGGATGCCACCGGTCCGCATGAAGAAGACACATGGCGACGTGTGCGTATCGGTTCGGTGGAGCTGGGCATGGGTTCACTGTGTGTGCGGTGCGTGCTCACGACGGTGCATCCGGACACGCTGGCGCGTGGTGTTGAGCCACTACGCAGCTTTGGCGAGTATCGCCGCGTGGCCGATGGCGTGGCGTTTGGTGTGAACGCCACGCATGCGGCACCGGGCTCGATGCGCGTGGGGGATACCGTGCACGTAGTTGAGGCCCGGTGATCACGTAGATCAACGGGCCTCTAAGCTCATTACAGCTGCGCGCAATCGTGTTCTCTGGTGCGCCTAGCTACTTGCAAAATATGTTAGTAGTGCGCGAAGCGAACCGAATCACCCAGGAGAGAGAACGAGCCGGTCATGGGGTTCTTCGACAACACGCGATACTTCGTGTAGGTATAGGCCGGGGTGCCGGAAGGCACAACTGAGTGAAAGATCGATCTAGTGTCGGTATAGCTAGTACCGACGACTCTCACCTTCCACGTCCCGACATTCACGACATTGCAGCCCCAGTACGGATCACACTGCTGTTGCCAGTCCTCGCCCTGAAGTTCGTACTCGGAAGCACCGGATGCTGATGACCAGCAAACGAATGCCGTTCCCGGTATGCTGCTCACGGACCCCGCAATTGTGCTCGGTGGAAGCAATGTAGCCGGTCTGACTACCTGGAATGTCCCGCCGAGATTTGCCACAATGCGATCGTACGGACTCCAGAGGTGTGCCGAGCCGGGAGCAGTGCCATTATTACCAACAGTGATTCCGATCAACCGGACATTGTTCGAGTCGAGGCGTACAAAAACGCTCCCTCCGCTGTCGCCATCTTGAGCGCTCGCAGTACCGGTGTCCCCGCATCTGGTCACATACTGATCTGGCCATGCGTAGCCAAGGTGATGGTCAATGCAAGTCTGCACAGTGATGCCGGTTACCCATCCAGTAGTGTGGCCAATCCTGTGGTAGGTCGTTCCCATCGGGAGAGAACTGGTTGCGACGTCCTTTACGACAAAGTAGGGGCTCGCGGCATCAAGATTGATACTTCCTGGGGCGGTGCGCGCAATCAGACCTACGTCGATTGACCCAGATGTAATCTTGAATAGCGCCGCGTCCGCCATGCGGCACCAGTTTCCTGCGCAGTAGGTCTTGTGCGGATCTACGGTCGAGTAACCGAAATAGGTTCTCGCTCCTAATGGGCCTTGTCTCAGAGCGGTGCTGTCTGGTGCGCCCCAGATCTGGGTGCAATGAGTATTCGTTACGATTGCAGGGTACGATGCACCGCCACCGGCGGGAGTATAGGTCGTAGTAAAGCCGAGACTACATTCACCGTCAGCCCCGTTATTGCCGACCATTGGATCCGTCGCAGAAACATGAATGTTTATTCCTCCTACGAGTGTTGTAAATACGCCGTCCAAATTCGATGGCAACAGCATTGACGCGCGCCGCCCAAATGAACTCGACCCAGCGGCAGGACGCATAGGCTCCTCCGGCTTGAACTCAATCGCTTGGCGATCCAACCCGTGACGCACAATCGCTTCTTCCAACTGCGCGGAGGCCTGTGCGGCCATGGACTTGTCGATGCCAATCACGACACGGTTTCGAGCCTCGTTCAAATCAAGTGAAGTGACACCGCGCACGGATCCAAAGAGATTTTCGAAGACGGCCTCGCGCTGCTTCGCGAGATATCCGTAGGAGTAGTCGGCTGTCACAATCCGAACACCCCCACGGGCGTAACTCCTCTGCTCCATAGATACAGCCGTGGAATAGGCTGAACGTGCGGCCTCGAACTCATCCCGGTCCCTTACGCGAATGACCATGCTGCCAGTTTCGTCGAGATAGTATCCGGCACTCGAAGGGACAAGTCGCGCGAGTGCGGCGAAACCAACTTCGCCAGTTGGAATCTTTTCAGGGACCGCATCAGAACGGTCCACAGACACTGATTGTAGATTCGGCACCGATGTGATATCCGAAGGCTCCAGTGTTCGGTCCGCGCAAGCGCCAAAGCCAGTCAATCCCACAAGCATAGTGATCGCACGTGCCTTGAACAGGAACGTGCGATTGCGAACAGTACGAGAAATATAAGGCGGGAAATGAGGTCAGAAATGTGCTTTCGATATTGAACACAAGCTGCAGTTTGCGGGACGGCCCAAAGTCATTGTGTGCTGGCCGACATCGCGATCGTTACCTCCACTGGCTTGATGTAGCCGCATTGACGTTCACGAGTCACCACAATGTCGTTCCGTGTGGTTGAGTTGAAGCCTGGTGCTTCAACCCGCACATCATAAGTACCCGCGCGTCGATAGGCGCCGAGGTATAGCCCTGGCTGCGAAGGATCCGTGACCAAGATTTCGGAGTAGGAGCCATCGACGATGCTGACTGTGGGCGTTTGCGCGAGAGGCTGTTGCGTTCTGGTGTCGAGCACTCGGATTCGCAAGCCATGTGTGGAAGGAGCCGCACAATCTCCACCACAGGCTCCCAACCAGATAGTAAGTATTGGAACTAACAGAACTCGAAGAGAGTGCGCGCCCGCACGTAATACTGGCTTAAACATGTTCCGAAACCTCACAATGAGATGTTCATGCCCGTCCGGATTCCCGAACTGCACACTTTCATTCAGAGAGTATCAATCTGCACGCAAGACGCGCAATAGAAGAGTGAGCTTCAACTTGCGATTCGAAGAAAATATTCGGGACGAAGCGTCTAGCATGCTGTTCGAAAAAGTGACGTCTGTCACTCGTTTCGTATCCATCGCCATCTACACCCATACACTCGACAGTCCATGTCCAGCTTTGATAAGTGAGGCGGCGCAGAGGGTTGAGGCCCGCTGATATATTCTTGGATCAACGGGCCTCGAAGATTCGTCAACGGCGGATGATCAGTACAACTGCGCCCAACTGCGTTCCTTGGTGCGCGTCAGGATGGCTGAACCGCGCAGTGCAGATTCCACGGCACACTTGGACCACTGGAACAGCGAGTTACCGGTAACGGAGTTGTCGTCGTTCACATTCGCGTTGCGGGACATGATGCTGCCCCACATGTCGAATGTACCATTGCCCTTCACGATGTCATCCCGGGCGATGATGAGACCGAACCACTGGAAATTGCCGTTGAGACGCACATCGCCATTCACGAGCAGAATGCCCTGGCCACGACCATGGCTGAGTTGCGCTTCGCCATCGATGTAGATGATAGGAAAGAAGTCTTCGCACCCCTTGATCCAGCCGCTTCCGGAGCGGAGTGGTTCACCCCAATTCTCCGTAGAGCCAATGGAGCAGGTACTTGCCGTTCCAACGGGCGCCGGCTTGTAACCGCCTCCAGGAAGACGAATGTCGGCATTGGCGACCAGTGAGTTCCATGACTCCGTGCCGTATCGAACGTACGTGTTGGAGTCACCGGCTGCGGGATCCTGATTGATGCCGTTGATGACATTCTGCGGTTTCTGGATGCTGGCCGTCTTGCCCGGTGCATATACAATGGCAAACGTGTCCCGACCAGCAATCGACGCGCACTGTGTCCAGCCGGCGGGATCAGTGTTGCGGCCTGTGACATCGGCCGCGCCCTTCACATCGATGTTGCCGGCGGTAACGATGGCGCCACCCGGATTGATGGACGGATAGGCGATGCGCACGACCATGTGTGTCTGTCGCTGCGCTTCGAGTTGTTTATTGCCGATGCTGGCGCGACCCACCGACCGCACCCAGAATGTGGTTTCCGTCAGACGCTGGATATACACCTTGGCCGTATCACCCTGCGCGACGAACACATTGGATGAGTCGATGGCTCCGATGGCCATGCCACGTGGCGGCGGCAGATTGCGCCCACGATCCCACGCCGAGATTTCAGAGTTGAGGCCGAACTCCGCGACGGCAAAGGCGCGCTGCTCCACGAGGGAATTCCGACCGGCGCGGAAGTCTTGCATCGATCCCATGATCGCACCGGCCGACAAGATGGCGAGTACTACGACCACGATGAGTGTGATCAACAACGCCATGCCGCGACGCGCGCGCTGTTCGGTTGCTGGCGATTCCGATGGGATCGCGTCTACGGCTGCGGTTTCGTGATTCATTGACGGTTCCTCAGGGCGATGCGGAAGGCGAGTGAATCGGTGTTCTGTGTGCTCGATGTGCCGAACGTGCCGGAACTGTTGGCTCCCTTGGCACGAAGCAGCAGATCGATGCGGGCAACACGACGGCTGTCGGCCACATTGGTGACGGCGGCTCCAAGACTGTCGAAATACGCGAAGCGAATGCCGCCTCCGCCGCTCACCGGTGGTGCATACGGTCCGCTGACTGGAGTCGAGGCACCCCATGCACCACCCATGTATTCCGATCGCGTGAGGTAGTAGTCACCACTCCCCTGTGCTTCGAGTTGATATCGTGCACTGCGGGTGAAGCGAATGGCGGAGCCGACCTTTACCGAATCGGGCAGGGCAGGGGTCACGGTGATACGCCAGCGTGGTTTGCTCGCATCCAGTGCGGCGTCGAGGTAGGGACTTGGTGTGCAGCCACTCGACGTCGCAACCGCCGTCACCCGCAGCGGTGTCCACACATCGTCTTCGGCACCTCGCGACAGACTGTCGTTGAAGGCCCACATCGTATCACCGACTGCAGGATCGGCATACCATGCGGAGAGTGTGTTGCGCGCCATGTTGGTGGGCGGCAGGTCGACTACGGTGTTGCTGACACGGGCGCAAATGATGGACGCGCCGAGCACACTGCGGAACGACACGGATGACGTGCCCATAGCTGTGAGGTCGCCGCCCGAGGAGGATACGGATCGCAGGTCGGCCGGCACGAGGCTCATGGCCGAACGCAGCTCGCGTCGCATGCCCATTTGCTCGTTGGTGCGCTGATAGAATCGCTGCTGTCCCATCATGAGGCGCGACACCACCACGCCAATCAGCGAAACGATGGCTAGTGTGACGAGCAGTTCAGCGATGGTCATGCCGCGCCGTGCGCGGCTCTGCCAGGGCGTCAGTCGCGGCATGGGATCACCATCTGGTAGCGCAGTTGTTGTGTGCGGCGCGGGACGATGACCTTCACATCAATGGTCTTGATGTTGCGGCCGTCGGTCACAGACCAGCTCTCTTTCACACCACGCAGCGTGGTGCTGCCGGTCTTCGCGCCGGCATCGAGAGATGCACACGAAAGACTGGTGAGCGAATCGAGCCGTGCCTGCGCGATGCCGGCGGCCACAGTCTGTGTAACGCCACCGGTCATCTGCCTGGCCACGGCACCGGACGTGCTGAGCAGGCCGCCAACGCCAACCACGAGCACCGTCACGGCGATGAGGATTTCCACCAGTGTGATGCCGCGCCGTGCGCGTGGGCCGCGATGTGTGCGAGTGTGAGGACGCATGCGGGTCACAGAGTGCACCCTTTTTTGAGGATGAGACCAGCAGGACTGATACAGAGCGTGTCTGCCTTGCTGCCGACGGTGAGTCGATACTTCAGCATTGCCGCGGGCGTCGGCGTCATGAGGCCGCGTGCGTTGTAAGTGATCGTGGTCGGCGCGCTGGAAAGCGGTGTCAGGCTCACTCCAACAGATTCGTAGAGATCAACTGGGCCGAATACCTGCGCCGACGTCCCGGCGAGACCGCTCAGCACACTCACTCGCGCCTGATTGCCCGTAAGCGTGAGTGTGGAGGTCTTTCCCTTCTGGAGCGCTGCCGCGCGTGCTGCCGCAAACGCCGCGGTCAATTGCTGACGTCCTGCGCGCAGTGCCGAACTGCTCTTGATGACCGTCATGCGCGGAACCACCATCGTGAACACCACGGCGAGTATCGCCACGACGAGCATGAGCTCGAGCATGGTGAAGCCGGCGCGGCTGTTTCGTCGATGTGGTGTGGATCGCGAAGCGAATGACATGGTGTGTGAAGTGAGATGCGAGTTCAAAGAACTGCCGACCGCGGACTCCAGGCAGAGCGAGTACGGTCCTCACTGTCACGACGCACTACGCGCGACATGTCAACGTTATTTGTGCTTCATGCGGGCTTGTTGTGACAGCATTCGCGTGTGCTGGAACGCGGGTGTCACATCATTGCGTTTTCACTTGCGAAACACTTCGTTTGATGATGGGACTGTCATGTCTGTGCGACTCGCTGATGATGCCACGTGCGCTGTGTGCTCACCAAGGTGAGATACCCTGGATGTGATCGAGGCCCGCTGATCGCGTTGCATCGCAGATCAACGGGCCTCGGTTGCATGCACCTGCTCCGTTCAGAACTTCACGTCGAAAGTGCCATTGGTGACGACTTTGTTGCCTGTCGCGCCTGTACTGGCCGAAGGAATGGCAGTGAAGGAAAATGTTCCAGCGGCGCGGTTGGCGGTGAGGGTCGTGATGTTGACGCTGCCCGACCCACCGACCAGGCTGGTGACCCACCCTCTCGTGCCTTCGGTGTAGGTGACCGTTGCGGGAGCGCCGCCACCAAGTTGGACCGTGCCTGTTCCCGTGACGTTGGGCAATGCGAAGTTGATCTGGCGCGATGTGCTGGTTACCGCCCCGAAGCTGAGCAAATTGCCGCTTCGCGTGGCCTGAACTGCGAGATCGGCGGAGAAGGCCGCTCCGTCGATCATTGCAGTCACGCTACCGGATCCGTTCGGTCCCGTGGGGGAGTCCTTGTCACTACCACATGCCATCACCAACACCAGTGCCACGAGTGCCAACCGCTTCATGAACGCTCCGGGAGGGAATTGAGGAAGGATCCCCAATGTAAATCCCGTCGCACGCAAAACGGGCGACCTTTGACAGGCCGCCCGTTCGCACAAACTTCAGTTTCCAACAGCTCCCGGGGAGGGACTCGAACCCCCGACAGGGTGATTAACAGTCACCTGCTCTACCACCTGAGCTACCCGGGAATAACCGCCAGCGCCCGCATTCAAGCCCAAAGCGCGCCAGAGCCTCATAGTATCGCCCGGGCGGCCCCCTCAGTCAAGCGGTCTCAGCGTGCTTTTGCCGTCGTTTCGAGAAGGGGGGCAAGCCACCGTCCCGTATGGCTTTCCGGTACTGCCGCCACCTCCTCCGGGCGCCCCATCGCCACCACTCGGCCGCCGCCATCACCGCCGTCCGGACCCATGTCCACTAGCCAGTCGGCGAGCTTGATGACATCGAGGTTGTGCTCGATCAGCAGCAGGGTATGCCCCTGTTCGAGCAACCGGTCGAACACCTGCGCCAGCTTGCGGATGTCTTCGAGATGGAGACCGGTCGTGGGCTCGTCCAGCACATAGAGCTTCCGCGGACCGTTCGTCTTGGCCGAGGCTTTCACCGCCGTGCCGCGTGGCGCCGCCACACGCCCTGTGCGCGCCGTAAGTGCCAACTCACGCGCAATCTTGAGACGCTGCGCTTCTCCACCGGACAGTGTGGTAGCCGGCTGACCCAGTCGCAGATAGCCAAGCCCCACTTGCTGCACATGCCACAAGGCCTGCGCGAGTTTGTCTTCCTTGGGGAAGAACTTGATGGCCTCGTCCACGGTGAGTTCGAGCACATCGGCGATGTTCTTGTTCTTGAAGCGCACTTCGAGCACATCGGGCTTGAAGCGTTTGCCGCCGCAGGCATCACACGGCACGAATACATCGGCCATGAACACCATCTCGACTTCAATGGCGCCAGCGCCTTCGCAGGTTTCGCAGCGGCCACCGGCCACATTGAACGAAAAATGCCCGGCGTCGAATCCACGCGTACGTGCCAGCGGCAATTCGCTGAACAACCGTCGCACTTCATCGTACGCCTTCACATACGTGACCGGATTGGAGCGAGGCGACTTGCCGATCGGGCTCTGATCCACGAGCACGATGTCATCGATCCACTCCACGCCGCTCAAATGCGTGTACGCACCGACGGTTTCGCCGAGATGCTCCTTGGCGGAATGCTCGCCATGCAGTGTGGACTCGATGGCGTGATAGAGCACATCGTGCACCAGTGTGCTCTTGCCCGAGCCGGACACACCGGTCACCACCGTCATCGCGCCCAGCGGGATGCGAATGTCCACGCCATGCACATTGTGCGCGCGTGCACCGCGCAGCTCAAGCCAACGTGAACCCAGTGTGCGACGCGAGGCCGGTACATCGATGCCGCGCTCGCCCGTCAGGAATTGCCCGGTAAGCGGACTTTCGGCCACCTGCGACATCGGTCCGGCAAACACCACCTGCCCACCGTGTTCACCAGCCGCCGGCCCCATCTCCACCATGAAATCGGCAATGCGCATGGCGTCGAGATCGTGCTCCACCATGATCACCGTGTTGCCGAGGTCGCGGAGTCGGGTCAGCAGAGAGAGCAGGCGATCGAGGTCGCGCGGATGGAGACCGATGCTGGGTTCGTCGAGCACATAGGTGGCGTCCACCAGCGCCGCGCCCAACGCATTGGACAGTGTAATACGCTGTGCTTCACCACCGGACAGCGTGCGTGTGGCACGATCCAGCGTGAGGTACGTGAGTCCCACATCGGCCAGGAAGCGCGTACGTGCGCGCGCTTCGCGCAACACGGTCTCGGCGATCTGTGCCTCGTTGCCGGGCAGTGTGAGCGAGTCGAGCCACACGTGCAGATCACGCACGGGCATACCTGATACATCGGCAATCGTGCGACCGTCCACGCGCACCTGCATCGCGTCAGTCTGCAGCTTGCTGCCACCACAGGTCCGGCAGGGCTGCGCGCTCTGATACTTACGCAGGAAAATGCGGATGTACGCCTTGTAGCGTTTTTCCTCGAGCGCCGTGAGAAACGGATGGATGCCGGTGTAGCTGCGTGTGCGCGCGTTGAGCAATTGCGCACGTGCATTTTCGGGCAGCTGCGACCAGGGCGCATCGGGGCTCACTCCAATCGCGCGCGCAAACTCCACCACCGCCCGCCGCTGCTTTTCGTAACGGGGAGCCGTCCACGGATCGATGGCGCCGTCACGCAGCGAACGCTCGTGATTGGGGATGATCAGCGCATCGTCGTAGTCGAGCGTGGCACCAAACCCGTTGCACGTGGGGCAGGCCCCACGCGGATTGTTGAACGAAAAGAGCTGTGGCGTGGGAGCCGGTGCACGCGTGCCGTCATTCGGGCATTCGAATCGCTCGGTGAATGCGAGCTGATGCACACGGCCCGTAGATGTCGCAGCTGTGATGGACGCTGGTGTCTCCACCGCATCGGGAAACAGCAACAGAGCATCACCATCACCTTCGATAAAGGCCGTCTGTACCGCATCGGCCACACGCCCACGCGCCTCGGGATCGACACGCAGACGGTCCACCACGATGGCGACGTGCGAAGCCGTAGCGAGGTCCGTGTCCGATTCCTTGAGATCATCGAGGTGCACGATCTCTGGCATGCCGTGTTGTGGATTGCCGATGGCCAATCGCACAAAGCCGCGCGCGCGCAGATTTTCGGCGATCACGCCATGGGTAACTGCCGCCGAACGCACCAGCGGGCAGGCTACCATGAACCGGGTACCGGTTGGCAATTCATGCACCACATCGGTCACCGACTGTACGGTGGCCGGTACCAGCTCGCGTCCGCACACCTTGCAGAACGTGTGACCCACACGCGCCCACAAGAGACGCAGATAGTCGTAGATCTCGGTCGCGGTGCCAACGGTGGACCGCGATGTGCGGGTGGGATTCTTCTGCTCGATGGCCACCGCAGGCGACAGGCCCTCCACCGAATCCACCGCCGGCTTCTCCATGCGCTCGAGAAACTGACGGGCGTACGCCGACAGCGACTCCACGTAACGACGCTGGCCTTCCGCGTAGATGGTGTCGAATGCCAGCGACGATTTGCCAGAACCCGACACGCCGGTCACCACCGTAATGGCGCGGCGTGGCAGGTCGAGATCGACACCTTTGAGATTGTGCTGCCGGGCTCCCCGGATGCGAATACGATCCTTCATCACCTCAAAACTATTCCGGGGTGCAAACAGATCCCGACTTCGGATTCTGACCTCAGATCCAGCCATTAGGATCTCACCAATGTCACGCGGCTAGATTTCAGCCACGATGGCTCCATTTGCCGCCGGTTCCGCACCCGCTGCTACGGCAGACGACGATTCGCTAGGCAAGGCCTACGACGCCCGCCTCGTACGTCGTTTGCTGGCGTATGTGCGTCCCTATCGGCGTTCGGTCGGCACCGCCTTGCTGTGCATCGCTGTTGCTTCAGCCAGTCAACTGGTCGGACCACTGCTGACGCGCTGGGTGATCGATGTTGCATTCCCGGCTCGCAATGCACAGCTGGTCGTTCAGGTGGCGTTCGCCTTCGTGGCCGTTCTGCTGGTGCAGTTTGGCGCGACCTATGTTGAAACGGTGGTGACATCACGGATCGGCCAGCAGGTCATGCGTGATTTGCGCCGCGATGTCTTTGCACATCTGCAGCGACTGCCGATCTCCTGGTTTGATCGCAACCCGGTGGGACGTCTGGTTACGCGGGTTACGAGTGATGTGGAAGCACTCAACGAATTGTTCACCGCCGGCGTGGTGGCCGGACTCGGCGATCTCTTCACGCTGTTTGCGATTGGCGTGGCCATGCTGATTGTGGACTGGCCATTGGCGCTCGCTGCGTTTGTTGTCATACCGCTGGTACTGTGGGTTTCGCGGCAATTCCGGTCGCGCGTGCGCACTTCGTATCGTGATATCCGGACACGCCTGGCGCGCGTGAATGCGTTTCTTGGTGAGCGTCTGGCCGGTGTGCGCCTGGTGCAGTTGTTCGGTCGTGAGCGGAGCGAGCGTCAGCGATTCCAGGAGCTCAATGACGCACATCTCGATGCCCATCTGGCGTCGATTACCGTGTATGCGCTGTACTTCCCGGCCATCGAGTTTCTCACGACGCTGGCATTGGCCAGTCTGCTCGTAACGGCAGGATTTCAGATTGGAGATCCCGCGTTATCGGTGGGCACTGTCGCGGCGTTTCTGCAATTGGTGCGCCGGTTCTTTCAGCCGCTGCAGGATCTCTCCGAGAAATACAACATTCTGCAGGCAGCCATGGCGGCGGCCGAACGACTGTTCGCGCTCCTCGATACACCGGCAGCACCCGGCGTCAGCACATTAATTGCAACTACCGCAACCGCGTCACACGAAGCGCAGATCGCCACACTGAGGCAGCAAGGAATCACTGTCACCTTCGATGATGTGTGGTTCGCCTACGAGGCCGGTGGCATCAGCGAGGATCGCACGATTCGCGATCGCATGGTGACTCCAGTTGCCCATCCGAACGCTGCGACGGCTTGGGTGCTGCGGGGCGTGAGCTTCACAGCGAGTCCCGGACGTTCGCTGGCGCTTGTCGGACATACCGGGGCAGGGAAGACCACCATCGTCAACCTGCTGCTCCGGTTCTACGAGCCACAGCGTGGCCGCATCCTGATCAATGGCACGGACATTCGCGAACTGCCGGTGCAGGTTGTGCGGGCCGTGGTCGGCTATGTCCAACAGGACATCTTCCTCTTTGCTGGTGACATAGCGGCCAATGTGCGACTGTCCGGCCAGGCAACGGACGCGGCGCTCGAACAGGCCGCGCAGCGGGTGGGGGCGGATCGTGTGATCGACCGATTGCCCGGTCGATGGCAGCATGTGCTCGGGGAGCGTGGCGGCGGCGTAAGCGTCGGGGAGCGTCAATTGCTCGCTTTCGCACGCGCTATTGCGGCTGATCCCGCCGTGCTCGTGTTGGACGAGGCCACCAGCGCCGTGGACTCGGCCATTGAATCACAGATCCAGCGGGCGCTCGATACGCTCATGGAAGGCCGAACTACCATCGCCATTGCACATCGCCTGAGCACCATCGTTGGCGCGGATGAGATCCTCGTCCTCCATCATGGTGAAGTCATGGAGCGAGGCGGACACCGGGAACTGCTCGAGCGCAAGGGGCTCTACGAGCGATTGTATCGTCTGCAAGTCGGGGCGATACCGGAGTCCGACAGCGCCATTGGCGGCACTGTGCACGCTGTTGGACAACCAAAGTCCACTCCAGAGGACGGGAATCGCGTGCCACGCTTGCCAAGCGACGCGACGCCCGGGTAGCTTCGCACGTTACGTTTTGTGTTCCCTGCGTTACTTCCTGAGACGAGCCACCCCACCCACGTGCAGCTTTCTGTCGCCGCCGGCACGGATGTCGGACGCATACGGGCAGGCAACGAAGACAGCCTATACGCCGATGCGGATCAGGAGCGTGGGCTCTTTATCGTCGCTGATGGTATGGGCGGGCATGCGGCCGGTGAGGTCGCCAGTGAAATGGCCGTGCAGATCGTGTCGAAGGAGCTGACCGATCTCCGGGACCTCACCCGTCAGGATACGGGCTCCCGGATGGCAACGGCGCTCAAGGAGGCCAATCGGGCCATCTACGAGCGCACCATCCAGGAAGCAGACAAGCAGGGCATGGGGACCACAGCGTCCTGCCTGATGATGGGCTACGGCCGGTACATCATTGGCCACATCGGTGATTCGCGTGTGTACCTGCTGCGCGACGGTGTCTTCCGCCAGATCACCAAAGACCACTCCTACGTGCAGGAGCAGGTCGACGCCGGCTTCCTCACACCCGAGCAGGCGCGTTACCACCCCTACAGCAACGTGATCACACGCTGTGTGGGGGCCAATGCCGCGGTCGAGGCTGATGTGCTCACGGGCGATCTGCAGGCTGGCGACGTTTACCTTGTGGCCTCTGACGGCCTCACGGGTATGGTCGAAGACCCGCAGCTCAAGAAGATTCTCGAGACGCGCCAGACACCGGGACGCATGGTCGATGCGATGATCACCGAAGCCAATCGGCGCGGTGGGCTCGACAACATCACGGCCATCGTCGTGCAGGTCATCAAGGTGACGGGCGTCGCGACTGGCGAGATGGCAGCCGTCGGGCCGTTGGCCTGATTCTTTCGCCATTCGGCGTCATCAGGCCACAGATCCATGAGTAGTGAATCCAGCGATTCGGTCGGCACGGTAGCCGAGCTGTATCTGGGCAACTTGCTCTATGCCATCGAGCGGTGTGCACTCTCGCTCGAACAGGAAGACAAGCCGCTCGACGCGGCGTTCTATCGCGGCATTGGTCGTAAGCTGGCTGACGCGCATGGGGCGCAGCGTCAGCCGTCTACGCCTCCAAAGGCACCCACTCCCTGACACTGGTCGGAGATTCCATGCGTACGTCGCGTCGTTTGCAGGTGCAGGGACTCGTCGTGGCCAGTGCATTGCTGCTGGCTGGAGCTACTGCCAAGGCAGACTGCGTGAGCGGAACGCCCGCCAGGAAGCAGCAGGCGGCCGACAGTTCGCTGAGTGTGCTGTACGAATCGGGGCAGCGCTTTCCTGACTTCCTGGCCAACGCCAAGGCGCGCCGCGAAGGCTGGCTGGGACTGGCGGACAGCGCGCGCATCAGCGAGACGCTGTTGGCACGTGCACGTCAGGTTGGTGGCTCCTGGCGATTCCTGGTCGTCGCGATCGACGCCTGCGGTGACTCGATGAATTCGGTGCCGTATCTCGCTCTGCTGGCGAGCTCGGTGCCGGGACTCGATCTCCGCATCGTGCTGCCCACTGAAGGACGCCCTGTGCAGCAGGCCCATTTGTCGCTCGATGGTCGTTCGGCTACGCCCACCATCGTGTTGCTCGATGACAAGGGGGCGGATCGTGGTTGCATCGTGGAATTGCCACGTCCCATTCGCGAATGGGCGCACGGTTTGCGCGGCAAGGTGAGCACCGATTCACTGCGCTCGGGCATTCGCACGTTCTATGCGGCCAATCGTGGTGAAGCCATGGTCACCGAAGCCATCGAAATGCTCGAAGCCGCCAAGAGCGGCTCGCGGCACTGCTTCACCGGCTGATCAATTGACCAACGCCTGACCAACACGCGCCCTCAGCTCAAGAGGGCGCGCCCCTCGTCGAGACGGCTTTGAATCGTATCGGCGTCCAGGCGAAGTGCCCGCAACACGGCATCGGCAGGAACTGACGCACGGTCGGCAGTGAAGACGCGCAATCTGCGGGCGCTGCGATAGAGCTCGTCCGACAGGCGTGGCAGATTGAGGGCGCCTTCAAAGCCACTGGCCGTGAGCTGCTCCACCCGCCCATCACGCCGCAGCATGGGGATATCCACGCCCAGCATCTGCGTCTTGGCCGGATAGTCCAGCAGCACCGCTCCCATGGGGAGACGAAGCTCGGCCGCCAGGGCGTTCTCGACACGACGGGTGAGCGCGTAGTCCGAGGCGATCCATTCGCCCACGTCTTCACCCAGGGTGGCTGCCGGGCATTCGTACGCGCGCTTGTGGAGCCGGCGAACCCGGAGCGAGTCCAGCAACCCTCGTGCTTCCGGTACCAGCTTCGGTGTGTCGAGGTGCACGAGCAGCCCCTCGTCGGTGAATCGCGCCACTTTGTCCGCCGCCACCGCATCCGTGTCGAGGGCAACGGCTACCAAACGCTTGTACATGGCCGTTGCGCTTCGTACTGCGTGGTGCCAGTACACGTTGCGGTACATCTGGTACTTGGCGAAGAGTAGCGACTCGAGTGCCGACAGCCCCTTTTCGTGTACGCCTACCGCGTTTTGTCCCTCAGGTAGAGTGACAAGAACCAGCGAATTGAGCAGACGGTCCACATCAATTTCGCCATAGGGCACGCCGCACATGGTCGCGTCGCGCTTGAGATACTCGATTTTGTCGAGATCAATCGACCCTGAGATCAACCCCTGCAATGGGTGGGTACTATGGCCACTGATGAGGGAAAAGATTTCTTCGGGTGCGGAATCGCCGAGTACCGTGCGAAGGACACGTCCCACATCCCCCTCGGTGATGAGCGGACGGGCGACCTCCTCATGATGGGTCACGCCGATCTCTTCGAGCGCGTGCGAGAAGGGATAGTGGCCAACGTCGTGCAACAACGCCGCTGCGCGTACGACTTGTTGATCTCTCAGTGAGATATCCGAAAGCACGCCACGTTCGTCGAGGAGACGAAGGGCGAGTCCGGCCAGATGCCATGCACCAAGTGCGTGCTCGAAGCGGGAATGCGTCGCGCCGGGGTATACCAGAAAGGCCAATCCGAGCTGCCGGACATATCGCAGCCGCTGCACCACGGGCGTCTCGAGCAGGGACAAGGCGAGTCCATCGAGGCGGATGTTGTTCCAGAGCGGGTCGCGAAGGATTTCCATTTGTCGAAACTGTCGGCAGGGCGTCAGCGAAGCATCAGCACGAGTGTATGCCTATGGGGCACACGGGATTCCACACAAGAATATCCGTGCTTTGCCTCTTAACGAAACGCCTTTCGTATGCGTCTTATGCGTCGTGACTACTCATATGCCCTTTTTCCGACGCCTTCTTGGCGGTCTGGCGCTCCTGATCGCGACATTCGCGGCCCCTGAGATTGCCGAAGCTCAACAGGTTGACATCATCCGCGGTCGTGTGACCGGTACGGATACGATGCCGATCCCGAACGTGCTCGTCACCGCCACCACTCTGAGTGGCAACGTGAGCCGCACGCAGCGCACCGATCGAAATGGTCGCTACACCATCTCCTTCCCCGGCGGGGAAGGCGACTACTGGGTGACATTTTCCGGTATCGGTCTTTCGCCGCGTCGCTATCAGGTGAAGCGTACGGCCGATCAGGAAATCCTGATTGCTGATGCGCGTCTCTCGCCGGCTGCCATTACGCTCGACGCCGTGCAGGTGACGGAGCGTGCGGCGGTGTCGCGTGCCGATACCGTGTCGGACGTTGGTGGTTCCGAGCGCACGGTGAGCGATGAACTCGCCGGATTCCTGAATGCGGAGCAGATGGGCGATCTCGCGGCGATGGCTTCGGCCATTCCCGGTGTGCAGCTGCTGCTCGGTGCTGACGGTGGCGGCGACGCGTTCTCGGTATTCGGACTTGGTGGTGATCAGAACAATACGCAGCTCAATGGTCTCAACTTTGGTGATGCGCAGTTGCCGCGTGACGCGAACGTGATGACGTCGCTGTCCACGTCGCCGTACGATGTCTCGCGTGGCGGTTTCTCCGGTGGTCAGCTGCAGGTGCGCACGGGTTCCGGTTCGAACTTCTCGCGTCGTAACCTGAGCACGAACTTCGTGTCGCCGCAGCTTCAGTGGGCCGACCGCATCGGTATCGCGACGGGTCAGCAGTACACCAACATGTCGTTTGGTGGTTCAGCATCCGGCCCGCTCAAGCCTGACGCGTTGTTCTACAACACCTCGTTGCAGTTCGATCGTCGTCTGCAGGATTTCCAGACGGCGCTCAATTCCAACGTGGATGGCTTCCAGGCTTCTGGTGTGTCGGCGGACTCGGTACGCCGCATGCTCGACATCCTCGGCACGGATCAGATCCCGTACAATGTCGATGGATACTCGCCGCTTCGTATCCAGACGTCGCTCAATACGCTGAACAGCTTTGACTGGGTGCCGCAGAATTCTTCGCGCGGCAGCACGTACGCGTTCACGCTCTCGGCCAACTATCGCAAGACGACGCCGGTGGGTTCGGGCGGCGGCGGCGGTGGTTTTGGTGGTGGTGGTTTTGGTGGATTCGGTGGCAGCCTCATTACGCCGACGCGTGATGGTGAGCGCACGAACTGGGGTGGTGCTGCGCAGATTCGCCACAGTGGCATGGTCGGCTGGAAGGGCATCTTCACCGAAACCACGGTCGGCTACAGCACCAGCCGTAACGCGGCCGAGCCGTATGTGTTCCTGCCTTCGGGCAGTGTGCGTGTGAACTCGCAGTTCGCCGATGGCACGTCGTCGGTGAGCAACCTGCAGTTCGGTGGTAATCCGGCACTCAACAACGGCAGCAGCACCAATCAGTTTGCCGGCAACAACACGCTGTCGTGGTTCTCTTCGGACAACCGGCACCGTGTGAAGCTCACGACCGAGCTGCGTCGTGAGGAGTTCCGCAATCTGTTCAACTTCAACGAGTACGGTTCGTACTCGTACAACACGCTGGCCGATCTGCAGTCCAACACGCCGGCCTCGTTCACGCGTCTGCTGTCGCCGCGCACGCGCACGGGCAGCCAGTATGTTGGCGCGATCTCGCTTGGTGACGCGTGGCGCCCCACGAATGATCTGCAGGTGCAGTACGGCGTGCGCATGGACGCCAATAAGTACAACATGGGGCCGAACTCCAATCCTGACGTGCTTGCCACGTTTGGCCGGGACAACGCCGAGGTCCCCAATCGTTTCTACGTGAGCCCGCGCGTCGGCTTTTCGTGGACGCTTGGTGAAGCCGATCAGCTGGCGCTGATGCCGGGCATGATTCGCGCGCCGCGCGCCGTGGTGCGTGGTGGTATCGGTGTGTTCCAGAACACGCCGGGCACGCAGCTGATTTCCAACGCCATCGACAACACGGGTCTGCCCAGTGGTCTGCAGCAGCTCACCTGCCTTGGTGAAGCCACGCCGATTCCTGACTGGACCTCTTATTCGGTTGATCGCAATAACATCCCGACCACGTGTGCCGATGGCACGAACGGTTCGGTGTTTGCCAACAGCAATCCGAACGTCAATCTGTTCCTGCCCGACTACCAGGCGCAGCGTTCCATCCGCAGCAATCTGCAGTGGCAGGGTGCGGTGCTGAAGAATCGCTTGGTGCTTACCGCCGACGTGACGTACTCGCGCAACCAGCGCCAGTCGGGTGGCATCGACCTCAACTTCACTGACGTGCAGCAGTTCACGCTGGCCAATGAAGCCGGGCGTCCGATGTACGTGACGCCGGAGGCCATCGTCACCACCACTGGTCAGGTGGCGTGGCGTGAAGCGCGTGTGAGCGACAAGTACGGTCGTGTGACGGCGCAGACGTCAACGCTCGAAGGTGACAGCAAGCAGTTCAACCTGAGCATCCGTCCCACGGTGTTCAATTCGCGCTGGGGCTGGAACCTTACCTACGTGCTGGCCGATGTACGTGAGCAGTTCCTCGGCTTCAACAGCACGGTTGGCTCGCCGCAGGGCAAGGAGTGGTCGCCGAGCGGCTTCTTCTCGCGCCACGCCATTCAGTACAGCCTGAGCTACAACGCCTGGGATGCCATCCGTATCTCGTGGAACGGGCGCTTCTCCTCTGGCTCGCGCTACACGCCGCTCATCAATCAGGACGTGAATGGCGACAGCTATGGCAACGACCGTGCGTACATCTTCGATCCGGCATCGGTGAGTGATCCGCTGCTGCGTTCGGGGCTTGAGAGCCTGCTTGCCAACGGAACGCGTGAGGCTACGGCTTGCTTGCGCAGTCAGATGGGGAATTTCGCGGAGCGCAATTCCTGCGTCGGTCCGTGGTCGATGACCGGCAACTTGAGCTTCAACCTCAACTCCCTCAAGCTCGGCCTGCCGCAGCGTGCCAACATCTCGCTGCAGGTGCAGAATCCGCTCAACGGCATCGATCGCCTTGTGAATGGCGAAGATGGTCTGAAGGGTTGGGGTGCGCAGCAGATGCCGCAGTCGCAGCAGCAGCTGTTCTTCGTACGCGGCTTCGATCCGGTGACGCGCACGTTCAAGTATGAAGTGAACGAGCGCTTCGGTTCCACGCGTCCGCGTGAGACCACGCTGCGTTCGCAGCCCGTGATGTTCACGCTGCAGGTGCGCTACGACGTGGGCCAGTCGCGCGAACAGCAGCAGCTGTTGCAGCAGCTGGATCGCGGCCGCACGCGCCCGGGCAACAAGCCCAGCCTGCAGCAGCTTCGTCAGACGGCCAACGTGGGCATCATCAACCCGATGCAGCAGTTGCTGCAGCAGGCGGATACGCTCAAGCTTACCCGCACGCAGGCTGACAGCCTGGCCACACTCAATCGTCTCTACATCCTCAAGAGCGACAGTGTGTGGACGCCGGTGGCGCGCTTCCTGGCCGACCTGCCGGACAAGTACAACCATGGCGCCGCGTACGGCCGCTACAAGGATGCACGTGAAGAAACGGTGGACGTGCTCATCAAGATCGTGCCGGGTATCCGTAACCTGCTGACCGAAGAACAGATCCGCATTCTTCCTGACCAGCTGGTGCAGTTCCTCGACAAGCGCACGCTGCAGGGCATTCGTTCCGGTACCGTGGGTGGCAACCGCTTCGGTATGGGCGGCGGCCGCATGGGCCGCTGAGGAATCACGTGACCAAGTCTTCTTCTCATTCCGGGGTTCTTCCCATGACGTCGAATCGCCTTTCCCGTTGGAGCGCCGTTGGTGTGCTGCTCGCGGCCGCGACGACTGCGGTGCCTGTGCATACCGTGTCCGCTCAGGATGCGGCAGCGCCCGCAGCACCAGCGGCGCAGGTGCCGGTGCGTGATGTGTCGGCAGTGATTGCCCGCACGAGCCAGCCGTTCAACAGCGTGAACATGGTGCGCGCGCTGTCCGATGGTTCGATCTTCGTGAACGACGTGCAGCGTCGTCAGCTGCTCAAGTTCGATGCGTCGCTGCGCAATCCGGTTGTGGTTGCGGACACTGCGCCCGGCGCGTTGATGCCGTACGGGCAGCGTCCACTCGGACTCATGCCGTATCTCGGCGACAGCACGATTGTCGTGGATGCGTCGACCATGTCACTCGTGGTGTTGCGTCCCGATGGCCGCACCGCGCGCGTGATGGCTTCACCGCGCACGAACGACATCAATCTGCTGTCCAACATGAACCTCGGTTCGCATGCGTTCGATGCGAAGGGTCGCATGTACTACCGTCAGTTCGGCGGTGGCCCGGGTGGCGGCATGGCCAACATGTTCGGCAACGGCATGGATCGCGGCCGTGGTGGTCCTGGCGGCGGTCAGGGCGGACAAGGTGGGCAGGGCGGCAACAATAACAACAACCGCGGCAATCAGAATCGCGGTGGTGGTGGTGGTGACTTCGGTGGTCCGGGTGGCGGTGGATTCGGTGGAGGCCCCGGCGGTCCTGGTGGACAGCCGTTTGGCGGTCCCGGTGGTCGTGGATTCAATCCGGCCAATCAGCCGGATTCCGTGCCCATCGTGCGTGTCGACTTCGATACGCGCAAAGCCGATACGGTCACGTTCCTCAAGGTGCCGAAGAACGAAACGCAGACCACACGTGGCGATGATGGCACGACGCGCATCACCGTGAAGATCAATCCGTTGCCGCAGGGCGACGATTGGGCGCTGCTCGCTGATGGTACGGTGGCCGTGATGCGTGTGCTCGACTATCACGTGGACTACTACCGTCCCGATGGTTCGCACGTCGCGTCGGACAAGCTGCCGTTCGATTGGAAGCGCATCACCGATGATGACAAGGTGAAGCTGGTCGACTCGCTGCAGGTGTTGGCGAAGGCGGCCATGGATCGCCAGGCGCAGAATCAGAACAGCACCTTCCGCATGGTGATGGAGCCCATCGCTGCGGATCGTCTGCCGGACTACTATCCGCCCATTCGTCAGGGCTCGAGCATTGCCGACAAGGAAGGCAATCTCTGGGTGGTGCCCACGACGTCCAATCTGTCGGCGCAGCTCGCGCAGCAGTTCAATGGACCGGGTGGTCAGGGCATGGCCGGCATGATGGGTGGTCGTGGTGGCCCAGGTGGAGCCCCGGGCGGAATGCCTGGTGCTCCGGGCGCGCCGCGTGATTCCACGCGTCAGGGGCCGCCTCCGGCTGCCGCCATGGCCATGATGGCCAGCATGGCCAATCAGCCACCGCTCGTGTACGACGTGATCAGCCCGGCCGGCAAGCTGCTGCAGCGCGTGAAGGTACCTGCGGGACGTCAGATCACAGGCTTTGGCCCGAATGGTCTGATCATTCTGCAGGCGCGTGATCAGGGCAAGATCTTCCTCGAGACGGTCAAGCTGAACTGATCTATCGCTGGTGTGGGTGACAACAGATTCACACGGAAAATGCAGATGGGGCGGAAACCACAGGATTGCGATCCTGAAGTTTCCGCCCCATCTGCTTTTTCCGTGTTAGTCAGTCGTCGTGTCAGCATCGCGACGACTGACTAACGAATACAATCAGCCCTTCGGTCCCGCGCCAAGAATGGCCGGCGATACTGCGTCACCGAACTTCTTGATGTTCTCGCGGAACATGCCGGCGAGCTTGCTGGCCTGCGCATCATAGGCCGCGCCATCAGCCCACGTACCACGCGGATCGAGCACGTCTGACGGCACGTCGGCAACAGACGTCGGGATATTTAGACCGAAGATCGGGTCAGCCTTGAACGCCACCGAATCGAGACCACCCGACAGCGCCGCACGCACCATGGCGCGCGTGTACGACAGCTTCATGCGCTTGCCAACGCCGTACGCGCCGCCGCTCCAGCCAGTGTTCACCAGCCACACCTGCGAGCCGTGCTGCTTGAGCAGCTCGCCGAGCATTTCAGCGTACTTGGTCGGATGCCACACGAGGAACACGGCACCGAAGCAGGCCGAGAACGTGGCCTGCGGCTCCGTCACTCCACGCTCGGTGCCAGCCACCTTGGCCGTGTAACCCGAGAGGAAGTAGTACATGGCCTGCTCGGGCGTGAGGCGCGCGATTGGCGGCAACACACCAAACGCATCGGCCGTCAGGAACACCACATTCTTCGGGTGTCCACCACGACCGCTTGGCACATGATTCTTGATGTACGGCAGCGGATACGACGCGCGCGTGTTCTCGGTGATGCTCTGGTTGGCAAAGTCCACCGTGCGCGACGGCTCGTTGAGCACGACGTTCTCGAGGATGGTGCCGAACATCTGCGTGGTCGCGTAGATGTCGGGCTCACCTTCGGCCGAAAGATTGATGGCCTTGGCGTAGCAGCCGCCTTCGAAGTTGAACGTGCCTTCGCTCGACCAGCCGTGTTCGTCGTCGCCGATCAGACCGCGCTCGGGATCGGCCGACAACGTGGTCTTGCCTGTGCCGGAAAGACCGAAGAACAACGCCGTGTCACCCTCTGGACCAATGTTGGCCGAGCAGTGCATGGAGAGCACGCCCTGCTTGGGCAGCAGGTAGTTCATCACGGTGAACATCGACTTCTTGAGTTCACCAGCGTAGCGCGTGCCGCCGATCAGGATGGCGCGCTCTGCGAGATTCAGCACGATGAACGTGCCGGTGCGCGTACCGTGGCGCGCAGGATCCGCCTGGAACTCCGGTGCATGGTACACCGTGAAGTTCGGCGCGAACGTGGCCAGTTCGGCGATGTCGGGCCGAATGAACATGTTGCGCACAAACGCCGCATGCCACGCGTTGGGCAGGATGTAACGCACGCTGAGGCGCGTCGAAGGATCTGCACCGCAGTAGAGATCCTGCACGAACAGATCGTCCAGTCCGTTCAGGTACTGCTGCACATCCGACTTGAGCGTCGTCCACTGTTCCGCCGAAATGGGCTGATTGACTTTGCCCCAATCCACATCGGCTTCACTCGCGGATTCCTTCACGACGAACTTGTCGTTCGGTGAACGTCCCGTGTGCGGCGACGTGACTGCAACAAACGGCCCCATATCGGCCAACGTGCCTTCACCACGGCGAATGGCTGCCTCGATGAGCTCGGGCGCGACGAAGTTCCAATGGACCTGCCCCTTGGGGCTGATGCCCTGCGGGGCGAGACCGCCAGCGCTTTCGCGCGCGGAAGCAGACGGAGTGACCTGTGTCGCCATCGATGCGACCCTCACGGTAAGCGGACAGCTTCGTGCCGGCGCGAACAGAACGCGCTCGGTGAAGCACAAGGAGAGCGGAATGAAAAACGCGACTTAAACGTCACGTTGGTCTACTGACGGATTCGGCGCCCATTCGGGATGAAGGGGCGCCGAGACAGAGGAAGATGTGCGATTGGGTGGCTTGGCGAAAGCGTCTACAAGGTGAAGGTGGGCGACTCACCCAGCAGGAACTGCAAGGTCTGCGAGTCCCGATTGGTTGGTATGCGTATGGTCGGTGAGCCGTACATCACGTCGGAGGGATTGGGGCTGTGCCCACCAATGCCGATAGCATGCCCAAGCTCGTGCGCCACGACCGCGTCGAGGATCGCCTGGCTGGCCATTCCACCCACATCAAGACGAATGACGACTGAGACCAGTGTCGCGCCACCAACAGTGGTCATGAGCTGCTGCGCTCGATTGCCCTGTGGACAGAAATACGTGTAGCCGGTCGATCCTCTGGGTTCGAACGGGCAGCTTGCTGCTGCGACGACGGGTAGGGGAGTGCTGCGATCGAGTATCAGCACATTCGCGTTGGCCAGTGACGTCGCAGCTTCGAGACGAAACTCTCGCGATGTGGGCACCGCATTCCACGCGGCGATGGCACTTGTCGTGGCACTGCGCACATCGCGCGTCGCGTCATCGGGTTGCAGCACCCAGACTCGCACCGTGCTTCCATGTGTCCAGCGATAGAACTGACCGCCAGTCAATGATGTGGGGTCATATGCTGGAGTCTCCGGGCGCGGGCGCGTGGGAGAATCACCACACGCGGCCAATGCCATGAGCGTGGCCGCGATGAGTGTAATCGCGAGGGTGGGTCGCAGATGTTGGCGTGTCATACGTTGTTCAGTTCCGCGGCCGCGAATCCACGAAGCAATGCCAGCATGCGACGATCTGTCTCGATGGGCGTATCGCCTTTGGGCGTTTCAAGTACGCGAGGAATGTTCGCGAGCCTTGGATCGGTCATGATCCGATGAAACACCGGAGACCCGATGGTCCCTTCGCCAATCAACTCATGTCGATCGAGATGAGAACCCAGTCTGGCCTTCGAGTCGTTGAGATGGAGACAGCCCAATTGCTCAAATCCCAGCGTATCACTGAATTGCTGCCATACGACATCGTATGACTGCACCAGATCGTATCCCGCAGCCCACACATGCGCCGTGTCGAGACATACGCCCACACGCGAGCGGAGTGGCGATGGAATACGCGATAGGAGATCTGCCATCTCTTCGAAGGTGGAGCCGAGTACGGTTCCCTGACCAGCCGTCAGCTCCATGAGCAATCGTGTCGAACCCGGTTCCATCTCGAGCGCCTGCACAATCGCGTCCGCGTTACGGGCAATGCCACTTTGGCGATCGTCGATGTAGTTGCCCGGATGCGAGACCAGCGCATCGAGTCCGAGCGCATGGCAACGACGCAGTTCTGCGCGGAAGCTCTCGAGGGACTTGGCGCGCAATTCCGGATTGGGCGACGCCAGGTTGATCAGATAGCTGTCGTGCGCGCATATCCATCGCACTGACGTGTTCGACATGCCTTCACGAAAGCGTGCCGCTTCGGTGCCATCTACTTCGCGTTCGGCCCATCGATTGGCCTGCTTTGTGAAGATCTGCGCACCGGTGGCGCCGATCTCGATCACCCGGTTGGCCGCCTCCCAGGTGCCGCCAGCAATCGAGACATGTGCACCAGTCGGAGCACTGTCCTGGCTCCCGCCTATCGTTTCCCGCGCAGCCATTCGAGCGGATCCACCGCACGACCCTTGGGGCGAATCTCGAAGTGCAGGTGCGGGGGAAGCTCCGGATCCGTTGCACCCACCGTACCAATCACCTGGCCCTTCGTGACTTGCTGGCCACGACGCACGCTGATCTGCGCGAGCGACCCATACACCGAGTAGTCACCACCACCATGCTGCACAATGACCGTGGGACCATAGGTGCCGACGTTGTCGGCCAGCACGACTTCGCCTGCGGAAATGGTGCGCACCGAAGTTCCTTCATTCGCGCCGATACCAAGACCATTCCATCGCGTTGTCGTGTTGTTGGGATTCACAACACGACCAAAGCGGTACAGAATGTCGCCGTCGACGGGCCAGTCGAGCTTACCCAGATCGGATGTGCGAATGGTCGACGGTGCCGCGGGACGTGCGTTCGGCGCCATCTCGGCTCGGCGACGTGCCGTCTCGAGTGTGGAAATGGCGTTGGCGATGCGGGATTCGTCGCGGGCAAGCTGCTGCAGACGCTCGCGCGCTTGCGCGGCGGAACGCTGTACAGCCGTCAGGCTACGCTGACGAGTGGATTCCAGCGATGCGAGGCGCCGCGCTTCACGATCCTTCTCCTGACGATTCCGGCTGACTTCATCCTGCAGACGCACGAGAAGCAAACGCTGCGAAATGATCTGATCGCGCAGACCTTCGACACGTCGCACCAAGTTGCGATCATTGATCGCGAGTTCGTGGAGATACTTGTAGCGGGCAACCAGTCCGGCAAACGACTGCGCCGACAACATCGCTTCCACATCGTACAGACTGCCGCGCTTGTATATCTCCACCATGCGTCGCTGCAGCGAACCGCGCTTGCTCACCAGTTCACCTTCAGCTCGCTGGAGGCCCGTTCCGGCCTTGATGACTTCTTCGTTGATGGTCCCGAGCTGCTGATCGAGTGCATCCACCAACCGCGCAGTCGTACGACGTTGCGCTTCGAGATTGGCCACTTCTTCGGTGAGCGTGCGCGCGCTGCGTTGCAACTGATTCATGCGCGTCTCGAGATCACTCCGCTCCTTGCGGAGCTTGTCGAGCTGGTCCTGCTGCTGACGAAGACGCTGCTCAGCGCTCTGTGCGCCAGTCTGACCGGCCGCTTGTGCACCAGTCACCGTGGTGACACCAGCCAAAAGAACGGCCGCGCAACACACGCGAGCCGTCCAGGTTATTGGCGATGAAGAGCGCGGTGCGCTCACGATTCACGCCAGATGTGGCGCAGGTGGCGTCCTACGCTGAACCAACTGCCGAGCAACCCGAGCACGCCGCCGGCGAGGATGCCGAGCAACACCTGCTGCGAATTGAAGAACTGTGTGACCATGAGTGAGCTGGTCACCAGCGTGGTGGTGCTCCATGCCATGAGCACCGCAATCACTCCACCGGCCAGCCCCTTGAGTGCGCCATCGAGCAAATAGGGCAGGCGAACGAACATGTTGGTGGCACCTACCAGTCGCATGATCTCGATCTCGCGCGCGCGGGCGAGAATGGACATGCGAATGGTCGAACCGATGATGATCACCGACACCAGGGCAAACACACCGCAGAGAACGGAGCCTGCCAGACCTGCAATGTTGCGGATGCGATAGAGCTTCTCCACCCACTCCTGGCCATACCGCACTTCTTCGACGATCGGATACGTCTGCAGACGCCGCGATATTTCCTTCACTGTTTCCGGGTCGCGTGCGCCTTCCTTGAAACGCAGTTCGACAGACGCCGGAAGGAAAGAGCCCTCCATCACATCGCGGAACTCTTCAAGTTCGTGCCGTGCACGCACGAGAGCAGAATCCGGCGAGACATACCCGGCATCCGCGACCTGCGGAATGTTGCCAATGCCCTTCATGAGGGCCTCGACCTGCGCATCCGTCGTGCCTTCCACGAGGAAGGCACGGATCTCGACACGATCTTCGATTTCCCGAAGTGACTGCCGAATGTTGAGCGCCACCAGACCAAACAGACTGAAGGCGAACAGCGAAAAGGCAATCGTGGTCACGCCAAGTACAGCGAGCAACGGCGCACGACGGAACGCCAGCAGGACTTCGCGAAGCACCAGTCTCACTTGCGCCCCCGCATGTCTGCCACGAGGCGCGCGACGTCGGTGCCATCGAAAACCAGCTGTCCCTTGTCGAGCTCAAGAAAGCGCTGCTGTGCACGCTGGATCATGGCCACATCGTGTGTGGCCATCAGAACCGCCGTACCACGCGCATTGATTTCCCGTAGCAGCAGATAGATCGCGTGTGTCGCACGATCATCGAGATTGCCGGTGGGCTCATCGGCCAATAGCAGAAACGGATCGTTCGCCAACGCGCGGGCAATTGCCACGCGCTGTTGTTCGCCGCCAGAAAGCTCATGCGGATACGCCGTGGCGCGTGACGTGAGCCCCACCTGCAGCAGCAGCCGCGAAACCTTTGGTCCAATCTGGGATTGCGGAGTGCCCGTCACTTCAAGCGCAAACGCCACGTTCTGCTCGGCCGTGCGATCAGGCAGCAAACGAAAATCCTGAAAGACGATGCCGAGCCGCCGACGGAGGTGCGGCACTTCTCGTGGCTTGATCGAGAAACTCGAATAGCCCGACACACGCACTTCGCCGGTCGTGGGGCGTTCGGCCATGGACAGCAGCTTGAGCAGCGTGCTCTTGCCCGCACCGGAATGCCCTACGAGGAATACGAACTCACCCTTCGCGATTTCGAAGGAAACATCACGCAGCGCCATTCCTGAGCGCGCGTATTCCTTCGACACACTGGCCACCCGCACGATACCGGACATATCAGGTCGCGCTGGAGTGGAGGATGTCGGCGATGTCGGCAATCAGTACGCTGGCGTCCTCGAGTCCGACATGCAGACGCACCGTATCGGATGCCTCGGCCAGACGGAGTTGCGCGCCCTGAGGGCGCGCCTGCGCGTCGAGTTGAGACGCCAGGCGATCAGCAATCAATGCTGCCTCGCCTGATGTGCGGAACGTGAGCATGACCACGGGGCCCTGATGACGCAGCGAATCGCCCGCCAGCTGATGATCCGGATGGGATTCGAGTCCGGGATAGTGAACCTGCAGGCGATCCGGCGCGGCGAGCGCGAGCGCGCGGGCTACGGCGTGTGCTACATGGGCCTGATGCGATACGCGCAGCGACAGCGTGGCCAGGTCGTGCAGCAATCGCTCGCCAATGGAAGGGTGCGGTATTGCGCCCCAGGTGTGCATCTTGGCCCGGACTTCATCAATGACGGCTTCGGTTCCGCACACGATACCGGCTTCAGTATCGGGCACACTGAAGAAGCGCTCACGGGCATCGTGCACCACCACATCGGCGCCAGCCGTCAATGGTGTGAACGCAGCCGGTGAAGCCGCCGTCGCATCAACGACCAGAGCTACACCGAGTTCCTGACCGAGCGTACGGAGTGGACGTAGGTCCACGACCCGTCCATGCTCGAGCACCGGGGACTCGACATACAGGAGGCGCGTCGTGCGACGAATATCGCGACGCCAGCCGCGCACGTCCGATGGATTGACGAATGTGACTTCGACCCCAAGTGCCGCGAGCTCCTGCTGGAAGAACGCGCGCGTACTGGCGCGTAACCACGCGCTGCTCAGCACATGATCGCCAGGGCGCAGCAACGCGAGCACGGTGCACGCAATTGCCGCGCGACCGCTCGCCAGGACGAGCGCCGCGTCGGCGCCCTCGAGGTCGGCCAGTCGGCGAAGCAGCAGATCAGTCACGGAATTGGCAGGCGAGGCAATTCGGGCACTTGGGCGCAACGCGCTCAGGCACGCGGCCGGGAGTCGGTGTCGAGACGGATGATCCGTATCACTTCAGACGGCGCCGCGCCCGCGACGTCACGGAGTACGACCCCGCCACGGGGCAGGGAGTCGTCGAGCTCCACCACCGCGAGCTCCGAGCGACGCGCCGAGACCACCCGGACCAGCTCTCCCGCACTGACCAGTCGGATCAATGCGTCATCGGAGCGCATACGGACCATCGGTCCACGGTCAGCATCCCCCTTCCGCGTGGCAATGAAGCCCACGACCTGAACAGGCGGTGCAATCCCGGTGAACATGCTCAGCTTGCGTACCGATCCCGGTCCACCCAGACCGTCCCGATCGTCGTTCCCACTGCCACCGCTACTCATGCGAGCCCTCCTTCGCTACCTGGTATTGCATACCCCAGATCGCTCCGCATGACCAACCGACGACGATCCAGCTGATCGAGCTGGATCCGCGCGCTGGTTTCCGTGACCGCCAGCAGCGTCGCCACTTCACGGGCGCCGAGTGGGCCATGATCGCGCACGACTTCCCAATGACGGAGCTCTTCATCGGTGACATGACCGAACAGCTCGGCCGTTCCTTCATGCCACGACACCAGCGCGAGAGCATGTCGTTCGAGCACCGTTTCGATGGGATCGATATGCCCATCGTGAATGCCACGAAACGCCAGATAGCCACGTGGACCATCGTCGGCGGTGTACTGCAGCAGCAGCTTGGCCACGATCTCATCGGCGCAGGAAAAATCCAGGAGATTCACCTGCGAGAAATCGATCGTGGTGAGCACCGGCTGACCGATTTCACCGACCTGTTGCTCGATAGCGCTGCGCACAGCAGCACCCGTCGGACGCGTGACCAGGTTGGAATAGAGATCGCAGACCGTGCCGCGCAGTACGGTACCCACATCGATATGCACCATCATCGATCAGGTCCCCACACGGCTGCGGGCGGCACCACGAGCCCGAACAGGCGCATCACCAATACGCTCAGGGATGACGATCTGCATCTGCGCTCCCGGGAAATAGGGAAGCGCTTCCGCCATCGGCACATCCTCATCCCAATCGGGCGTGATCGCAATGCGCGCGGTGCCACTGCGCACGGTGAGCTTGCCGCTCCATCGCCCGACAAAACGACGAATACCAGCGAGACCCTGCCCACGTCCCTTGTCGCCATGACGAAAGCGACTCATCGCACGCAGCACGGCATCTTCGAGCGCCATGGCATCGTCCCATCGATCGCTGGACCGATGGCTGGGTGAGCTCTCGAGCGACTTACGGAATCCGATACCGGCATCGCATACGGCAATCACCACGACACGACGACCAAGACGCTTGGTGTACTTGTACGTCTGCACCGCGACCCAACCGCCAAGTCCCGCGTGCTCCACGATATTCTGACAGGACTCGCTCAATGTCATGCCGAACGCACCAGTGACGGCGGTGTCGAGATTGAGCTGACCGTGCAGAATGTCGGCGGCTTTCTGCTGAATACGGCCGACCACACCGTGCACATCATCCGTCTTCGTGATAGGTGTGAGCTCGAGCAGTACTTCACTCTCATGTGCCTCGCGCTCACGCGGGACATGACCGTGCAGTTCATACAACTCGGCCGCGTGGCGGAAGAAGCCGGTGCGCGACCAATACGAGAGAGTGTCGGGATGCTCGGGCACCGCGAAGTCGATACGTTCACGACGTGATTGCGCCACGCAGAGCAGGGCCGCCAGGCCGAACGGAGATGCCCAGCGCGCATGACGTGCGTCGACCAGGATCTTCTCTCCGAGAGGCACAGGCGCGAGCTGTTCGATGACCTGTTCGAACGATTGCTCGTCGAGCGACGGCGGCACGGCGATGACGGTCGTCACGTGATGCTGAGCTCTCCGCGAAGATGCTGCGCAAGGCCGGATGCCCCGCGATGTTCGACATTGCGCGCGGCCGCTCGATTGGCGGCGGCAATTGCCTCAGTCAACATATCACCGGCAAGCAGTCGTGAGAAATGGGTGGCGCCCCATACATCACCGCAACCTGTGGGATCGCCTGGGCCATCGACACGCAGTGGCACAGCCGGTACGAGCGCCGTACGAATCGCACCAAACGCACCGGCGCCACCGCGCGGCGATGTGGATAGCGCGGAGTTGTGACCACGCCTCTCGGGAATATCACGAAGTTTCTCAATCCCCGGCGCTGCAAAAAACGCGGCGCCGCGCTTGCCGAGTGTCACACACAACAAGGAAACGCCGGCAGCCATGGCGGTGGCGGCGAGCGCCATCGAGTCAGGCGCCATGAGTTGCATCTCGTCTTCGTTCACTTGCATGACATCAAAGCACGCACACCACGCGGCCACGTTGGGCAGGGGACGCGGGGTTCGCAGCCCATCCGACTGCACCGCCATCACCAGCATATGGAGATCGCAGTAGATCGGGCCGGTGAAGTGCGTGCGAATGAGTTGAGTGGTTTCGAGATCGAGCTCCCAGCCACTCAGCAGATTGATGTACAGCGCATCAAGACGCGCACTCTCAAGCACGGGCTTGAGTCCGAGCCACGTCCATCCCGGCACACCGCCACTCAGATGTTCGCTGCGCCGTTCGTTGTCGAGGTAGCGCAGTTCCACCCGATTGTTGGGATAGGGCACACCAATGAGTTCGGCATCCGGTGCCATATGCCGGAGACCGCGACAGAAGACCCGTGCGCGATCCACGAGGTCATCACCGACCTTGGCGAGCGGCACCATCTCCCAGTCATCGGGCAGCGCGGCATCGAGCGCAGAGAGCGAATAGGTGATGCCGCCCCACTCTTCGATCGGCACGCTGCGGCGATCCCGTCCATGCAGAACATCCCACACGAAGGAACCGATGACACCGAGGCGCTTCTTGCGCGGCACCGCTGTATCTGTGGACATGGCGTTCCTTCGGACTACGGTCAGGCCGGCGGGCGACCCGTCGTCTGCGCGATGAACGATGCCACCGCACCCACAACACCGGCCGTGCCGGGCAAGGTGCCGGGCACGATGCGGCAGGCATCGGTCACACTCTTGAACGCACGACGACGGACTTCCGTGCGCAACGGTGCAAACAGCAGTTCACCGGCCTGCGTGACACCACCGGCAATCACGACGACATCGGGATTGAAGATGTTGAGCAGATTGGCAATGCCGGCACCCAGGAACTTGGCGGTATCGCGCACGATCTCGAGTGCCACCGCGTCGCCTTCGCTCGCGGCCTGATACACAAGTGCCGCCGTGATCTGCGCGAGATCACCATTCACGCGGGCCCGCAGGCTCGATGTTTCGTCGTGCTCCAGTGCTTCGCGTGCCCGACCGGCAATCGCACTGCCCGACGCATACGCTTCGAGGCAGCCATAGTTGCCGCAGCCACAACGCCGCCCCGTGAGATCGATCGTGACGTGACCGATTTCACCGGCCGCATCACTCGATCCGTGATAGAGCTGACGATCGATGATGATGCCGCCGCCAACTCCCGTCCCGATGGTCAATCCGATGACGTTGATGCCGCCGCGCGCGGCACCCAGCCACCACTCGCCATAAGTCGCACAGTTGGCGTCGTTGTCGATCTTGACCGGGAGTCCGGTCAGGGCACTCATGCGCTCGACGAGGGGAAATTCATGCCACCGCAGATTGGGTGCGACCAGCACGAGCCCACGCTCCCGATCGACCGTGCCAGGCGCACCAAGTCCCACACCGAGAATCGCGTCACGAGTCACGTTGGCTTCACGCATCACCGTGACGATGGTCTCATCCACCAACTTGGCCATTCGCGCCACCACGGCATCGGCACCCTCCGCCGCCAACGTCGGAGCGCTTTGTTCGCCAAACAGTCGTGTCCCGTCGAGCGACATGGCGGACACCACAATGTTGGTGCCTCCGAGGTCGACGCCGATGATGAAATGCGAATCGGGTGTTGCCGTGGCAATGGTCATAGGTGCGGAAAAGATAATGGGCGTGCGACCTTCACGGCTGCATCACGGACGGTGAGCGGCGTGAGTTCGCGCATGCAACGGAAATGCCCCTGAGGGCACTGCATGGGGCCGTGTGCGTGGCAGGGGCGGCACGAAAGCGTCGCATGCTCCACGATGCTGTGTTGCTCGGCCAACGGCCCAAAACCAAATGCCGGAACCGTAGGGCCAAACAAGGCCACTGTTGGCGTGTTCATGGCCGATGCCAGATGAAGCGGCGCCGAATCATTGGTCACGAGCACACGTGCACGGGAGAGCAGAGCGGCGGAACCGAGCAGTGAAAGTTGCCCGGTCGCGTCGATCACCGGCGGCGCTCCAGCTTCATGGATTGCTACCGCAATTGCATGAGCGAGTGACGCATCGCCAGCCGCACCGAGCACCACGACACGCGATTGTTCGAGACTCGCATGCTCGGCGCTTCGCACGGCGAGTTCTGCGAATGACGGCCAGCGCTTGGTGGCCCACACACTGCCAGGGGCCAGTGCAATGAGCGGCGCATCTGGCGCAACTTCGTGGCGAGCGAGCAAGGCGTTAACCGATGCGAACTCACCTTCACCAGGAAAGAGCGATGGACGCAGTGCTGTCGGTACACGCTCATCACCTGCGTCGTTGGCCAGTTGCCAGAGTCTGGCCGCATGATGCAGATCGCGCCGATATCGCACGCGACGCGTCGTGAAGAGACGGCCGCCGCTGGTATCGAACCCAATGCGCTCCGGAATGCCGGCCATCCACGCCAGCGCGGCTGTGCGATTGGAGCCCTGCGCCAGAAGCGCGCGTTGCGCACCCACTGCCCGCAAACGTTTGGCCATACGGCGCAGACCACCAATCCCACGGTCTGCGCCACGTTTGTCGAATACCAGCACACTCGTTACGGCCGGATGATTGGCGAGCACACCCGCATTGGCGGGCGTCGCCACGACATGCACTGGCCCATCCGCTGCCAACCGTTCGAGCAGCGGAGTGGTGAGGATCATGTCGCCCAGGAAGGACGTTTGAAGAACGGCAGAGACGACAGGCATGAAAACCGGTCAGTCGACTTGGAGCACCGCCAAGAAAGCTTCCTGCGGAATTTCCACGCTACCGACCTGCTTCATGCGCTTCTTGCCTTCCTTCTGCTTCTCCAGGAGCTTGCGCTTCCGGGAGATGTCGCCGCCATAGCACTTGGCCAATACGTCCTTTCGGAGCGGCTTCACGGTCTCACGGGCAATAACTTTCTGGCCGATGGTGGCCTGAATGGCCACTTCAAACAGCTGGCGCGGAATGAGCTCCTTGAGCTTCTCCGCCACCTTGCGGCCCCACTCGTAGGCCTTGTCCTTGTGCACGATCACCGAAAACGCGTCGATGGCGTCGCCGTTGATGAGCATGTCGAGGCGTACCAGGTCGCTCGAACGGTACTCCAGCATCTCGTAGTCGAGCGAGGCATACCCGCGGCTCACCGTCTTCATCTTGTCGAAGAAGTCGAGAATGATCTCGCCGAGCGGGAACTCCCAGTCGAGTTCCACGCGCACCGTGTCGAGGAAGCGCGTGTTCTTGTAGATGCCGCGACGCTCCATGCCCAGCGTCATGATGGGCCCGATGTATTCGGCCGGGCACATGATGCGGGCGCGCACGTACGGTTCCTGCACGTCGTCGATGACGACGGCCGCCGGCATGAGCGCCGGGTTTTCGACCAGCAGCTCCGTGCCGTCCGTCTTGGTCACGTGGTACTCCACGCTCGGCACCGTGGTGACGAGATCGAGGTCGTACTCACGCTCGAGACGCTCCTGCACGATTTCCATGTGCAGCAGGCCGAGGAAGCCGCATCGGAAACCGAAGCCAAGTGCGGTCGACGTTTCGGGCTCGTACTGCAATGAGGCGTCGTTGAGCTTCATCTTCTCGAGCGCATCACGCAGTGTTTCGTACTGCGTCGTGTCGGTCGGGTAGATACCAGCAAACACGAACGACTTCACTTCCTGATAGCCGGGCAATGCTTCGGCGGCGCGGTTGTCCTTGTCGAAGATTGTGTCGCCCGCGCGTGTTTCGCGCACTGAACGCACGGCGGCGAGCACGTAGCCCACTTCACCGGCGCGCAGCACCTCGGTGGGTACCTGACGCAGTTGCAGGTAGCCCACTTCTGCGACTTCGTAGACGTTGTCGGACACACCAAAGGTGATCTTCATCCCCTTGCGCATCTCGCCGTCCACCACGCGGATGCTGGGAATGGCGCCGCGGTACTTGTCGTAGTACGAGTCGAAGATCAGCGCGCGGAGCGGGCCGTCCAGCTCACCCTTCGGCGGCGGGACACGCTTCACGATTTCCTCGAGCAACTCCGGCACACCGGTACCTTCCTTGCCGCTCACGAAGAGTACGTCCTCAGGCATGCAGCCAATGAGGTCCACCACTTCCTGGCGACGACGCTCAGGCTCGGCGCCCGGCAGGTCGATTTTGTTGAGCACCGGGATGATTTCGAGCCCGGCGTCCATGGCGAGGAAGAGATTGGACAGCGTCTGCGCCTGAATGCCCTGCGAGGCATCGACCACGAGAATGGCACCTTCGCACGCGGCGAGGGAACGCGACACTTCGTAGGTGAAGTCCACGTGTCCCGGCGTGTCGATCAGATTCAGCTCGTAACCCTGTCCGTCGCCCGCCGTGTAGCTCATGCGCACGGCGTTCAGCTTGATCGTGATGCCGCGCTCGCGCTCGAGATCGAGCGTATCGAGCACCTGCGACTTCATTTCGCGCTTCTGAAGCGTGCCGGTCTTCTCGATCAGGCGGTCCGCGAGTGTGGACTTGCCGTGATCGATATGGGCGACGATACAAAAGTTGCGGATGTGGCTGAGATGCAACGGAATGCCTTGCTGGGGTAACCGAACCGGGGCCTTTCCCGGGTAGCCTTGAAAAATAGGGGAGGACGGGGGGGAAATGGCACTGGGGCGGCCGCACCCACTTCTACTCGGAACCTGAACACTGGTAACTGAGAACTGTGGGTCCCAGCGCGGCTCAAACTCCAGTTTCCAGTGTTCAGTGATCAGTAACGGGTGTAAGTGGGCGCTTCCCCCCGAGCAAATCCCCGCTCCCCCGCGTATTCTCCCCACATGAGCACACCCCGCGCCGACCAACTCGATCCCGCCGTCCTGGCTGCCCTAGGTCACCTGGAACTGGTGGCCCGCTGGGTCGTGGACGGGTTCATCACCGGGTTGCATCGCTCTCCCCGCAAGGGATTCAGCGTCGAATTTGCCGAACACCGCCCGTATATGCCGGGCGACGACCTGCGCTATCTGGATTGGCGCATTGCCGGCCGGGCCGACCGTTGGGTCGTGAAGCAATTCGAAGAAGAGACGAATACCCGCGCCATGTTGGTGCTGGATGTGAGTGCCTCCATGCAGTGGACGGGAAGTCCGGCGCGGCTCAGCAAGTTGGCATATGCGGAGCGACTGGCGAGTGCCATGGCGTTGTTGCTGCTTCGCCAGCGTGATGCCGTAGGACTGATTCGCTTTGATGCGGGGCTTCGCAATGTGGTGCCGGCGCGCGCGCAGCGTGCGCAGTGGCGTCGTCTGATGGCCGCATTTTCGGAGTCCGGCGGTGGCAAGGATTCGAATGTGGCCGAAGCATTGCTGCAGGCCGGTCGCATGGTACGGCGGCCCGGTTTCGTTGTTCTGCTGTCTGACCTGCTGGCCGATCCGGCGTCGACGGCCGACGCGGCGCGTACACTGCGTGCCCGCGGGCATGAAGTCCTGGTGCTGCACATCATGGACCCCGATGAGCGCGACTTCCCCGAGAGTGGCGAAGCGCGTTATCGCGACATGGAGTCAGGCACCGAAGTGCCGGCGTCACCTGGTGATGTGAGGAGTACCTATCAAACCACAGTGCAGGAAGCACTGACTGAGTGGCGCGCGGCCTTGGGCCGTGCAGGGGCACGATATGCCATGGCCTATACGGATGAACCGTTTGGGCGGCCGCTTCGGCATCTGACGGGTGTGAACGGACGTGGGGCGTACGTCTGATGGCCTTTCTCGCTCCAGCCTTTCTCGCGCTCGCCGCTCTCGCCGGCGTGCCGCTGCTCGTGCACTTGCTGCGTCGTCGTATTGGTCGGACCGTCGATTTTCCGGCGGTGCGCTATCTCATGCGCATGGAGCAGGAGCACAGTCGTGATCTCAAGCTGCGTAATCGACTGCTGCTGATTTTGCGTTTGATTGCGGTCATCGCGCTGGCACTTGCGGCCGCACGTCCCATTGCCGGTCTCCTCGGGCTTGGGCACTCGCCCATCGCTGTGGCCGTAGTGCTCGACAATTCGATGAGTACGAGCGTGGTCGAGGATGGCCGCGTGCGATTCGATAGTCTGCGTACCGCCGTCCGTTCATTACTTGGCGAGCTGACCGCTGATGACCGGGCGTGGATTGTCACCGCCGACGGACGTGTCATCGGTGGTCCGCCATCGGCGCTCGAGACGGGCCTTGCTGATCTCACGCCGCTTGGTGGCCGTGGAGACCTGGCGGCAGCCACGCAGCGCGCACTTGGACTCGTGCGCAGTGGAGCGCCGCGCACGCCGGTCGTTGGCATCGTATCCGATGGTCAGCCCACCGCATTCCGTACCGATAGCGCGCTCGCTGCCGGTGATGTGCCGGTGGTCCTGCTCACATCCAGTGCTGCGCGCGTGACCAATCGCGCCGTACTGCAGGCCATTGCAGAACCCACACGCTGGACTCCGGGTGGTGCGGTGTCGCTGGCGATTGCGTCACCGGATTCAGCACCATGGCGTCTCACGTTGGACGGACGCACGGTGTCGCGTGGTACCGTACCTGCCGCCACGCTCGATGCACCGGCGCGTATCACGCAACGCCTCGCCAGCGCGAGCACGGGTTGGGTTCGCGGTAGCGTCGAACTCGATGCCGATGCGCTGCGCGCAGACGATACACGCCACTTTGCGGTGCGCGTGGCGCCGCCTCCAGCCGTGTCGGTGCGCCCCGATGGTGGGCCGTTTCTCTCGGCGGCACTCGCAACACTGATCGACGAACAGCGTCTCGCACGTGGACGTGAAGGTGATGCGCGCGTAGTGACTGTGAGTTCGGCTGATGCCGCCGGAACGCGCAGTCCGGTGTTGCTCACGGCGCCGCGTGATCCGGTGCGCATTGGTGACGCCAATCGCCAACTCGCGCGGCTGGGTATTCCCTGGCGTTTCGGTGCGATTGCACGCGCCACCGTACTGGCACGTGTCACCGGTATCGCAGCCGATGACACCTTGGCTTCGGCAACGCGAGCCTTTGATGGTGCGCCGGTTCGACTGCGCTATCCTCTGGTGTATTCGCCTGGTGGTGCCGAAGGTGAAGCCGCTGCCAGCACCACTGATCGCCCGGACACCATTGCGACCGCTGGCGGTGCGCCCTGGGTTGTCGCGGGCAATGGATACGTGTTGCTGGGTTCACCGCTCGATCCCGACGCTACGGACCTGCCTCTTCGCGCGGCGTTTGTGCCCTGGGTACTCGAGGCGTTGGCACGTCGACTGGGCGACGAAGGCCGCCTGATCGCTGCCGCCCCGGGCAGTGCGCTGCGTGGTGTGCGGGATCTCACGGCATTGGAGGCGCCGGATGGCACATTGCTACCGCTCTCCGGTGATCGCGCCACCGTACCCGCTGCCGCAGGTGTTTACTTTTTACGACGTGAGACCGCGCGTGTCGGTGCGCTGGTGGTGAACGCCGAGGCCGAGGAGTCGGCGCTTGATGCACTGCCGACCGGCGGCGGCGATGCGTTGCTGGCAGCGATGGTGAGCGGCAGTGATGTGGCATCGGCTACCTCTCCTGCGGCGTGGCAGCGCGCAGTGTTTTCGCGAGCGGCGGGGCAGGCGCTGTTGCTGCCATTGGTAGCGCTCGCGTTGGCAGCACTGTTGGCCGAAGCCTGGGTCAGTGGTCGATAGATGTGTCATATGAACGGTAGGTACGACAGGTAGGTATGGGACTTCCGCGTTTGCTGGACGCGCTCGCCGGCCTTCAGGCTTTCGAGCGGACACTCAAGACGCTCCCGGGTCCGGGAGCGTCGCTGCGTTTGGGGGGGCTGGCCGGCTCAAGTGATGCCGTGTTCGTGGCCGCTCTGGCGCGTGCGCTACCCCAACGTCTGGTCGTGGTCATCACCGATCAGTTGGGCGACGCCGAACGCTGGCTGGCTGATCTGCAGTCGCTGGTTGATGAGGTGCCCGTTGCGCTCTATCCGCCCCGCGAAGGCTTTGGCGAAGTGGAGCCGCACGCGGAAGTCGCTGGTGAGCGTGTCGAGACGCTGGAAAAGTTGGGACGCAGTGGTGTGCGCATCCTGCTTACCACCTCACGTGCCGTTCTCGAAAAGACCGCACTCCCGCGCGCACTGAGTGGTGCGCGTCTCGAGCTCCGAAAGGGTGATGTACGCCGCCCGGAAGAACTGGCGAGCCATCTCGAGTCCATTGGGTTCGAGCGCGTACCCATGGTTGAAGACGTGGCGCAGTTCTCGGTGCGCGGCGGCATCTTCGACATCTACTCGTTCGGCATGGCCGAACCGGTGCGCCTCGAATTCTGGGGCGACGATATCATCGAGCTCCGTCATTTCGATCTCAATTCGCAGCGCAGCACGCGCGATGCCGAGCTCGCGCTCATCCTGCCAGTGGATGGACGTGTCGAAGCGGCCGAAGAGAGCGACGAACGCGTTTCGTTACCGGAACTCTGGCCATCGGACTCGATGGTGGTGATGCCGGCCGGCACCAGTGTGTTGCCGGAGCTCGTGCGCACATGGGACGAAGCTGCGCACCACATCGAACTCGCCCGTCGCCGCGGCGAAGAGTTCGTGCATCGCGATCGTCTATTTGTCCCGCCGCCAATCATGGCCAGCACGCTGGCGCGCTTTGGCACGGTTAGGCTCAATCCGCCGCCTCAGCGTGCCTCCAGCGCCAATGCTGCGGACCTGGCGCCGGTGGGGCCGGAACCCGATATCGCGTTCCCCACGCGCGCGCCGGAAAGCATTTCGCGAGATCTGCGTGTGCTGCGCAGACTGCAGCGCGATGGACTGCCCACGCTCATTCTATGCGACAACGCGGGTCAGGCCGAACGTCTCGATGAGTTGCTGGGTGAAGAAGGGCCCGTGAGCGCGTCGCTGGCTATTGGTGTTTTGGGGGGCGGCTTTGTCGTACCCGGTGTGGTGCGTGTCCTCACCGATCACGAGATCTTCCGTCGTGATCGGCGGCTGCGTCGTGCACGCAAGTACAGCACGGGCGCGTCGCTCGATACACTGGGCGCGCTCAAGCCCGGCGATTTCGTGGTGCATCTCGAGCACGGCATCGGCATCTACCGTGGTATCGAAAAGGTCTTCGTTCGCGAAGCCACGATTGAAAGCGCGGTCATCGAGTACGAAGGTGGCGATCGTCTGAACGTACCGCTGTATCGTATCGATCAGATCGAGCGCTATCGCAGCGCCAGCGATGTCAGCAGCGATGCGCCGCCACCACGTCTCCACAAACTCGGCGGCAAACAGTGGAAGGCGCAGCGCGAAAAGACGCGCATGGCCATCCTCGAGATGACGCAGGAACTACTGCAGCTGTATGCGCGCCGAAAGGTCACCACCCGTGCGCCACACGGCGCCGATGGTGCCTGGCAGCGTCAGCTTGAAAGCAGCTTCCTGTTTGAAGACACGCCAGACCAGCGCAAGGCTACTGAAGATGTGAAGCGCGATCTCGAGGGCGAGCGCCCCATGGATCGTTTGCTCGTAGGAGACGTGGGCTATGGCAAGACGGAAATCGCCATTCGTGCGGCCTTCAAGGCGGTGCAGAGCGGCAGGCAGGTGGCGGTGCTGGTGCCCACCACCATTCTGGCCGAACAGCACGCGCGCAGCTTTGGCGATCGCCTCGCCGACTTCCCGATCGAAGTGGAGGTCATGAGCCGATTCCAGACGGCCAAAGAGCAGGCGGCTGTGGTGGACAAGCTCAAGAAAAAGCAGATCGACATCGTGATTGGTACGCATCGTCTGCTGAGTCCCGATGTGTCATTTGCCGAGCTCGGACTCATCATCGTGGACGAAGAGCACCGATTTGGTGTGAAGCACAAGGAGCGTCTCAAGCAGCTCAAGATGTCCACCGATGTGCTCACGCTTACGGCCACACCCATTCCGCGCACGCTGCATCAGTCGCTGGCAGGTCTCCGCGACCTGACACTCATGCAGACGCCACCGCGCGATCGGTCGCCGGTGCTCACCTTCGTCGAGCCATTTGACGACGCGCTGATCGAGGAAGCCATTTCACGCGAACTCGATCGCGGGGGACAGGTGTTCTTCGTGCACAATCGCATCGAAACCATCGAGGCGATTGCCGATCACCTGCGGCGCATTGCGCCGCGGGCCAAGGTGGCGGTGGGCCACGGGCAGATGAAAGAGCGCGAGCTCGAAACGGTTATGCGGCAGTTCGTGGAGGGTGAGGTGGATATTCTCGTGTCCACGCTCATCGTCGAGAGCGGTCTCGACGTGCCGAACGCCAATACCATGTTCGTGAACCGTGCCGACCATCTCGGTCTGGCCCAGCTCTATCAATTGCGAGGGCGTGTAGGCCGCTCGCATCGCCGCGCCTACTGCTACCTGCTGGTACCTGATCGGGTGGACGAGGACGCCGAGCGCCGTTTGGCGGTGCTCGAGCACCATACGGAGCTCGGGGCAGGGTATCGGGTCGCTCTCAAGGATCTCGAAATGCGCGGCGCCGGCAATCTGCTTGGCCCCGAGCAGTCGGGCTTTGTGCATGCCGTCGGCTTCGATCTTTACCTGCGTTTGCTGGACGAAACGGTGCGGCAGCTGAGTGAAGGGGACGGACAGAAGGCCTGGATCCCGGCCGATGTCACGCTCGACTTCCCGAGTTTTCTGCCCGACGACTATATCGCCTCGCAGGAGGCCAAGCTCGACGTCTATCGCCGGCTTACGGCTCTGCGCGACCCGGCGGCTATCGAGGCCCTGCGTCAGGAAGTCCGGGACCGCTTTGGCGCGCTTCCGGCCCCGGCCCAGGCGCTGTTCGGCAGCGCCATGCTGCGGGTGATCGGTGCCCTGTTGGGTGTGGAGGGGGTGCTTGTGCGCGCCTCCGAGGCACGTATTACTTTCAGGGCTGATGCAGTTCCGCGCCTCAAGGGCCTGTCCGCCGCTTTCCACGACGTACAGTTCCAGGTGGACGTTCGCCGGGCGCAGCCGCTGGCCCTCAAACTCACCCGATTGGGGGGAGCGGAAATGCTCGAAGGTCTCATTCGTGCGTTGCGGGCCCTCGTGGTCTGACGCGCGACACTCAGGGGCAACCGAAGGGTCGCCTTTGGGGTCCTACCC
>JACVCD010000032.1 GCA_016742275.1 Gemmatimonadaceae bacterium
TGAATTGGTGCCACATGGCACGGCGGGAGCGGCGATCCGCTGGCACTATGGACGGGCTGATCAGATTTCACGTGATGCCGTGGCCGCCGATCTTGGGGTGGTCGTGCATGATCTGCCCCTCCGGAACGCCCGTGTAGCCGCATCCAGCTTCTTGTGGCGCCCGGGCCGGGAAATCGAGGATCGCCCGGCTGTCATGCTGGCTGCAGATTTTCGTGTAGTAGGTGTCGACGCACTGCACGAGGTACGGCTGGGTATGGCGCAACAGGCGGTAAATCGCGGATCCCGTGAGCGGGGACCATTTGTTTCCGCTCGCTACGATCGCATTGAAGCCCGTGCGCAGGTGCTGCGTGTGTCCGCTGGTGGACAGACCATCTCGCGGTTTCGTTCGGGACTCGCGCTGTACTATGCCCGTTATTCAGTCGGTATCTCCCGCGAGGAAGGCACCGTGGGCCTTGGTCCTGTATACCAGTTCACGCTCAGTTCGCTCATCAAGTAGTCATGGCCACATCTGATTCCCGAATCGACCTCCTCGACCTCGAGCCCGATGTGGCGCTCGCGCAATTGCGCACATGGATGAACGAGCGTGGAGAGCCGGCCTATCGGGCGACGCAGGTGCTCGGCCGACTGTGGCAGAAGCCGGTTCGCACAATCGACGACATCTCGGAATTGCCCAAGGCCCTGCGTGAGGCTTTGGCTGTCGACTTCCGAATCAGCTCGCTCGAGTTGGCTACGCGACAGGCGTCGATTGATGGTACGGAAAAGTTCTTGTTTCGCCTCGACGATGGCCAGCTCATCGAAACCGTCGCCATTCCTGACGGCGATCGGCTGACGTTCTGCATTTCATCGCAGGCCGGGTGTGCGCTCAAGTGCGCATTTTGCGCGACTGGCGCGATGGGTTTCCAGCGAAACTTGCGGCCTTCGGAAATTGCCGGTCAGGTGCGTGAACTCCGCATGCTCACTCCGGCCATCGTTCCGACGAACATCGTGTTCATGGGCATGGGTGAACCACTCATGAACTGGAAGGCGGTGAGCCCGACGCTCACACTGCTCAATGATCCGCGCGCGCTGGGCATTGGTGCGCGACACATCACCATCTCTACGGTCGGCGTGCTGCCAGGTATTCAGGCGTTGGCCGCGCGACCGGAGCAGTTCCGTCTGGCTATTTCGATCCATGCGCCGAGCGATGAATTGCGTCAGACGCTCATGCCGGTAAATACGAAATATCCGTTGGCTGAGGTGATCGAAGCGGCAAAGGAGTTTGATCGTCGCGTGACGTTCGAATATGTGATGCTCGGTGGCGTGAACGATCAGCCGGAACACGCCGCGCAACTCGCGCAGCTGGCGCGTGAATGCCGTGCGTTCGTGAATCTCATTCCTCTTCATCCCGGCGGCGGTATGGGATTCCACCCGACGCCGGCTCCGGTCATTGCCAGTTTCGCCAAGGCCCTGCGTGGCCGTTCAATCGAAACGGCCATACGTCGCAGCCGCGGTCTTGATATCGCCGCGGCCTGCGGTCAGCTACGGACGGAGCGACTCGGCCGGCGGCTGCCAGTCGCGACCGAGGATGACCGTGAGGTCCACGTAGCGTAGGGAGTCACGGCGCACGGTTGTATGTCCCGTGCGCAGTGCACGTACCATGCGGGAACCGACCGTTGTGTCGGCCATGTGTACCACGACTTCGCTGGAATCGCGTTCAGGGCCCCGGTCGCTGTCATAGTCGACCACATCGTAGCCCAGCGCGCGCAGATACACCGTGGCGCGACGAGCGAGCCCACGCGTACCCGATGCATTGAGCACGCGCACTTTCACGCGTGTTCCTGTTGGAGCATATGCCGATGAGTCGGTCGCACCGCCGGCCGCCGCGCGCTCTGCATCCGTGGCGTCTGCAGCCACCGACTCACGGTCTGCCACCCCTGATCGCCAAAGCAATCCACCGATCGCTCCGGCCACAACCATCAGCACGAGACCGACGGTGAGACGTCGCTTACCTGTTGCGCTCAACACACGCTATTCCACAGCGCAACCGTGGGCGGATGCATCTGTTTTCCTTCGCGCAGCGTCCATTCGAGCCGCAAACGCACGACCTGGCGGAACGTATCATCGAATGATGCAGCGACCCGATCAGCGAGATAAGCCCGATCAGCCTGCATGAACGGGCGACCGGGTTCGAGGAAGTCTGCCATATAGAGCGCGCGACCCGTGCGTGACCATGAAGCATGCCCCACCGTGTGCCAGCGAATAGCCTCCAGCACATCAATACGCTTTTCGCCTTCGCGTGCCAGACGATCAGCCGCCGCTGGTCCATGTAACAGCCCGACCGGACTGTTCATGTCACCAGTAGCAGCACGGAGATCATCCTCGCTCAAGTCGCGCAGCGCGTCATGCCAGCGCCCTGCATCATGCCACGCCATGCGCTCAGTGGAGTCGACACCCAGCTCCACGCTCCATCGATCGAGCAAGTCCGTCACGCGCGTGATGTGTGCGTGACGCTTGGGACTGACACTTGCCCACGATGGCAATTCCACGAGCATGTGCTGCTTACGCCTCGTCGAGCGCGGCGCGCATGGACGCTACGAGCGCGATGGCATCATCGAGCGACTGACCGGCAGCACGCACCAGCGCACTGCCCACTACCACACCGTCGCCGAGACGTGCCGCATCCCGCGCCTGCTCGGGCGTGGAAATACCAAAGCCGATGCACAACGGCAGTGTTGTCGCCGCGCGCAAACGCGCCACTGTCTCTGGCAAATCATCGGCAAGTGCGGCACGCTCGCCGGTCACGCCAAGCCGGCTGATCAGATACACGAATCCGCCACCGTGGCGCGCAATCTCCTCCATGCGCGCAGCCGGCGTGGTCGGTGCCACCAGACGCACGAAGTCGAGTCCACTCCCGCCAAACCAGGCTTCACGTTCCGCGTCGGCACCAACGGGCAGATCGGTGATCAACACACCGTCCACACCAGCCGCACTCGCACGTGCGAGCACATCGCGACCACCCGCCATGACCGGATTCAGATAGCTGAACAACACCACCGGAATACCAAGGGCGGCTTCGCGAATGAGTTCCAGCGTGCCCTCGAGCGTCATGCCCTGATCGAGCGCGCGCTGCGAACTCTGCTGGATGACCGGACCATCAGCCATCGGGTCGGAAAATGGCACACCGACTTCCAGTACATCGGCACCGGCCGCTTCCAATGCACGCCAGAATCGCACGCAGGCATTGGGCGATGGATGTCCGGCCGTCACGTAACACACCAGCGCCTTGCGATTGGCCGTCTTGAGCGCGCTGAAACGTGCCGAGAGACGCGAAGAAGAAACCACGGTATCGACGCTCACAGACCCACGTCCGGAAGAGTGTGCTGACTGATGGTACCCATGTCCTTGTCACCACGTCCGCTGACGCAAAGCAACACAGGAGTATCCGAAGGGAAACGCGACGCCTCTCGCTCCAGCCAGGCGACTGCATGCGACGTCTCAAGTGCGGGGATGATGCCTTCGAGACGACTCAACAACGCGACGCCACGCAACGCTTCATCATCCGTCACCGCAGAGTATTCCGCACGACCACTGTCGTTGAGCCAGGCATGCTCCGGTCCAACACCGGGATAGTCGAGACCCGCCGAGATGGAATGTGCCGGATGCACCTGACCATTGGCATCCTGCAGCAGATAGCTCAGTGATCCATGCAGCACACCCGGTGCACCCTTCGTGATGGACGCGCTGTGGCGATCAGTGCCGAGTCCTTCCCCCGCCGCTTCAACGCCAACGAGGTGAACATCGCGGTCAGCCACAAAGCCGGCAAAAATGCCCATCGCATTCGAGCCACCACCAACGCAGGCAACCACCGTGTGCGGCAGACGACCAGCCTTCTCGAGCATCTGCGCACGCGCCTCACGTCCGATGACGGACTGGAATTCGCGCACCATATGGGGGTATGGCGCCGGTCCCACGACCGACCCAATGATGTAGTGACTGTCGTTGACATTCGTGACCCAATCACGAATGGCTTCCGTTGTCGCATCCTTGAGCGTGCGTGTTCCCGCCGTCACCGGAACTACCGTCGCGCCCATGAGCCGCATGCGGAAGACATTGAGCGCCTGACGCTGCATGTCCTCTTCACCCATGTACACCACGCACGAGAGACCGAAACGTGCACAGATGGTGGCGGTAGCCACGCCGTGCTGACCGGCGCCCGTTTCGGCAATGATGCGCGTCTTGCCCATGCGACGCGCGAGCAGCGCCTGCCCCACCGTGTTGTTGATCTTGTGCGCGCCGGTGTGATTCAGGTCTTCGCGCTTCATCCAGATCGGCATGCCAAAGCGCTCGCTCAGTCGCGGCGCGAAGGTCAATGCAGTAGGCCGCCCCACATATTCGCGCAGCAGATGATCGAGTTCCTGCTGAAACGCCGCATCGGTGCGCGATGCTTCGAACGCCGCATTGAGCGCATCGAGCGCCGGAATCAACGTCTCCGGCACATAGCGGCCACCGTAGGGCCCGAAACGATCACTGGCGATCGTCGGGGTCTCCACCATCGTCATCGCGAACTCTCCGCAGCGCCATGCGCTGCCTCAACAAACTGATGCACGAGCGCCGGATCCTTCACACCGGGAGCACGCTCAACGCCGGAAGATACGTCGACCACCGTGGGAGAAAGGAGTCGTATCGCCTCCTGAACATTACCAGGGCGCAATCCACCAGCCAGAACGAGTGTGGCATCTGGAAAACGTGCGCGCCACGCTGCGAGATCCGCAGCAAGCGCCGACCAATCCAGCGCCACGCCGGTTCCGCCCAGTTGTCCAACCACCATGGCATCGAGCACCAAGGCATCGGCGGCGGCAGTCAGTGCATCAGCTTCCTTAGGCAACGCATGGCCAGCCACGCGCAGTACCGGCCAGACCGTACGTCCCGTGGCCCGTCGCAACTCGCGCACATGATTTGCCGTCGGCGCATGATGCAGTTGCAATACATCAAGTGACAGCTGTGCCGCAATGTCGATGATTTCAGCCGACGACTGTTCACCGAAAACCGCCGCGCGTTGAATGCCGGCACGCGGAGCACCAAGTACTCGAGCCGCCTGCTCCAGCGAAACCAATCGCGGACCACCAGCGAGAATGGTACCAAGAAACGCGGCGCCCGCCTCTTCGGCGGTGACTGCGTCTTCCGGTCGCGTCAGGCCGCAAATCTTGACCTTCACGGACGCGACGATTCGAGAACCCGTGGGATTGCCGCCAAAGCCCGCACGTCATCCGATGGCGAAGCCGATGCGGAAATCGCACTGCCTACGAGAATGGCGTCCGCGCCGGCTTCCGCTGCAGGCCCCACATCGGCCGGCACCCGCATGCCGCTTTCGGCGACGGCCACCACATCGCGGGGAATGCTGCGAATCACGCGCGGCGCCGTGGCCGGATCGATGATCAAGGTTTCGAGATCGCGATTGTTGACGCCGATCACGGGCACCTGGACCGCCAATGCACGCTCGAGTTCGGCCTCATCACGAACTTCCACCAGCAGATTGAGCGCCGCCTCGCGCGCCGTCTCAACCAGCCGCGCCAAGGTGTCCTGATCAAGCGACCGCACGATCAGCAGGGCCGCCGAGGCGCCATGAGCTCGCGCCTCCCACAACTGCACGGGATGCACGAGAAAGTCCTTCCGGATGGCAGGCGCAGTCACGGCCGCAGATACGGCTGCGAGGTCGCTGAGTGAACCGCCGAAACGTTCGGGTTCCGTGAGCACGGAGATCGCCGCGGCACCTCCCTCCACATATGCGCGCGCCTGCGACACCGCATCCAGTCCCGGAGCAATCGCCCCTTTGCTCGGCGACGCGCGCTTGACCTCGGCGATCACAGCCACTGTGTCGCGCCGAAGGGCGCCAGCAAACGCGTAGGCCGGACGCGCATCCCGGGCCCGGGCCATCAAATCATCGAGCTGCGAAGCCACCGCCGCCGCCCGGGCATGGGCCGCCTCGGTCAGCATGCCCAACGTGCCCGTGGGAGGCGTCCAACGCGTGGTGGAAAGAAATCCTTGCACTTCGGCCTGTCTTCGGTTAACGTGGCGGATGGGCGTCTTCGGCCTGTTTTCGGGGCGCGACCTGTTCCTCACCCACTTGGAGTGACCATGCCGCTCACCAAGCGCCAGCGGGAGATCCTGTCGTTCCTCTCGGATTACAACGAGGCCAACGGGTTTGCGCCGAGCTTCGAGGAAATTGCCTCGCGCTTCAACTATAACTCGCTGGCTACGGTGCATGAGCACCTGACCAATCTCGAACGCAAGGGATACATCAAGCGTTCGTACAACGAGAGTCGCGCCATCGAGATTTTGCCGTCGGAGATCTACCAGCGAGCGGTGGAATTGCCGCTTCTTGGAAGTGTCGCGGCCGGTGCGCCCATCGAGGCTATCCACGCCGGGGAAACCATGGCGGTCCCCGATGGATTCCTCCGCAAGAGTGGCAGTCACTATGTGCTGCGGGTGCGCGGCGATTCCATGATCGAGGAGCACATCCGCGATGGCGACTTTGTCGTGATCAACGACAAGCAGGCCGCAGACAACGGCGAAATGGTTATCGCGCTCGTCGACGGCGGTGGGGCCACGGTCAAGCGCTACTACCGCGAGCGTGACGGCCGCATTCGTTTGCAGCCAGCCAACGAAACCATGCAACCGCTATTTGTGCATGAGGACGACGTGCGCATTCAGGGCATCGTCGTCGGAGTGCTGCGTCGCTACTGACGCGCCGTGGTGGTCTGAGTAGTGGCCTGATGTGAAGCGCGGCGCAGGCGATCGAGGGCCTCGCCGCCAACACCAGATTGAAGAGCACGTCGGCTTTCCTGCACGGCGTCGCCATATGACAAGTCGTCGCGACTCACATACAGTGCGGCCGCGGCATTGAGGAGCACCGCGGCCTGAGCACCGGGTGTTCCACCTCCGCGCAGCACGGATTCAATCAGTGCGGCATTGGCTTCAGGAGTGGCTCCATCCAACTCGGTGGCGTCCACATCACGCACGCCGAAGTCACTTGGGTCAATGATCCATTCCTGCGACCGTCCCTCGCGCACTTCGCGCACGGCCGTGAGTCCGAGTGGGGAGATCTCGTCGAGCCCAGGCTCACCGTGAACCACCATCGCGCGCACGGAGCCCAGCTGGGCCAGCGCATCAGCGAGCAGTTCAAGCCGCGCCCGCTCCGCCACACCGACCACCTGACGTCCGGCGCGAGCAGGATTGGCCAGCGGTCCCACAATGTTCATCACGGTAGGCACTGCGAGCTCACGCCGAATAGGACCAACGTGCCGCAGCGCGGGGTGCATGAGCGGCGCAAACATGAATACGATGCCGGCCTGCTCGTACGTGCGTTGCATGGCGGCCGGTGTCATGTCCACAATCACACCAAGCGCTTCCAACACATCCGCGCTGCCGGAGCGCGAGGTGAATGAGCGGTTGCCATGCTTGGCGACAGGAACACCCATGCCGGCTGCGAGCAGCGCTGCTGCCGTGGAGATGTTGAAGGTCGTGAGCGTACCGCCCCCGGTGCCGCAGGTGTCGACCAGCTGCTCAGGATTGTCGAGTGGCAGCACCAC
>JACVCD010000012.1 GCA_016742275.1 Gemmatimonadaceae bacterium
CCGCCGTGACATGTGGCACCAATTCACGAGCTGCCGCCAGACTGACCAGACTCGTGGTGTAGGGGATATCGCCAAGTGACTGCGGGTCCGAGTCGGTACGGACCAATCCCGCCACGGCGGCGCGCGCGATGGACAATCCCCACGTCACTCCGGAAGACCGACGCCATGAGCCACTCAGAATCTGCCCGTCGACACTCTGCGCGGCCCCAGCAGCCAGAGAGGCCACTCCGAACCGGAAACGAGCGTCGGGGGTGAGCGCTATTGTGGCGGGATTCCAGAGGCCGGCGCCCGGTTCCACGGCGATGGCAGGAGGCTCAAACAATGCCCCCAACGGGAATTCCCAAAGATCACGCGCGGGTACTCCCTGCGCGCGGCCCGGACTGGCCCACAGTAACGCAGCAAGCCCGCCAACGAGCACGCGGCGCATGGGCGGATCCTAAACTCCGTCGGGAGCGCGATCAATAGCGTACGCCCTGTGATCTGCTACCAAGAGCACTGTAAGCCATTTACTTTTCAACGTTTGCGTCTTGTCGATCCCATCAGGGCCTCATGCCGAGGCCATACGGGGGTCCATGCCCGGAGTATTCGCCTCGATGTCGTCCTCGCCGGAACAGTCTTTCCTCGCCACATCCCTTCGCTCCGACACCTGCGGCCTGCTGCGTCGTACTGACGTGGGGCGCACGGTGCGACTCGGCGGATGGGTGCATCGCAGTCGCGACCTGGGCGGACTGGTCTTCATCGATTTGCGTGATCGTACGGGCCTTGTGCAGTTGGCGTTCGGGCCGGCGTGGACGGCTGCCGATGTTCAGTCGGCCGCGGCCGCGGTCGGCGTCGAATCGGTTGTGCTGGTAGAAGGCGAGGTGGTGGCGCGTGAAAGTGATCGTGTGAATCCCGAGATGCCCACAGGTGAAGTGGAAGTTCGGGTGACATCACTCAAGGTCGTTGGTCCGGCGGTGACCCCCGCGTTGCCGGTGGCGCGTGGTCGTGGTGACAAGATGCCAGCCGAAGAACTGCGTTTGCGTCATCGCTATCTCGATCTGCGTCGTCCGGAATTGCAGGCCAACCTGGTCCTGCGCCATCGACTCATGCAGGTGACACGTCGTTTTCTGAGTGATCGCGGTTATCTCGAACTCGAGACGCCGATCCTCACCAAGCCGACACCGGAAGGGGCACGTGACTATCTCGTGCCAAGTCGCGTGCATCCGGGTGAGTTCTACGCGCTGCCGCAGTCGCCGCAGATCTACAAGCAGCTATTCATGTGCTGCGGCTACGATCGGTACTTCCAGATTGCGCGTTGCTTCCGCGATGAAGATCTGCGCGCGGATCGTCAGCCCGAGTTCACGCAGATCGACATCGAAGCCTCGTTCATCGAGCGCGAAGATATTCTTTCGCTCGCTGAAGGTTTGATTGGTGCGTTGTGGCGTGAAGCGGGTCACGAAGCGCCGGCGCATTTCGATCGCATGAGCTATGCCGATGCCATGGAGTTCTATGGCTGCGATCGTCCCGACATGCGCTACGATCTCCGTCTGCGCGATTTCAGCAGTGTGTTCGCTCCGCTCGACTTTGCGGTCACCAGCAACGCACTCGCATCAGGTGCGCGCGTGCGTGGTCTGGTGGTGCCCGGTGGTGCGGCCTGGAGTCGCAAGCAGGTGGACGAACTTGAAGCGCTGGCCAAGGGTGCAGGGGCTGGTGGCTTGCTGCGCCTGCGTCGTGCCGACGGAGCGTATGATGGTCCCGTTGCGAAATTCCTGACCGATGATGCGCGCGACGCGTTTGGCCTCGCCGATGGTGATCTCGCGTTGTTTGTTGCGGCACCCGATCGCATCAGCAGTCCGGCGCTCGATCGTGTTCGACAGGAATGCGCACGTCGTCTCGAGCTCGTGGACGATGCCGCACAGCGTTTCCTGCTTGTGATGGACTTCCCGATGTTCGAGGAAGACCCCACAACAGGCGCGTTGGCTGCCGTACACCATCCGTTCACGGCTCCGCATCCGGAAGACATGAAGGCTTTCCCGGATACACCGGCGCGCTGGCGTGCGCTGGCCTACGATGTCGTGCTCAACGGCACCGAGCTCGGCGGCGGTAGCATCCGTACCAGCGATCCGGCGGTGCAGTCGCGCATGTTTGCATTGCTCGGCATTGGTGACGAAGCCGAGCAGGAACGTCGATTCGGCTTCCTGCTTGAGGGGCTGCGCGCAGGTGCGCCGCCGCATGGTGGCATTGCTTTCGGTTTCGACCGTATTGCCATGCTGCTGTCGGGTGCGCCATCGCTGCGTGACGTTATCGCATTCCCGAAGACCACGGCCGCGCGTTCGCTCTTTGAAGGCGCTCCAGTCGCGGTACCAGCCGACGATCTCGCGGAACTGCATATTGCAGTGCGTGAGGCCAGTCGAAGTCGGTCCGCCAACTCACCGGAAGGCACTGCGTGACAGAACCTCGTTCGGATCGATCTGACATCACCACGGCGCGTGTCACCGTGGAGGGGGCAGATCTGCAAATGTTGGCCGGTGTCAACGATGGCAATCTCGTTGAACTCGGCCGAGCCACCGGCGCACGCGTCGCGTTGCGCGGTGACCATTTGTCACTGACTGGTGAAACGGAATCGGTGGCGAAAGCGGAAGCGGTCGCCACTGCGCTCGTGGCTTTGGTTCGCGATGGCAAGGTCATCACCGCCGATGATGTACTGCGTCTGGCTCTGACGGAACGTCCAACCGATACGCCGGGTGCGGTTGCCGGCGCGCTGGTGCTTCCCGGCGCGCGTCGTGGTGTGCAGGCCAAGACGCCCGGACAGGCAGAGTATCTGCGCAAGATCGCCGAACACGACATCGTGATCGGTATCGGCCCGGCGGGCACTGGCAAGACCTACCTCGCGGTAGCCGCAGCGGTCGATGCGCTGATGCGCAAGCGTGTGCGACGCATCGTGCTGGCGCGTCCTGCCGTGGAAGCTGGCGAAAGTCTGGGCTTTCTGCCTGGTGACATGCAGGCCAAGGTCGACCCGTACCTGCGTCCCCTGTATGACGCGCTCGATGATCTCATTCCGTTCGAGCGGATTCAGAAGCTCATCGAAACGCGCACCATCGAAGTGGCGCCGCTTGCATTTATGCGCGGGCGCACGCTGGGCGACTCCTTTGTCATTCTCGATGAAGCGCAGAACGCCACCGGCATGCAGATGAAGATGTTTCTCACGCGTCTCGGTGTGAATTCCAAGATCGTCATTACCGGCGACAAAACGCAGGTCGATCTGCCACGGCGTGAAGACTCCGGACTCATGCAGGTGGAGCGTATCCTGCACGGTATCGAAGGCATTGCGTTTCACTATTTCAACGAGGCGGACGTCGTACGTCATCGTCTCGTGCGCGACATCATCCGTGCGTACAACGATGATGCGGCGGGTGGTGGATGAGTCCGTCCGCCCGCTCAGCGCGAAGCCCAAAACACCTCGTGGAGGTGCAGCGGGAAACGGTCAGTGTCCCGGTTGCGTCTTCGCGACTTGCTGATTTGTCGCGCAATGTGTTGCGGGCGCTGCGTATTCCGCGCGCGATGCTGTCCATCACGTTCGTCAGTGCGCGGCGCATGGCGGCGCTCAACAAGCAGCACCTGGGCCATCAGGGCCCAACCGATGTCATCACGTTTGCGCTGGGCACCGATCCGGTGAATGGCGTGCAGGGAGACATCTACATCTGCCCCGAGGTCGCGCGCCGTCAGGCTGGCGAACACAGGGTGGGCGTGCGAGAGGAGATCGCACGGCTCGTCGTGCATGGAACGCTTCACGCCTGTGGGTGGGAGCATCCCGAAGATGACGCACGGACGACGTCGCCAATGTGGCGACGCCAGGAGCAGCTCATGCAGCGCTTCTGGCTCACGCCAGCCCAGGGCGCATGAGCGCACTTGCGAGTGCACTTACGTGGGCGCTTGCTGCGGCGGGAGCCACGTTGGCCGCCATGGCGGCAGTGGCTGATGGAGCTTTGTTGGCCGAAGCTCCACTGCCAAGCAGCAGCGGCAGCGGTGAGCGCACGGGGTACAATGCGCCGACGCCCGGCGTCAGTCGTGTCGTGTCCAGTCGGGAGCAGACCCATCGCGCCCTCGCCTTCGCACGAGTCGTCGGGCATGTTGCGGCCGGTTGTGGATTGGCCGTGGCACTTGATCTTGCTGACGAAGCCACGCTGATCAAGATCGCGGCACTGGTCGGGTTGGGCCTGCTTACCGTGCTGGTGGCAGAAAGCGTAGCGCGCGTGGTCGGTGATGCGCTGGGAGACAACGCGGCGGCGCGACTCCACGGTTTTACGCGTTGGGTCGAGCGTACACTGGCTCCTGTACTTGCCCTCGGCAATTGGGCTGATCGATTGTTCGCTGAAGTGGTGACTGAAGCAGAAGCAACGCAGGAACGTCGTGATGAAGCGGCCGCGCAGTTTCGCGATGTCGTCACCAGTGAAGCCGATGTAAGCGGTGATGAGCGGGAATTGTTGCTCGGCGTCTTCGAGTTTGGTGAGACCACGGCTGAAGAAGTCATGGTACCGCGTGTCGATATGCTTGGTGTTGAGCGTGACACGCCGTGGTCGGAAATGCTCGATCGTGTGCGCAGTGCGCAGCACTCGCGCATGCCGGTCTTTGACGGCACGATCGATGAGATCGTGGGCATTCTGTATGTGAAGGATCTGCTGCCGGCCGTGCTTGCCGACGAAGAGCCGGAAGGTGGGTGGCCGGCGCTTATGCGGCCTCCGGTATTCATACCGGCATCAAAACGTATTGCCGATTTGTTGCGGGAGTTCCGCGTCGCCCGCCGTCATATCGCCATCGTGGCCGATGAATACGGCGGAACTGCCGGTCTCGTGACCATTGAGGATGTACTCGAAGAATTGGTCGGCGAGATTCGCGACGAGCATGATGACGAAGAGCGACTGGTCGAAAATGAAGACGACGAGCGTTACTGGGTGTCCGGTCGTCTGACGTTGGACGATCTCTCGGACGCGTTACGTCATGACTTCTCGCGTGACGATGTTTCGACCGTTGGTGGTCTGGTTCTCGAACTGCTCGGGCGGGTGCCGCGGGCCGGTGAATCGCTGCAGGTCGGACCATTTCGTGTCATCGTTGAACGTGTGGTGCGACGCAAGATTGAGCGTGTCTTTCTCGAGCGTATCGCCGAGGAAAGCGACACCGGGCCGGAGGCCGACGAATGAGCGGCTTCGTGATGCTGATCTCTGTCGCATTTGTCGCGGTGCTCACGATGTCGGCGACATCGGTGCGCGCGGTAAGCCGTCTGTGGCTTCGGCACTGGATCGAACGCCGCACCGGTGGTGTGGGAGTCATGGCGCGTTATCTCGAGCGCCCCACGCGTCTGGTGCATGCCGCCGGCACCGCGGCGATGCTCATGATTTTCTCCACCGGTGCATGGCTGGCCATGGCTCATGGCCTCGATGCGTGGAGTTTCATCCCGCGCGTGCTGGTGTTCCTCATTCTGCTGCTGGTGGCGGGGCAGGTACTGCCGCGCGCAATCGCCAGACGATGGGCCGCCGTGTTGGTGCCGATCACGGTGCCATTGCTTCGCGTGGTGGATCTTGTGTTGACGCCGTTTCACCTCGTATCGCACGCGGTGCGGCGTTTCGTCGCGCGTCCCTCGCGCGCTGGTGTCGATGAAGAAGTCCGCGATGGCCTTGAAGAGTTGATGCGTGACGGCACGTTTGCAGACATCGGTACGACCGAGGAGATGGCCATTATCTCTGGCGTCATGCAATTCGGCGACAAGGTTGCGCGCGATGTGATGACACCGCGGCGTGACATGTTCATGCTGCGCGATGGACTGCCGGCGGCGGAGGTTGCCAGAGAAGTTGCAACCGCCGGATACAGTCGAGTGCCGGTCTACCGTGAATCACCAGATCAGGTGGTTGGCATGATTCACGTGTTTGATGTGTTTCGTCGCCGTGGCGAGTCGTTGCCAACTGTGCGTCCAGTGCCATTCACCACCGGTGACAAGCCGGCCAAGGATCTGCTCTTTGAGCTGCTGCGTTCACGGCGGCAATTGGCCATCGTTCGGGACGGACATACCGTGATCGGTATGGTAACGCTGGAAGACCTGCTCGAAGAGCTGGTGGGAGACATTCGGGATGAGCATGACGACAGCGGCGAGTAGCGGACGGACGGTGGATTCGTTTGAGCAGGGCATTTTCCTGTGGGGGATGCATTGAGCCCCGCGCGAAAGACGGCGCCGGATCGCCAGCCGACCACGAAGCCCTGGTGGGCGACACAGTTTGACGCACAGTATTTGCACGAGTACGAGCCGTTGTTCGATCTCGTGCAGGACCGTCGTGAAGTGTCGCGCCTCATCGAGGTCCTGGCGTTGCCGGCCGGTGCACGCGTACTCGATTGTCCCTGCGGTCAGGGACGGCATGCCCATCTTCTGGCGGAAGCCGGGTTTGATGTCGATGGTCTCGATTACTCCGAAGATCTGCTGCAGGTCGCGCGCACGCGAGGCACGGGCAAGACGCTCCGTTACACGCAGGGCGACATGCGTCGATTGCCATCTCGATGGAGTGGGCGATTCGATGCGGTGGTCAATCTCTTCACTTCATTCGGCTTCTTCGACGATCCGCGGGACGACCTGCAAGTACTCGAGGAATTCGCGCGTGTTCTCAAGCCGGGTGGCGTGCTTGTCTGGCATGGCGGCGCGCGTGATGGCGTCATGGCCAAGTTCCTGACGCGCGACTGGTGGAGTGCGGCCGATGGAACGGTCTTCGGTCAGGAACGCTCCTTCGATCCGCTTTCCGGATTTCTCGAAATCACGTCCACCTGGCGTGGTCCCCAGGGACACGGCGAACGGTCCCACCGCATCCGTCTTTACAGTGCGTCCGAGCTGGCGCATCGCATGCGTGACGTCGGATTGGTCGTCGAGGCCGCTTTCGATTCCTGGCAGCCACGCCCCCTGACCCGGCGATCCAGCGAGATGATGCTGGTCGCGCGTAAAGAGAAGTAACTATGTTTCGAGGCTGACTCCTGTTGGGTGCGCCGAACTGGAGTCCGCCGCCTTCCCTCGTACTCCCGGTCTGATGATTCGATCATTTCGAGAGCCCCGCACCCGTACGCCGAAGCTCGTGGATTGCATCCGTGGGTGTCTCCCGGCACGACAACTACACGACGCATGAGTGGTCGTCTCAAGCAGCTCGCCGATGAACTCCGCGAGCTGGAAGGGCGGCTCCGCCTCGGTGGCGGGCCGGACAAGATTGCCAAGGAACACAAGCGCGGAAAGCTGACGGCGCGTGAGCGCGTCGATCGTCTGCGTGATCCCGATACCCCCTTCCTCGAAATCGGCCTCCTCGTGGCGCACGATCGCTACGATGGTCAGGCGCCCGGTGCCGGTGTCATCACCGGCATTGCGATGGTGGATGGACGCGAAGTGGTGGTCGTGGCCAACGATGCCACGGTGAAGGCCGGTTCGTGGTGGCCTGAAACCATCACCAAGACGTTGCGGGCGCAGGAAGTCGCCATGCGCTGCCGCATCCCCATCGTGTATCTCGTCGATTCGGCTGGCGTCAATTTGCCGTATCAGGGCGGCGTGTTTCCCGGTCAGTACGGCGCTGCGCGCATCTTCTACTACAACTCCATCATGCGGCGCTATTTGCGCATTCCGCAGTTCGCGGCCGTGATGGGGCAGTGTGTCGCAGGCGGTGCGTATCTGCCGGCGCTCAGCGATGTTATCCTGATGGTCAAGGGCACATCGTTCATGGGACTTGGCGGTCCCAATCTGGTGAAGGGGGCCACTGGTCAGACCGTCGACGGTGAAACGCTGGGTGGCGCCGTCACGCACACCGAAGTGTCGGGCGTTGCCCACTACGCACTCGATGATGATGCGGCCTGTCTCGCCAAGCTGCGGGAATTGATCTCGCGATTGCCCGCGCCGGCACGTACGAGTGTCGCAGCATGGCGTCCGCCCGCCGAGCCGCCATCGACGTTGTACGATGTGCTGCCTGCCGATCATCGCATGTCATACGATATGCACGCGCTGCTACGCGCGGTGCTCGATGAAGGCAAGCTGGACGAGTTCCAGCCCAATCTTGCGAAGGAGATGATCTGCGGCGACGCCTACATCGAAGGCATTGCTGTTGGTGTCATCGCCAATCAGCGCGGACTCATCAAGGGACGTCCAGGTGAGCGTCCGCGTTTCGGTGGCATCATCTACGCCGAAAGTGCGGAGAAGGTCGCGTACTTCATCGAACGCTGCGACAAGCAGGGTATTCCCATTCTGTTCGTGCAGGACGTGTCCGGCTTCATGGTCGGTCCTGACGCCGAGCACGAAGGCATCATCCGAGCTGGTGCGCACTTCGTCGAAGCGATGGCGTGTGCACGTGTGCCGAAGATCGTGCTCACGGTGAATCACGCCAGCGGCGCAGGTTACTACGCCATGGCGGGGCAGGGTTTCGATCCGGATTTCATTCTGTCCTGGCCAACTGGACGCATGGCTGTGATGGAAGGCGAAGCCGCCATTCAGGCGGTGCATGGTCCCGCGCTCGACGCGGCGAAGAAGGCAGGAACGACGGCTGCACCCGAAGTGCTGGAAGCTGTAGATCAGATGCGCGCAGACTACGAGACACAGCTCGACGCCCGCTATGCGGCGGCGCGCGGTTTCGTAGACACCATCGTGTATCCCGAAGACACCCGTGATCTCCTGGCGATGGCGCTGCGCGCTGCCAGCCAGAATCGTGGTCCCCATCTCGGCGCATTCGTGCTGCCGCCCATGCCCACATTCGGAGCAGAGTGATGTCGGAGTCGCAAAACAACGGGTCGCGCGTGGTTCGCGTGGCCAGCGGACAAGGGTTCTGGGGCGATTGGCTGGAAGCCCCGCGCCGTCAGGTTGAAGGTGGTCAGGTCGACTACCTGATGCTCGACTATCTGGCCGAAGTCACGATGTCCATCGTGCAGAAGCAGAAGGAGCGCGACCCCCGCATGGGCTATGCGCGTGACTTCATCGGCGCGATGGAAAGTGTATTCCCCGCCGTTGCCGAGCGTGGCGTGAAGGTCATTGCCAACGCCGGCGGCGTGAATCCGATGGCGTGCGCTGATGCCGTGCTCGAAGCCGCAAGCAAGCATGGCGTGCGCGGCAAGATCCGCATTGGTGTGGTCACGGGTGATGACATCCTGAGCCGTCTCGATGAACTGCTCGCCGCTGGCCACGAGCTCCGCAACATGGACACCAACGAGCCGCTCGCCAGCATCCGTGATCGTGTGCTGTCGGCCAACGCGTACATCGGCTCCACGCCGATTGTGGAAGCGTTGCAGCAGGGCGCCAATGTCGTGGTGACGGGCCGCAGTACGGACACCGCGCTCACCATGGCGCCGTTGCGTCATGAGTTCGGTTGGGCAGCGGACGATTGGAATCGTCTCGCAGCTGGCATCGTGGCTGGCCACATCCTCGAGTGTGGCGCGCAGTGCTCGGGCGGCAATTGCCTGCACGATTGGCGCAACATCCCCGATCTCGCGAACGTCGGCTATCCCATCGCCGAAGCCAATTCGGACGGCACGTTTGTCATCACGAAGCATCCGAACACGGGTGGGCGCGTGAACGTGCCCAGCGTGACCGAGCAGCTGGTGTACGAGATGGGTGATCCCAATGCGTACATCACGCCGGACGTGGTCGCCGATTTCACGAGCATTCGCCTCGAAGATGCAGGTGAGAATCGCGTGCGCGTGCACGGTATCACGGGCACGCATCCGACGCCGTTCCTCAAGGTGTCGATCGCCTATCGCTCAGGCTACAAGGCGGTGGGATCGTTGGTGTACTCGTGGCCCGATGCGATCGAGAAGGCGCAATTGGCCGATCGTATTTTGCGCGAGCGTCTCGACAATCTGGGCCTCAAGTTTGACCAGGTGTTGAGTGAGTTCGTTGGCGCCACGGCCACGCATGGTCCCCTGGCCGGTGATGGTCGCGAAGCACCGGAAGTGCAGTATCGCATTGGCGTGCGCGGCAGCGACCGTGCGGCCGTCGAGCGTTTCACGCGCGAGATTGCGCCGCTCGTACTGAACGGTCCGCCGAGTGTGACCGGCTTTGCCGGCGGCCGTCCAAAGGTCGAAGAAATCGTGGCCTACTGGCCCGCGCTGCTCGACAAGCGCGCCGTGTCCACCGCTGTCACCATCGTGGAGTAATCATGAAGGTTCGTTTGCTCGATATTGCGCATGCGCGCAGCGGCGACAAGGGCGACACGGCCAACGTCGGTCTCATCGCCCTCAAGCCCGAGTGGTATCCCATCATCGCGCGGTACGTCACGCGTGAGGCGGTCGTGGCACACTTCGCCGGCCAGATCGATGGCGATGTGGTTCGCTTTGAGCTGCCAAATCTCGGCGCACTCAACTTCCTGTTGCACGGTGCGCTCGACGGTGGTGGTACGCTTTCCCTCAAGACCGATGCACAGGGTAAGGTGTATTCCACCGCCATGTTGCGCTTGGTGATCACGGTGCCCGATGCCGAAGCGGCTGCGGCCGGTCTGCCGGCTTACGTCGCGTGATTATCCGCCTGCGTTTGCTGCTCATCGTTGCGGGTGTGGTGGCCTTCACCATGGCCCAGCGCATGGGCGACGAACGGCTGCGCTGGCTGGGCATCGGACTCGTTCTTGCGGCGCTTGCGCTTCGGTTTTTGAAGTTTCTCAAGCGATAGGCCCTCAATAGGGTCCATTACGTGGGTTGGTCCATCGATTCGGCCCCGGAAACGCCCCCAACGGTGTTCCCGGGGCCGTTAGATTTCCGGGATGTCCCGCATGCCCGTTCCTGAACTCCTCGCTCCCGCCGGCACCCTCGATGCCGTGCGCGCCGCCGTGGCCAATGGCGCCAACGCCATCTACCTCGGCGCGTCCATGTACAACGCCCGTGATGAAGGGGCGCAGCTTTCCCTGGACGAGTTGGCGCAGGCCTGCGCGATTGCGCACGCGCGGAAGGTACGGGTGTACCTCACGTTCAATGTGCTGATCAAGCCGCACGAGTTGCCGGAGGCCATGGCATATCTCGGCGAGTGCATTGACCGTGGAATCGACGCCGCGATTGTTCAGGATCTCGGCGTGGTGCGGCTCATTCAGCAGGTGTATCCCCAGCTCGAAGTACACGGCTCCACGCAGATGACGGTGCACGATGTGGCCGGTGCCCGCGTGATGGAGCGACTGGGTGTGGAGCGCGTGGTGTTGTCGCGCGAGAACACGCTGGAGGACATTCGCGCCATTCGTGAGGCAGTTCCCGAGCTCAGCCTCGAAACGTTTGTGCACGGTGCGCTGTGCATTTCGTATTCGGGGCAGTGCTTCATGTCGGGCATGATCAGTGAACGTTCAGCCAATCGTGGTTCCTGCGCACAGTCGTGCCGCAAGGACTACACACTGAATGACGAGATCACGGGTGCCACACTCGATCGTGGATACCTGATCAGCACCAAGGATCTGGCGGCGCACGATCACCTTGAGGCCATCGCTGAACTCGGCGTGGGCTGCCTCAAGGTGGAAGGACGCAAAAAGAAGCCCGAATACGTCGCCACGGTCACCAAGGCTTATCGTGGGTGGCTCGATGCGCTGGCCGCTGGTCAGCGTGGCCGCGCACCATCACCCGAAGAAGTTGAACCGCTGGTGCAGATCTTCAGCCGCGGCAATACGGGCGGCATGTATGGTGGCCGCCAGGGTCGCGAATACATCACACGTACTCAGCCGGACAATCGTGGGCTGACCATCGGCACGGTCGTTGGACAGGAAGGCACCGACTTGATTGTCGAGGTGTCGCGTGCGTTGGCGGTTGGTGATGGATTGGGCTTCGAATCGCCGGACGTGGGCTCCGCCGCATCCGTTGGCGGGACTGTACAGCGCGTGAAAACACTTTCCTCGCGCGGCGGTGTGTTCCGTCAGGTGGTGCAGGTGAAGAGTGGTCCGCGCACCGTGCGTGTGCAGGAGAGTTGGCGTGTTGTGCGCACCAGTGACGCCACATTGCTCGCATCGGCGCAGGCATCATTCGCCAATGTGCCGATGCCTGAACGGGTCGGGCTCGTGCGAATGGACGTGCGCTGCTTCGGGCATCCCGGCGGTCCGCTCAAGACGGTGTGGCGTTGTGGTGAGCTCGAAGTCACGGTGCGCAGCGATGTGCCGCTTGCGCCTGCCAGCAAGCGCGCGCTCGACATGAATCAGTTGCGCGAGCAGTTCGGCCGTTTGGGTGGTACGCAATTCAAGTTGGGGAGCGTGGATATCACGGGGCTCGCCACAGGATTGTTTCTCCCCCTCAGCGAATTGAACGCGCTGCGTCAGCAAGCCACGGAGCAACTCACCGAACAGCTGGGTTGGGAGCAATCGACGGAGCGTGCACTGCGTGAAGCCCGTATCGCCGACAGCGTGCAGCTTGCGAATCCGACGGTGCCGCAAACGCATGTAGCGGATTGGGCGGAGAATGTCGGTAGCCTGCGCGCCATTGTGTACGACGTCGAGAGCGCACGCGCCGCCGCGCGTGGTGGCGCGACCGAGATCGTGCTCGACCCATTCCTGCGCCATCCCATGCCGCCGGTATCGCGGGTACAGGCGCTGCGTGATGAGCTGGCCGCTGATGGTGTGGCACTACGTCTCCGCACGCCAACCATTGTGCGGCCCGAAGAGCGCAAGCGCCTCAATAAGTGGTTGGCGTTGGGCTTGCCCGTACTGACGGGACATCTGGGCCTCGTCGCGGAACTCGGTGCGGCAGGTGTTGATGTGGTGGCGGACTATGCCACCAATGTGTTCAATCAGCACACAGCGGCGCTGATGTTTGAGCTTGGTGCATCACGCCTGACGGCTTCTATCGAACTCACCACCGACGAACTTGGCCAGTTGGTGGCGCCATGGCAGGGCAGGGCATTCGATGTGCTGGTGTACGGTCGTACCGAAGGCATGACCATCGAGCATTGCGTACTGAGTGCCGCATTCGACCGGGTACCGACCACGTGCCGTGATCTTTGCGTGCAGAAGCATACGAATGTCTCGCTGACGGATCCGGCGGGGTACACCTTTGGTGTCGCCACGGACAGCGATTGCCGCAATCGCCTGCTGCATTCGCGTCCCATCGATGGCAGTGAACATCTGGCCGCATTGTGGCGGCATGGCATTCGTGGTTTCCACATGGTGTTCAATGTTCCGGGCGATCCCATTGAGGATATCGTGCGGGCCTACCGTGCGCAGCTCGACGCGCTGGCCAAGGGGGAGACGAGCGATACGACGGCTGTTCGTTCACTCGTGAATGGGGAGTTCACGCGCGGTCATTTTGCACGCGCGGTTTGACTCGCGATTTGACGCATCGTCCAATCTTCCTGACGGATTTGGTCGATCTGCGTTGAATTGATGGCGCATCGCCATGGGCATGCTCGTAGCATGTACCATGGCCACCATGGATATATCGCTTGCTGCGGCGAGCGCTGCCGAACGACTCGCGGCAGCACGCGCCAAACTGCTCGAATGTTTCGGCTATCCTGACTTCAGACCGGCGCAGATCCGGGCTGTCGAAGCCGTGTTATCTGGGCGTGATGCGCTACTGCTGCTTCCCACCGGAGGCGGAAAGTCACTGTGCTATCAGGTGCCAGCGCTGATTCGAGAGGGACTCACCATCGTAGTGAGCCCGCTCATCAGTCTCATGAAGGATCAGGTTGAGGCTCTCGAGCGTCGCCATGTGAACGCGGCTTACGTGAACAGCACACTGAGCAACAGTGCGGTTGCCGATCGATTGGCCCAGGCACGAGACGGTACGCTCAAGTTGCTCTATCTGTCACCGGAGCGAATGGACGCGGGGCGCATGCTGCAGCAACTCACGCAGATCGGCGTGGCATTGCTCGCTGTCGATGAAGCGCACTGTATCAGCGAGTGGGGACATGACTTTCGACCGAGCTATCGCCGAATCGGTGTGATGCGGGATCGCTTGGGAGGACCGCAAACGGTTGCTCTCACCGCCACCGCCACACCGCACGTTCGCGAGGACATTGTACGTCAACTCGCATTGCGAAATCCCGACGTGGTCGTCGGCGGATTCGATCGCACCAATCTCACCTACCACGTGCGCTCCATTCGCACGCAGCACGACAAGGACGACACAGCCATTGATCTGCTGCGAAACGCGGAGGCCGCATCGGTCGTGTATGCCCCCACACGCAAGGCCGTCGAACGCGTAACTGCCACGCTGGTGCGTGGTCGTATTCGCGCGACGGCCTATCATGCAGGACTCGATCCCGACCGACGTCAGCGCGCTCAGGATGCGTTCATGTCGGAACGAGCGCGCGTCATTGTGGCTACGAGCGCCTTCGGTATGGGCATCGATAAACCTGATGTGCGATTGGTGCTGCATCACTCCATGCCCGGCACACTTGAGGCGTACTACCAAGAGGCTGGACGGGCCGGACGCGATGGACAACACAGCACCTGCATCCTGTTGCACAACTTCGCCGATCGTTTCACACACGAGTTCTTCATTGCCGGTTCGCACCCCGAACGCTCGGCGGTTGAACTGGTGTGGAAGCAACTGCGGCAGCGTGCTGACGCCGACGGCCTTGTCCCGATGACCGCCGAGGCTTTCGCCCGCACGCTACCGACGTCGGTTGGCGAACGAACCGGAGGTGCCGCGCTGCGTGTCCTTCTTGCAGCAGGCGCCTGCACCATCGAGTCGCCCGACATGGGGCGTGTGTTCGTTCGATTACTGGCAACGCCAGAGCGTATCGGAAGGGAATTGGTTGGCGAAAAAGCCTTCGATCGCGAAGTCCTCCGGGCACTCTGGCGCGCCGTCGGTCGCCAATTCGAGTCGGGAGCCAGTGTCGATCTGGACGGCCTGCCACCGGGATTCGGCGGTTCGATGGGTCTTGTCCCTGTTCTGGAGCGGCTGGAAGCCCGCCAGTTCGTCATGTGGACACGCTCAGGAGGAGGCATCCGTCTCCATGCGGACGCCCGCAGTCCGAAATGGATGCCAGTCGACTGGTCCACACTCGAGCGGCGACGTCGCTCGGAAATGACCCGATTGGACGCAATGCAACAATATGCGCTCACCAAGTATTGCCGCCGAGCCTTCGTCCTGCGCTATTTCGGTGACCCTGAGGCGCGAACCTTTTGTGGTGCCTGTGATCGCTGCCTGGGGGCTCGCACGTCGGCCGCGAACTGAACTCCGTACGGACGGATCGCAAAACGCGACCGTCGTGTACGAACGCGGTCCCACCCTCGTGCGTAGCCTATCCGGACGCAACGTGTGTCGCGCAACAGGCGTCGCACGATGTGGCCCCCACCCGCTGTTTGCCCTGAAACCCCACCGTCGGCAATGGACGATAGTTTGTACTTCTCCGAACAGCACCTTGCTGTTCGTGACATGGTCAGCGCCTTCGCGCGCGAGCACGTGGCCCCGGTGGCTGCCCAGCACGATGAGGCGTCCACGTTTCCCTGGGAAAACGTGAAGAAGATGGGGGAACTCGGCCTGCTCGGTGTTCCCTGGTCCGAAGAGCTCGGTGGCGCGGGTTTCGACACGATCAGTTTCATGATCGCGATCGAAGAACTCGCCAAGGTTTGTGCCTCGCACTCCATCACCATCAGTGCCCACACCACGCTCGGCACGTCTCCGATCGTGAAGTTCGGTACCAAGGATCAGCTCCAGCGCTATGTGCCGCTCCTGGCCAGCGGCGCGGTGCTCGGCGGATTCGGTCTGACCGAAGAGGCGGCGGGCAGTGATGCCGGCGGCACACGCACCACGGCGGTCAAGAAGGGCGACCGTTACATCCTGAACGGCAGCAAGCGCTTCATCACCCATGCAGGTGTTGGTGAGATCTTCGTCGTTACGGCGGTGACCGACCCCACCCAGGGCACGAAGGGCATCTCGAGCTTCATCCTTACCAAGGAGTCGGTCGACGTCGCGACCTGCCGTGCTCTCGGCGTGGGCCACGATGACTCGCTGCCCAACATGGCGGGGTTCAAGGCCGGCAAGAAGGAAGACAAGCTCGGCTGGCGCGCCTCCGACACCCGCGAACTGCTGTTCGACAACGTCGAAGTGCCCGCCGAAAACCTCCTCGGCACGGAAGGGCTCGGCTTCATCAATTTCATGAAGACGCTCGATGCGGGTCGTATCGGCATCGCTGCGCTGTCTCTGGGTATCGCCCAGGGCGCGCTGGACGAATCGCTCAAGTACGCCAGCGTCCGCAAGCAGTTCGGTTCGGCTATCGCGAACTTCCAGGGGGTGCAGTTCCAGCTCTCGGATATGGCCACCGAAATCGAAGCCGGTCGTCACCTCATGTACCACGCGGCCTGGCTGTCCCAGAACGGCAAGCCGTTCGGTAAGGAAGCTGCCATGGCCAAGTTGTTCTGCTCGGAGCTCGCCATGCGGGCCACGATCAAGGCCATCCAGATCCACGGCGGGTACGGCTACACCAAGGACTATCCGGTCGAGCGCTACATGCGTGACGCCAAGATCTGCGAGATCGGCGAAGGTACCAGCGAAATTCAGCGTCTGGTCATCGCGCGTCACTTGCTGAAGAGCCTGTCGGCGTAATCGGCAACTCGAAACTGAAAACTTTCACTCAGAGCTCAAAGCTGACTGATTCAGCTTTGAGCTCTGAGTTTGTGTATTGAGCCATGAGTCCGGGCTGTTTCTGGTGCCGGTGTCAAGCCCGAATCATTGCGGGAAACCCGCACCCCACAGTAGTTTGCGCCGTTCCTTCAAGCCGTCGCTTCTGGCGCCGGCGACCCGTGCGACTCGCGGGTCGTTTGCGTTTGTGGTGCGGGCCGGCCGGAGCCAGCGTGCTGCCGACCGACCCCACCACACGTCCCATCGCCCGACACACCTCGTGTGCGTCGATCGCGGAAGATCGTGTTTCACTTCCGGGTTCTGCGCCTCCCGCTGTCGTCAGCTCAGGCCTACGCCAATGCTGCGCCGCCGGATGGCCGCGTTTCCGGACACGCATCGTCCGTTCGATCGGTCGGTCCGCTGGGGGAGCCCTGTGACGTTCGTTCGTGCTGCCGCCACTTCCACTGGCGCGCGCGGGCCACATCGTTCGTTCACCGTGTTGTGCTGCAGCCCCGGCTCCTGGAGTCGCCAGTCGTCGGGCGCGTGCGGTTTGCGTAAATGAAGAGAGAGCTCCTGGTGAATGCGACGCCGCGTGAGACGCGCGTCGCCATCATCGAGGACGGCCAGTTGGTGGAGTTGCTCGTCGATCGTCCAGATGCCCGCCGCATGGTCGGAGATGTGTATCTCGGAAAGGTCGAGGCAGTGCTCCCCGGTATTCAGGCTGCCTTCGTCAACATAGGTACCGAAAAATCCGCATTTCTGCATGCGGCCGACGTCGTGGTCGAGGACGCGCAGGTGTCCGACGATGACGACGACGATGACGATGATTCAAGCGATGACAGTGGCAGTGGTCGCCGCGGTCGCCGCGAAGTCCGTCCCATTCAGGATTTGCTGAAGCGTGGACAGGACATCCTGGTGCAGATCACCAAGGAACCCATCTCCACCAAGGGCCCGCGTGTAACCGCGCAAGTGTCGTTGGCCGGACGGTTTCTGGTCTACATGCCCTTCGCGTCGAAGGTCGGCGTTAGCCGCAAGATCGACGAGCGGGCCGAACGCCAGCGCCTTCGCGCCATGGTGGGCGAAATGCTCCCCGATGATGCTGGCGGCGTGATTGTGCGCACCGTGTCGGAAGACGCCACCAAGGAAACGTTCGAGCGTGAACTCAACACGCTCATGAACAATTGGAAGCGCATCAAGCGGAAGACGCAGTTCATGCGCGCACCGGCCATGGTGCACCGCGAAACAAATGTGACGCGCGGCCTCGTGCGTGACCTGTTCAGTGCCAAGGTCGAACGTGTTTCGGTCGACTCCAAGCAGGTCTACAACGAGATCACCGAGTATCTGCAGGGCATTGCTCCCGATCTCGTCGAGCGCGTCAAGCTGTACGAAGCCAATGTGCCGCTATTCGACAAGGAAGGCATCGAAACCGAAATCCGCGATCTGTTCAAGCGTCGCTGCGATCTGCCGAGTGGTGGTTACATCATCATCGAGCAGACCGAGGCGCTGGTTTCGATCGACGTGAATTCGGGCCGCTATACGGGCAAGCGCGACCCTGAAAAGACCATTCTCAAGACCAATACCGAAGCGGCGCGCGAAATCGCGCGTCAGCTGCGGTTGCGTGACGTCGGTGGCATCATCGTCTGCGACTTCATCGACATGGAGACGCAGTCGAATCGCGACAAGGTGCTGCACGAACTGCGCACGCATCTGGGTCGCGATCGCGCTCGCACCAAGGCGTTCGCGGTGTCCGACCTCGGCCTGGTCGAAATGACCCGCCAGCGGGTCCGTCAGAGTCACTACCAGAGCATGACCGAGTCGTGCCCGACGTGCAGTGGTACCGGTCGTGTGTTCACGCCGGAAACCATTGTCCGGCGCACGGAGCGCGCGGTTCGCCGTATTGCCGCCGAAGGGCGCAAGGAACCGGTGCTGCTCCGTCTCCACCCGGAGGTCGCGCTCCATGTGCTGGAGCAGGAGCACGACTTCGTGAAGCGTTTGGAGAAGATGGCCGGTTTTCCGTTGGAGCTCCGGGACGACCCGCTGCTCAAGCCCGACGAGATCAAGCTGGTGGTCCGTGGCGCCCAGCGGGACATCACCCAGCAGTACGCGCTGGCCTGATCAGGCGCGCCTGAAACGATCAGAACTGTTCAAAACCGATCAAAAAGACCGGCGAGAGCCGGTCCACCCAGTTGACACCTAAACCGTGTTCCGGTAAGCTTCTAGGCTACATCTGGAACGCATCTACCTGGAATCACCCATGAGCTACGCGATCATCCGCACCGGCGGCAAGCAGTTCCGTGCCGAGCCGGGCAAGACCCTTCGGATCCCTTCGTTGCTCGGCGAAGCCGGCACGGCCGTCGAATTCAACGACGTCCTCCTCGGCTCCGACGGCGCGAACGTGCGTCTGGGCGTGCCCACGCTCTCTGGCGCCAAGGTCACGGCGGAGATCGTGAAGCATGGCCTCGAAGACAAGATCATCGTCTTCAAGTTCAAGCGCCGGAAGAACTACGCCCGCAAGCAGGGTCACCGGCAGAAGTTCACTGAAGTTCGCATCAAGGACATCACCCTCGGCTAAGCGCCGGCGGTGCGCCTGACTGGCGCGCTGCCTCACTGGAGTATTCGTCATGGCACACAAGAAAGGCGTCGGCTCCTCACGCAACGGCCGCGATTCCAATCCGAAGTACCGGGGAATCAAGAAGTACGGCGGTGAGTTCGTGACGGCCGGCAACATCATCCTCCGTCAGTGCGGCACCAAGTGGCACCCGGGCTCGAACGTGGGCATGGGCACCGACTACACCATCTACTCGCTGGTCGACGGTGTGGTGCAGTTTGCTCACAAGAGCAAGAAGGCCTACAAGGTCAACGTGGTGCCGGTGGAGTACGTGGAAGTCGAGGAGACGGTCGAGGCGTAAGCTTCCCGTTCTGCAGTATCGCAGGCGAGTTGTCCTTCGGGATGACTCGCCTGTTTCTTTTGCGCCAATCGCATTCGTAACTTCTGGAGACTCGCGTCCGTAAGGTGCTCAAGACGCCACCCCTTCAAGGACGGAAACCATGGCACTGTGGGACAAGGTCAAGCAGGGCATCGACAAGGCCGGCAAGGCAGCGCAGGATGTCTTCGACGAAGGCAAGCTGCGCATCGATGCCTATCGGGCTCGCGAGCAGGCGGACAAGGCCGCTGAGGCGCTTGGCTACGCCATGTTCCGGGCGCTGGAGGCAGGTGGTGAGCTCGATGCCGAAGCCCGTACGCGTCTCATGGACGCGCTGCGTCAGCGGGATATCGAAGCTCGCAAACTGGAAACGGATCTGGCCAACGCCAAGGAAGCGGCGACGGCCGCCGGTGGAGCACAGGAAGCTGCTGCGCCTTCAAGCCCGGCGCCGGAGTCTGCTCCGCAGCCTGCTCCGCCGCCTAGTGAGCCGCCTCCGTCCTGGTCACCCCAGGGCTGATTACCCGGCCGAATACACGGCTGAACGCATCACTCCCGGAATATCGGTGCAGAGACCATCCACGCCCCATGCCGCCAACTGACGTGCATGGGGTGTGTCGTTTGCGGTCCAGGCCATGATCTCGACGCCGAGCGTGTGCGCCTCCAGCACCAGCGCCTCGTCGATCTGTTCGACATGCTGCCACAGCGTGCGCGCTCCGCTGCCCGCCAGAAAAGACATCAGTGAAAGCGGGTAGGAGGTGCTGAGTAGACCAATGGGGGTCTGTGGACGGAGCGCACGAACTCGTGCGGGAATGCGATGATCGAATGCGTGCACCGCGCTGTCTACCTGGGGAAAGCGATCCAGCAGACGCGCGACCTCCTCCTCGAGCCCCCGGCCTTTGACTTCCACGTACACTGTGGCCCGCGTGCCAATGAGTTCAAACACCGATTCGAGCGTTGGAATCGTGTCTCCGCTGGCCATGCGATGGGCGGTGAGCACGGATGTTGGCAGCGAGGCGATTGGTTGCAATGGGCTGGTGGGCCCGTCGAGCCGAATCGCCGGGTCATGATGCACGACCAGAATCCCGTCCGAAGAACCGTGAACATCGAGCTCGATACCGTCTGCTCCCTGTTCGAGCGCCAGTTCGAAGGCCCGTATGGTGTTCTCACAGGCATCGCGAGACGCACCCCGGTGACCCACAATGTGGGGGAATCGGCCATGGCCCTCGGCGGCCACTGGCGGGTATTGCACGGAAGTGCCCGGGGTTGGCTGATCGCTCGTCATGCGGCGAACCTCGGGGCGGGGCCGCGCCAGGTCAAGCCATTCCGGCCGGTCGCCCCCATATCCGGGGACCGGTGGTTAACATTGCCGAATCCGCAGCGTCCAACTCTCAGCACCGTATGATCGACGCCACCCAGCAGGAGGATGCCAAGCTTGACGGCATGCTCATAGAACAGTGGAAGGCTGGTGACCAGCGATCGGCTTCGCTCCTTGTGGAGCGACATGCTGACGCGCTCGCCCGTTTCGCTGTGAAGCTCGGAGTGCGTGACGACATCGATGAGATCGTGCAGGACACGTTTGTGCGAGCGTTTGGCGCGTTGGATCAGTTTCGGGCGGATAGTTCACTACGAACCTGGTTGTTCACTATCGAACGGCGTTTGGTGATCGATCGGCGACGAAGTGAGGCACGGCGAGCGGGCAACGTGGAGTTGGATGATGCAGATGCGGTATCGGGCTATGATGCGCTCGATACGCTGGTGGCAGATGAACTTTCTCAGCGTGTGGCGCACGCCATGGCGAAGCTCACACGGATGCAACGGGAAGTGTTTCTGCTGCGTGTACAGGAAGGACGGAATTACCGGGACATTGCCGAAATACTCGGCACGAGCGAAGGATCGGCCCGGGTGCATTACCACAACGCGATGCGTGCGGTAAAGGAGTTTCTCGATGACTGAGTGTCGCAACCCGGAGCTGCAGGATCTGCTCCCAGACTTTGCGGCGGAACTGCTGGATGAAGCGCAGACGGCGCAGGTTGCCGGCCATGTGGCGATGTGTCGCCCGTGTGCTGACGACTTGCAGTTGTTGCGTGTCGTGCAGCAGCTGCGCCCGACCGCGCCCAATCTGGACATTGCGCGAATCGTCGCGGCATTGCCGATGGCGGCGGGTCGGTCGACGTCGGGAGACGGCGCTGTGCCATCGATCGTGCGTGACATTGCCACGGCACCGTCGATGCGGACGCGGCCCGGATTGACGCCGCGCCGTGTGGAGAGCACTGGTGCTGCGCGTCGTTCGTTCTTCGCTGCGCCCACCTTGCGTGCGGCTGCTGTGCTCGGTGTGCTGCTGGCGGGTGCGGCGTCTGTTGTGGTCTCGCGTGAGGGGATCAACGCGTTCGGTGGCGCTGGTTCCACCCCGGTCGCCGCTGAGAGCGTCATGACCATCTCGGCGCTTCCCGACAGTGAAGCCTTTGGCGCGGCCAATGGCAGCGTGTCGGACAACGAAGTGTCGGTGTCATACGGTGATCTCGGGAACTACACCGACGAAGAGTTGGAGCGTATGCTGGATCGCCTTGAGAAGTGGGATGGTGTGGTCAATACCGAGCCGCTGCAGTCTGGCTTGGTCAACACCGTCACGGGCGGGGCGCGATGAACGTGGCGTCGGGACGAACGTTGCCACGCTGGATGGTCGGTGCGGCTGGTGTGCTGGCGGCCGTTGTGATGGTGCTGCTTTCATCGACCAGTGCTTCCGCCCAGGGCGGAGGACCACCACCACAGCGTGGCGGCTTCAACAACGCGCGTGCCCAGGAACTCGAAAAGCGCTTTCGCGAACGGCTTGATTCGACCGTGAAGCATCGGTTGGCGCTCACTGAAGAACAGCACGGACGTCTTCGGGAAGTCGCGAGTCGCACCGAGCAGGAACGTCGCATTCTTCGCCGTGACGAGATGCGCATTCGCACGGAGTTGCGGCGGGAATTGACAGCTGGTGACAAGGTCAACGAAGCACGTGTCGGTGAACTGCTCGATCAGGTGCCGGTGCTTGAACGGCGTCGCCTTGAAGTGTCCGAGCAGGAGCTTCGTGAGTTGGCCAAGTTCCTTTCACCGGTGCAGCGCGCGCGCTATTTCGCGCTGCAGGAAGAGCTGCGGAACAACATGATCGAGTTCCAGCGTCGTCGCATGGAAGACGAGAAGAACGGAAAGCGCGGTGGAGATGAACGTGGTGGACGCAGCAAGAGTGATTCAGCGGGCTACAAGCGCGACACGCCCCGTCCGCCAGATGATCGCCAGTAAGTCCTGCAAGCTGCGATTCCCGTAAAAGCACAAAACCCGGCGCCGAACTTCGGCGCCGGGTTTCGTGTTAGCTGGGGCGGGTGGACTCGAACCACCAACCGTCCGATTAACAGTCGGATGCTCTGCCATTGAGCTACACCCCATCATGGACCTTTCGACCAGTATTCGGACGATAGTCGATCCGCCGTTCTAACGCATCTACCCAACGATTCGTTGGACGTCCTGCTCTGCACGTTTCGAACGGAGTGCCCAGAGTGGGGGTCGAACCCACAAGACCTTGCGGTCGGAGGATTTTGAGTCCTCTGCGTCTGCCAATTCCGCCATCCGGGCAGGATGGTGCGCATGGGTGTGACCCAGCGCGAACGGACAAGTGTAAACGACCGGGGCGATCCACGCTACCGTGTCGTGAGACCTCGCGCGCGATCTGGTGTACCCTCTAGCTTCCCACTTCCTTCACCGTAATCCGTGTCCTCTGTGGCCCCAATGGGCTTCGCAGGGTCCGCTCCCCAAACTGCGTGCAACATCATGTCGCTTACGTTCGCGCTCGCCCACGGACAGCCCTCTTCGCTCGATACGCCCTTGTTGGTGGTGGTGCTTCCCGCTGACGCGTCGCTCACGAGTGCCATCCTGCCTCTCGACGCCCCCTTGAACGGGGCGTTGGCCCGCACCTTGGCGCGGCGTGATTTCCGGGGCGGACGCGACGAGACGCTGTTGCTGGTGGGTGGGGAAGTCGGCGTGCAACGCCTGTTGCTGGTTGGGCGTGGCAGCGCGCCACTGACGCGGACAACTGCGCGCCGTGCGGCCGCCATTGCGGCTCGTCAGGCCAACAAGCTTGGGGTGACCGCCATGCACCTCTGGATTCCCGATGGTGCGGCGCAAGCCGACGCCGTCGAGGGCCTGGTCATCGGCGCAGCGGCCGGGACGTGGCAGTACGTCGATCTGCTCACGCCACCGCCTGAAAAAGATCGCCGCGCGCGTCTTGCCGCCGTGCACGTCGTGACCGACGACACGGATGCCATGCGTGATGCACTCGCCGCCGGTGAAGCGGTCGCTGCCGGTCAGGCCATCGCCAAGCGTCTGGGGCAGATGCCGGGTAACTACTGCACACCCGACACCTTTGTTGAGGTGGGGCAGGATATCGCCTCGCGCCACGGTATGAAGCTCACAGTGCTTGGTCGCGCCGAGATGGAGAAGGAGCATATGGGCAGCTTCCTCTGTGTGGCGCAGGGCACATCACAGGAGCCGCGTCTCGTCGCACTTGAGTACCGCGGGGGACCTGCCGATCAGCAGCCCGTGGTGCTCATTGGCAAGGGTCTGTGCTTCGATACCGGTGGCATCTCCATCAAGCCGGCACCGGAAATGGAGTGGATGAAGTTCGATATGTCGGGAGCTGGTGGTGTCATGGGGGCGATGGAAGCCATTGGTCGCCTCAAGCTTCCCGTGAACGTGGTCGGCATCATCGGTTCCACTACCAACATGCCGTCGGGCGAAGCGGTGAAGCCTGGCGATGTGGTGCGTGCTTCCAATGGTAAGACAATCGAGATCATCAACACCGACGCTGAAGGCCGACTTGTGTTGGCGGATCTGCTCGTCTTCGCGAAGCGTTTCAATCCGGCCGTTGCGATCGATGCTGCAACGTTGACCGGTGCAATTGTGATCGGTCTCGGTCATAACGCCGTCGGTGTATTCGGCTCTGATCAGGGCGCCATTGATGCAGTGCTCGCGGCCGGTCAAGCGGCCGGTGAACCTGGATGGCCGATGCCGACCTGGGATGATTATCGCGAGCAGATCAAGTCGGACGTTGCGGACCTCAAGAACACGGGAGGGCGCGCTGCTGGTTCTATCACGGCTGCGCTGTTCCTGCAGGAATTCGTTGATGGCTATCCGTGGGTGCACCTCGACGTGGCCGGTACCGCCTACTCGCAGTCGGACCTCGGTTGGATTCCCAAGGGACCGACGGGAACGCCGGTAGGCACGTTTGTGGAATTCGTGCGAGCCCGCGTTTCCTGATGGTGTCTTTGTCTCGGGTGCGGGTCGCACTGCTGACCATGTCGCTGTTGCTCGGCGGCATGGTCACCGGCTTTGTCTCCACCCTGTCGGCTCAGGTTCAAACGCAGGCGCAGACAGACAGCGCTGCTGCGGACTCCGTCATGCGCGCACGCATTCTTGCGCGCGGTGACAGTGCGCGAAACGCCATTCTCGCTGATTCCATCAAGTCACCGGTGGCGCGCTTTGAAATGCCGACCACCTACGATTTTGATGATCGGATACGATTTGTCGGCAAGGAAATTCTGAGCACGGGTGCACTCAATCTCGCCGATCTGCTCGATCGTGTGCCCGGTGTATCGACATTCCGGAGTGGATGGATTCCGGGTATTCACGCCGCCACCTACAACGGCGACGCACGGCGCATCCGGTTGTTCATCGATGGCCTCGAGGTGGATGCCATCGATGTGCGCAATGGTGGTACAGTGGATCTCACCGACATTCAATTGTCAGCGTTCGATGAGATCACCGTGGAACGTGCTCCCGGCGAAGTGCGTGTGTGGATGCGCACGTCGTCGGTAGTAAAGACCACCCCGTTCACGCGTGTCGACATCTTCACCGGTGATCTCAACACCAACGGTTTTCGCGGAATTTTCGCGCGACGTTGGCGCAACGGAATGATGCTGCAGCTCGGAGGCCAGCAGGTCGCAACACAGAACGGTCGTGTCTCGGCCTTTGGCACGCCGGGCGGTGAATCCACGGCGCGGCTGCGGAGTGACGGCACTGTACTCGGCTTCAATGGCCGTGTTGGTTGGGCGCGCAATAAGTGGAGCGTCGACATCTACGGCGACAATGTTTCGCGCGACCGCGATGCACACACGCCGCGTGAAGGGTTTGACACACTGCCATCCTACAAGGCGCAGCGACGTCAGGGCTACGTGCGCGTGGGCTATGGTGACACGCTGCGAGGTTTCTGGGCGCAGGGCATGAGCGGTGCATTGCGTGTGCGTTTGCAGGGCGACACCACCGGTTTCCTGCCGGATACGACTGATGAAGGCGACACCATCTACGTGTCCGCAGACACGCTCCGGTCGCAGACCCAGCACCTCGTTGCTGTGGGCTATCGTGGTGAGTGGTGGAATGCCTCGCTCACCAATCGTGCGCGTCCGGTAGACGGCTCCTTGCAGTTTGCACCGGCCATTCGCGCTGGTGCCCGGTGGCGGTTGCTCGATGTGGGCGGCTATGCCGAACGGTCCGGTCGCGACTCCACTGATCGCACAGACGTTTTTGCGCGAATGCGCCCCTTGCCATGGTTGGCGCTGACGGCGGCCCACAGTATCCGAACGCCGGAGGATACCACGGGTCGTCCAAGCAGTTCGGCCTCCCGTGCCGAAGCTGCGGTGCGCCTCGGCCAGATGTGGCTAGGCGGTGGTCTCGTGCGCGAGGACGCAGCGCGGTACGACAACCTGATTCTGATTGGAGCGCCGCCAGCGGAACTGGCAAGCACCGCGTCCACAGGCACGCTGGTGAACGTCAGGGGACGTTTGTACAAGGATATCCATCTCGACGTGCAAGCCATTCGCTGGGAAGCGGCTCAATTCACGAGGCCGCAGACGCAGGTGCGAGCAGAGCTGGCATTGATCAGCGACTGGCGTCGCCGATTCCCGAAGGGTGAGTTCAGCATCAATACCCGCATCATGTTCGACCGCCGGAGCGGTGTACCGTTCTACTACGGCGAAGATGACGAGGGCACGCCGGACGTTCGCATTACGGAGCCGGCGCAGGTTGTCACCGGGTTGCTGGAGCTTCGGATCCAGCGTGCCACCCTGTTCTACCAGTATCGCAACCTTACCGGCGGTCAGTACGAACAGATTCGCGGGATCACCATGCCGCCCGCCGTGCAGATGTACGGCGTGAGATGGGAGTTCTGGAATTGACCGGAATCGCCTAGGTTGTTGCGATGATCCGATCGATGACCGGCTTCGGCCAGGCCGAGGGCACTGTAGGAACGCTGCGCGTGCACGTGGATGTGCGCACGGTCAATCACCGGTTCTTTTCGCCGAGCATCAAGGTGCCGGGCGCGTTCGGGCGCTGGGAAGCCGACGTGCGGGAGGCCATGCGTCTCATGGTGAGTCGCGGCCATGTGACGTTGACTGCGCGCAGTGAGCGTGTCACGGAATCCGCTGTTGGAATCGACGAAACGAGATTCGCTGCCGTTGCGGCGCAGCTGCAGGCACTCCACGATCGTCATGGTTTGAGTGGTGGTGTCGATATCGCGACTGTGTTGCGCATGCCAGACGTGATGTCTGCGCCGCGCGATGATGACGATACGGGAACCTCTGCCGAGCTGGTCGCGATCGTGGATCGTGCACTCGATGAACTGGCGCGCTCACGTGGTGATGAAGGGCAGCGACTGGCTACGGTGCTGCGGCAGCGACTCGATCTTGTGGAGCAGGCGCTGGTGCGTATTGCCGCCCGTGCGCCGGAACGGCTGATTGCGCACCGGGATCGGTTGCGGACGGCGGTCCGTGAGTTGACTGAGGGCGTGACCATTGATGAGGTGCGTCTCGCGCAGGAGATCGCGATTCTTGCCGATCGGATGGACGTGGCCGAAGAGATGGACCGCTTCCATTCACACATCACGGCTTTCCGCTCCACATTGAGCGATTCCGGTGGCGAGCCAGTGGGCAAGCGCCTCGGTTTCCTGCTTCAGGAGATGCTGCGGGAAGCCAATACGACGGGCAGCAAGGCCGCCGACGCGGCGATCCTTCATGAGGTGGTGGGGCTCAAGGAGGAGCTGGAACGAATCCGCGAACAGGTCGAGAACCTCGAGTGAGCGCCTTCCCGGTCATTTTGTCCGCCCCGAGTGGCGGTGGAAAGACGACAATTGCCAAGCGTCTGCTGGAGCGACGCGAGGATTTGGGTTATTCTGTGAGTTGCACCACCCGCGCTCCCCGTGAGGGGGAGGTGGATGGACGGGACTACCGGTTCCTTTCCCGGGAGGCGTTTCTCGACGCGGTTTCTCGCGGCGAGTTCGCCGAGTGGGCGGAGGTACACGGGAATCACTATGGCACGTTGCGGTCCGAGGTCGAGCGGGTGCTCGCCGCAGGTCGTCACGTGTTGATGGACATCGATGTGCAGGGCGCGCGGCAGTTCCATGCTGCGTTCCCCGATACCGTGCTGGTGTTTGTGCTGCCACCGTCGGGTGAGGTACTCAAGACCCGGTTGTCGGCGCGCAAGAGCGAGGATCGGGAGCGGTTGCTGGTGCGTCTGCGCAATGCCCGAGCCGAACTCGGGGAAGTGGGGCGCTATCACTACGTGGTCGTGAACGACAATCTCGATCGCGCTGTGGAGCAGGTGAGTGCCATCATCGATGCGGAAGGACTGCGTCACGATCGTGTGCATGAAGTCGAGGCACAGGTCGAGGCGTTGATCGCGCAACTCGAGCAGGAAATCCACGTTTTCAGCAAGGGCGACTGATGCAGGTTTTCACTCCGACGGATGTGGCGAAGCACGCCACCAACAAGTACTTGAGCGTGCTCATCGCGGCCAAGTTCGCACGTGTGCTGAACGAATTCCCGCGTGATCGTTCGCTGAACGAGAAGAAGCTCACCACGCGCGCTCTTGAAGAGCTGTCGTCGGGCGAGATCGACTACAAGGTCGTGCCGCGTCGTCGTTCGGCCTGAGGCCACCAGCTCGGGTAACTGAGTCGGCAGTACTACAATTGGTTCGCTCAATGCGCCGCGCCGTGACATTGTCCCGGCGCGGCGCCGTTTCTCCCCCCGCACGGTCCGCAGCGCTGTGAGCTCCGTGTGTCGCTCCCATACCGTGCCTGGCGCCTCACGTGGACGCTCGAGATAGACTGCGACGCTATCTGGAACAACGCCGCGAACTCGGTGAGTCCGAGTTCGTGCTCGATGGCATGCCAGTCGAAGACTTGCTGAAGCTGGTCGGAGCAAAGAGCACGGCACGTCGTTCGGGTGCGCGGGCGGAGGGCACGGCTCAGGCGCCGAATGAACGCGAGGTGATCGATAGCGCGATGGCGGAGCCTGCGGTCCTGCGTCCGATCGAGGACGCACCACCTCCGCCGCCCCCAGTGCCCGAAGCGCGGTTCGATCAGGGGGCGAGCACCGATTGGCGTGAGACGCTCCGTAACGCCGGGGCGATGAAGCCGTCTGCCGGAGCGCCTTCGTCGGGATCTGACTTGAGTCGTTCCGCGCCGTCAGGTGATCCGCTGGCCTCATCATCGGCACCATCTGCAGCATCATCTGCGGCATCTAGTACACCAACACCGGCACCAGCTCGATCAGGCGCGCGCGCGACGCTGCCTTCCTGGCTCGAGGCGCTCGGCATTCCTGCAGGATTCGAGGCGGGTGGAGTCGCTGTTCGCGATCTGTCTCCAGAGATTGCCGCGCTTCCGTCGCTGCAGGATGTTGCCGCGCACATTGGCGCATGCCAACGATGCGCGTTGTACAAGACCGCGCGGCATCCGGTGCCTGGTGAGGGCAACCCGCAGGCAGAGTTCCTGTGTGTTGGTGAAGCGCCTGGTGCCAACGAGGACATGCAGGGCCGTCCATTTGTCGGCGACGCCGGTCAGTTGCTGACGAAGATTCTTTCGGCCATTCAGCTGAATCGCGAGGACGTGTTCATTCATAACGTTCTCAAACATCGTCCGCCGGGAAATCGCGATCCGTTGCCGGACGAAGTGCATGCATGTCAGCCGTACCTGCTCCGTCAGATCGAACTCGTGCGTCCGCGCGTCATTCTGGCGCTTGGGCGATTCGCTGCGCAGACGTTGCTGCAGACGACCACCGGTATTGGCAGCCTGCGCGGACAGATCCATCGCTTCCACGGAGTGCCACTGGTGGTCACCTATCATCCCGCGGCGCTGTTGCGCAACGAGGCGTGGAAGCGCCCGACGTGGGAAGACGTCAAACTGGCGCGTCGTGTGCTTGATGCGGCGCGCGTTGCTGAACCGACGAGATCGTCGGAGTGATGGACACATGACGAGTCTCGCTGTCACGACACAAGGCACGGCTGCAACGGCCGTCGCTGCGCCCACGCGCGATCCGTACAAGGAGCGTCGCCCACCCTGGTCCGAGGAAGCGGAGCAGGCCGTGTTGGGTGCCATGCTGCTCGATGCCGACGCCATTCTGCGCGCGGCCGAGCACGTGGATGACACGATGTTCTACCGCGAAGGACATCGCCGTTTGTTCCGCGCAATGTTTGCCATCACCGAACGCGGGAGTGTGGTAGACCCACTCACGTTGGCCGATGAGCTCGAGCGGCGCGGTGAGTTGGAGCACGCCGGCGGACGTGAGTATCTCGCGTTCTTGCTCGATGCCGTGCCCACGGTGGCCAACGTGGAGTACCACGCGCGTATCGTGAAGGAGAAGGCGCTCATGCGCCGCCTGATCGAAGTGAGCACGGAGATCGTGCAGGAAGCGTTTGAAGGACGCACTACTGCCACGGACCTGCTCGACAACGCCGAGTCCCGCATCTTCGGCCTTGGGCAGAGCAAGGAGAAGGGCGGCTTCGCGCGCATCAAGGAGTTGTTGTGGCCGGCCATGGAGAAGCTTGAGCTGTTGGCCCAGCGCGATCAGGCCATCACGGGTTGTCCGACGGGCTTTACCGAACTCGATCACATGACGTCGGGCTTTCAGCCAGCCGACCTCATCATCGTGGCCGCGCGTCCGTCCATGGGCAAAACGGCGTTCACGCTCAACATCGCGCAGCATGCGGCTATCACGGCCAAGGTGCCGGTGGCGTTCTTCTCGCTCGAAATGAGCAAGGAGTCGCTGGTGCAGCGTATGCTGGCAGCGGAAGCGCTCATCGATGCGCAGGCGTTGCGTAAAGGTGGTAGGGCGCTCGACGAATCGATGCCACGTTTGGCGCAGGCCGCTGGTATTCTGAGCCATGCGCCCATCTTCATCGACGACACTCCCGGTATCACGCTGCTCGACATGCGGGCCAAGGCCCGTCGTCTCAAGGCCGAACACGATCTCGGTCTCATCATTGTGGACTACCTGCAGCTCATGACGGGTCCGGCCGGCGTGGAGAATCGTCAGCAGGAAGTGTCGCAGATCTCGCGTGGCCTCAAGGCGCTCGCGAAGGAACTGGGTGTGCCTGTTGTTGCTCTTTCGCAGCTCTCACGTGCGCCTGAACAGCGAACGGGTGATGACAAGGGTCGCCCGCAGCTCTCCGACCTTCGAGAATCGGGTGCCATCGAGCAGGACGCCGACGTCATCATGTTCATCTTCCGGCAAGAGGTGTATGCCGAGCGTGATGAGAATGGTCGACTCAAGGATCCCTCGCTCGAGGGCCGTGCGGAAATCATCATCGGCAAACAGCGTAACGGCCCGATTGGTAGCGCACGTCTCTACTTCCATAAGCAGTACACCCGGTTCGACAATTTCTCGAATCGTCAGGAGTTTGGTGGCGGAGGAGGTGGTGGTGGTGGTGGCGGTGGTGGCTACGGCGGTCCCAAGTTGATGAAGGGATCCGACGACGATTTCAGCGGCACGCCGTTCTGATCGCGAGCGTCATGGCCAAAGCGCGTTCGGTGTATCGCTGCACAGAGTGTGGCGCCGAGTATCCCAAGTGGGCGGGACGTTGCGAGTCGTGCGGGGCGTGGAACACGCTTGGTGAGGAGGTCGTTTCAGTCGTTCCGACCAGCAAGCGGACAGCAGCACGCGCCGCAGCTGGTGTTGCAGCACCGACGGTGACGCTTGGCCGTGTGCACACGACCGAAACACCACGGTGGCGCACTGGGCTCGACGAATTCGATTTCGTGCTCGGCGGCGGCATCGTGCCGGGCAGCATGGTGCTTGTGGGTGGTGAACCTGGCATCGGCAAGAGCACATTGTTGCTGCAGGTCGCTGCACGACTTGAGTCTGCGGGTTTGTCCACGCTATACGTATCGGGCGAAGAGAGCGCGCTGCAGGTGCGATTGCGCGCCGATCGTCTGGCAGAAGATGCTGCCGCCGTCTCACTGCTTACGGAGACATCACTCGAAACGATTCTCGCTTCGGCTGCGCAGCCCACGTCTGATGGGCGACGCGCGCAGGTGCTGATTGTCGACTCCATTCAGACTGTGCACACGGAACTATTGGAGGGTGCACCGGGCAATGTAGGGCAGGTGCGCGAATGCGCGGCGCGGTTGATGCGTTTTGCCAAGGATACCAACACCACGGTGTTCGTGATTGGTCATGTCACGAAAGGCGGTGGCATTGCCGGTCCCAAGACGTTGGAACACATCGTCGATACGGTGCTGTATTTCGAGGGTGACGGCACACTCGATCATCGGGTACTCCGAGCAACGAAGAATCGTTTCGGCAGTGTCGACGAAATCGGTGTATTCCGCATGGTTGGCACCGGACTCATTCCCGTTGAGAATCCGTCTGCGCTGTTCCTGGGTGATCGTCGTGACGTGGCCAGCGGCAGTGCGGTGTGCGCGTTGATGGAGGGCACGCGCCCTGTACTCGTGGAAGTACAGGCGCTGGCGGCGCGCGCCGGATTTGGCACACCACAGCGTGTGGCGAATGGCATCGATAGTCGGCGTCTGGCTTTGTTGCTTGCCGTGCTCGACAAGCGCGGCGGCTTTTCCTGCGCGCAGCTCGACGTGTTCTGCAACGTGGTTGGCGGCATGCGGGTGCAGGAGCCCAGTGTCGACCTCGCGGTGGTTTCGGCTCTGGCATCGAGTGTGGTTGACCGCCCACTTCCGGCGCAGGCGATCTTTTTGGGCGAACTCGGACTTGGTGGAGAGGTGAGACCGGTGTCGCAGGTTGAGCGACGTCTCGCTGAGGCCGCCAAGCTGGGCATGACTACCGCATTTCTGTCTGACCGTGCCATTCCGCGACGTGCGCCAGCTGACATGCAACTGATCGGTGTGCGTACGCTGAGTGAAGTATTGCAACGCACGTTGGGCAAGGACGCGGCATGACGAGAACCGGATGACCGATCACAACGATTCAACTCACAACGATTCAGCAGCACAGGACGCGCCCATACCTCCGCGACGGATCATTCCGCCGCCGGCAGTGGCTTCCCGCGGAGAGGGGAAGCGGTCCGAGGATGGTGTTGTACGGGATGTGGGTGTTGTGATCGTAGCTGGTGGTTCAGGTACGCGTACTGGCAGCGCAGAACTCAAGCAATTCCGTTGGGTATCCGGGAAACCAGCGTTGTTGCACAGCGTGCAGGCGTTCATGGCGCGACCCGATGTGGCTGTCGTGGTGGTGGTGCTGCCCAAGGCTTACGCGGCCGATCCACCGCCCTGGCTTTTCCAGTGCGACGTCGATCGACTGCTGGTGTCTGTTGGCGGACGTGAGCGTCATGAGAGCGTCGTGAACGGTCTCGAGGACCTTCCGGAAGAAGTCACTATTGCGGTCGTGCATGATGCCGCGCGTCCTCTGGTGACGGATGCCACCATCGATCGCGTGATTGCCGCTGCGCGTGAAGGGCAAGGTGCCGTCGCGGCGCTTCCAGTGGTCGATACGCTGAAGGAAGTCGACGCTGATGGCCGCATCGTGCGCACGGTCGATCGCACGCATCTCTGGCGCGCACAAACGCCGCAGGCGTTTCCACGGCTCATGATCGAGCAGGCGCATATTGCGGCGCGGCGCGATGGTGTGGGAGCAACGGATGACGCGGCGCTATGCGAACGCCTTGGATTGCCCGTGGTGGTGGTGCGCGGCAGTGAACGTGGACTCAAGATCACTGAGGAAGCGGATTTTGCGCGCGCGGATGCGTTGAGTTTGCTCGCTGAGTAGAAAGAACGTGAATTCAGCGAACGCGCGGTCGACACCATTCTGGTCACCTGCCGAAGTTGATGCGGCAGTGCGTGAAGCCATTCTGCATCTCGAGAATCGTGGAGTGTTGGCCTATCCCACGGAAACGGTGTACGGCTTTGGTACGGCGGTGGATCACGAATCGGTGGAAACACTGGTGCGCATGAAGGGACGGCCTCCTGGCAAGCCGTTTCTGCTGCTCATTGCCCATCCGTCGCAGATCGCGCGGCTCGATCTACACCTGCCCACGTATGCGGCCCACTTGTCTGCCCGGTTCTGGCCGGGACCGCTGACCCTGGTGTTGCCTGGCGGTGACAAACGGGTTTCTCCCCGCCTGCGCGGTCCGGAAGGTGGTGTAGCGGTGCGCTGGACACCACACGAGCCGCTGCAGCGACTCTTGCACGCCTATGGCGAGCCAATCACCAGCACGAGTGCGAATCGTCCCGGTGTGCCGCCTGCGACCATGGCCAGCGAGATTCTCGAGCAGTGGCCTGACATGATTCATCGTGGCATCCTCCATGTACTCGATGGCGGCCGACTTGCTCCTTCGCCGCCGAGCACCGTAGTGGACTGTACAGGACGCCGGCCGCGGGTCATTCGGCCTGGTGTACTGAGTGCCTCGGTGCTGCGCGACGTGGTGCCGGACCTCATCGGAGATCGCTGACATGCACATTCTGTTCGTCTGCACGGGTAATACGTGTCGGAGTCCGATGGCCGAAGCCATCACGCGTCGTCTGATTGCGCAGCGCGGACTCTCCGATATGCATGTGGAGAGCGCCGGTACAAGTGCCTGGCCCGACGCGCCTGCATCAGATGGCGCGCTGCTTGTGGCACTGGAACGCGGCATGGATCTCAGTATGCATCGCGCTCGGCAGTTGTCGCCGGAAATCGTGGCCGGTGCTGATCTGATTTTCACCATGGGGCCGCATCACCTCGAGCGGGTGCAGGCATTGGGCGGTATGGGCCGCGCGCATCTGGTGACCGCGTATGCCGGCAACGACCCGCGTCCGGTCAGTGATCCGTTCGGTGGTGACCTGGGTGTCTATCGCGCCACAGCTGAAGAACTCGAGCAGGAGATCAGCGCGATTCTGGATAAAGTGGCAGCCGATCGCGCCAATCCCTCCCGTTAGTTCGCGCGATAGACATGTCGATACCATGGGGTGGGTTTGTCATTCTGGGGCATCCAGTCGCGCACTCGCTCTCGCCAACATTTCAGAATGCGGCCCTCGAGGCCATTGGCGCACGGCAGCAATACGAGCGTCTCGATGTGCCACCTGCTGCACTGGCGCAGACTGTGGCGACGCTCGGTGTGCATCGTATTGCCGGCAACGTCACCATTCCGCATAAGGAAGCAATGGCCGGACTGGCGTCACGATTGACCGAAACGGCGCAGGCCACCGGAGCGGTGAACACGTTCTGGTGGGATGCTGAAGGGTTGGTGGGTCACAACACCGATGTCCTCGGCGCGGAGGCTACGATACGCGCCTTGCTGCCAAATGGCGCTCAAGGACCGGTGGTCGTGCTCGGTGCGGGAGGCAGCAGTGCTGCTGTGTTGCATGCGCTGCGGCTTTGCGGGTGTAGTGACGTGCACATGGTTGCTCGCACGCCGGCTCGGGCAACTGCGTTGCTTGAACGCATGACAATATCGGGGGCCGTGCACGCAGAGGACGCAACAGGAGCACTCGCTCCGGCACTTCTCAGTGTGCTGCAGGATGCCGCGCTGGTCGTGAACTGCACGCCCGTTGGACTTTCTGGAGATCAGCAACCCATCGCGCTCGATGCCATTGGCACGCAGGCCGCGATCTTCGATCTGGTCTATCGTCGAACCGGAACGGCTTGGGTACGTGAAGCGCAGCACCAGCAGCGTCGTGCAGAAGACGGCATGCGCATGTTGGTGGAGCAGGGGGCTGCGGCGTTTGAAGCGTGGACCGGTGTCGCGGCGCCGCGAGACGTCATGTGGCGAGCACTTGGCGGGACGGTGCCTGATGCGCAGACTCCGCGCATGTTGGCGCCGACAACCTGACACACGTCGCAACGAGCGTCAGGTGACGATCACGCCCAGTCTGCCGCGGAGTCTGTCGCAGGGATTGCTGCAACTCCTGCTACCTGCCGCATGTGCCATCTGTCGTGCGCCCCATGAGCCTGATGCCGACGGCATTGTCTGTGGCGCGTGTGTATCGCGTCTCGTTCCGCTCACGATGCCGCAGTGCGGGCGCTGTGGCCATCCGCGCTATTCATTGGCCGTTCCGCTCCCAGCAGCCGCACCGGGGGAGCAGGTGGTTGGTACGCCAGCCTGTGCATGGTGCGCTCGACTGCATCCGGCCATGCGGGCCGTTCGGTCGGTGGCGCGCATGGACACGGGTACAGGAGCAGATCTGGTGCACGCACTCAAGTATCAGGGATGGTCACGCGTGGCTCCGGCCATGGCTCGACGTATGGCGCGCCTAGCGTGGCCCGAGGACGTCGTGACGGAACGGGCCGCCCTGATACCGGTTCCGCTCTCCCGGGAACGGCGGCGGCAGCGGGGATACAATCAGGCGGAGTTGCTGGCTCGTGCGCTGGCGCCACACTGGGAGTGTCCGGTCTGGAACGATGTGCTCGTGCGCACCCGCGATACCCAGTCCCAAGTGCGGTTGACACCATCAGAGCGAGCGGGCAACGTTTCACGGGCATTTGCCGTGCCGACAGGCCGGCAGGTGCAGCTGCGCGGACGACACCTCGTGCTGGTGGATGACGTCATCACGACCGCCGCGACGCTCAATGCCGCAGCCGACGCCCTCGTGGCGGGCGGCGCGCGCATTATCAGTTGTGTGACCTTCGGGCGAGCGCCGGATCCCGGCGATCGCGCCATTTCCTGACTTCGTTCTTTTTCCGGATCTGACACGACATGGGCATTCGCGTTGGCATCAACGGCTTCGGCCGCATCGGTCGGCAGGTGCTCCGCGCCGCCAAGCAGCAGGGCGTCGCCGACATCGAATTTGTGGCCATCAATGACCTCACGGACACCGCCACGCTCGCGCACCTCTTCAAGTACGACTCAGTGCACGGCAAGTTCGACGGCCAGGTGGGACATGAGGCCGATGCCATCACGATCGACGGCGACAAGGTGAAGATCCTCGCCGAGCGCGAGCCGTCGAAGCTGCCCTGGAAGGATCTGGGTGTCGATATCGTGCTCGAGAGCACGGGTCGCTTCACTGCGGCTGCCGATGCACGCAAGCACATCGAAGGCGGCGCAAAGAAGGTCATCATCTCGGCCCCGGCCACGAACGAAGACATCACGGTCGTGATGGGTGTGAACAGCGACAAGTACGATCCGTCGTCGCACCACATCATCTCGAACGCCTCGTGCACGACGAACTGCCTGGCGCCGATGGTGAAGGTGATTCGCGACAACTTCGGTTTCGTGCACGGCTCGATGGTCACGATCCACAGCTACACGAATGACCAGTCCATCCTCGATCTGCCGCACAAGGATCTGCGTCGCGCCCGTGCGGCGGCGGTGAGCATGATCCCCACGTCGACGGGTGCCGCCAAGGCCACGTCGCTCGTGCTGCCGGAAGTGAAGGGTAAGATCGATGGTGTGGCTGTGCGAGTGCCCACGCCTGACGTGTCGCTTACCGACCTGACCTGTGTGGTCGAGCGTCCGGTGACGAAGGAAGAAGTCAACGCGGCGTTCAAGGCGGCCTCGGAAGGCGCGCTCACGGGCGTCATGGGCTACAGCGAAGTGCCGCTGGTGTCGGTGGATTACATCGGTGACCCGCATTCATGCACGCTCGACGCGCTGAGCACGATCGTGATCAACGGCACGCTGGTGAAGATCTCCGGTTGGTATGACAACGAGTGGGGTTACTCGTCGCGTTGCGTGGATCTGCTGCGCTACGTTGGCGCGCGTCTCTGATACGAGGCGTAGTCCACTAGTCGTCTGAACAGCGCACGCGGCTCTGCGTGCGCTGTTCTTGCAAAGTGTCCCAACCTTCCATTCTTCGCCGTAACGCACTGATGTCCACCAAGACCATCCGCGACCTCTCGCCCGCCGAGCTACAGGGCAAGCGCGCACTCGTGCGTGTCGACTTCAACGTGCCCCTCGACGATCAGGGGCGTGTGAGTGACGACACGCGCATTACCGCGGCGCTGCCCACGATCACGACCTTGCTTGATGGGGGTGCACGCGTCGTCCTGCTGGCGCATTTTGGTCGTCCGAAGGGGGCGCCGGAGGCGAAGTATTCGCTCGCGCCTGTCGCCGCGCGGCTTCGCGAGTTGTTGCCGCGCCCCGTGCATTTCCTTGGTGAGACCGTCGGGCCGGCCGCGGTCGCCGCGACACAGCAGTTGGCAGCGGGCGAGGTGTTACTGCTCGAGAACACCCGCTTTCTCGCTGGTGAAGAGAAGAACGACAACGCGCTCTCGAAGCAGTTGGCAGAGCTTGGTGATTTCTACGTCAACGATGCATTTGGCGCCGCGCATCGTGCGCATGCGAGTACGGCTGGAGTGGCACAGTATTGCCGTCCCGCTGTGGCCGGTCTGTTGATGGAGAAGGAACTCGCGTATCTCGGTGGCGCGCTGGCAAACCCCGAGCGTCCGTTTGTCGCCATTCTCGGCGGCTCAAAGATCAGCGGTAAGATCGATGTTGTCGAAGCATTACTCCCCAAGGTCGACAAGCTGCTGATCGGCGGCGCCATGGCCTGCACATTCTTCAAGGCGATGGGTTTTGAGACGGGCAATTCGCTGGTCGAACCTGATCGTCTCGACATGGCCAAGGATCTGCTCGCCCGTGCTGGCGACAAGCTGGTGTTGCCGGTGGATGCCATGATCGCACCGGCCATGGACGCGGGTGATCAGGCGACCGCCGTATCGCGCCAAGCCATTCCCGCAGGACAGGCCATGTTCGATATCGGTCCGGCCAGCAGCGACACGTATCGCGCGCTGGTCACCGGTGCACGCACGGTGCTGTGGAATGGACCGATGGGTGTGTTCGAAAAGCCGCCGTTCGACGCTGGCACTCGCACGGTGGCACTGGCCATGGCGGCTGCTACGGCCAATGGCGCCACGACGATCATTGGCGGTGGCGATTCTGCTGCGGCCGTGGCGGACGCCGGACTCGAATCGCAGATGTCTCACGTGTCCACCGGTGGTGGTGCCTCGCTCGAATTCCTCGAGGGCAAGGACCTTCCGGGCGTCAGTGCCCTCGACGCGAACTGAACGCAGCACACGCGCGTCTCGCCACTTCACATTCATCGCACCTCGACCATGCATCTCAAGCCGGTCATTGCGGCAAACTGGAAACTCAATCACAGCCCGACGGATGCGAAGGCGTTTCTGCAGCGGTTTCTCGCGCAGTCGCCCAAGCTGAACGAGCGGACGCTGATTTTTTTCCCTTCGGCCATCACCATCACGACGGTCATTGAGGGCCTGCGTGAACGCCCCGATGTCTGGGTCGGTGTACAGAACGTTCACAGCGAAGCACAGGGCGCATTCACCGGAGAAAACTCCGTGCTGATGGCACGTGATGTCGGTGCGCGCGTGGTGCTCGTCGGTCACTCGGAGCGTCGTCATGTCTTTGGTGAAACCGATGCCATAACCACGAAGAAGATGGCCCTTATCGCACAGGCACGATTGACCGCCATGCTTTGCGTGGGAGAAACGCTCGAGGAGCGTGAAGCCGGTCGCACGGCCTCGGTGGTGGAGCGTCAGCTCACGGCCGGATTGGCGGAGCTCGATGATGCGCAGGTCGCGAGCGTCATGCTCGCGTATGAACCCGTATGGGCGATTGGCACGGGTCGCACGGCCACCCCTGAAGATGCCAGTGAAATTCATGGGGTGCTGCGCCGCGCGCTCGTCTCGCGGGTTGGGGAGAAGGTGGCGGCCGGAATTCCCATTCTGTACGGCGGTTCGGTCAATCGCGGTAATGCCTCGCTGTTGCTGGCGGCGGCCGACGTGGACGGCTTGTTGGTGGGTGGCGCGTCCCTTGATGCAGACAGCTGGGCCAGCATTGTGCGCGCCTGACGTGTATCTGACGCATTGAGACACTTGCAACAGGCAGGTCAATCGGTGATTTTTCGAGGCTCCGGCAAAGCGTCCGGGGCCTCGAACCGTTTTTTCGATTCGTTTCTCGATTCCGCATCGGCGACATGTACACGTTTCTGCTGACTCTCCTCATTCTCGACGCCTTTGTTCTGGTGATCGCAGTCCTTCTCCAGGCGGGCAAGGGCGGTGGTTTGGCTGCCAGCTTTGGTGGCGCGAGCTCGTCGGCGGACTCGGTGATCGGCAGCCGTCAGGCCGGCAACCTGCTCACCAAGGCCAGCTGGTGGTGTGGTGGCATCTTCCTCGGCCTCGCCTTCATCCTGCAGATGATGTCGTCGCGCTCGGCGGCGCCCAAGTCGGTGCTTGATCGTCTTGCGGCTCCTGCCGCTGCCCCGGCGGCTCCGGCCACGGGCGGTGCGGCTGCTCCGGCGGCTCCGCTTACGTCGACACCTGCTCCGGCCGGTCAGCAGGCCGCGCCGCCGCAGCAGTAACCGCGGTGGTTACTTCGCTGCCCAAAGGGTTCCTCCTCCTCGAGGACGGAACCCTTTTTTCCGGTCGGATCGTGGGTCCCACCGAGCCGTCCGTTGCCGAAGTGGTTTTCACGACCAACATGACCGGCTATCAGGAGGTGTTCACGGACCCCTCCTATCGCGGTCAGATCGTGGTCATGACGGCGCCGCAGATCGGTAACTACGGCATCAACACCGACGACCCCGAATCGGCGCATCCGCAGGTGGCCGGTGTGGTGTGCCGGGAACTGTCGCCGACCTATTCCAACTGGCGCGCCACGGGTGGCCTGACGGAATGGCTGGCGGCTGGCAATGTGCCGGTGCTGACGGAGGTCGACACCCGTCGCCTCACCAAGCATCTGCGTAGCGTCGGTGTCATGAAGGGCGTCATCGGGGCAGGTGAGACGCCGACCCGTGAAGCGCTCGCAGCGCTGGATGCCTGTCCGAGCATGGAAGGACTCGACCTGGCTACGGTCGTGTCCACTCGTGAGCCATATGCCTTCGGGCACTCGGAGGCTCCGTTCCATGTTGTGGCATACGACTACGGTATCAAGCGCAATATCCTGCGCCTGTTCGACGCCCACGGGATTCGGGTGACGGTTGTCCCATCGGAGACAACCGCCAACGAAGTGCTGGCGATGAATCCGGACGGTGTCTTTCTGTCCAATGGCCCGGGAGACCCGGCCGCCGTGACATATGCTCCGGGGACCATCCGGACTCTGGCTGAGCAGCAGATCCCCATTTTTGGTATCTGCCTCGGTCATCAGCTGCTGGGTCTGACCTTTGGTGGTCACACCATCAAGATGCCCTATGGGCATCGGGGCGGAAATCAGCCCGTAAAGGACCTGGAGACGGGCAAGGTGCTCATTACCTCCCAGAACCATGGCTTTGCCGTGGCTGGCTCGCCGGATGGCGTGGAAGGGGCGCCAGACCTGGCTGTGACCCATATCAACCTCAATGATCAGACGGTTGAGGGGCTCAAGCACCGTTCGCTCCCGATCTTTGGGGTCCAGTATCACCCCGAGGCCGCTCCGGGGCCGCACGATGCGGTCCCCTTGTTCGACCAGTTTCTCGGGGCCTTGAGAAATCGTCGTGGGTGAGGTGGCCCAAACGCTTGACTGATAAGCACTAAGGCCATACGTTCGCTTCGCGGGCACCGAGCGACTGCTTGGTGCTCGCCGCGTTTCTGCTCCGATTCTCATCGCCCGCCTCATGACCAAAGCCGACCTGGTCGAGAACGTCACGGCTCGAATTGCCCGGACCGCCGGACCGACCATCTCCAAGAAGGATTGCGCGCGTGTTGTCGATGCATTCCTTGATGCGATCAAGGAAGCGTTGCAGGAGCAGAAGAACATCGAAGTCAGAGGCTTCGGCACCTTTAAGATTCGTCAGCGGAAGACGCGCATGGCGCGCAATCCACGCACCGGTTCGCCGGTCGAGGTATCCGCGCGTCCCGTGCCGGTGTTCAAGCCCAGCAAGGAGTTGCGTGCCATGGTCGCCGGCGTGGATGCCTCCATGCTTGAAGACGACGGGGACGATCTCAACGATTGATCACGTGCGCGCGACACGCGTTCGAGCTCAGATCGAAGCTGACGCCCTGTTCCGAATGCTCGGAGCAGGGCGTTCATGTTTTTCCATGTCGTCTGCACGCTGCGGCACTCCCTGCGGAACTCCTTTCGCATTCGCGCGCTATCTTCAAGTAATCATGAGTGTTCCGGTCCTGCTCTTCGCGTCTTACGCTGACGCCTTCGGTGCCCGTCGTGTCGAGGTGCCGGTAGAGACTCCTATTGCCGTCAGCGCCCTGGTTGCGGCCATGCGCCAACTGCCTGGCGGCGATCGCCTGCCGGCACGCCCGCTGGTGGCCGTGAATCGCACGTGGGTGGACGACGCTGTGATCATCGCTACGAACGACGAGGTGGCGGTGATACCGCCTGTTGCTGGTGGCTGATGTGACGCCTACTTCCGGCGTGGTGCACGCGGCCATCGTGAGCGAACCGATTGATCTCATGACGCTCGTTGGAACAGCGCAGCATGCGGGTATCGGCGCGGTTTCGATTTTTCTTGGTACGGTGCGCGATCTGAACGAGGGGCGCGCCGTTACCGGCATGGACTACGAAGCGTACGAGTCGATGGCAGCGTCCGAGTTGCGTGCCGTGGCGCATGAGGTGTGCGAAGCAACACCGGGGCTTCGTGTATGCATCGAACATCGCATTGGCACACTGGCGATCGGCGATGTGAGCGTGGCCATTGTCGCCGCGCATGCACACCGTGGGCAGGCATGTGATGGGGCCCGCGCGATCATCGAGTCACTCAAGCAGCGTGTCCCGATCTGGAAGCGGGAGCACTACGTCGACGGAGAATGGGCCTGGGTCGATCCCACGCGACAGGCGCTCGCCCAGGCATCCGTTCAGGAGCAGAAGGCCTGATGCAGGACCAGTTCGGCCGTCGTATCGAGTATCTGCGGATCTCTGTCACCGATCGTTGCAACTTTCGGTGCCAGTACTGCATGCCGCTCGAAGGACTGCCGTGGCTGCCGAAGCAGGAGATTCTGCGGTATGAAGAGATCACCGAGATCGTGCGTCAACTCGCGCCGCTCGGGCTTCGGCGATTGCGCATTACGGGCGGCGAGCCGACCATTCGGCCGCAGTTGGCCACGCTGATCTCCCAATTGCGCGCCATTCCCGGTATCGAGGATATCGCGCTTTCCACCAATGGAGTGAAGCTGCCAGAACTCGCTCCTGCGTTGGCGGCGGCGGGTCTCGATCGGGTGAATATCAGCGCGGATTCGCTACGTCCGGAGCGTGTGGTGCAGATCGCCCGCCGCAATCTCGACTTCGACCTGGTGCGCGCGGCACGGGCTGCGCAGGACGCGGGCATCGGCCCCATCAAGATCAATGTCGTTGTGATGCGTGGCATCAATGACGATGAGATTGCCGATTTTGCGGCACTCACACGAGAGAACCCGTGGCATGTGCGTTTCATCGAACTCATGCCGGTGGGCGAACTTCGGGAATTGACGTGGGAGCATGTGGTGCCCACCGATGAAGTGCTGTCACGGGTGAGGGTATTGGGCGACATCGTGCCCGACGACGGACCGGCGCGCGGCAATGGACCGGCCGTGTACTACCGCTTTCCAGGGGCTGCAGGCACGGTGGGAGTCATTACGCCGATGACGCATACGTACTGCGAGCGCTGCAATCGCGTACGGCTAACGGCTGATGGTCGTCTGCGCACCTGTCTCTTCGGCGACCACGAGGTGCTGCTCCGCGATGCGCTTCGAAACGGGGAGCCACTGGCACCACTCTTTGTGCAGGCGCTGGCTGAAAAGCCGAAAGAGCATGAGCTGCTGCAGATGCGCGTCGGCGGTCTGCGCGCACTCAGTCAGGTGGGCGGCTGACGCTCAGCCCTGTGTCAAGAGGAACACCGCTGGGCCGTGTTGCTCGGTGCCGCGTCACACTCTAAGTTGAGCCTACGACACTCCCCTCTGGGCACCGTGAAAAGTAACCGGCTATCGAGACGATTGCCGATCTCACGCGTGTGCAGCTCTACTCACAGCGCAGTTTTATCGCTTCGAGAGCCGTTCGGAGAACCGGCAAAACATGGTCAACAAGATCACGGTCGTAGGCGCAGGCAACGTAGGTGCTACGACAGCGCAGCGCATCGCCGAGAAGTCACTCGGCCGCACGGTGGTGATGGTGGACGTGGTCGAAGGCGTGCCGCAGGGCAAGGGCCTCGATCAGTGGGAATCGGCGCCGGTTGAAGGCTTCGATACTCGCGTCATCGGCACCAACGGCTACGAGGAAACGGCGGGCTCGGACATCGTGGTCATCACGGCCGGCATCGCCCGCAAGCCGGGTATGTCGCGCGACGATCTGCTGAACACGAACGCGGGCATCGTGAAGTCGGTGTCGGAGCAGATCAAGGCCACCTCGCCGAACGCCATTGTCATCGTCGTGTCCAATCCGTTGGACGTGATGTGCCATGTGGCGAAGCATGTGACGGGTTTCCCACGCGAGCGCGTCATCGGCATGGCCGGTGTGCTCGACACGGCCCGCTATCGCTCGTTCATCGCCGAGGCCCTCGACGTGTCGGTGCGCGACATCCAGGCCATGGTGCTTGGTGGTCACGGCGACACGATGGTGCCGCTCATTTCCTACACCACGATCAGCGGTATCCCCATCCGCCAGCTCATGGGTGAAGAGCAGCTCGCCGCCATCGTGCAGCGCGCGCGCGACGGTGGTGCCGAAATCGTGAAGTATCTGAAGACGGGTTCGGCGTACTACGCGCCGTCGTCGGGTGCAGTGGAGATGGTTGAAGCCATCGTGCATGACCGCAAGCGCATCCTGCCGTGTGCCGCGTGGCTGCAGGGCGAGTACGGCATGTCCGACCTCTTCCTCGGCGTTCCGTGTAAGCTCGGTCGCAACGGCCTCGAGAAGGTGCTCGAGATCGAGCTCACCGCCGACGAGCGCGCGGCGCTCGAAAAGTCCGCGCAAGCGGTGCGCGAACCGATGTCGGTGCTCTCCCTCTGATCACATGAAACCGGCGCGATCACTTCGGTGATGGCGCCGGTTTCTCTTTCCCTCCGCTTATGTACGCACTTTCGCGTTTTTGGCAGAGCACGATCGGCAAGAAGATCGTGATGGCTGTGACGGGGATCGTCGGGATCCTGTTCGTCCTCGGCCACATGTCTGGCAATTTCCTGATGTTCAAGGGTCAGGGTGCCATGCACGACTACGCACAGTTGTTGCGTACGAGCATGCCATTGTTGTGGGCCGTACGCGCGGGCCTGATCGTAGCGGTGGTCCTTCACGCCGTCGCTGCCTACCAGCTCACCATGCGTTCGCGCGCCGCGCGTCCGCAGGATTACGCGGTCAAGAATCCGCAGGTGACTACGCTTGCAGCCAAGACCATCCGCTGGGGTGGTGTGCTGCTGCTCGTGTTCATCGTGTACCACATTCTGCACATGACGGTGGGCACGGTGCACCCGCAGTTCACGCACCTTGATCCGTACAACAACCTGAGCATCGGCCTCCGCAATCCGCTGGTTGCCGGCTTCTATGTGCTCGCGATGGCGGCACTCGGGTTGCACCTCTATCACGGAGGCTGGGCCGTGATGCGCACGCTGGGTGTCGCACGTCCTTCGGCCTCCCCGCTCAAGCGCCGCGTGGCGCTTCTTCTGGCCATCGTGGTCGCAGCGGGTTTTGCTGCAATCCCGATTGCCACGCTCGCCGGGATGTTCCCGGAAGCGCCGGCGCTGCAGGTGGAGACGCACTGAGATGCTTGACCTGAACTCCAAGACCCCGAGCGGTCCGCTCGAACAGAAGTGGGACAAGCATCGCTTCGAAATGAAGCTGGTGAATCCCGCCAACAAGCGGAAACACTCCGTCATCATCGTTGGTGCTGGTCTCGCCGGTGCTTCGGCCGCCGCGACGATGGCGGAACTCGGCTACAACGTGTCGTGTTTCGTGTTCCACGATTCGCCGCGCCGTGCGCACTCCATTGCTGCGCAGGGTGGCATCAACGCGGCGAAGAACTACCAGAACGACGGTGACTCGGTCAAGCGTCTGTTCTACGATACGATCAAAGGTGGCGACTTCCGCGCGCGTGAAGCGAACGTGTATCGCCTCGCGCAGGTGTCGGTGAACATCATCGACCAGTGCGTGGCGCAGGGCGTGCCGTTTGCGCGTGACTACGGTGGTCTGCTTGCCAATCGTTCGTTCGGTGGCGCGCAGGTGTCGCGCACATTCTACGCGCGTGGTCAGACGGGCCAGCAGTTGTTGCTCGGTGCCTACTCGGCACTCGAGCGTCAGATCGGTCTCAAGAAGGTGCAGATGCACACCTTCGAAGAGATGCTCGAGCTGGTGGTCATCAACGGGCAGGCGCGTGGTATCGTGACGCGCAATCTGCTCACGGGCAAGATCACGTCACATGTGGCCGACGCTGTGGTGCTTGCCACGGGTGGCTACGGCAATGTGTTCTACCTGAGCACGAACGCGCTCTACTCGAACGTCACAGCCTCGTGGCGTGCGCACAAGAAGGGCGCCGCGTTTGCGAATCCATGCTACACGCAGATTCACCCGACGTGCATTCCGGTGCACGGCGACAGTCAGTCGAAGCTGACGCTGATGTCGGAGTCGTTGCGTAACGACGGTCGGATCTGGGTGCCGAAGAAGAAGGGTGACAATCGGCCGCCCGCGCAGATTCCGGAAGCCGAGCGTGACTACTACCTCGAGCGCAAGTATCCGAGCTTCGGCAATCTCGCGCCGCGTGACATTGCGTCGCGTGCCGCCAAGGAAGCGTGCGACGACGGGCGTGGTGTAGGCCCCGGCGGTCTCGGTGTGTATCTCGACTTCGCCGATGCCATCAAGCGCCTGGGCGAGCAGACCATCCGCGAGCGCTACGGCAATCTGTTCGACATGTATCACCGCATCACGGACGAAAATCCGTACAAGCAGCCGATGCGTATCTACCCGGCTGTGCACTACACGATGGGCGGCCTGTGGGTGGACTACAACCTCATGAGCACCATCCCGGGCCTCCATGTGGCCGGTGAAGCCAACTTCTCCGATCACGGTGCCAACCGTCTCGGTGCGTCGGCGCTCATGCAGGGGCTGGCGGACGGTTACTTCGTGTTGCCGTACACCATCGGTGACTACATCGCGAGCAACAAGTTCGAGAAGGTTGACACGTCGCACCCGGAGTTCCGGGCAGCAGAAGCGGCGGTCACGCAGCGTCAGACGCAGTTCCTCGGCATGAAGGGCAAGCGCACGGTGGACTCGTTCCATCGTGAGCTCGGCAAGGTCATGTGGGAGTACTGCGGTATGGCGCGTGATCGTGCCGGTCTTACGAAGGCCATTGGACTCATCCAGAATCTCAAGGAAGAGTACTGGAAGGATCTCAACGTGCCGGGCAGTGCAGACTCACTCAATCAGTCACTCGAGAAGGCTGGCCGCGTGGCCGACTTCATCGAGCTGGGCGAGTTGATGTGCCGCGACGCGCTGCACCGTGAAGAATCGTGCGGTGGTCACTTCCGCACCGAATATCAGGAAGACGGTGAAGCCAAGCGTAACGACGATGAGTTCGCGTACGTTGCGGCTTGGGAGTATGCAGGTGAGGGCAAGGACCCGATCCTCAACAAGGAACCGCTCGAGTACGAGAACGTGAAGCTTTCCACGCGGAGCTACAAGTAATGAAGATCACGCTCAACGTATGGCGCCAGCCAGCTTCACAGGCGCCCGGAAAGATCGAGACATACGTGCTCGATGGCGTCAGCCCCGACATGTCGTTCCTCGAAGCGTTCGACATGCTGAACGAGAAGCTCACGAACGAAGGCAAGGAGCCGGTGGCTTTTGCTCACGATTGCCGTGAAGGCATTTGTGGTTCGTGCGCGATGATGATCAACGGTCAGGCGCATGGACCGTGGAAGGGCGCTGCGACATGTCAGTTGCACATGCGTGCGTTCAAGGATGGTGACATCATCACGGTCGAACCGTGGCGCGCGTCGCCGTTCCCGATCGTCAAGGACCTCGTGGTCAATCGTGGCGCGTTCGATCGCATCATCCAGGCTGGTGGCTACATCTCGGCCAGCACGGGCGGTGCGCGTGACGCCAACGAGATTCTGATCGGCAAGGATATCCTCGAAGAGTCAATGGATGCCGCTGCGTGCATCGGTTGCGGTGCGTGTGTGGCGGCCTGCCCCAATGCATCGGCGTCGCTGTTCACGGGCGCCAAGGTGACGCACCTGGGTCTGCTTCCGCAGGGTCAGCCGGAGCGCGAGAAGCGCGTGCTGGCGATGGTGGAACAGATGGATCTCGAAGGCTTTGGTCACTGCACGTTGGCTGGTGAGTGCCAGGAGTCGTGCCCGAAGGAGATCAGCATCGACGTGATCAAGCGGATGAACCGTGACTACCTCGTGGCGAGTGCCAAGCGCCTGGAGCCGCGCGCGACGTCCGGTGGTGCGGGCTGATATTCAGTTCTGCCCGGTTGGGTGGTGAATCCAGTGGCCTTCGATGCTTCGGTGTCGAAGGCCATTGTCGTAATGACGATTGTGTCCGAGTATTGGGTATGACGCCTTCTGTTCTTCGGTCGAGAGTACTGCTTGCCGCAACCTGTGTTGGCGCGTTGTTCGCGGCGTGTGTTGCGGGTGATCGCGCAAACTCGAGTGCGAGTTCACGCGCTGATTCGCAGGAGGCTGCGGATTCCGTGAGCAGTGTTTCACAGGGCGATGCCGTACGCGGTCTCGCGCTGCTGACGGCGTTCGGAGACTCACTGCCAGGCAATCGTGGCAATGGCCTGCGCTGTACCAGTTGTCATCTCGACAACGGCACGCGCGAAACGGCGTTGCCGTGGCTGGGCAGTGCGGCGCGATATCCGCAATATCGTGCGCGTCCCGGCTACTCCGAGAACATGGAGCGGCGCATCAACGAGTGCATTGCGCGGAGTCTTGCCGGCAAGATGATTCCGGAAGCAGGCCGTGACATGCGCGACATGGTGGCGTACATGGAATCGTTGCGTGAACGTTCACGTCCTGCCGAGCACGAGCCGATCAAGCTCGTAGGCAATGTCGCTTCGGGTCGTGACGGCTACGTCGCGCAATGCGCGCGGTGTCACGGCGCAGCAGGGGAGGGCGTTGTTGGCCTCGCTCCAGCGGTATGGGGCGCGGAGAGCTATTCCGTTGGTGCGGGTATGGCGCGGCAATTCACCATGGCCACGTTTCTCAGGCACAACATGCCGTACGATCGTGCCACGGTGCTCACTGATCAGCAGGCCGCTGATATCGCGGCCTATGTGCTGACCCAGCCACGCCAGGATCATCCAGGCAAAGAGCGCGACTGGCCCAAGGGCGATCCGCCGGCAGACGTGGCATACGCCACTGATTCCGCGCGAGCCGCTGGCAAGCCGATGCCTGCTGCGCGGCCGCTGTTGCCACGTCGTGTATCACCCGATTCGCTCAGCCGCTGATTGTCATGACTACCGATCGCACACACGAAAACAACATGCGTGACCGACGCCACTTTCTTTCGCGCCTTGCCGCGCTTGGTGCGGCACTCGGACTGGCGCCGCGCGCAGCCGAGGCGGCCGCGACTCCCGATACGCTCGATACCCTGCGCACTGCGGCCACCGATGACCCGTGGGTTGCCAAGCTCACGGGCAAGCATCGTGTGGTGTTTCACTCGCATATGCCGACCGAAGGATTGGCCGTTCGTTGGGCGCAGACATTTCTCGACACGCAGAAGAATTCGTATGGACTCACCGATCGCGATTCGAGTGTGATCGTGGGTCTCAATGGGCGATCGATCGGCTGGTTCTTCGGTGATGAACTGTGGGCGGAACAGTCGGTGATTGGCGAGGTGATGGGCGCCCCCGGTGCACGAAATCCGCAGCGTGAGTTGGTCGCAGCTCTGCGAACGCGCGGTGTGATCCTGCTTGCGTGCGGCAATTCCATTCGTGCGTCGGGGCAGCGGTTTCTTCCAGCTCCGTCCCGCGATAACAACGAAGCGCGCACCGCTTTTGCCGAGCGGGTGCGCGCCACGTTGTTACCAGGCGTTGAAGTTGTGCCGTCGATGGTGGTGACGTTGCAGCAGGCGCAGGATCGCGGGTGCCGCTACATCTACGCTGGCGGATAGTTTCTGTTCTGCGAGCTACAAGCTCTCAATTGAGGTGGAAATCAAGTTCCTGTGCTAGTAACACCTGTTCAGTCATTCTGCTCCACACCTAACCAACTGTTGAGGTTAACTGCTTATGATCGTTCGCCCACATATTGTCGAGCAGTTAAAGCGTTCCCTTTCGCCTGGTTCACTCTGCGTCATTAAAGGAGAAATAGGAGTTGGAAAATCTACCTTCTGCAAGGAACTGCTATCGTCGATAGAGTCCGCAATCTTTGTAGAGGTCTCGCCTGATACAATTTATGGCTACGACCAGGACCACTTTGCTGAGAAGTTGGGTCGTGAGTACAGTCGGGTCTCGGGCATGCCGTACACGCTGGAGGATGAGGCGACTCCAATTACATCACTTCCGCGACACTTACGAGCGGTCATCCGTAGTCTAAAGAAGGATCAACTTCTACATGTGATCGTTGACGGTATTGCGGATATTGCCGAATCTTCCACTACGGCTGCGAGGCAACTACTTCAGCTAATACCCAGTGGGGAGAAATCGGTCTGTGCTGTACTTGCAGGCGGCGCCACGGCAATCCCGTTCGGAAACAATGCTCAATCTCGAGTCGAGGTATTCACTCTTCCAGCTCTGAGTCAACAGGAAGCTGCAAATCTGATTGCGGACTCCGGAGTTCATTCTGACTTTCTAGATACAATTCAACGCATTGGTCAAGGCAATCCGGGAAAGCTTTCTTCTCTATGCCGCCTTGTGCTTGGGGCGTCATCTAGCACCGCCTCAGTGCCGTCGGGGAATTCCCTAGCTGAACTCTACCGCACAGAGCTGGATGCCGTGCAATCGCTCGACCAAAGCATAAGGCTTGCTCTAGCTATCCTTGCAAGTGATGCAACCTTCTCCGACTTGGCAGCACTCAAGAAGGTGGCGAATCTCCATAGTGAGTTTGAGGCAACGTTGCAAGGACTCAGTTTCTTGACCATCAGTCATGAAAAGGCTGCATACATTAACCAGTCAATTCGGATTGCCGCACAGCACTATTTTGGCGAACTTAGAGAAGAAGCTCTTCGTGCCATTACACGATACTATGAGGAACACCCTGACGCTGACGTAGCACTCGGCCGTCTCGCCAAACTCCTCCAGCAGCAAGGGGAAAGTGAAAAAATTATTGTCCATCTGTCAAACGACCAAATCAGTGCAGCGGTGCAACGAGCTGCTTCTACAACAGTATTGCTCGACGCAACACTAGTTGGAGTCGATGCCGCACGTAGCCTTGGACGTGAATTCGATACCTGTAGATTAGCTATTGCTAGCACTGCGTTAAGGTCAGCAGTTACAGACGCATCTGTATTGAAGCGTGCCAGAGCGCTTGCTTGGTTAGATCGTGTGGATGAGGCTCTTATTCTTGCACGGTCAATTCCAATCTTGGAACTTCGCATTGAAGTGTTTTGCGCAGTGCTCGCGGCGATCGCAGAGAGGGCGGATGTCGTAGATGAGGCTCTTGTAGCTGAACTTGATCGTGATATTGGAATACTCAAGCCAGGCGCATTTGGCGACCGAGCGGGCGAACTTGGTGCTCAGCTACTTCGTGTTTCTGCATCTAGTGCGATCGAGATGATTCGAAGATCCGTCGGAGAGGATCAGACTGGTACGAGGCTGGATCTAACTTTCGTTCGTCTTGCAATTGCCGGCGCGCGAAAGCCCGGAGCTGGTGCAGGATCTCTCGAGCTTGCCGCGAATAACGTGCAAGATCCAACGCTTCGAACGCTTCTCGCTAGTAGCGCAAACGCACTAGAGGGAGCGTCAGCGTTAGCTGTGATTGAACATACCCGAACACTCGATCGTACGGACGAGAGAATGTTCCTTCTTGAGTCGTGGATGCGATCGAATTCATCGAGATCTGGGGCCATGCAGGTTCTGAGGCATGCTCTGGATGAAGGCAAAAAATCTGGAGGGTACAATGTCAATGCCCTTTCGCTCTATGCGCTAGCGGAGGCACTACTATTTGAGAAGTCGCGACAGAGTGTATCAACTTTCATTAATGAAATTGATCAACTCAAGCCTGCAGCAAAGGCGAATAGTCCAGCCACGGACCTAGTGGCATTAGAGTGTCGACTTGCGCGCGCAGAAGTGCACTCTGGTGACGCCGATGCTGCGTACAAGAGAATAGCCTCGGTCGCCGACTCGGTTCAGAGGCAAAGTTCGCTAGTGGACCAACTTGCTGGCCTCTCACTAGTGGTTTCAACACTAGCTTCTAGCGATGAGATTCGATTCTTCGACAAGGATCTAGACTTAGAGAGTTACTGCGTTTTGCAGATTGAAGCTCTGTCAAGGTCACTACTTGAGGATACAGCAGATCACTATGAGGTCTTTGGCCCTGCGTGTAGAGTCCTCGCACGACGTCGGCCAGATCTTGCTAGAAAGCTTGCAGGTTCACTAAACCTAAGCTTCAGAAGGAACGCGTGTTTGCGCGACATTGTTCGCAATCACACTCGCATGCCAATTGCTAGTTGGAGTTTGGAGGAGCTAAGAGCTGCGCTCACCGAGATCGAGGATGTAGTGTATCGTGATTCCGCTGTCGAAGTCACTCTTGCCGCCGTCTCGGGGCAGGCCCTGAATCACTGCTCAGATGAACTACTATCTCTCTTGGAGTTCGCCGCAACGTCCTCTTCAGCGCCGCACATTCGATCAAAAGCTTATGCGCAACTCGCCTGTCTCGATTTTCCGCTAAAGGAAGAATTCAGGAAGTTGTCTATCGCCCGGTGCAATGAGGCGCTAGCGCAAATAGCATCACCGTCTGATCGATGCAGTGCCATTTACTCCATTGTACCCATACTCGCACGTTTTTCGAAATCTGATGCCGACGTAGCGTTCGGAGTCGCTGACTCTTTACGCCGACAACATCCCGTAGAGGACGTTGAAGAAGATTCTGGCATTCTCTCTCTAGAGCTTGCAATTCGCTGCCTACAGGCTACTGCAGACGAATACCCATCCCGGATGGTCAATGAAGTTTGTCAACAGGTTCATTTAGTCGCGAGCTCTCCTGCAAGAGCTCGGCTATGGTCCTTGCTATCTGGTGCAGTGCGAAAGGCCGGGTATCCACAAGAGGCGCTATCGCTTGCGACGTCGTATCTGATTCCGCTCCTGTCTACAGAGTCTAGAGCTGATCTACTCTCACATTATGAGACCCTTGTCCACGCTGCGCCGTCTCTGTGGCGTGAGGCAAGGTCCACTCTGCAAATACATCTCGACACACTTCCAGACAGTCTTCATACTCGAATTGTTAGTCGACTGGCGGACTACGTGGCTTGGCCAGTATTTGACGGAGACCCGATCGACCCAATCGTTCGTGGCACACCTCGCCTAGAATACACACAAGTCTGCGATCTTCTTCTCCTAGCAGCATTGAGTCGCGATGATGCTATGACAGCAAACATCTCGCGAAGAATATTTTCGGCTTCACAGCGAGCCAAGGCTTCTCTGACTCGGACACAGTTAACGTACATAGGTGCAGAACTCTGCAGGCTGGCGCTACGCTTTCCAGTAGAGAACGGTGGTATTCAGCATGAGGGCTGGAGAATCGTTATCGAGTCTCTTGGCCGAAAGATAAAGGGGGAGGCAAACGATGCCTACAAACGCGAGATACTTGAACGGGCGAGAAAACTACCGAATCGAGCGGATATCCCCTTCGTTCTTACGCATATCGCTGTAGATGTCTCAAGCGCGAAAGAACGAGATGTGCTGATCGACGAAATTATGGATCGTTGTTCAAAACTCACGTTCGCGGGAGATGCGATTGATCGATTCTTGTATCTGGCTGAAAGCTTGGCCGCAGAATCATCTCCGTCTACTAAGCGGGTGTACGGCCGCCTCGCGACCTTTGTTAAGGAATCCACTATCGCTGAAGACGAAAGGAGGGAGCATCGAATCGTTCAAAGCGCATATGCGTTTGATCAAGAGTTGGGCGCGCAGGTAGCATCTGTGCTTGACTCTGATCTTTCAAAGAGGACCAGTCGTGATGAAGGAGATTTCCGTTCGGCGAAGAGTAAATACAATGCTCGAGACGCAGGATTTGCCCAAGCATTGGCCGCTGATGATGTCGAGCAGATTTGCGAAGCATTGCTTGGCTCCCTCAGTGGATCCAGAATCTCCTTTGCGCGAAGTGAGCTCCGCGTTGAACTCCTCCGCCATGCGGCTTCACTGCCTACGCGGGACGCCTACTGGACCATGTCCTTCGTAATCGAAAGTGCTGTTGCTGAATCGAAGGCCACGCGTGGCGCACTGCATACGGCAGCTACGATGTTCGATGCATGCCTGCGCGGTGCGCGAGTAAGTGAATCGCTTAGAAGGAGGGTTGGTAACCGAGGAAAGACAATGCAGGACCCGGAAGTCACATCAGCAGGCGAAGTTTCCAACCTAGTTGTATCTGCGGTGCATGAAATAGCCAAGGCAGAGGCAAAACTCTTTGCTTGGCTTCAGTCAGTTGGATCAGAGCCGATAATCATCGTCGACCCGTTCTTCAAACCCGATGATCTAGGGTATGTGGTAAAGGCTCGTCAGAATTGCCCAGATGCACCGATAAGAATTCTGACTGGATTACAGCAAGGATATAGCTTCGAAAACGCCTCCGCATTCAAAGAGGCTTTGATGGTGCAATGGAGAAGGTTCTCCGCTGAACCCGCACAAGATATTATTGTTGCGGTCTATATGACCGAGGCCTCTCGAAAGTGCCCGTTTCATGACCGTTGGTGGCTGTCTACAAACAGCGGTATGCGCCTTGGGACATCGTCATCCGGAATAGGGAACCGCATCGCGGAGATCTCGGAGCTCGCCGACAACGAGCTCCGTAACCTGCAAGACAATTGTCTTCCTTATAGCAGACTGGAAGCGCGCTTCTTTCAGGACGAGCGACTCCTGCGCCAGATCATCTCGCTTGAGTAGGCACGCTCTTTAGTTCACAGTGCCAAAGCTGTCCACACTTCGGCTAGATGCGCGGCAGCGTTACGCCGTGCTGTCCCTGATACTTGCCCTTCTTGTCGCCGTAGCTGACTTCGGGATCTTCGTCGCCGGTGAAAAACACCACCTGCGCGATGCCTTCGTTCGAATAGATCTTTGCGGGCAGCGGCGTGGTGTTGGAGATTTCCAGTGTCACGTAGCCTTCCCATTCCGGCTCGAACGGCGTCACGTTGGTGATGATGCCGCAGCGGGCGTACGTGCTCTTGCCCACGGTGAGCGTGAGCACGTTACGCGGGATGCGGAAGTACTCGACACTGCGCGCCAGTGCAAACGAGTTGGGAGGAACGATGCAGACATCGCCTTCAAATTCCACAAAGCTCTTCGGATCAAACTGCTTGGGATCCACGATGGAGCTCAACACGTTGGTAAAGATCCGGTACTCGGATGCGACACGCATGTCGTACCCGTACGAGCTCACGCCATAGGAGATGACGCCCTGGCGGACCTGACGGTCTTCGAACGGATCGATCATGCCATGTTCGCGTGCCATACGCGTGATCCAGCGGTCTGAGCAGAGCCCCATGTGGCGAGAAGTGCTGAGGGTGGGTTGGTGCAGGTAGGACCGCATGGTCCTACGCCAGTTTTCTTTCAGTGGAGGGCCGGACAAGGTGCGAAACTTACGAGTGTGCCTCCGGCGGTGCCATCGGCACCCTGATTCGCATCACCAAACAGCGTTAGCCGGTTACTTCGCGCGAAAACATTTTTGTGAGCCGTTGAGCGCGGCCGGTCCCGCAGATAGCTTCTTCCAGATCCTTTGTGAATTCTTTCACGAACTCCGGGACGCACCGGAATTCGTGACCGCTCGTCGCATCTTAGCTACACCCTGATGCTCCGATCCTATCTGCCGGTCCTGCTGCTCCTCGGCTTCGTCATTCTCAACGCGGTACTGATCCTCGGGATCAGTCACCTGACGACCAAGGCCCAGCCCACGCCGGTCAAGTCTCAGCCGTACGAATCCGGCATCAGCCCGCTCGGCGATGCACGCGACCGGTTTTCCGTCAAGTTCTATCTGGTCGCGATGCTGTTCATCGTTTTCGATATCGAAACGGTGTTCATGATTCCGTGGGGCGTACACTATCGACAGCTCTCGTGTCAGATCCCATTGGTCAATGGGATTTGCCCCACAGGGCAGCTGTCGTTCTTTGGCCTGGGTGAGATGCTGGTGTTTGCACTCATCCTCGTCGTGGGTTTCATCTATGTCTGGAAGAAGGGAGCGCTGACATGGGACTGACCCAGCCAGCTGACCATCGCATCGTACAGATGGATCCGGGCGCGCATGATGGGTGGGTAACCACGCGCCTCGACTTTCTCGTGAACTGGGCGCGTGCGGGCTCCATGTGGCCGATGCCATTTGGCACCGCCTGCTGCGCCATCGAGTTCATGGCGACCGCTGCGAGCCGCTTCGATCTCGCACGCTTCGGCATGGAGCGTTTGAGCTATTCACCGCGTCAGGCCGACGTGCTGCTCTGCGCGGGTCGTGTGCCGCTCAAGCTCGCGCCGGTTCTGCGTCGCATCTATCAGCAGATGCCGCAGCCCAAGTGGGTCATCTCCATGGGTGCGTGTGCATCGACGGGTGGCATGTTCGACAACTACGCCGTAGTGCAGGGCATCGACACCATCATTCCTGTGGATGTCTACGTACCGGGCTGCCCGCCGCGCCCGGAAGCCCTCATGCACGCCATCATCATGCTGCAGAAAAAGGTGATGACGGAGCGACTCAAGGACAGCACCCGACACGTCGAGATCGTTCCGGATCCGACGAGTCAGCTGTACATCCCGCCTTCGCGCATCGACGAATTGTCGGAGCCGTTTGGCAATTCCGTGCATCAGACCCGGTCGGCACCGTGACCGTACCGGCTACTACCGCTCCCATCATGGCGGCTGTTGCCGCCGATGCGAATGGTGCACCTATCACGCCGGTGAATGTGCCACGTAGCGGTGCGCCGGCCAGTTCTACGGCTGCTGCACTAAGCGCACGGTTTGGCGATGCCATCGTGCGTGTGGATGTGGTGTGGGGCGAGACGAATGTGGTGGTGACGCGCGAATCGGTGCACGACATCATTCGCTGGCTCCACGATGAACCGACCGAGCGCTACGACTACCTCGTCGACGTGACGGCCGTTGAATTCCGCGACGCGTCGCTCCCGCTCGAAGTGGTGTGGCATTTGCGTGCGCTGGCCAATCGTCGCTTCCTCCGTCTCAAGGTGGAGCTGCCGCGTCGCGGGCCACTCAGTGTACCGAGCATCATGGACATCTACACCGGTGCCAATTGGCTCGAACGCGAATGCTACGACATGTTCGGCATTCAGTTCGAAGGGCATCCGGACATGCGCCGCATTCTGATGTGGGAGCAGTACCGCGAAGGCTATCCGCTACGGAAGGACTTCCCGTTGCGTGGCCGGTTTTCGCGCGCTGAGCAGCTCAAGCAGGCGCTCGCTGCCGATCCGGAAGCTCGCTATTCGATGGAAGAACTCAGCATCGCGGAAGCGTTCGACTCGCTCCCTGAGGACATGAAGCGTCGTCTGTCGGAACAGGCCGCGCTCGGTCCACTCAAGGAGGGCGAATGAGCGCGCGTCGTACCATCGAAGTCGCGCTGGGCACGAGTGGTCTCGATGCCCAGGGACGGCCGCTGCGTGCACCGCTGGTGCAGCAGGGCGGGCAGGCGGTGGCGCTTGAAGCGCTGGAAGGTCAGCGCATCTCGACGATCGAGCCCGAGCTCGATGCCGACCACATGCTCATCAACATCGGACCGCAGCACCCGGCAACACACGGCGTGTTGCGTTTGGTGCTCGAGCTCGATGGCGAAACCGTGGTGCGTTGCATTCCGCACATCGGCTATCTGCACTGCGGCTTCGAGAAGATCGGTGAGTATCGCCAGTACAATCAGATCATTCCCTGGACCGACCGCGAAGACTATCTGAACTCGCCGGGCAACAACGTTGCCTTTGTGTTGGGTGCGGAGCGGTTGTTTGGTGTGGGCATGACCGAGCGCACGAAGGTTTTGCGGGTGATGCTGATGGAGTTGTCACGCATTATGTCGCACATCGTGTGGCTTGGCACGACATCAGTAGACATTGGTGCTTTCACGCCGTTCCTGTGGTTGTATCAGGAACGCGAGAACATCTACAACCTGCTCGAAGGCTGGGTCGGTGCGCGCCTCACGACCACGGCCACGCGTGTTGGTGGCATGGCCGCCGACATTCCAGACGGCTGGCTCGAAGGTCTGCGTGCATTCCTCAAGGGGTTCTCGCGCACGCTCGAGGAATGCGTGAGCATGCTCGAAACCAATGCCATTTGGGCCGGGCGTACGGTCGGTCTTGGTGCACTGAGCGCGCATGAAGCGGTGAACGCCGGTATGTCGGGACCGATGCTGCGTGCGTCGGGCGTTGCCTACGATGTGCGCAAGGATTTCCCCTATCTCGACTACGAGACGTACGACTTTGATGTCGTCGTGGGAACGCAGGGCGATGTGTACGATCGATTCCTCGTGCGTGTCGAAGAGATGCGGCAGAGCGTGCGCATTCTCGAGCAGACGTTGCAGCGGTTGCCCGATGGTCCGATCAATATCGACGACCCGCGTCTCATTCTGCCGCCCAAGCACAAGGCAACGAGTGAGATGGAATCCATGATCCATCACTTCAAGGTGGTCATGGAAGGCCCGCGTCCGCCGGCTGGTGAGTGCTACGTGGCCGTCGAAAGTCCAAAGGGTGAGAAGGGTTACTACTTCGTGAGCGACGGCACCAGCAAGCCGGTGCGTTGGCGCATCCGTCCGCCCTCGTTCGTCAACCTGTCGGCCATTCCGCAGATGGTCGAAGGCCATTTGTTGTCTGACGTGATCGCGATCAACGCGAGCATCGATATCGTCATGGGAGAAATCGACCGATGAGCCACGGCCCCTCGGCGAGTGGTGGCGCGATCGTCGCAGCGCCGCCGCATGGCCATCATCACGATGAACCGCACGAGCCGGTGTTCGTTGGTGCGGCACGCGAAGAACTCGATCGCATTTTGTCGCGCTATCCCACCAAGCAGGCCGCACTGCTTCCAGCTCTCTGGATTCTGCAGGATGCGCGCGGGTGGGTAAGCGAGAAGGGCATCGAAGAAGTGGCGCTGGCGCTCGAGATTACGCCCGCCTACATCAAGGGTGTGGTGAGTTTCTACACCATGTACCACCAGCATCCAGTAGGTCGCCACTTCATCCAGGTGTGCACCACCACGCCGTGCAACGTGTGCGGCGCTGAAGATGTGGTGAAGAGCTTCCTCGATCATACGGGGTGCGGCGATCTCGGTCTCACGAGCGCCGACGGCAAGTACACGGTTATCGAGGTCGAGTGCCTCGGTGCATGCGGCTTTGCCACGCCGGTCATGATCAATAACGACTTCATCGAATCGGTCACTCCCGAATCGGTGCCGCGCATTCTGTCGGAGCTGAAGTAATGGGATATCCACATCCCTCGCATCCGCGCGAAACGCCGGTGCTCTCGAAGTATTTCGGTGATGCCGAAGCGCGCACGTTGGCTGGCTGGCGTGCGCGTGGCGGCTACGAAGCATTCGAGAAGGCGTTGTCCATGGATCCGCAGGACATCCAGAACGTCGTGAAGGAATCCGGTCTGCGTGGCCGTGGTGGCGCCGGCTTCCCAACGGGCATGAAGTGGTCATTCATGCGTCCGGACGGCAAGACGCACTACCTCTGCTGCAACGCCGACGAGTCGGAGCCCGGTACGTTCAAGGATCGCGAGATCATGCGCTGGACGCCGCACGGTCTCGTGGAAGGTGTGGCGCTCGGTGCGCACGCCATCTATGCGGAAACGGCGTACATCTACATCCGTGGTGAATTCACGGAGCCGTATGCGCGCATGACTCAAGCCGTGGAAGAAGCTTACGCTGCCGGTATTCTCGGCGCGAATGCCATGGGCAGCGGCAAGCGTGTGGATGTGCACGTGCATCGTGGTGCAGGGGCCTACATCTGCGGCGAAGAAACGGCGCTCATGAATTCGCTGGAAGGCCGTCGCGGCAATCCGCGCATCAAGCCGCCGTTTCCTGCGGTGGCCGGATTGTTCGGCAAGCCGACCACGATCAACAACGTGGAAACGCTCACCGCGGTCCCGTACATCCTCAAGAACGGCGCCGAGTGGTACAAGCAGTTCGGTCGTCCGGATAATCCCAAGAGCATCGGCACGAAGTTGTTCTCGGTGTGCGGCAACATCACGCGCCCGGGTAACTACGAAGTAGCGCTCGGATTTCCGTTCAAGGATTTCCTGTATGATCTGTGCGGTGGACCGCTGCCTGGTCGTGAGATCAAGGCGGTGATTCCTGGCGGATCTTCCGTACCCATTCTGACGCGCGAAGAAGCCGAAGGCGCGCTCATGGACTACGAGGGTATGGTCGCCGCTGGGACGATGCTGGGTTCCGGTGGTGCGATCGTGTTTGATGATCGCCAGTGCATGGTGCGGCAGATTGCGCGCCTTACGCGCTTCTACGCGCACGAGAGCTGCGCGCAGTGCTCACAGTGCCGCGAAGGCACGGCATGGATCACGCGCATCATGGAACGCATCCGTGACGGCGAAGGCACCGCGGAAGATCTCGATACGTTGCTGTCGATTGCCGACAACATGAGCGGCAAGACGATCTGCGTATTGAGCGACTCGTGCGCCACACCGGTCATTTCGGGTCTCAAGAAGTTCCGCCACGAATTCGAGGCAAAGATCGCCGCGAATCCGTCGAGGGTCACTGTTTCCGCGGCGCTGCGCGCCTCGGCGGCCTGAGGGACGCATGGCAGAATTAAAGATGGTGAACCTCACGATTGAAGGTCGTCCGGTGCAGGTGCCGGAAGGTCTTTCGATTCTGGAGGCCGCCAAGACGGCCGGCGTGCTCATTCCGCACTACTGCTACCACCCGGGTCTTCCGGTGGCGGGTGTGTGCCGCATGTGCCTCGTCGAAGTCGAGAAGATGCCCAAGCTGGCGCCGGCGTGTGCGACGTCGGTGATGGAAGGGCAGGTGGTGCACGTGCATTCCCCCAAGGCGCTTGAAGCGCGCAAGGGTGTGCTCGAGTTCCTGCTTATCAATCACCCGCTCGATTGCCCGATCTGCGATCAGGCCGGCGAGTGCGAACTGCAAGACTACACGTTTGCTGAAGGTCGTTCGGATTCACGCTATCGCGAACCCAAGCGTTTCAATCCCGTCGAGGATTTCGGCGGCGACGTGTTGTATGTGCAGAATCGCTGCATTCTTTGCACACGCTGCGTGCGTTTCATGACGGACGTGGCGCAGGATCCGGTGCTCAATGTGTCCGAGCGCGGCGATCGTGCGTTCATCGGCAAGGCTGAGGGACACGATCTCACCAATCCGTGGGCGTCGAACGTCATCGATCTGTGCCCGGTTGGTGCGTTGCTCAGCAAGGATTTCCTGAACAAGGCCCGTGCGTGGGAGCTCGATCGCGCGCCGACTGTGTGCACCGGTTGCAGCCAGGGTTGCAACGCCGTGGCCGAGTCGCGCGACAATGTGATCGTGCGTCTCAAGCCGCGCGCCAACGACGCCGTCAATCAGTACTTCATGTGCGACACCGGTCGTGCCACGTATCGCGAGTTCAATCGCCGCGATCGGGCTGACCAGCCGCATGTGCGCGTGGGCTCCACATTGCAGATCGCGGAGTGGGACGATGCGATCCAGGCGGCGGTATCGGCGCTGTCCGGCCGTTCGCTCAAGGTGCATGTGTCGGCCAACCTGTCGAACGAAGCCCTATTCCTTCTTGAGCGTGTGATTGCGCACGTGGGCGGCAAGGGATCGTTCTCCGTTGTGCGCGGCGCGGAGTCTCCGCTGCCCGGCGCATCCGATCTTGCACTGCGTGCCGAACGCGCGGCCAATGGTACCGGTGCTCGTCACCTTGGCTACAGCGAAGTGGGTGGGTTGGCTGACGTGGTGCGTGACGGTGATGCGGTGCTCGTGGTCGGTGATGATCTCAGCACCGTTGATGCTTCCGTGCTCGCCCGTGCTGGGTCGTTCGTCTACATCGGAACGACGCTTCCCGCGGCGGCTGTTGCACACGCGTCGGTGATTCTCCCGATTACGAACACGCTCGAGGAAGAAGGCTCCTTTACCAATCTCCGTGGTCGCGTGCAGCGTTTCATGCAGTCACGCACGGCGCCCGGTGTCGCACGTCCGAGCTGGTTCGTGTTGGCGGATTTGTTGGCAGCCTTCGGTGGCGAGGGCCGTTTCTATCTGCCGTCGGAAATCTTTGCGGCACTGACGCACGTGCATGCGACATACGCTGGTCTCGAATACGAAGCGCTGGGCCTCAAGGGACTCCCGATTCTTGAAAGCAACGCCGGTGTGAGCGAAGCGGCCGGTGCGGCGGGAGTGTCGGCGTGACCGCACTTCCCATGCTCGCGGCGCTGGATCTGGCCTCGTGGTTCCCGCGTGCCAATCCGCAGGTGGCGCCTGAAGCCATTGGCACGTTCGTAGCAGCCAGTGTCATCAAGATTCTGGTGTTCTTCGGCGTGTATCTGTTGACGGTGGCCATGCTCACGCTGCTCGAGCGCAAGCTGGCGGCGTGGTTTCAGGATCGTCGCGGTCCCAATCGTGTCGGTCCATTCGGTTTGCTGCAGCCGGTGGCGGACGGTCTCAAGAATTTCATGAAGGAAGAGACCAACCCGCCGTTTGCCGACAAGTGGTTGTTCATCATCGCGCCGGCGTTGGCGTTCATTCCGGCACTGCTCACGTGGGCCGTGATTCCGTTTGCGTCGCCACTGCCGACACCTTGGGGCCTGGTGGACATGGCCATTGCGCCGTTGCCCGTGGGTTTCCTGTTCACGCTCGCGATTTCGTCGCTTGGTGTGTACGGCATCGTGTTGGCTGGTTGGGCGTCCAACAACAAGTACGCGCTGCTCGGCGGTCTTCGCTCGAGCGCGCAAATGGTGTCGTACGAAATCGCGATGGGCATGTCCACCATTCCAGTGCTGCTGCTTGCCGGCAACGTGTCGCTTACCGCGATCGTGCAGCAGCAGTCGTCGATGGGCTGGAACGTGCTGTCGCTGACCGTGGCGTGGTTCACGTTCCTCGTGGCTGCATTCGCCGAAACGAATCGTCTGCCGTTCGACTTGCCCGAAGCTGAGTCAGAACTCGTGGCAGGTTATCACACGGAATACAGCGGCATGAAGTTCTCGATGTTCTTCATCGCCGAGTACGCCAACATGCTCACTGTAAGTGGTCTGACGGCGGCGCTGTTCTTTGGCGGATGGGACGTGCCCTTCACGCAGTGGGACAACGTGCCGCCGTTCACGGTGATCAAGACGTTGGTGACCCTGCTGTCGATGGCCGCTAAGATCGGCTTCTTCATCTTCCTGTTCATGTGGATTCGCTGGACGTTGCCGCGCTTCCGCTATGATCAGCTGATGTCCCTGGGGTGGAGCATCATGTTGCCGCTCGCGCTGGCGTACATCGTGATTATTGCCACTGCCACATTGGCGCTGGACATGATGGGCGTGGCGCGCGGTCCGGTGTTCTCGCTTGCGTTGCTCGGCCTCAATGCCTTGATCATTGCGGTGCTGCTGTTCTGGCTGGACAAGGGCAAGCTGATCAGCCCCGCCAGTGCGCGTGTGGCGCCCACGGATCTCGAGCGCCTGCGTGCTCGTGGTCTCGATCTTTCCCGCCGTCAGTTGACGGCGCCGCAGACCACAGCTGGCACCGTGGCTGCGACTACTGCTGGTGCATTGACGGAGGGTCGCGACTGATGGCGATCGGTGTAAAGGTCATGGCGCGTCCGCTCGACCAGGTGAGCTACATTCGCGCCACGCTCAAGGGCATGGCGACGACGCTCAAGCACATGGTCGATCCGCACAAGGTCACCATGCAGTATCCGGAGACCAAGTGGGATTTGTCGCCGCGGTGGCGCGGTACGCATCGCATGCTCACCACGGAAGACGGCAAGGCCAAGTGCGTGGCGTGCGGTCTGTGCCCCACGGTGTGCCCGGCCAACTGCATCAAGCTCACGCCGGGTGAGGATGAGCAGGGCAACCGCTACCCACTGGTGTTCGAGATTGACGAATTCCGTTGCATCTTCTGTGGCTACTGCCAGGAAGTCTGCCCGGAAGAAGCCATTCATGTTGGACGTCACTACGAGAACGCCGAGTTCGATCGCGCGTCGTTCGTCTACGACCTCGAGCGTCTGACAGCGCAGACGCATCCGGTCAGTGAGTTGTGGGATCCCGCAGACCCGAAGGGCGAATGACCGGCTTCTTCGAGTTTCAGTTCTATCTCTTCGCGCTGCTGGCGATCGTGTCGGCACTGTTGTTCGTCACGCGAAAGAATCCGGTGCCGGCGGCACTCTGGCTGGTCAATGTGATGTTCGCATTGGCCGGACTCTACGTGATGCTCGATGCACCGTTCGTAGGCGTCATTCAGGTCCTGGTATACGCGGGCGCCATCATGGTGGTGTTCGTCTTCGTGGTCATGCTGCTCAACCTGGGTCGCAACGAGATCGGTGACCTGCGATCACTGGGCGCGCGATTGGGCGCAGGTTTTGTCGCGCTGTCCTTGCTGGCCAATCTGCTGGTGGTGCAGCGTCAGCGCTTTCCACGTCTCGAATCGGCTCCTGCCAGCGACAATGTGGTGACGCCGGTCGCCGCGTCGCTCTTCACTGACTACCTCGTCGCCTTCGAACTCACCAGCATCGTGTTGCTGGTGGCCGTCGTTGGCGCTGTTCTGCTGGCCAAGAAGCGGGTGCAGTCATGATCACTGAAGCACTCATCGTTTCCGCGATCCTGTTCGCGATCGGCGTGGTCGGCGTCCTCACGCGACGCAACGCCATCATCCTGTTCATGTGCGCTGAGCTCATGCTCAACGCCGTGAACCTCAGCCTCGTGGCGTTCGCCAAGATGCACAACGTGACTGGCCAGGTGTTTGTGGTCATGGTCATGACCGTTGCGGCGGCAGAGGCGGCCATTGGCCTCGCCATCATCATCTCGATCTTCCGGCACTTCGGTACGGTGGACCTCTCCAACCTCCGGACGCTCCGCGGATGATTGCTGCGCTGCTTCCGATCCTGATTCTGCTGCCGATCATCGGCTTCGTGCTCAATGGCACGATTGCCTTGACGCGAAAGGCGGCTCCAGGTACCGATGCGCCGAGCACCGCGCGTCATCCGCTGGTCACGATCATCGGTCCCGGTGTGATCATCGCGGCGTTTGCACTCGCGGTCGCACTGTTCATGCGTATGCGCGTGGGCATGGCGGGTCCTGCCGTGGTTTCGCTGGGGCAGTGGATGCCAGTCGGCAACCTCACCATCGATTGGATTCTGCAGTTGGATCAGCTGTCGATGCTGATGGTGCTGGTCATCACCGGCGTCGGCTCGCTCATTCACCTGTTCTCGATTGGCTACATGCAGGATGACCCGAGCTACGCACGCTACTTCGCGTATCTCAATCTGTTTGTGGCTTTCATGCTGGTGCTGGTGCTGGGTGGCAGCTATCCCGTGATGTTTGTGGGTTGGGAAGGCGTGGGTCTCGCTTCCTATCTGCTGATCGGCTTCTGGTTTGGTGAACGTGCGAATGTCGAAGCCGGCAAGAAGGCTTTCGTCGTGAATCGCGTGGGTGATTTCGGATTCCTCGTGGCCATGTTCCTGATCTGGAGCACCACGCAGCATCTCGACTTTGTCGGTGCGCATGCCGCGCTCGCCCCGTTGGGTGGCACGCCTGTGCTGTTGACCATCGCCCTCATGCTGTTTGTTGGCTGCGCGGGCAAGAGCGCGCAGTTGCCGCTCTACATCTGGCTGCCTGACGCCATGGCGGGCCCGACGCCCGTATCGGCGCTCATTCACGCCGCCACCATGGTGACGGCTGGCGTGTATCTGGTGGCGCGTGCGGCTCCGATCTTCTCCGGTGCTCCCGAAGCGTCCCTCGTGGTGACGACGGTTGGCGCGCTTACGGCACTGTTTGCCGCCACGATTGCGCTCCGTCAGTGGGACATCAAGAAGGTGTTGGCATACTCCACCGTGTCGCAGTTGGGCTACATGTTCGTGGCCGTTGGCGCGGGTGCCTATACAGCGGGTGTGTTCCACCTGGTCACGCACGCCTTCTTCAAGGCGCTGCTGTTCCTTGGTGCCGGTTCCGTCATTCATGCCATGCATCACGCGTATCATCACACGCACCGGCATGATGATCCGCAGGACCTCCGCAACATGGGTGGTCTCGCGCGTTTCATGCCCGCTACGGCTGGTGCGATGACGCTGGCTACGCTGGCCATTGCCGGTGTGCCGCCGCTCGCCGGCTTCTTCTCCAAGGACGAGATCCTCGCCTCGGTGTTTGCCCGCGCGCACGGGTCGCCCTTGGCTTCGGCCAATCTGTTGGGTATTCCCGGCAGCACGGTGCTGTATGTGGTGTATGGTCTCGGCATTCTGACAGCGTTGCTGACCGCGATCTACATGACGCGCATGCTGGTGCTCACCTTCTTCGGCAGCAACCGAACGGGCGAGACCGAGCGTGAAGCGCTGCACGAAGCGTCTCTCATCATGACGGCGCCGGTGCTGGTGCTGGCCGTGCTCACGATCGGTGGTGGCTGGCTCAATTTGCCGGCGCTCATTCCGATTGGTCCGGTGGGTGTGCTCGAGCAGTGGTTGGCCCCGGTTACCGGCGCCAGTGCGGCGAAGTTGGCGGGGCCGAACGCACACCTCGATCACAACACGGAACTCGTGTTGGTGGGCGTGGCCGTTGCAGTGGCGCTGATTGGCATGGCCATCGCTTTTGCAATGTTCCGCAAGCCGATTGCGGACAAAGCCAATTCCCCCGAAGACAGCTCGCTGCTGGCGCGTGCTTACGGAGTGGATGATCTCGTCGATGGTGCCATCGTGCAGCCGGTCCGTGCAGTGGCGGATGTCGTGTTGACGCGTGGTGTCGAACGTGGCGTCGATGGCGGCTTCTCGGCCGCCGGTACTCTCCTGACGCGAACCGCATCGCTGGTCGGTGCCAAGCTGCAGGACGGTGACGTGGGTAAGTACGCCTGGTTGCTGGCCGCTGGGGCCATCGCCCTCATCTCCGGTCTCACGCTGAGTTGATGTGATGCGCAACGTGATGCAAGACCTGTTGCTTTCGATGGGCGCGGACAGCTGGCTGCTCCCGGCACTGCTGGTATGGCCGGTGGTTGCGGCCGTTGTGGTGCGCCTCCTGGGACGTGATGTCTCGCGCGACGCACTTGGTGCGGAAGCGCCGAGTGGTGGACCTGACGCCCGTGCACTGACAGCTGGTGCGCTGCTCGTGGAGGCGCTGCTGTCCATCGCAGTGTGGGCCATTTTCGATCCGTCTCGTACTGGATGGCAGGCGCGATTCGATCTGCCGTGGCTCCCTGAGTTTGGTGCCACCATTTCGATGGGTGTCGACGGCTTGTCACTGCCGCTCGTTGTCATGACGGGTGTGGTGCTACCGCTGGCCTTCCTCGGTTCGTGGAACAACGTTCGCGTGCGTACGCCGGCCTTTGGTGCACTGGCGCTGCTGCTCACCAGTGGCCTCATGGGCGTGTTCGTTTCGCTCGATCTGCTGCTGTTCTATCTCGCGTGGGAGTTGATGCTCATCCCCACGTATCTGCTCGTCGGCATCTGGAGTGCCGCTGGACAGACGCGAGCAAGCTTGCGCTATGTCTTGTTCACTCTCGTGGGCTCGTTGCTCATGCTGGTGGCGATCATCGCACTGTGGACGTTGGGTGACGGCGCCTCACTGCACATCGATTCGTTGGCGCAGTTGTCCATTTCACCAACCGCGCAGCTGTTGATGTTCGGTGCCTTCTTCGCGGCATTTGGCGTCAAGTCCGCACTGTTTCCGTTCCACAGCTGGCTTCCGGACGCTCAGCAGGCAGCACCCACATTTGCTGCAGTGACACTGGGCTTCAAGGTCGGTGCCTACGCCTTGCTGCGCTTCGCCATCCCGCTGTTTCCTGCCGCTGCGACCAATGACACGGTTCGCATGACCATTCTGGTGTTGTCGGTCGTGTCCATCGTGTACGGTGCGCTGGTGGCTATGTCGCAAAAGGATCTCAAGCGACTCATCTCATATAGCTCGGTCAGTCACCTCGGCTTCATCATGCTCGGCTGCTTCGCACTCACGCAGCAGAGTGTGGAAGGTGCGGTGATGAGCATCGTGAACAGCGGTTTGGCCACGACGGCCCTGTTCCTGGTCGCCGGCATGCTCGAAGATCGTCATGGTTCGACGGCACTGATCGCATTCGGCGGTATCGCGCGGCGCGTTCCGTGGCTTGCGACAGCCCTGGTGCTGGCGATGCTGTCTACGGTGGCACTGCCTGGCACCAGTGGATTCGTTGGTGAGTTCCTGGTGTTGATCGGCACGTATGCTGAACAGCCCGTGCTCGCTGTAGTTGCCACGAGTGGTGTAATCTTCGCTGCAGCCTACGGTCTCAAGGCGCTCCAACAGGTGTTGTTCAGCGAGTTCGATGCCACGCAGCATGCGACCCTCACCGATCTCAATGGTCGAGAGAAGTTGGTGATGGCCGCGTTTGCCGTTGGTATCATCTGGCTCGGTCTTGCGCCCGCTCCTGTGCTGCAACGCGTGCAACAACCCACGCAGACTCTCATCGAAACCGTGCGCTTCGGTCCAAATGCGCCGGCCGCGACTCCCCCTGTCTCGATGGGTCGATAACGGATGAATGACGTCATGAACGCCGGCGCCTTGCTTCAGGCGCTTGCTCCGGAACTGTTGTTGTCTGCTGGAGCCATGGCCATGCTGTTGGCCTCGGTCTGGAGTCCGCAGGGCACGCGAGCCGGTGCGGCAGAAGGCGCCGAGCGCACGATCACATTGGCGCGCTTCGGTGCGGTGTTGTGTCTGCTGGTCGGGTTGGTGGTGGTGATCGCCTGGGGAGACGGTGCGACGGGTACACCCGACGGGCGTATTGCTGGTGACGGATTCCGTTGGGCCATTGATCTCGTGATCCTGCTCGGCACCATCCTCACACTTGGTCTGATCGAGTCCGATCACCTGCGAAGCGGTGCGTACAGCCCCGAAGTTCCGGTGCTTGTCTTGCTTGCCGCGGTCGGCATGATGATCCTCGCGGCTTCGCGCGACCTGATGTTCGTGTTCCTTGGCATCGAGCTGATGTCGCTCGCGGTGTACGTCCTGGCGGGTCTCAATCGCCGCAGTGCACGCGGTGCCGAATCGGCCATCAAGTATTTCCTGCTGGGCGCTGTATCGACCGGCTTCCTGTTGTATGGTGTGGCACTGATCTACGGCGCCACGGGGAGCACGCGTCTTGAGGACATCGGCAACTGGGTTGCCGCCCAGAGTGCGTTGTCACCGGTCTTCGTCGTCGGTATCGCGCTGTTGCTGGTTGGATTCGGTTTCAAGGTGGCGGCAGCACCGTTCCACCTGTGGACGCCCGATGTGTACGATGGAGCGCCGCTCCCGATCACCGCGTTCATGTCAGCCACCGTCAAGACGGCTGGCTTTGCTGTGTTCGCCCGCGTGTTGGTTGAAGCGCTCGCCGGCGCCGCCCCGCGCTGGCACAGCAGCCTCTGGTGGCTGGCGGTGGTCACGATGGTGGTGGGCAATGTGTTTGCGCTATCGCAGCGCAATCTCATTCGCATGCTCGCGTATTCGAGCATTGCGCATGCAGGCTACCTGCTGGTTGCTCTCGTGGTAGCCACACCGGCATCGACTTCGGCGCTCGTGTTCTACATGGTGTCGTACACGCTGGCGACCATGGGCGCGTTTGCTGTGCTGATCGTCGTGAACAACGGCCGTGATCAGAGCCCTACGCTTGATGATATTTCAGGCCTGTGGCTTGCGCGGCCGTGGTTGGCGGTGGCGATGGCTGTATTCCTGCTCGCCTTCATGGGTATGCCGCTGGTGGGTGGCATGGGCTTCTTCGCCAAGTGGTACGTGCTGCAGTCCGCACTTCAGGCGGCCGCACCGCAGTCCATTCTTGCCGTAGTACTGGTGCTGACCAGCGCCGTTTCGGCGGCGTACTACCTGGGTGCTGTGGGGGCGATGTTCATGCGTCCACGTCCAGTTGATCAGCCGGTTCCAACGGCATCGGCGCTCGCGCAGGCCATTATTGTGGCGTCGGTGACGGCGCTGCTGGTGTTGGGCGTGTACCCGTCGCCGGTGACCCGACTGGCGCGCCTTGCCGTTACGACCGGCGCTCAACCGGCGGCGCCGGTACCGGAACGGGGGCCTGCCCGTGTTCAAGCGGCGAGCCTGACCCGCTGACTATTTTTCCGTTTGACGAGTTCAAGACAGGGGCCCAGCGGCCCCTGTTGTGCAGTTACCAGCGCAGTCATCGTTGAGTTGGTTCCCACCTAATCACAACTGAGTCCTTCGTGAGCATCAGCCAGACCATCTTCCGACAGTACGATGTGCGCGGGATTGTCGGACAGGATCTGACCGAAGAAGTGGCCTATGGCATTGGTCGTGGCTATGCCACCTTGCTCGAAGCGCGCGGAATTCGCGGCGCGGTAGCGGTGGGACGCGACAATCGCCCGAGCGGCACAGCTCTGCGTGACGCGCTGGTGCGTGGCCTTACCGAATGCGGAGTAGACGTGGTGGATGTCGGCGTCGTGCCCACGCCACTCCTGTACTGGTCCTTGCACCACGAGCCCGTGGTCGGCGGTATCCAGATCACCGGATCACACAACCCGCCCGAGTACAACGGCTTCAAGATGTGTCTCGGCACCGGTTCCTTGCACGGGGCAGACATCCAGACGCTGTATGGCTACATCGTGGCTGGTCAGCATCCCAGTGGTACGGGGCAGGTCCGTTCTGCAGAAGTCATTGATCGCTATGTCGCTGATATGGTGGCGCGCATTGGACCGCTGACGCACGCAGACGGTTCGCCGCTCAAGGTGGTCTATGACTGCGGCAATGGCGCGGGTGCTCTGGTGGCGCCGCAACTCATGAAGGCCCTTGGCGTGAACGGTATCGGGCTCTTCACGGAGAGCGACGGCACATTCCCCAATCATCACCCCGATCCCACGGTTCCCGAGAATCTCGCGGACTGCATCGCCGCCGTACGCGACAGCGGAGCAGAACTGGGCGTGGCGTTTGATGGCGATGCCGATCGTATCGGTGTCGTGGACGCCGATGGTCGTATCATCTGGGGCGACCACATTCTCATTCTCTACGCGCGCGATGTACTAGCACGGACGGGGAAGGGACAGCCCATCATCTTCGACGTGAAGTGTTCGCAGGCCCTTACCGACGAGATCGAGAAGGCCGAGGGGGTGCCGGTGATGTGGAAGACCGGCCACTCGCTCATCAAGGACAAGATGAAGGCCATGCATGCACCGATTGCGGGTGAGATGTCGGGGCACATGTTCTTCACTGAAGGTTTCTACGGGCACGACGACGCGCTCTATGCGGCGGCGCGTCTGCTCCGCATCGTCGCTGATAGCGGCAAGCGTGTCGATGAGTTGCTCGCCGACGTACCGCCTTTTGTATCCACGCCGGAAATTCGCATCGATACCGACGAAGCAACCAAGTTCGCGATCATGTCGAAGGCGGTTCCGCATTTCACTGCCACGCACGATGTGATCGATGTGGATGGAGTGCGTGTGTTGTTTGGCGACGGCTGGGGATTGCTGCGTGCGTCGAATACGCAGCCGGTCATCGTGGCTCGTTACGAGGCGCGCACGCCGGAGCGTCTCGAAGAGATTCGCGGTGTGATGGAAGGATGGCTGCGGGAGCAGGGCGTTTCTCCGCAGCACACGTCCCACTGATCTCTTTCGCCAGACACTGACATGCGCACCCGCGGTGTGTTCCTGATGGTGCTCGCGGCGGCGGCGGCCCTCCTGCTGGTCGGCCGCACCGTCACGGCATTGTTGGTGGACCATGCGTGGTTCAGCGCGATGGGTGTCCCGGCGCTGTTCTGGGAGCAGGTGGTGAATACGGTGCTCCTGCAGGGAGGAGCCTGGATCGTTGGTTCGCTGTTCGCCTTCGCGAATCTGCATGCCGTGCGCAGTACGATTCTCGCTGTTGCCGTGCCATCGCGCGTGGCGAACATTGAGCTCACGGCCATGGTACCGGGTCGTCGACTGTTGTCGGCTACGGTGGCTATTGCGTTAGTCGTTGGCGCGGTGCTCGCGTGGCCGCTCAACAACTGGGAAGATCTGCTGCTTGTTCGGCATGGTCTGCGGTTTGCCGAGATGGAAGGCATCTTCGATCGCGATCTCAGCCACTACATGTATTGGCTGCCGTTCGAAGAGACCATGTATCTGTGGTCATTGGTGTCATTGGTTTCCATGACGGCCATGGTGCTGGTGCTCTACGCGCTTACGCGTTCCTTGCGACTCGAGGGACGTCGCATTGCTGCGAGCACGCATGTCCGGCGTCATCTCAGTGTGCTTGGTTCGCTCGTCCTCTTGCTGCTCGCGTGGAGCTATCGTCTCGACGCATTCGACCTGCTCATGCACGGCAGCGGGCCGGATGGCATGTTCCTGCGAGTTGACCATCGGATCACGCTGCGCATGGACACCATCCTGTCGTATGGATGTGTGGTCGCGGCGCTGGTTGTGCTGCGGGCTGGATGGGTGGGGCAGCTACGCACCGCGTTCGTAGCGCTGACCGCCGTGTTGATTTCTGCTGTCGGTCTTCGGCACGTTGCGCCAGCCGTCGCAGCCCGTGCGCAGTCCACGCCGGAAACGCAGCGTCGTGACGCCGACTACGTGGCTTCACGTGCGCTCTTCAGTCGTCGTGCCTACAACGTCGACGCCATGCGTATCGTGGCCATCGACACCGCCACACTGCCAACGGCACGTGATCGTGCCGCTGCCAATCGCGTACTCACTCCTGTTGCGTCGATTGTTGGTCGTACCAGTCTATGGGATCGCGCGGCACTGTCACGTGGGTTGGGGGAGAGCGGAGAGGCCCCTGCTTCCAATTCGGCCTTGCCGCCAAACTCACCGACGTCTGCACCAACCGTAGCGGGCGCGGCGCCCCGCATGGTTGATGCGACGCCGGTCGGATGGCGGTACGCTGAAGGACGTGTGTTGGCGTTGCGGGTACGTCGTCCGGTGGCAGGATCGGATCGTTGGACACTCGCTTCCATCGACGTCACGCGTCCGATGGTGCAGGACAGTCTGATCGATCTACCGAATGATCTGGATGTGCCTGGTGCATGGCCGCTCGTGGGTCCAGGGCTCACGGAGGCGCGTCAACTAGATGCCACCAGTTCGCCTGATGTGGTTGGTGTTCCCCTCAATTCCGTACGCGCGCGTGTCGCGCATGCCTGGGCGCTGCGTGATGTGTCCGTGTTGCCGTCGGACAGCCTGCGTCATCCGGCACCGATCATTGTGACTCATCGCGATGTGCGCGAACGACTGCAAAAGCTCGCGCCCGTCTTTGTGCAGGGGCAGGAGCTACAGCCGCTGCTCGACGGCGGCCGCCTCTATTGGGCGCTCCATCTTTACAGCGCGTCCGATCGCTATCCGCTCAGTCAGCGGTGGCAGGTGGGCGGCGGTCAGTACTCGTATTTCAAGTTGGCAGCAACGGCGCTCGTCGACGCCGCATCCGGCCGAACCCAACTGGTACCTGCCTCCACGCCGGATCCGCTGACCCGGACCTGGATGACACGGTTTCCGACGCTCTTTACGGCCGATAGTGCGCTTCCAGCGTCCCTGGCGGGGCAGTTGCCGCCGGCCAGCGAAGGTGCCGTGGTGCAGGTTCGTACCTTTGCTCGCTATGGATCGCGGCACGATGGGGGGCCCATGCGGCATTTGCCCGACAGCGCTCTAGTCGGTGGTATTCCGGCTCCGGTGGCCATGGGAATTGAAGGGGCGGGCTCCATTGGCTGGAGCCTCCCGCTTCTGGATGCCGGCGAGCAGGTGGACGGCACGGCGCTCGTGGTCGGTGGTTCTGATCGGGCGACCTACTGGTTGCCGGCCAAGGGAGACAAATTGCGGTGGCGTGCGCTCGAATCGGTTTTGCAGGCAGGGCTCGACAGCGCCCGCGCAGCTTTGCCGGAGGGTGCCCGTCGCGACTCGCGCCTGCGATCCGGTCGGATCGAGCCGTTGGCGACAAACGCCGGTGTCCTCTATCTGCAGTCGGTACAGTGGGTGCGCGGCGACGGCAGTGTGGTGGTGGCCCGTGTGGCTGTCACGAACGGCGCACAAGTTGGGGTGGGGGCCACGCTGTCTGAGGCCCTCGCGCGGATGGGCGTAACCGGTATGCTTGATGGTTCGGCCGTGCCGGCACCGGTGCAGCTCGTGCAGGAACCCACGGACGTGGCAGCCGCACGATGGTATGATTCCATGCGGCAAGCCATGCGACGTGGTGATTGGAGTGCGTTCGGGGCAGCGTTCGATAGCCTTGGGCGCGTATTAGGACGACCGCCGCAGTGATTGCGGCCGGAGTCGTCGTCGCCGGTTCACGGCGATGGCTCCGACGGGATGGGCTGTGGCGCGCTTCTGTGCGCAACGGTCCGACCACCTGGCAGTGAACCGCTGACATTCCCCAGTTCGGAGAACGCGTGAACCTACACGAGTATCAGGCGAAGGAGCTGCTGCGGGCGGCCGGTGTGCCGATCCCGCCCGGCGAAGTCGCCACGACGCCCGACCAGGCGGAAGCCATCGCAAAGAAGTATGGCACCGCAGTCATGGTGAAGGCGCAGGTCCATGCCGGTGGCCGTGGTAAGGCCGGCGGTGTGAAGTTCTGCCCCACGCCCGAGGCGGCGAAGGAAAAGGCGCAGGCGATCCTGGGCATGACGATCAAGGACCTCACGGTCGAGAAGGTGCTCGTCACGGTGGCTGCCGACATTGGTTCGGAAGCCTATGTGGGAATCATCGTGGATCGCGCGACGAAGAAGCCGGTGTTCATGGTGTCCGCCGCCGGCGGCATCGACATCGAAGAAGTCGCAGCGACTACACCGGACAAGATCCTCTACCATCCGGTCGACACGCGTTACGGTCTGCTGCCGTTCGAAGCCAATCGCATGGGCTTCTTCCTGTACAAGGACGCCAAGCTCGCGCGTCAGGCCGGCAAGATCATGCAGCAGCTCTACACGGCGTTCATGAAGGCCGGCTGCTCGCTCGCGGAAATCAATCCGCTCGTGCTCACGCCGCAGAACGAACTCATCGCCGTCGACGGCAAGATGGTCATCGACGACAATGAGCTTGATCGCCTTCCCGATATCGCCGCGCTGCGCGACGAGTCGTCGGAAGCGCCGAGCGAAGTCGATGCGCGCAACGCGAACCTCACATTCATCAAGCTCGATGGCAACGTGGGCTGCGTCGTGAACGGCGCCGGTCTCGCGATGGCCACCATGGACCTCGTGAAGTACTACGGCGGCGATCCGGCCAACTTCCTCGACATCGGTGGTTCGTCGAACCCGGAGAAGGTCGTGAATGCGCTCCGCATCATCACGGCGGATCCGAACGTGAAGTGTATTCTGTTCAACATCTTTGGCGGCATCACGCGCACCGATGACGTGGCCAATGGCATCGTCACGGCCACGAAGGCGAATCCGCTCAAGGTGCCCATCGTCATCCGTCTTACCGGCACCAACGAGGAACTCGCGTTGCAGATCCTGAAGGACAACGGATTCTCCGCCTCGGCCGACATGGATTCGGCGGTGCAGCGCGCGGTGGAACTCGCGACCAAGGGAGGTGCCGCGTGAGCATCTTCATCGACAACAGCACCAAGCTGGTGGTGCAGGGCATCACGGGCCGCGACGGCTCGTTCCATGCCAAGCAGATGATCGAATACGGCACGAAGGTCGTGGCCGGTGTAACGCCGGGCAAGGGTGGTCAGACCTTCGAAGGCACGGCGCCGATTTTTGACACCGTGTTTGACGCCGTGCAGGCGACGGGCGCGAACACGTCGGTTATCTACGTGCCGCCCAATTTTGCCGCCGACGCGATCATGGAAGCAGCGGCAGCGGGCGTGAAGTTCATCGTCTGCATCACCGAAGGTGTGCCGGTGCTCGACATGACCAAGGTGTACCCGTACGTGAAGGAGCATGGCGCACGCCTGCTCGGTCCGAACTGCCCGGGCCTCATCACGCCGGGCGAGAGCAAGGTCGGCATCATTCCGGGTCGTATCTGCACGCCGGGCCCGGTTGGTGTTGTCAGCCGCTCGGGTACGCTCACGTATGAAGTCGTGAACGCGCTCACCAAGGCCGGCATCGGTCAGAGCTCGTGCGTCGGTATTGGTGGTGACCCGATCAACGGCACCAACTTCATCGACTGCCTCGCGGCGTTTGAAGCCGATCCGAACACGAAGGCCGTGGCGATGATGGGCGAAATCGGTGGCACGGACGAACAGGAAGCGGCCGATTTCGTGAAGAACCACATGACCAAGCCGGTCGTGGGCTTCATCGCAGGTCAGACCGCTCCGCCGGGACGCCGTATGGGTCACGCGGGTGCGATCATCTCGGGTTCGGCCGGCACGGCCGCCGAGAAGATCGAGTCGTTCAAGGCGGCGGGCATGGGCGTGGCCCAGCGTCCGATCGACTTTGTCGAGCTCATCAAGGCGCGTCTGAACTGACCTGCCTGTCCTCATCGGACAGAATGGTTATCTTGTGCGCGGCGGGGACCTTCGGGTTCCCGCCGCGCCTGTTTTTCTGCTTGTCGGCGCCCTGATTCTACCCTTTGACCTCATACGACCATGGCTGGCCGTCGCACCCTTACGATTGTGAAGCCCGACGCCTTTGGCGCCGGCAATGCGGGCAACATCATTGCGCTGCTCGAGAAGCAGGGCTTCGCGGTGAAGGCCGCCCGCGTCATGCACCTGACCACGGCCCAGGCCGGCGCGTTCTACGAAGTGCACAAGGAACGCCCCTTCTATGGCGAGCTGGTGTCCTTCATGACCAGCGGCCCCTGCATGCCGATCATCCTCGAGAAGGATGATGCCGTGGCGGCTCTCCGCACGGCCATCGGTGCCACCGACCCGGCGGAAGCGGCGGAAGGCACGGTGCGCAAGCTGTACGCCGAGTCGAAGGGCAAGAACGCGATCCACGCCTCGGATTCCGATGAAAACGCGGCCCGTGAGGCCCGGTTTTTCTTTGCCGAGGCCGACGTCATCGCCTGAGCAGATGGAGCCTTCCTAACTCGTGGCATGACTGCGACTTGGGGAAGTCCAATCTGAGCAGAAAACAGACCGGCAGCCCTTGTGAAACGGGGGCTGCCGGTCTACGTTACACGGCTATGCTGTACTTTGACATCCGCAGCCTGGAAGCGCATGCCGAGCAAGTCGATGGTTGGCTTGAGATGGCGGATCCAGTGTGGGAAGACGGCGATGCACGACCGGTTCAGGCCGGGGTGCACGTGACGGGCCGGCTTTCCAGTGCGGGGCAGGGACGCTTTTACTTCAGCGGCCTGCTTGAAGGTACGGCCGTGACGGAGTGCAGGCGTTGCCTGGGCGAAGCCACGGTGCAGGTAGCAGAAGATGTGCATCTGATTTTTGCCGACTCGGGCACCGATGAGGCGGATGAAGATGACGTCGTGCTGATCCCCGCAGGTGAACGCGAACTGGATCTGCGTCCAGCGATACGTGAGGAGTGGCTGTTGGCCGTTCCTGCGTTCGCAGTGTGTCGGACGGAGTGCAAGGGGCTGTGTCCGACTTGCGGCGTCGATCGCAACACGGGGGATTGCACGTGTTCCCCAACTCTCGATCCCCGTTGGGACGGGCTGCGCGAAGCGCGTCGCTCCGACTAACGGTTCATTCTGTCTCGAACGTTCAGGTCAGCATCCCATGGCCGTACCAAAGCGCCGCACATCCAAGCGGCGGAAGCGCGCCCGCAACACGCACAAGACCGCGCCCGCCATCGTGATTCAGTCGTGCCCGCAGTGTGGCTCGGCCAAGCGCCCGCACCGCGTGTGCGGTGAGTGCGGGTACTACGCGGGCGAGCAGCGGGTCACGGCGCAGGAAGCGTAAGCTTGGCGCGCATCGCTGTGGATGCCATGGGGGGCGATTTCGCCCCCCGGGCCCCCATTGCGGGCGCCCTCCATGCGCTTGGAGCGCTGCCCCAGGAGCATCACATCGAGTTGGTTGGCCAGACGGCCGTCATCGAGCGCGAACTTGACACGCTGTTGCGTGATGAGCTTGCGCCATTGGCGTATGTACGGTCCCGATTGTCGATTGTTGAGGCGCCTGACGTCATTGAAATGACCGACAGCCCGCGCGTCGCCATGCGCGCGAAGACCAACAGTTCGATGGTCGTAGGCATTCGTCGCGTCGCTGAAGGACAGGCCAACGGCTTCGTCTCCGCTGGCAACACCGGCGCGCAGATGGCGGCCTCGCTCATGCTGCTCAAGCTGCATGAGGGACTCAAGCGCCCGGCCATCGGAACGCTGTTTCCCACGGCCAAACAGCCTATCCTCGTGCTGGATGTCGGCGCCAACGTCGACTGTGCCGCCGATGAACTCGTGCAGTTCGCGCGCATTGGCACCGTTTACGCGCAGGCGTTGATGGGACGCACCAATCCGGCTGTTGGACTACTGTCCATCGGAGAAGAGGCCGAGAAGGGCAACGTCGCGGTGAAGGAAGCGCATCAACGCCTGCTGACGGCGGGACTCAACTTCCTCGGCAATGTCGAGGGACGTGATCTCCCGCGCGGCGTATGCGATCGCGGCCCCATTGATGTGGTGGTCTGCGACGGCTTCACCGGTAACGTGCTGCTCAAGTTCTACGAAAGCATCGGCCCCATGCTGATCGGCATGGTATCCAAGGTCGCCAATCTGGATGCACGTCAGATTGCCGGCTCGCTCAAGGAACTCGATGTCGACGAATACGGCGGTGCACCGCTGCTTGGTGTGCGAGGCGTTTCGATCATCTCGCATGGCAAGAGTTCGCCGCGTGCCATCATGAATGCCATTCACGTCGCACTGCGCGCTGTGGAATCGGGGATGACCGAGGAGATCGGTCGCCAGCTGGCGTCGTCCGTGCCGGCTACCCCGTCGCCGGAAGCTCAGGACTCCGAACGCACCTCATGAAGCGTCCCTACTCGTACATTGCCGGCACCGGCCACGCCGTGCCGGCCAAGGTCGTCACCAATGACGACATCGCGGCCATGGGTGTCGAGACCAACGACGCCTGGATTCAGGAACGTACGGGCATTCGTCAGCGACACATTGCTGAACCGGGTGAGTCGCTCACCTCGCTCTGCGCCAAGGCCGCGCAGCAGGCCATGGCCCGTGCCGGCGTACAGCCCGGCGAGATCGACACCATCATCGTCGGCACAGCGTCGCCCGATCACCTCCTGCCGTCGCAGGCGGTTGAAGTGCAGACCGCACTCGGATGCTCGCGCGCTGCGGCGTTCGATGTCGCGTCGGCGTGTTCGGGTTGGCTCTACGGTGCGGTTGTTGGTGATTCGATGATCGCGAGCGGTGCGGCGGATACGGTCCTTGTGATTGGCGCAGAAAAGCTGAGCGCCATTGTTGACTGGACTGATCGCAACACGTGCATCCTGTTTGCCGATGGTGCGGGCGCCACGGTGCTGCGTCGCGCACGCGGTGGACAGAAGGGCATCATGTCCACGTTCATGCGTTCAGACGGCGCGCTCGCTGAATTGCTGTGGCGTCCGGCAGGTGGTGGTGCAGAACCATTTTCGCCGGAAGCACACGAGGGCAGGCGCCAGTACATCCAGATGGCTGGTCGCGAAGTGTTCAAGCATGCGGTGCGGTCGATGGCAGAAGCCACGGATCGTGCACTCGACATGGCGCGCATCACCGCTGCGGATATCGATTTGCTCATTCCGCATCAGGCGAATGTGCGCATCATCGAAGCCACGGCCAAGCACGCCGGCATTCCGATGGAGAAGGTGTTCGTCAATGTCGATCGTTACGGCAACACATCGGCGGCATCGATTCCCATCGCACTCGATGACGCCATCGAACAGGGTGTGGTTCGCGAAGGAATGACGGTGTTGTTCGCGGCGTTTGGCGCCGGCTTTACGTGGGGCTCGCTCGTCGTCCGTTTCTAGTCCGCTCCCAGAGCGTGACGACGATGCTCTTTCACTCCAGATAGCGCAGACCGATGGCCATGGAATACGTGGTACTGTTGCCCGGCCAGGGTTCACAGAAGGTGGGGATGGGAAAGGACCTCTACGAGGCTTTCCCAGCAGCGCGTGAAGCATTTCATGCGGTGGATGACGCCGTGGGCGCCGCACTCTCCACGCTCGCCTTTGAAGGACCGGCAGACGAACTCACGCGCACGCTGAATGCGCAGCCCGCATTGCTGGCGCACAGTGCCGCCGTGTGGGCCGTGCTGCGCGAGACACTGGGTTCCAGCGTGAAGGCAACGGCGGGCCATTCGCTCGGCGAATTCTCAGCCTATCACGTGGCAGGTGCACTGAGCCTTGCCTCCGCTGCGCGCATCGTGCGTCGTCGCGGCACGTTGATGTTCGAACAGGGTGTGGCGCGTCCAGGTGCGATGGCAGCAATCCTTGGCGTGCTCTCCACACCCATCGATGCCATCTGCGAACAGGCAACAGCGGAGCGTGGTCTTGTTGTTCCGGCCAATTACAACAGCGAAGAACAGGTGGTCATTTCCGGTGAAGTGGCTGGCGTGGAACGCGCCATGGAACTCGCCAAGGATGCCGGCGCCAAGCGCTGCCTGCCGCTGCCGGTGAGTGGTGCGTTTCATTCACCACTGATGGCTCCGGCTGTTGAAGGATTGGCTGAAGCGATGCGTGCGGAAACGTGGGAAGCGCCGCATGTGCCCGTGTATGCCAACGTGAACGCGACACCGATTGTGGATGCGACCACGGCGCAGACGTTGCTCGAACAGCAGCTCACCGCGCCGGTGCAGTGGACGCAGGTGGTGCGCGCACTGGCCAAGCAATTTCCGAGCGCGACCTTCCTCGAGATCGGCACCGGTGCGGTGCTCACTGGCCTCGTGCGGCGCATCGCGCCCGAGGTTGCAACGGCATCGTGCGGCACAGTGGCGGAAGTGGAGAAACTGCTTGCGTCCGCGTCTGCTTGATCGAACTCCTGATACACCGCTTGCGAACCAGGATTTACCATGAGTGAAGCCACATCAGGTATCGGCGCTACGGGCGGCCTCTCTATCTCTCTCAACGGGCGCGTGGCGCTCGTCACGGGATCGACGCGTGGTATCGGTCGCTCCATCGCTGCGGCGCTGGCTCGTGCCGGTGCGCGCGTCGCGGTCTCCGGCCGCGAACAGTCCAAGGCCGATGCGGTCGCCGCCGAACTTGCGCAGGAAACGGGCGCCGATGTGCGTGGATTTGCTGCGGACATCGGAGATGTGACGCAAGCGTCGGCATTGATCGAAGCGGTCGAGAAGTCGTTCGGGCAGCTGGATATTCTGGTCAACAACGCCGGACTGACGCGCGACAATCTGCTGATGCGCTTGAAGGACGATGACTGGGATGCCGTCATCGATGCCAATCTGCGCGGCGCGTTTGCGACCTGCCGTGCGGCGACGCGCGGCATGATGAAGCGTCGCTTTGGCCGCATCATCAACGTGGCCAGCGTGGTCGGACTGACGGGCAACAAGGGGCAGGCCAACTATGCCGCCAGCAAGGCGGGTCTCATTGGCATGACCAAGTCCATCGCCAAGGAGCTGGCCTCCCGCAACATCCTGGCGAATGTCGTTGCCCCCGGATTTATCGAAACCGACATGACGGCCGCCATGACGCCCGAAGCTCGGGCGACGCTGAGCGCCAATATTCCCCTCGAGCGTCTTGGCACACCCGAGGACATCGCGAGCATGGTAGTCGTGCTCGCCTCCGATCTGACCAGTTATGTGACCGGTCAGGTCTTTGTCGTCGACGGCGGCATGGTCATGTAATGCCGTCAGGCGGGTCCCTACGGTTTTTGTAGGGTGGGGACCCTCCCTGTGACGACGTCAGCTGGCTAACTTCCGCATTCTCAACTCCAACAACCCCAGAGGAACCTGTCCCATGTCGGATAACGCGTCGAAGATCAAGGACATCATCGAGAAGGAACTCGGCGTGGAGCGCGAGAAGCTGACGCCTGAGGCGAGCTTCATCGAGGACCTCGGCGCCGATTCGCTGGACATCGTCGAACTGGTCATGGAGTTCGAGAAGGAATTCAACATCGACATCCCGGACGAGGATGCCGAGAAGCTGCGCACCGTGGGTGACGCTATTGCGTACCTTGAGGGGAAGGTCGCGGGCTGATGAAGCGTCGGGTCGTCGTCACGGGTCTTGGGGCGATCACGCCCGTCGGAAACGACGTGGCGACGACCTGGCAGGGTTTGCTGGGTGGTGTGTCCGGAGGCGCGCTGATCACCAAGTTTGACGCATCGGACTTCAAGGTGAAGTTCGCGTGCGAGGTGAAGGGCTTCGATGTGAGTCGCTACATGGACCGCAAGGAAGCCAAGCGCGCCGACCTGTACACGCAGTACGCCATGGGCGCTGCTGTGCAGGCCATGGAAGATGCCGGACTCGCGCAGGGCGGCTTCGTGCCTGAAGACTGCGGCGTGATCATCGGCAGCGGTATCGGTGGTCTGGCCACGATGGAAGAGCAGCATACGGCGTACATGACGGGCGGCAATCGCCGCATTTCGCCCTTCTTTGTGCCGATGTATATCGCCGACATTGCCGCTGGCGTGGTCTCCATGCGCTTCGGCGCCAAGGGGCCGAACTTCGCCACCATTTCTGCGTGCTCGACCAGCGCCCACGCCATTGGTGAGGCGTTCCGCACGATCGCGTACGGCGACGCCGATGTCATGCTTGCTGGTGGTTCCGAAGCCTCGGTGTTGCCGATGGCCATCGGTGGCTTTGGCAACATGACGGCGCTGTCGGAGCGCAATGATTCGCCATCCACTGCGTCGCGTCCATTTGACGGCACGCGTGATGGTTTCGTGCTGGGTGAGGGCGCTGGTGTCGTCGTGCTTGAGGAACTCGAGCACGCGCTGCGCCGTGGTGCCCGCATCTACGGCGAAGTGGTGGGCTACGGCGCCACGGGCGACGCGTATCACCTCACGGGTCAGCCGGAAGCGCATGAAGGCCTCCAGCGCGCCATGCGCAAGGCGCTACGCGATGGCGGAATCAATCCGACCGAAGTGGACTACGTGAATGCGCATGGCACGTCTACACCGCTCAATGATCCCAACGAGATCAAGGCGATCAAGGCCGTGTTCGGCGACCATGCCCGTGCGTTGTCTGTGAGCTCGACCAAGTCGGCCACGGGCCATATGCTCGGTGCCGCTGGCGGCGTGGAGTTCATTGCCTGTGCGCTCGCTATGCGCGATGGCATGATTCCGCCCACCATCAACTACTCTACGCCCGATCCCGAGTGTGATCTCGACGTGACGCCCAACGTGCCCAAGGCGCGTGCGGTGAACGTGGCGATCTCCAACAGCTCAGGCTTCGGGGGTCACAACGTCTCGATCGCGCTCCGTCGCTGGCAAGCGTAAGCCGCCCGCCGGCGCGTTGTTGAGAGGAGGCGCGACACGCGGTCGTTCTGCGTCGTCGCGCCGCTTCCAAGGTGCGTCTTGATGCCGCGAGCAGTTCCGTTCGACCTCGATCGCCTGCGTGACGAAGCTCTGCGCCCAATCGGTGAAAAGCTGATTGCAGGCGAACGCCTGTCTTTTGCCGATGGCGTAACGCTCTTCACGAGCCCCGACCTCCTCGGCGTCGGAGCCATGGCCGATGCCGCCAACAGGGCGAAACACGGCGACCGCGTAACCTTCGCGTCCAACCAGCACATCAATCCCACCAACATCTGTGTGTTGCGGAAGACCTGTGTCTTCTGCGGCTATGCGCGCCTCCCCAAGGAAGAAGGCGCGTATCGCTACACGCTTGATCAGGTGCTGGCCGAGTCGGATCGCGCGGATGGCACGATCACCCGCGAATTTCACATCGTGGGCGGTCTCGATATGCAGACCGGGCTCGCGTACTACACCGAGATGTTTCGTGCGCTCAAGACGCGACATCCCCAGGTGCACATCAAGGCACTGACAGCAGTCGAGATTGCGCACATCGCGCGCATCGAGAAGATGTCGCGTGAGGATGTACTCATTGCGTTGCGTGAAGCGGGACTCGACACATTGCCTGGTGGCGGTGCAGAAACGTTCAGTGCTGCGGTGCGCGAACAGATTGCCGACAAGAAGCTCGGTGGCACTGACTACATCGATGTGCACCGCACGGCACACAAACTCGGCATTCGCTCCAACTGCACCATGCTGTACGGGCATGTCGAGACCATCGAAGACCGCATGCAGCATCTCACCATGCTGCGTGATTTGCAGGACGAAACCGGTGGATTCCTGGCCTACATTCCATTGGCGTATCACCCGGACGACAACGAGTTGGGCAAAACGCTTGGCCGCACAGGAACAAGCACTACCGGCTTCGATGATCTCCGCAATCTCGCAGTAGGCCGTCTCTTCCTCGACAACTTCGACCATATCAAGTCGCACTGGATCATGGTCACGTCGGCACTGACACAGATTGCGCTGCACTTCGGTGTCAACGACATCGAAGGCACGGTGGTTCGCGAGAAGATTTATCACGCAGTTGGTGCGCACACACCGCAGGGCATGACGTTGGCGCAGTTGCTTCAGCTCATTCGTGGAGCAGGGAAGCAGCCGGCAGAACGTGACTCGTTCTATCAAGTGATCCGCGAGTTCACTGATGCGGATAACGGCGAGGAAGCCGCCGACACCACCCAAGCGGCTGTGGCCTGACCCATGCTGCGTGTCGGCCGTATTCGCTACATCAACTGTTACCCGGTGTATGGAGCCATCGAGCGTGGTGTCGTTCCCCTCGCAGGTGAGTTGGTTGATGGGATTCCCACGCATCTCAATCGGCTCATGGCGGCCGGTGAACTCGATGTAAGTGTGGTGTCTGCGGTGGAGTACGCGCGCGATGCGCAGCGTTTACTGCTACTGCCTGAACTGGGTATCACCAGCGATGGTCCCGTGCGTAGCGTGATGCTCTTCAGTCGACGCGCACCACAGGATCTGGGTGGTCGTCGTGTCGTCGTGAGCCGCAGCAGCATGACATCGGTTGCCCTGCTCGAGCTGCTCTTCGAGCATGTGTGGAAGTGCCGACCAGAGTTCGTGCCTGGTGATGCCGAGCTGGCCGACATCGACCGCTTTGCCGACGACGAGCATGATGCCCGGCTCGTGATTGGTGATGCCGCACTCAAGCTGTTCGATGCTGCGAACCGCGGTGGTCCATGGGCCGATCAGTATCCGTTTCGCGAAGATCTTGGTGCGGCGTGGAAGGCGTGGACCGGGCTGCCCTTTGTTTTTGCCGTGTGGGTGGCTCAGCGCCGCACGCCGGTCCATGAGGCGCTGTCCGCGCACGCCTCACTGATTGCGTCGCGCGATTGGGGACTGCAGCACCTCGATCAACTCTCTGCGCAGGCCTCGCTGGCCAGCGGAGTTCCCATTGAGACCTGCCGCGAATACTTCGACGGTCTCGACTATCGTTTGTCCTACCCGCACCTCGCGGGCCTCACGGAATTTTTCCGGCGACTCGTGCTGGCGGGCCGCGTTCCTGATGGAACGCTGGCGTTCCTGCCGGCCGCCTGATCGCCCTTGTCCGGATTGCCGTCCATGCGTGATCTCCTCGATTTCTACACCAACGCCCCGCTACTCGAACTCGGTCTCGAAGCCGATCGGGTGCGCGAGCAGAAGCACCCGCACGGTGTGGTGACATACATCGTCGATCGCAACATCAACTACACGAATGTGTGTGTGGCTGACTGCGGTTTCTGCGCGTTCTATCGGCGGCCAAAGAACGGCGAAGGCTACACGCTCTCGTTCGAGCAGATTGGCGAGAAGATCGAAGAGACGAAGGCGCTGGGTGGTGTACAGATCCTCATTCAGGGCGGACACAATCCGTACATCCCGTTCGAGTGGTATCTCGATCTGCTTCGCTACATCAAGACGTATCATCCCATCCACATTCACGGCTTCTCGCCGAGTGAGGTGGACTTCTTCTCGACGCGTTTTCGCATGGGCGCGCGGGATGTGATTCGTGAACTGCGCGCAGCTGGTCTGGATTCCATTCCCGGTGGCGGTGGCGAGATTCTGGTGCAACGTGTGCGCGATATCGTGGCGCCAAAGAAGGCCGGTGCGGACCGCTGGCTCGAGATCATGGAGATGGCGCACAACGAGGGTATGAAGACCTCGGTCACCATGATGTATGGTATCGGGGAGACTCTGGCCGAACGTATCGAACACCTGCAGCGTGTGCGCGATCTTCAGGCCCGAACCAACGGGTTCACGGCATTCATCACGTGGCCGCTGCAGCCGGAGAACACGCCCACCATGTCGCACATGCCCAAGACCGATGCCACCACGTATCTGCGTACGGTGGCCATGTCGCGCATTGTGCTCGACAACGTGCCCAATCTGCAGTCGAGCTGGGTGACCATGGGTATGAAGGTCGGACAGATGGCGCTGCGTTACGGATGCAATGACTTCGGGTCGCTGATGATTGAGGAGAACGTGGTGTCGGCCGCCAATACCACCTATCGCACCACGACCGACGAACTCGATCGCCTGATCACGGACGCCGGCTTTACGCCGGCACGTCGTCGTCAGGACTACTCGATCATTGCCGGCGGTGACGCGTCGACTTCTTCCACCACCGCGACGGTGGCTGCGTGACGGCATCAGCCATGCGCGTGGGTATTGGCTACGATTCGCATCGGTTCGGCGAAGGTGGCCCCATGCGCCTCGGAGGCATTGATATCCCGGGCAATGTGCACTGTGCCGGTCACTCCGACGGCGATGCCATTTGCCACGCTATCACCGACGCCATTCTTGGCGCGGCGGCGCTTGGTGACATCGGCCAATTGTTTCCGGATACCGATCCGGCCAACAAGGGTAAGGATTCCGTCGCTATGTTGCGTGCGGCCGTTGGCAAAGTGCACACGGCGGGCTTTCAGGTGTACAACGTGGACGTCACGGTTGTGGCGCAGCGACATCCCAAGATCGGCCCACATCGTGAGGCCATGCGCAGCGCGCTTGCCGCGGCACTCGAGGTTCCAGTCGATCGTGTCTTCGTGAAGGGGAAAACCAACGAAGGCATGGGATGGGTCGGTCGCGAGGAAGGACTCGCCGTGATGTGCACCGCCTCGTTGATCGCGATCTGATCGCAACCCGATCAGATACGCCATCGTACTCCGTTTGCCGGACTGGACATGAACGACTTGTTGGTCTGGCTCACGGGACTGCCCGATCACCTGCTGTATGGGGCCATTGTTCTCGCGGCGTTCGCTGAGAACGTATTCCCGCCACTGCCTGCCGATACCGTCATCGCTCTCGGCGCATTTGTCGCGGCTCGAGGAAACGGTACGGAATTCGGTGTGTGGTCCGCTACCATGGTCGGCAACATCGGTGGCGCGATGTTCATGTACTGGATTGGACATCGGTACGGATTGCCGCGTCTGCAGCAGCGATTTCCAACAGCCTTTCCTGCGGACCTGGCTGAACGCTTCTCCGAGAAGTTCGCTACGCAGGGCATTCTGGCGGTGGTGGTGAGCCGCTTTCTACCTGCCGTACGGGCCGTGGTGCCTCCCGTGGCGGGTGCGCTCGGCATTGGTGCATGGCGTGCCCTTATTGCCATGTCATTGGCTTCAGGTGCGTGGTATGCGCTGGTCTGCGTACTGGCGTTTCGCGCCGGCAGCAATGCGGATGCGCTCCTGGCGCAGATTGCATCCCAGCAGCGCACCATCGGCATCGCTGCGGCGATCGTGCTGGCACTGGGCCTTGGCGTGTGGTGGTGGATGCGACGTCGCAGAGCGCAGTAGACATGGCACGTCCTCGCGCCACACCGTCGGAAGACTCGACACCAGCACACTTTCCGCAGCTGCACGTGCAGCTCTTTCTCGACGTGTTCGCCATCGAACGCGGAGCATCACCGCGCACGATCGACGCCTATCGACGTGATGTGATCGACTGTGCGCGCTTTCTGCGCAGCCAGGGAGTCGAGCGCATTACGGACGTGCGCACCGCCCATTTACGTGAATATCTGTATTCCCTCAAGGATGCTGATCCTGAGCGGGGAATCGAGCCACGCGAGAACAGCACAGTGCGCCGTCGCTTGTCGGCGCTTCGGAGCTGGTTCCGTACGCTGATCGCTGAAGGCGTCATCACCGTCGATCCGACAGAACGCCTCGATGCTCCACAGCGCTGGCGGACACTGCCGGATGTTCTCTCTGTTGATGACGTCACGAAGCTGCTATCGGCACCAAGCCTCGATGAACGTTTGGCGTTTCGCGACCGCGCCATGCTCGAACTGGCCTACGGGGCAGGGCTTCGGGTGTCGGAGTGGATTGGTCTCGCGCAGAAGGACGTGCTGCTCGAGGACGGCCTCGTGCGGGTGTTTGGTAAGGGCAGCAAGGAGCGGCTTGTGCCCATTGGGCGCTCAGCCATCGGTGCCGTGGCTGTGTATCTGCGCGAGCTCAGACCCGTGCTCGAGCGCGGTCATGGCAAGGGTTTGTTGTTCCTGAACGGTCAGGGAAAGCCGCTCACCCGTATGGGGGCCTGGAAAATCCTGCAGAAGTACGTGACCATGGCCGGTATCGAAAAGCACGTCTCGCCCCACACGCTCCGGCACTCGTTTGCCACGCATTTGCTGGAAGGTGGGGCCGATCTGCGTGCGGTGCAGGAAATGCTGGGACATGCAGATATCGCCACGACGCAGATCTACACGCACATCGATCGTGAGTATCTTCGAAGTGTGCACAAGCAGTTCCACCCACGCGGCTGACGCCGCACTTTGTCTCGCACGTCGCCCTGCAAGCCATGCTTCTCGTCATCGACAACTACGATTCGTTCACCTACAACCTCGTGCAGTACTTCGGCGAGTTGGGTGAGCAACTGGAAGTGCATCGTAACGATGCCTTGTCCGTCGAGGATGTGGGCGCCATGCAGCCCGATGCCATCGTGGTCTCCCCAGGGCCCTGTGCGCCAAAGGACGCCGGCATTTCGGTCGACGTGATCCGCCGCTACGGTGCCGAGATTCCGCTGCTTGGCGTGTGCCTTGGGCATCAGGCCATTGGCGAGGCGTATGGTGGCGTGGTCACGCGCGCTTCTCGGGTCATGCACGGCAAGATGTCGCGTCTCGTGCACGATGGGACGGGACTCTTTGCCGGAGTGCCTTCACCGTTTGGCGTCATGCGCTACCACTCGCTTATTGTGGAGCGCGCCACGTTGCCTGATGTGCTCGAGGTCACCGCCACGGCGACCGATGATGCCACGGAGATTCATGCCCTGCAGCACCGCACGCACCCGGTGTGGGGCGTGCAATTCCATCCGGAATCCATCCTGACTGAACACGGACGGACGCTGCTGGCGAACTTTCTGTCGATGGCGCGTGAAAACAATCGCGCCACCAATCGAGTTACGCGTGCGGGGCTTCTTCCCTCGGCTTGATCACGAGGGAAAGCAGCACACTACCAATCAGCACCGCCGCCACCACGCCCAGTGACCAGCCAATGGGAATCGGGCGGATCTCACTGAGCAGCATCTTCACGCCAACAAAGGCCAGCACGATCGAGAGACCGTACTTGAGCAGGTGAAACTTGCCGATGATGTTGGCCAGTACGAAGTACAGAGAACGCAGTCCCAGAATGGCGAATACGTTGGACGTATAGACGAGAAACGGATTACGCGTGACACCGAAAATGGCCGGAATGGAATCGAGGGCGAACACCACGTCAGTGGTCTCCACGAGCGCCAGCACAATGAACAGCGGCGTCGCCACCAACCGCACCGCGCCCCCAGGCGTCAGCGGCTCCCGCACAAAAAACTTTTCCCCGTGGAATCGGGTGGTGATGGGAATGAATCGCCGCACTAACCGAATGACGGGATTCTGCTCCGGTGCTACCTGACTTTCGCCACTGAAAGCCATCTTGAATCCGGTGTACACGAGAAATGCACCGAAGATGTAGATGATCCAGTGGTACTTGGCGAGCAACACGGCACCGGCGCCAATCATGGCGCCACGCATGAGCAACGCGCCCAGAATGCCCCAGAAGAGCACGCGATGCTGCAGCTCCGGCGGAATGCGGAAATAGCCGAAGATCAGAATGAAGACGAACAGGTTGTCGACCGACAGCGCCTGTTCGACAAGGTAGCCGGCGTAGAACTCGAGCATCGACTGACGCCCGAGCGTCTGACCTACCCAGACACCGAATCCGATGGCCAGCGAGATCCAGAGGGCACTCCAGCCCAGGGCTTCACGGACGGAGACCGCGTGCGCCTTGCGATTGAAGACGCCGAGGTCGAGCGCCAGCAGAAAGAGCACCAGCGCGTTGAAGCCGATCCACCACGAGACGGGCATGCCGGACCACGAGAAAAGGATGAGTACGACGCGTTCGCCACGTGTTTGCCTTGGCGCGCCGAACCGGGTATCTTAACTGGCGTGAATTTTGCTGCAACTCCGACCCGTCCGACGGGAAAATGTCAGTTCTCGCGGTGATTCCGGCGCGCCTGGGCGCGACCAGACTTCCCCGCAAGCCCCTTCGCCTCCTGGGAGGCGAACCCCTCGTCGTCCGAGTGTACCAGCGCGTCCTCGCGCTCGGGGTCGCCGACCGGTGTGTTGTCGCCACCGATCACTCCGAAGTTGCCGAATCCTGTACGAGCCGCGGCATCCCCGTTGTACTCACTCGGGAAGACCATCCGAGCGGCACGGATCGTGTCGCCGAAGTTGCTGAGCGTCCCGAATTCGAGGCGTTCGATGTCCTCCTGAACGTACAAGGCGACGAACCGTTTGTCTCGGAGGCTGCCCTGGCCGGTGCCGTGCGCATGGTCACATCGGGCCAGGCACCAATCGGGACTGCCGCAGTTCCCATTGGTATGGGGGCGCTCCTCCGTCCGGACGTAGTGAAAGTGGTGTGCACTGACGATGGTCGCGCTCTGTATTTTTCGAGGGCACCCATCCCGTTTCTGCGTGATGCCCAGGATACGGAGGTATTGGCACCACTCGTGCACCAGCATGTGGGGGTGTATGCCTACACGCGAAGTGCGCTGCAGCAGTGGGTGGGGTGGTCACCACACCCGTTGGAGTTGGTCGAACGTCTTGAGCAGCTCCGTCCACTGGCTCACGGCCTGAGTATCGGCGTGGCTCATGTTCCATCCGCCGAAGGCGGCATTGATACCGAAGACGATCTGGTGCGCGCCAACGCGCGCTGGATTTCCCATACATCGTGATCTCCACCCCTCCATCGCTCGTCGCGAGTTTCTGCACATGTCTACCATGCTGAACGCCCAAGGTCAGGCAACGACGCCGAAGTACATCTTCGTGACCGGCGGCGTCGTGTCATCGCTCGGGAAGGGGATTGCGGCCGCATCACTGGGCCGCCTGCTCGTTGAACGTGGTCTGCGTGTGACCATGATGAAGCTCGACCCGTACCTCAACGTCGATCCGGGTACGATGTCGCCGTTCCAGCACGGTGAAGTGTTCGTCACGGATGACGGTGCGGAAACGGACCTCGATCTTGGACACTACGAGCGCTTCCTCGATCGCCCGTTGTCACAGGCCAACAACATCACGACGGGCCGTATCTACTCGAATGTGATCACCAAGGAGCGCCGCGGCGAATACCTCGGCTCCACGGTGCAGGTCATTCCGCACATCACCGACGAGATCAAGAATGCCGTAAAGCGCATCGCGCCGGGCAATGATGTCGTGCTGGTGGAAATCGGCGGCACGGTTGGTGACATCGAGTCGCTGCCGTTCCTCGAAGCCATTCGTCAGTTCCGTCGTGAAGTCGGCAAGGAAAACGCGATCTTCGTGCATCTCACGCTGGTGCCGTATATCGCGGCCGCTGGTGAGGTAAAGACCAAGCCCACGCAGCACTCAGTGCGCGAGCTCATGGAAATCGGCATCCAGCCCGACTTCCTCATCTGCCGCAGCGAAAAGCCCCTTCAGGACGATGTGAAGCGCAAGATCGCGCTTTTCTGCAACGTGGACTTCGGTGCCGTGATCGAAAGCCCGGACGTGCTGACGATCTACGAAATTCCACTCGTGTTCGAGCAGCAGGGCTTTGCCGAACGGGTCATGGAGCGGCTGCGTTTGCAGGCGCCCACGCCCGATCTCACGGCGTGGCGCACCATGGTGCAGCGCATCACGAATCCGCGTGAGAAGGTGCGCATCTGCGTGGTCGGCAAGTACACCGATTACGTCGACAGCTACAAGAGTGTGCAGGAAGCGCTCATTCATGGTGGAATCGCGAATCATGTAGGCGTTGAACTGGCATGGACTTCCAGCGATCACTTCACGTCGCCGGAGAAGGCGCGTGAGATTCTTTCCGGCCACGACGGTTTGCTCGTGCCGGGTGGTTTCGGTGTGCGTGGTGTGGAAGGCATGGTCGAAGCCATTCGCGCGGCGCGTGAAATGCAGTTGCCGTTCTTCGGCATCTGCCTTGGCATGCAGGTGGCCATCATCGAGTTCTCGCGTCATGTGCTCGGTCTCGATGACAGCCACTCGAGCGAGTTCGCACCGGAGTGCAGCAACCCGGTCATTTCGCTCATGGACTCGCAGCGTGAAGTCACCGACAAGGGCGGCACGATGCGACTGGGTGCGTATCCGTGCCGCCTGCAGCGCGGATCCAAGGCGGCCGAGATCTACGGTCAGCCCGAAGTGTCCGAGCGCCATCGTCACCGCTATGAGGTGTCGAATCGCTATCGCGAGCGGTTCATCGAGAACGGCATGCGACTCAGTGGTCTCTCGCCCGATGACACGCTGGTCGAGATGATCGAGCTGCCGTCGCATCCCTGGTTCGTGGGCTGCCAGTTCCATCCGGAACTGCAGTCGCGTCCTCTGCGTCCGCATCCGCTGTTCGCCGGCTTTGTGGCTGCGGCCATGAGCCGTCATAGGGAACAGGCAGCAACGTCGTCGGAGCCGGCACTGGCCCACGTCAACCAGTGAGCATCGTGTCCGCTGCATCATTCCCTGCTGATCGTCTCTTTCTCATTGCTGGCCCGTGCCAGCTCGAAGACGACACATTAAACCTGCGTGTCGGAGAGGCGCTCGCGCGTCTCTCCGAAAAGGTTCCGGGGGGAATCATCTTCAAGGCCAGCTTCGACAAGGCCAATCGGTCGAACGTGGATGGTGTGCGTGGTCCGGGCCTTGAGGCAGGCCTCGAAGCACTGGCGCGAGTCCGTGCGGCAACGGGTCTGCCAATTCTGACCGACGTGCATGATGCGGCGCAGTGTGCACCGGCCGCGTCGGTGGTGGATGTGCTGCAGATCCCCGCATTCCTCTGCAGGCAGACGGACTTGCTGCTCGCTGCTGGCGCCACGGGCAAGGCGGTGAACGTCAAGAAAGGGCAGTGGATGCACCCTGAAGGCATGAAGGGGGCAGTGCGCAAAGTGGAAGCCGGTGCAACGCTTGCTGGGCGCACTGTCGGTCCGATGGCCGTTACCGAACGTGGGTCGTTCTTTGGTTACGGAGACCTGGTCGTCGACATGCGCACGTTCATGCGCATGCGTGACGCCTGTCAGGTTCCGGTGATCTTTGATGGCACACACAGTGTGCAAAGGCCAGGGCAGGGGGCCGGTGGCACCAGTGGTGGGGCCCGCGAATACATCGCACCACTCACCTATGCCGCACTCGCCGCTGGAGCGCAGGGGTTGTTTCTCGAAACACATCCGACGCCCGATACGGCGCCGAGTGATGGGCCCAATATGATTCCGCTGGCGGAGCTGCCGGATCTGATGGCCCGCGCCATCGACATCTGGGATCGCACCAACCGATGAGCGTGTCGAACACGCAGCCGGCCTCAGCACCGGATGTGCTGCCTCCTTTGTCGCGCGCACGCGATGTGTCGGACACGTTGCGTGCGAAGGCACGTCGTATCCGGCTGGTCTGTTTTGATGTCGACGGAGTGTTGACGGACGGAGGCATTTACCTCGGCGCCACGCGCGACGGTCCCGCGGACCATGCTTTCGAACTCAAGCGCTACGACATTCAGGACGGGTTGGGCATGGTGTTGCTGCGCGAGTCCGGATTGACACTTGCCATCATCACGGGACGCGTATCAGCCAGTGTCGCGCTGCGTGCGCGCGAACTGCGCATCACGCACTGCATTCAGGATCCGGAAGCGCGAAAGCTGCCGGCACTGCGTACGCTGTGCGAAGAACTCGGCGTCTCATTCGACGAAGTGGCGTTTGTCGGTGACGATCTTCCCGACCTTGGTGTATTGCGTGAGGTCGGTCTGCCCGTAGCGGTTGGTAATGCGGTTCCTGAAGTCCGGCGCGTAGCCGCAGTGCAACTCAAGGCACGCGGTGGCCAGGGCGCCGTACGCGAGTTTGCCGAATGGCTGTTGTCGGCACGTGATGAGTGGGATGATGCCGTGGAGCGCTATGTACGCAGTCGCAGTGAAGTACGTCCAAGTATGGCCTCGGAAGTCGGGGCGTCCGCATGAGTGAGCGAGCCGAAACCACTGCGGCACGCCGCGCGGAGATTGTGTTGCGAGGGCAGCGCGTGCTGGCGCTCGAGGCAGAAGCGCTGCGTGCGTCGGAACGTGACTTGGGCGAAGCCTTTGCTACCGCTGTCGAGCTGCTCACGGCCTGTCGTGGTCGCGTCATCATTGCTGGCGTCGGCAAGTCGGGCAACGTGGCGCGAAAGATGGCCGCCACGTTCACGTCAACCGGAACACCGGCGCTCTTTCTGCATCCGGTGGAGAGCGTGCATGGTGATCTCGGCATCGTTGGTGCAGACGATGTCGCCATCCTTATCTCGAAAAGCGGCGAAAGCGAAGAACTGCTCGGTCTGATCGAGGCATTGGCGCGTCTTGGTGTGCGCATGATCGCGATGACGGCCGGACCTGAATCGCGCCTGGCGCGTCATGCGGATGTGACGCTCGATCTGTTGGTCAAGGAAGAGGCGTGTCCGCACGACCTCGCGCCTACCACCAGCACAACGGTTACCATGGCACTGGGTGATGCGTTGGCGGTGGCGGTGCTACTCGAAAAAGGCTTCCGACCCGAAGACTTCGCGCGACTGCACCCCGGCGGTGCGCTTGGTCGACGTCTGCTGACGCGTGTTGGGGATGTCATGGAGCGCGACCGTCTGCCGGTGCTGGCCCCGACGGCCACTATGCGTGATGCGGTCGTGCAACTGGCCGAGCGTCGCGGGCTCGCGATCGTCGTGGAACAGGGCCGGGTATCAGGGGTGGTCACCGCTGGGGATCTCACACGCCTGCTTGAACGGCAGGACGACGTGCTGAGTGTGCCCGTGACGTCTGTGATGACTGTGGCGCCGCGCGTCGCACATGAACATGAACTGGGGAGTGCGGTAGTGCACCGGATGGAAACGCATGGCATCATGGCCATGCCGGTACTGGATGCGCAGGAACAACTCGTCGGAGTCGTGCACCTGCATGACCTCATGCGCGCAGGTGCCGCATGACATTGGTCTGGCAATCGCGCGTCCGTTGGTTGATGACACTCTCCGTGGCGGTGGTCACACTCTCTGCGGCGGCCTGCCCACAGAAGCCCAAGAGCAAGGTGGCTCGTACCGCAAAGGCTCTTCTGCCGGATTCGGCAGAGCAGATGGGATTTGGTGTCCGGACCTACCTCACGGACAAGGGTATCAACAAGGGCGAGCTGCTTGGTGATACGGCCCTCTGGTACGACGATGGTACGCGACTCGAGCTGCGTCGCGTGAATCTCACCTTCTTCACGTCGATGGGTGAGAAGGATGGGGTCATGACCTCACGTACCGCGTCGTACACCTCTCGGCTTTCCCGTATCGAAGCACGCGGTGATGTGGTAGTTCTGCGCAACGATGGCAAGCGACTCACCACACAACAGTTGGTGTATGATCAGGTCCGCAATCAGTTCTTCACCGATTCGTCATTCGTGCTGAACGAACCCAACCGTCAATTGTCCGGCATCGGATTCGAGTCTGATCCACAGCTGACGAATTTCCGTTGCTTGCGTGCGTGCAAGGGCGTCGCACCGGTCAAGGTCCCCGCGCAGTGAGTGATTTGCATACCAACGAGCAGCCACTGAGCCATCTCACGAGGCGGGCCACCCGCCTCGCGGCGTGGCGTGTGGCCATCGTGCTCGTTGCTGCGGTGGTCGCGGGTTGCCGCGGAACGAGCCGCGCACGTCCTGGCGCGGCTGGCGCACCAGGTGCACCGGCTGCGCGTGGCGATACCACGATTGCGCGCCCAGGTGTCGTTCCCGGTGCGCGTCCGGACAGTGCGCAGCGCCCACCGGCAGTTCGCCCAGATAGCCTGATCGACTCCACAGCGCGCGATTCCGTGCAACGTGATTCGCTGGCTAAGGATTCGCTGGCGCGCATCACCGCTCGCCGCGATTCAATCGTTCGCGATTCGGTCGTAAAGGATTCGGTGGCAAAGGCACGTCGACGCACGCCGGTTTCCCGCGACTGTGTGTTGAACACATCCGAATCTCCCCCGGAAACTCGGATGCTTTATAGCCGGGTGGCGGAGAACGTGTCCAACACATTCATCGGCGGTGGTTTCATCGGCCGATGCGAGGGGGAAAGCAATCGACTCCGTGCCGATAGTGCCGAGCAGTTCCAGGCCGCCGGCATCGTGAATCTTTATGGGAACGTGGTTTACGAAGAGATCGGCAAAATGCAGATGACGGCTGCTCACGCGACTTACTTCACGCGCGAAGGCCGCCTGTATGCCGACGGAAATGTGGTAGCGACTCAGCTGGCGACCGGCAGCACGTTTTCAGGTCCCACCATGGAGTACTATCGTGCGACACCGGAGCGTCCAGTTTCCCGCTTGGTATCGCCACAGCGTTCGACCGCTCGTGTGGTGGAGAAGGACAGCACGGGACGGTTGCAGCCCCCCGTCGTCATTGTCGCCAATCGCTTTGAGGATGCGGGTGACTCGCTCCTCATGGCCTGGGGAGACGTAACGATCGATCGCGAACGCATCAATGGCCGCAGCGATAGCGCAGCGTTCGACAAGGTCAGTCAAAAAGCGCGATTGGTTCGTGGCGCACGCATCACGAACACGGACTCAGCCCAACGCTTTGTGCTGACCGGCGACACAATCGATCTCTACAGCACGGATCGTAAGCTTGATCGGGTATACGCCATGCATAAGTCCACGGCGACCAATGATCAGCTGGTCCTCAATGCCGAACGTATCGACCTCCGCCTGAAGGATCAGGAGCTGTCAGAAGCCTTTGCCTTTGGCAAGGGGCGCGCACGAGCGACCACACCACAGCAGGACGTGGAAGCGGATTCGATGCGCATTCGCATGGGGGACCGTTTGGTACGGGAAGTACGTGCTATCGGCGGCGCGATTGCCGTCGGCACGCCGGATACGGCACGTATTCGGACCGACGCAAAGGATGTGCTCCGCGGCGACAGTGTCTTTGCCTTTTTCGATACCACAGCCGTGGACTCTGCCGCAACTCGTGCCGCTCGTCCTGCTGGAGCAGGTGCTTCACAGAAATCGTCGAGTCAGACCAAACTGCAGGAAATTCGCGCGATGGGGAACGCCAGTTCGCTCTTCCACATTGCCAACAGTCGCGGGCCAAATGCTGCTCCCGGAATCAATTACGTGCGCGGTATCCGGATCTACGTGAACTTCGATACAGGTGCCGTCCGCGATGTGCGGGTCGATTCGGCGGCGAGCGGCGTGTATCTCGAACCGGCTCCCGATAGTCTGTCTGATACCACCCGTCGGGACACGACGGGACGCCGACCGCGCCCCGACTCCGTACGGCCACGGCCGGATACCTTGCAGCACACGCCTTCCATTTCTTCGATTCCACCGGTAGCGTCGCTCTCATCACCCGGCTTCCTGGATAACGGGACCGGGAGACCCGGCTCCGCACCTGCGTTTCCGGGACGCGCACCAACCGTGCGCAGCACGTACTATTCGCCATACGCCCTTCGTCGCCGGATATGACCAACCAGCCGGATTCTCCCCCTGCGTCACCCCTCGCGGCCGTGCAAACGGCGGTAGAGCAGGCCGTACACGGGGATCGCAGTGTGGCGGTGGTACTTCGGGCGATGCTGGAAGAGAGCGACGCGACAGGAGTCGCACCTCTCAACCTCCTGGCGACGCGATTCATCGAGCGCACGCGTGATGGACAGTTCCGGTCGCCTGATGAAGTACGTGCGCATCTCGTGCACGCCATGTTGCCGCGACTGGCCGCCGCTGGGCTGCTCGAGCCCATTCCGGCCGGAAACGCACCGGACCTCGCCGTCACACTGGGTTCCGTGCTACGGGAGCTGCCTCTCGAGGAACGCACCGCCCTGTATGACGTATTGCGCCACACGGGTGAGCATCGGCAGCCCACTGCAACACCGATTGCGTCCAAGGCCGTAGCCGCCGGTCAGGGATCGGTGCTCGGTGCCGATGGTCTTGTGAAGGTGTATCGCGGCCGCCGCGTGGTGAACGATGTGGCCGTGCAGGTGCAGCAGGGCGAGATCGTGGGCCTCCTGGGTCCCAATGGCGCTGGCAAAACCACGACGTTCTACATGCTCGTGGGACTCATCGCTCCACAGGCCGGCAAGATCAAAATGGACGGCCGGGATATCACCAGCATGCCCATGTATCAGCGGGCACGCCAGGGAATCGGGTATCTGTCGCAGGAGCCCTCGATCTTCCGCAAGCTGACCGTCGAACAGAACATTCTGGCGATTCTCGAAACGCTGCCGCTCTCTGACTCCGAGCGCAGTGCCCGACTTGAATCGTTGCTCGATGAGCTCAAGATCAAGCACCTGCGCAAGAGCAAGGCGTTTCAATTGTCAGGTGGCGAACGACGCCGCCTCGAGATCACGCGCGCACTGGTCACCGAGCCCAAGTTCATGATGCTCGATGAACCGTTCGCGGGCGTCGATCCCATTGCCGTGCACGATATCCAGTCCATCGTCGCAGATCTGCGCCATCGCGGGATCGGCGTGCTCATCTCCGACCACAATGTCGAGCAGACCCTCGATATCGTGGATCGTGCGTACATCATGTTCGACGGTCAGGTCAAGGTTTCAGGCACTGTGCGAGAGCTGGTCTTCGACGACGAAGTCGCCCGCATTTATCTCGGCCCCACGCTCACCGCCCGCCTGCGGGAGCGATTTGCTGAGGACGAGGCTGAGGCGGTCATCGGATGAAGACTGGCCTCCAGCAGACGACCGGTCTCCGTCAGGAGCTCAAGGTCAATCCACGCCTGTATCAGGCGATGGATCTGCTGTACATGCCGCTGCTCGATTTGCAGCAGCACCTCAAGCAGGAATTGCTCACCAATCCGTTCCTCGAACTCGTTGAACCCGAGGACGAAGACGACGACAGTGGTGACGTCGAGGAAGTACCGGAGCCGCAGGATCTCGCGGAACCCGAGGCGTCATCGGAGCCTGAGCCCGAGAAGACCGGCGATGATGATGTCGACTGGGAAGCGGTGCTACTGGATGGCTTCGAAACCGGTGGGCAGCGCGAAGAGAACGAGCAGCGTGAGTACTACGAACCCGTCACCGTTGCTTCACGTGATCTGGCGGACCATCTCGGCGAACAGCTCTCGCTGCTCGACCTCACGCCGCGCCAGCAGTTTTTGGCTGAAGAGTTCGTCGGCAACATCAACGACGACGGGTATCTCGCGTGTCCGGTTGATGAGATCCGTGAGGCGGTGAACGAACTGCTGCATCGTGAAGCCGAAGAGCGCGACATTCACGGTGACATTCCGATCTTCACCGAAGACGACATGCTCAGCATGTTGCGCATCCTTCAGGATCTCGATCCGCCGGGTGTTGGTGCGCGCGATCTGCGTGAATGCCTGCTGCTGCAGTTGCGCGCGGCCGGCCAGCAGGATTCGCTCGCCTATCGCCTCGTGCATGAAGCATTCGAGGAACTGATCGCGCATCGCTGGAGCGAACTGGCCAAGCGCTTCGGGATCAGCGCGCAGGATGTGCAGGGCGCCGCGGATGAAATTGCCAAACTCGATCCCAAGCCGGGACTTCGCTTCAGCTCGGGCAACGACAACTACATCATCCCGGATCTGGTTGTCGAGAAGATCGATGGGCATTACCACATCTTCCTGAACGACGGCAATCTGCCGCGCCTCAAGCTTTCGCGAACCTATCAGGATCTGGCGCGCGACAAGAAGCGCTTTGATACCGAGAGCAAGGATTTCATTGCGTCGAAGCTCAATTCGGCCAACTGGATGATCCAGGCCATCGAGCAGCGCCGGCAGACGATGCTCAAGGTCATGCACTACATCGTCGATCGGCAGAAGGACTTTTTTGAGAAGGGCGTGCAGGCGCTCCGCCCGCTCACGTTGCGTGAAGTCGCCGAAGCGGTGGGCATGCATGAATCCACCGTGAGCCGCGTGACGAACGAAAAGTTCGTGCAGACGCCGCGTGGTGTGCTGCCACTCAAGTTCTTCTTCTCGTCCGGCTTGTCTACGGCCGATGGCGACGATGTCTCGGCGCGCGGTATCAAGGATCAGATCGAGAAATTGGTTTCAGGTGAGGATCCCAAGAACCCACTCACCGATCAGGCCATCGTGGAAATCCTGCAGGAAACCGGCGTACAGATTGCCCGGCGCACCGTGGCCAAATATCGTGACCAGCTGGGCGTACTGCCCGCACGTATGCGTAAGCGCGTTTGAGCGCTCGCACACGGTAATTCAGCGCCGCTGTCCCTCCGCTCCTCGCCCCTCATGGCCGTCAGTATTTCGTCTTCGCGTCCTTCGGCACGTCGTCCGCTCAATGCGTCCGTCGATGTCAGCGTGCTTGTTCCTGCCAAGGACGAAGCCGGCAATCTCGCGCTGTTCATGGAGCTGTGTGAGGCCATGATTCGCGAGCAGTCGGCGCGCTATGAAGTGGTGGTGGTGGACGATGGGTCTTCGGATGCGAGCTGGACGCTTCTACAGGAACTCGCAGAGCGGTACGCCTTCCTGCGCCCCGTGCGACATCGTGCCCAGCGCGGTATCGCCGAAGCGCTGCGTACGGGCTATCTGCATGCGCACGGTGACATCCTCGTGTTCTATCCGGCCGATCTGCAATTCAAGCCGGAAGACATTCCGTCGCTGGTGGGGCCCATTCTCGCCGGTGAGTCAGACATGGTCACCGGATTCAAGCAGGGCAAATACGAGAAGGCCTTTGTTTCACGCATCTACAATGGATTGAGCCGCACACTGTTCCACATTCCTGTGCGCGATCTCAACAACGTGAAGGCCTATCGCCGTGAAGTCATGGCGTCATTGCCGATGCGGCCGGATTTTCATCGCTACATGATCGTGATGGCGGCTGCGCAGGGGTACACGGTCACCGAAGTACCCATTCCCCTCTATTCACGCCACTCCGGACGATCGAAGTTCGGCCTGTCGCGCATCCCGGTGGGTGTGATCGATATGGTGGCCGTCTGGTTTGAGCTCCGCTTCGGACAGAAGCCGCTACTCGCATTTGGTATGTTGGGCGCCGCACTCTTTGCCATTGGCGTACTTTCCGGATTGGGTGCATTGGTGTGGCTCGCCGTCACCGGCCAAGGTCAGCGCTGGGTGTGGACCGTGATTCAGACATCCATGATCCTCGGCTCCGTCTTCTTTGCCACCGGCCTGCTCGGCGAACAGATCGCCCAGCAGCGTGCGGAAGTTCGCGAATTGCGCCGGGAACTCGATGATGTTGCTACCACTCAGCAAGAGACGCTCACCTCGAGCGATCGGTAGGTGAGTGGCGCGCCGCGCCTCCTTTTTGTCACACACAACGTACCCCGGTTCACTGGGGACGCCGCGGGCTCGTTTGTCCTTCGCCTCGCCGTAGCGCTGCGTGATGCAGGAGCGCACGTCGACATTCTTGCACCGGGCGCACCTGGACTCGCTGCGCATGACGAGCTCGAAGGCATCGACATCGAGCGTGTGGCGTACGCCCGCGACGACCATATGACCCTCGCGTACACCGGCACAATGGCCGAAGCCGTGAAGGGCTCGTGGAGCGGTCGCCTGGCATTCATGCAGTTACTGTGGGCGATGCGGCGCGCCACTGCCCGTGCCGTCTCACGGGCACGTCGAGCGGGTACGCCATACGACGTGGTACATGTGCATTGGTGGTTTCCGTCGGGCCTCGCGCTGCTTGGACTCAGTGGTGCCACACTGCCGCCACGTGTCATCACCATGCACGGCTCCGATGTGCGATTGGGCGCCGGACTAGCTCCGGCACATCCGATCATGCGCGCGGTGCTCAAGGGCGCGGCAGTGCGCACCGCCGTGTCATCATGGCTTGCGGCTACTGCTTCACGCATTGCCGGAGTACCGGTCGATGTCTCACCGATGCCCGTCGACATCCGGCTGTTCGACGCGGCACATGCGCAGCCTGCCGCACGACGTGGCGTACTGTTCGTAGGTCGCCTGAATGCCCAGAAGGGCATCGGCGATCTACTCGAATCAATGGCCGCACCGCAATGTGCGCATCTTGCACTCGACATCGTTGGCGATGGCCCCGATGAACAGAGCCTTCGGGCGCGGGCCACCGCATTGGGTCTTGATAAGCGAATCACCTGGCACGGCCGATTGTCGCAGCAGGATCTGGCACCGCGCTATCGTCAGGCAGAAGTCGTGGTCATTCCATCACGCGGCGAAGGACTCGGCCTCGTGGCAGTCGAAGCGCAGCTGTGCGGAACACCGGTCATTGCCTATGCGGATGCGGGGTTGCTTGACGTGGTGCAACCGGCACACGGCGGCACGCTGGTGCCTCCAGGCGACATTGCCGCACTGAGTTCGGCCATCGCCGCCGTGGTCAGTTCACATGATGTTGCCAACACACGCGGCGAATCAGCGCGTCAGCACATGTTGACCACTTTCTCACCGGCCGCTGTCGCTGAGCGATATCTTTCGCACTATGCAGTTGCCATCGGCGGGTCGCGCGTGGAGCGAACTGCCTGATGCTCTCCACCGTGCTCCGCGTGATGCAGCGCCCCATCGTTCGCCTGATTCTGTTGCTGGCGACATTTGCGTTCATCGTGCTGGCACTGCGTGATCAGTGGAGCGAAGTCGCCGACGCATGGGCCACGCGCGAATTCGCGTGGGGCTGGATCACATTGTCGACGATCATCGTGTTATGCACATACGCCGCACTCATCCAGAGCTGGCGTATGCTTTTGTCTGGTTGGGGAGGACATCTCGGCTACTGGACCGCGACACGCATCTGGACCATTGCCAACCTGGGGCGATGGTTGCCTGGCAAGGTCTGGTCGATCGGTGCGCTCGGACTGATGGCGTCCCAGGAAGGAGTTTCAGGGGTGGCTGCCGCTGGCGCCTCGATCCTGGGCACCCTGCTCAATCTTGGTGCCGGTCTGGCCGTCGCCGTCATTTTCTCGGCCGACGGACTCGAAGCCATCGCTCCGGGCTTTCGTGTTGTGTCGATTCTGGCGGCCGTTGGGTTTGTTGCCGGTATCGTGGTCTTGCCGCGTCTGCTTCCTGTGCTACTCAACGCATTTGCGCGTTGGCGCGGTCTTCCGCTGCCCGCCCAGCACCTCACGGCACGTCAGATCTGGCTGGCGACATCGATCAATGTGTTCTCATGGCTCGCATACGGGATTGCCTTTGCGCTTTTTGCCAAAGGTGTGACCCCCCGTATCAGTAGCGATCCGCTGTTGTTCATCGCAGTTTTCTCGGCTTCCTACCTCGTGGGATTTTTGGCCCTCTTTTCTCCTGGAGGACTGGGATTTCGCGAGCTAGCGTTGGGAGGCATGCTGGTTGGACTCGGTATGTCGGGGCAGGGTGATGCCGCCATTCTGAGTGCAACGTCCCGTATCTGGCTCACTGTGCTCGAAGTGGTCCCGGGTATCGTGGGATTGTTCACTTTGTCTCCATCGCAGCGAGCGGTTCTGAGCCGTTCGCACGCACCTTCGGAAAAAGTCGGCAGATAGAGCGCGATCGCCGCGCCGAGTCTGTCTTCACGCACTCCTCGAGATTCATGGCCCGATCCGACGCGTCGCAAAACACGCCGCCGGCCCCGCGACTTCCGCTCCTCTGGGGCGCCGCGGTGTGTTTCTTTGCCACCCTGCTGCTGGCTTGGCCTGCGCTGGGCGGTGCGTTCCTGGTCAACCCCAATAGCGACCAGTACATCGCGGGCTATTCCTTTCGTGAGTTCGCCGCGCAGTCGTTGCGCGACGGGCAAGGGTTCCCTTTGTGGAATCCCTATCAGTTCGGAGGCATGCCGTACGTCGCGGCCATGCACGGCGACATTTTCTATCCGACCTTCCTGCTGCGCATGATTTTCCCCACCGACGTCGCCATGACGTGGGGGTTCATCATTCACACGGTGTTGGCCGGATTCTTTACGGTCGGCTTTCTGCGCGCGGCTGGGGTACGGTTTCAGGCCGCCATCGTTGGTGGCGTAGCCTATTTGCTGAGTGGCGCGATCGCGTCGTACCCGTCGCCTGGTCACGACGGCAAGCTGTTTGTAAGTGCACTGCTACCGGCCGCCCTATGGGCTCTCGTGCGCGGTATGCGTGATGGACGTCGTTCGGCCTGGGGGGCCTTGGCCGTCATTGTTGGTCTGGCGGTGTTGTCGCCTCACCCGCAGCTGCTGCAGTACATGCTGCTCACCACGGGTGCATTTGCGCTGTGGTTGGCGTTGGCGCCAAATGCATTGGCTCAGGACTCGAACGCTCCCGTTACGCCTGTTACTCCAGTAGCAACGCCGGCAGCTCCGTTTCAGTGGAAGCGTCTCGCCCTCGCACTCGGCGCCGTGATTATTGGCGGTGCCATGGGCGCCATTCAGTATCTGCCCGTGCGCGAATATGTACCGTGGTCACCACGCGCCGGTGGAAAGGGCTACGACTACGCCACGAGTTTTTCGTTTCCGCTCGAAGAAACGATCAACATGTACCTCCCGCAGTTCTCCGGTATCCTCAACAACTACTGGGGACGCAACGGCATCCATTTCCACAGTGAATACGTCGGTGCCAGCGTTCTGGTACTCGCGTTTTTTGCGTTCGGCGGTGGGCTGCTCAACCGCAATCGCAAGCATTCGTGGTTCTGGCTTGGTGCGTTGATTGTTTCGCTGCTGTGGGCGTGGGGCGGCAACACACCGTTCTATCAGTTGGTCTACGCTCTGGTGCCAGGCTCCAAGTTCTTCCGCGCGCCCAGCACCATTCTCTATGTCGTATCGTTCTCCATCGCAGTGCTTGCGGCGTTTGGCGCCGAGCGTGTACTGGCCGGGAAGGGGACCATTCGCTATGCGGCCATGTGGGGTGGCGTTGCCCTGATAATTGCGGCATTGGCGACCACCGGCGCGTTCACCAATCTCGCCTTCTCGATTCTGGGCGATCAGCGTGGCGACGCCATTCAGGCCAACGCCACCAATATCGTAGTTGGTGCATGGCGCTCGACCCTTGCCGTCTTTGCCACATTGGCGCTGCTCGTCATGGCAGCGCGAGGATTGATCAAGCCGATTATCGCTGGCTGGGCCCTAACGGCGATAGTAGCACTCGACCTCTGGAGTGTATCTCGAAACTACTGGAGCTTCTCGGCACCGGCATCTGAGCTGTATGCCGAAGACGACATCATCCGGTTTCTCAAGAATGCTCCCGAGCCTTCGCGCGTGATCGCCATCCCGCTCGGTGACAATCTCGCCTCACACGACCCGTTTATTCTGGGTGATGCGCTCATGGCGCATGGCGTCCGTGGTGTGTTGGGTTATCACGGCAACGAGCTTGGTCGCTTCCAGGAGCTGTACGGGAAGGCCGAAGGATTTGCCTCGCTCGCCAATCCCAACTTCTGGTCGCTCACCAACAGCCGGTACTTCCTCACCAACGCTCCCGGTCTTCCGTTCCAGGGTGCCAAGCTCGTGGCGGGCCCGGTGCGCAATGCCGCGGGAACCATGACGTTCCTGTATGAACTGCCCGGTGATCACCCCGCAGCCTGGGTGGCACCTATGCGCGTCAAGCTCGACGACGCCACGGCTAAGGCCACGGTTCTGAATCCGCTGTTCGATGTGAAGCGCGTGGCAATCTTCGATACCAGCGCCACGATCGAAGCGCAGCCCGTCAATTCACCGCTGCCAGAGCCAGTGCCCTTCCGGGTGCAGATCTCACGTTATGCACCAGGTGCCATCGACCTCACCCTCGATGGACCGGCACCTGCCGGCAGCGCCCTTGTCGTCTCCGAGAACTACTACCCGGGCTGGACGGCTACTGTAGATGGGAAGCCTGCATCCACAGCACGCGCGGATTTCACGTTGATCGGAGTCGAGTTGCCAACTGGCGCCAAGTCGGTCCAACTGCGCTTCGACAGCGCTCCGTATCAGACAGGCAAACTCGTTACTTTGCTGGCACTTGGCGCGGCACTGCTCTGGTGGATTCTGGGGGCGGTGCTTGATCGTCGAAACTCGGCAAGTGGCGCAGCGGCAACTTCAGGGACGACGGCGTGACACGAATGAAGACTCCAGCGCGTGGTGCGCTGGCGTTGGGTGAACGGGGCATTGTCATCGTGCCCACGTACAACGAGAGCGAGAACATCACGCGCATCGTGCCGCAGATCCTCGACCAGGATCCGCGGCTTGAGGTGTTGATCGTTGACGACAATTCGCCGGATGGCACGGGCCAGTTGGCCGACGCCCTGGCCGAAGATGATCAGCGCGTGCACGTGCTTCATCGTCCCGGCAAAGAAGGTCTTGGTCGCGCGTATCTCGCCGGCTTCAGATGGGCGCTTGAGCGCGACTATTCGTACGTGTTCGAAATGGACGCGGACTTCTCCCACGATCCGCGCCATCTACCGGAGTTTCTGGCCGCCGTACGAGACAAAGATCTCGTGCTTGGCTCGCGGTATCGCGATGGCAAGGTCACCGTGGTCAACTGGCCGATCGCGCGCTTGATGCTTTCATACGGTGCCAATATCTACGCGCGTGCCGTGACTGGTATGCGATTGGGCGATGGAACCGGTGGCTTCAAGTGCTTCCGCCGCGAAGTGCTTGCCGCCATCCCGCTCGACCAGGTCCGCTCCAACGGCTACGCCTTTCAGATCGAGATGAGCTTCCGCGCATGGAAGAAGGGATTTCGCATCGCCGAGATTCCCATCGTTTTCCATGACCGCACCGAGGGTGAATCAAAGATGTCCAAGGGCATCGTTCGCGAAGCGATCTGGATGGTATGGCGTCTCCGTTGGTGGGCCATGACGGGGCAGGTATGAGCGCTTCTCTGAAGGGGCTGCCTTTCGCCAAGATGACGGGATCGGGCAATGATTTCGTCTTCTTCGATGGACGAGTGGTGCCGCTTCCATTGGTGACAACACCTGAAGCGATCACTCGTATCTGCAACAGGTACAACGGTATAGGCGCCGACGGTGTTGTCGTGCTCGAACCAATCATGTCGGGCGCCGATGTTCAGATCCACTACTACAACAGTGATGGATCGCCGGCCGACCTCTGTGGTAACGCCACTCTATGTTCGACCGCGTTGTCGGCTGAGCTGGGCCTGGCGCAATCATCAGGTATGCAGTTGCTGACAGGAGCCGGACTCATCAATAGCCGAGTCGCTTCTCCTGTCGGTTTACCAGAGATCGATCTCCAGCCGGTTACAGACATTCGGGGGGCCATGCCCATCGAATTGGGCCCAGGTGAGGAGCGGGTGGGGTTCTCCATTGCCGGCATTCCGCACCTGGTTGTTCTGGCAGCCGACGCGGAAGTCATTGATCTGGCGGCTCGAGGACCGGGGCTTCGCTGGCATCCCAGCACCGGGGAAAGGGGCGCAAACGTGAATTGGGTGTCGCCACTTCCAGATGGTCGTTGGCGTTATCGCACGTTCGAGCGCGGTGTCGAAGGCGAAACCTTGGCTTGCGGAACTGGTGCAGTGGCTACGGCCATATTGCTGGTGCACTGGGGACTGGCCTCACTGCCAACCGTGACCCTGCAGACCAGCAGCGGTCGGGACGTCCGAGTGAGCCTCTCGGAGGTGGGTAGTGGCAACGCGGGATACGCGCCAACGCTGAGCGGAGAAGGTCGAATCGTATTCCGCGGTAACATCGGCGATCTCGGCTAAACTGGCTCCACGTCGTTCTTTCCCGAACTGACAATTTGTACTGCCCACATGGCGGCTCACACGTGAGTCGCCATTTCTTGTTTGTCAATGTGGACAGGTGGACAGTCTGAGGATTTCGTGAGCGACCGGCAACGCCACACATCTCGAGACATGGTTTAAGTCTAACACTGGCAATTGTTTACACCTTGCCAGCTGAAACAGAGAAGATTTCCACGCGGGTTTTTCCCACACTTATCCACCATGGTTTGTTTACATAACATGTATTATACGCACTAAAAGCAAAGAAACTAAGACAAGACTGCCCTTTATATGTCCGCTTACTGACCCATTACTGCTGGACTGATTTCTGCAGCATTCAGCATAGAAAAACGGCCCGATCATCGACCGGGCCGTTCGTCAATCAGATCAGACGAGCGATGAAAGACAATCCGCTCAAGGCTGCTTACCAGCAAGCTCGCCAAGCCGCACCTGGGCTTCCTGCTGAGCCTGCGATCCTTCCAACTGGGCCAGCGCTTCCCAGATCGTCTTGGCTTCCGCGCCCTTTCCTGCAGCCATCAGACTGCGAGCCTGCGACGCCTGAAAGGTCTGCTTCTCGGTCGGAAAGCTCGTGGCATCGGCAGCCTTGCCGTATGCCTCGGCAGCCTTGGCGAAGTCACCCTTGAGCTCGTAGCCGCTGGCGATCATGGCGTTGATGCTCGGCTTGAAGTCGGCACTTGCCGATCCCAGGGCCTTTTCGAGTCCCTTGATCCCATCGTCGTACTTCTTCTGCTCGTACTGGACCTGGGCCAGCATCAGCACTGCCTGCTGCCCCGAGGCCGTACTGCCGAAGCGATCTACGACCTTCGAAAGCGCGCTCTCGGCTTCGGTGAACTTCCCCTCGACGAATGGCTGCTGCGCCGTATACAGCGCCGCTGAAGCCTTTTCGCGGGTCGACGCCGTCGTACTGCGATAGACGAAGATCGCGGCAGCGGCGATGGCGGCTCCACCGAGCACCATGGCGATCGGCTTGCTGTTCATCTGCAACCAGTTCGTGAACGACTCGATCGGATCGTCGCTCAGAGAGGCCGAAGAGCCTGCGGTACGGGGCGCCTGCGCCATGCGAATTGCCAACGGTAAGGAGGAGGACAAAGGAAACGGCGGGCGCGCACGCAAGGTGCTCGCCCAGCCATTACCGGCCAGTCTTGAAACATAGCGAAGCCAGGGGCAAGTGGGCACCCGCTTCGCACCGCAAAAAGTGCCCCCGAGAGGATTCGAACCTCCGACCAACAGTTTAGGAAACTGCTGCTCTATCCAACTGAGCTACGGGGGCAGCCCTCTGTGGCAATAACTTATGAAACGTCGACCATTTGTGAAGCCGATCAATACGCGGTGAGTGCGCGTACCGGATGCGATACGGCAGATCGCCCATTCAGAAATGTCAGCTCCATCAGCACGCTGACCGCCACCACCTGGGCTCCGAGCCGCTCGACGAGCCGACATGCGGCCGCCGCAGTGCCACCGGTCGCGAGCACATCGTCAACAATTAAAACCCGGGGAGTCCCACCAGCTGGCGAAGCGAATGCGTCGCGGTGGATCTCGATCACATCTTCCCGATACTCGAGTGCATAGGATTCGCGCTCAACCTGCCACGGCAGCTTGCCCGGCTTGCGCACGGGGACAAATGCCGCGCCCAGCAGCAACGCGATGGGTGTACCGAAGAGAAATCCACGGCTCTCGATACCCACCACATGTGTGATGTCCTTGGCAGCGTACGGACGTGCCATCGCCGCCACCACGTGCCTGAGAAGCACGGGATCAGCCAATACCGGTGTGATGTCCTTGAAGAGAATCCCCGGTGTCGGGAAGTCCGGCACATCACGCACGGCGGCACGAATTCTCGAATCGAGTGTTTCCGACGGCTCGCGGGATGACTCGTCGAATGGCGGCATGGAATCGGTCATGCCGAAGTATGGCGCGTCTATCGCATCACTGCGAAGGGGAGCGGCAAGTCTTCAAGCAATGAGGGCCCCGCTGGTTCCACACGCACCAGATCAACTCGCGATCCAGCGGGTCCTTCCTGCAGCACCGCCTCGAACTCGTCGAGGATTCCGGCCAGACCTGCGGCAACGGCGCGCACGGTACCATCCGGTTCATTTCGTACCCAACCACGCAGCCCACGCCGACGGGCCTGTTCGCGTGTAAACCAGCGAAAGCCGACCCCCTGCACCACGCCTTCCACCACGTAGCTGCGTATCAGCATCGGAAGGCTGCATCCATGTGCTGCGTGAGCTGACGGTTAGCGCAGCCGAACACCAAGCACGGCTGCCAGTGCAGCCACCAGCGCCGCCGGCTCTCCCATACGGGAGTCGAACTCTGGCACAGCCAATTCGCCAGCACGGACACGACGCGCCAACAACTCGAGCGCATCGGCCGCCTCGGTGGCGCGCCCAACGCCAGACACCGGCTCGGCATCACGCGCTGCCTGCGCCGCGCGGGCACGGTCGGCCCAGGTAATCGAATCGAGAGACGGCGAGGACAGCGGCGTGCGATTCGAACGTCGGACCGGCATGATGTCCATGAAGTCGTCGTCGGTCCACGGAGCCAGGCCGTGTGAGCCGGCGGGAGGCGCATCGAAGAGTGACGCCGCCTCCGGACCATGCTCAGCATCGATGCGATGCGACAGATCTTCGAAATCAGCAGCCGCGTCCTCGAGCGGCCAATCGTCAGTGGCCTGGACGTTCTCGGCGACCACTGTTTCGACCAACTCTTCCTCGATCGACTCTTCGGCAATTGGCGCGTCAGCAGCGTCAGCCGAGAGGATCGATTCGCCAATTGCGTCTTCGGCTGAAGGCCCATTGGCGACGATTTCTTGAGCAATCACCTCTTCAGCAATCACGTCCTCAATCATATCCTCAGTGATCGCCGCCATTGGCGTGGCGGGCGTAGACGCGAGGAACGCGTCAATCCACGGCAACTCGTCCGTGGAGATTTCATCTGACACCTCATTGACCACAGGCTCGTTCGACAGCGGAGTAAGCGCCCGCACCGCGATCGGCGTGACACGCGTTGGCGTACGCATGACCGGAGCGAATCCCACGGATGGTGTCGGCACCCGCGCGGCAAACAGCGGCTCCGAAACCACCGGCGCATCTGGCGCAATAACCTCAGGCTCGGGAGCGCGACGCCATGCCGCAGGGATATAGGGCGCGATGCGCGCCGCGGCCTCTGACACCGCGAGTCCGCCAGCCGGTCCAGCATATGGGCGAAGTGCACGCGCGGCGTCCGGGCGTGAGGACGTCGCAGCGTCTGGCGTCTGATGGTGAGCGGAAGCAGACATGGGGAACCGGTAGGGATTCGCGAAAATGGGGCACGACCACGCAGGGCGCAAATCGGAACCATCTGCCGTCCACATACTGTCAGCTCGGCCAGCCCCCTGCCCCAATAAGGGGGACGAAGCGGACCGGCGTAATGTCACGGCGTTCCAGGCGTCCGCCGCGCTTGGTCAGCAGGGTCAGCATCTGCTCTTCCTTGTCTCCCAGAGGAATCAGCAGCCGCCCGCCCTCAGCCAACTGCTCGTCGAGTGCCGGCGGCACATGCGGCGCACCGGCCGATACCAAGATGGCATCATACGGTGCATACTCGCGCCAACCCAGCGTCCCATCGCCCAGCGACAACGAAACGTTGCGCACATTGGCCTGCTGCAGCAGCGGACGCGCCTTGTCGAGCAACTCCCGAAAGCGCTCGACCGAAAACACCTGAGCCGCCAGTTCACTCAGCAGCGCCGTCTGATATCCAGAACCGGTGCCAATCTCAAGCACCTTTTCCTGTCCGGTCAGCCCAAGCTGCTCGATGGCGCGGGCATGAACGAATGGTTGGGAAATGGTCTGGCCACTGCCGATGGGAAGCGCCGAATCCTCGTAGGCGCGATGCCGAACGGTGGTGGGAACGAACAGGTGCCGTGGTACCATATCGACGGCACGCAGGACAGCGAGATCACGAATCCCCTTGTCCTGCAGTGTTTCCACAAGGCGCCGACGCGCGCCACGAAACTCGGGTTCTACGGCGCCTGCCACCATTCCGTCGCGGTATTGAGCACGTCACGGTGCGTGAGGTCGAGGTGCAACGGGGTGACTGAGATGTACCCATCGTGCACCGCGCGAAAATCCGAATCTTCGGCACCGCTCCACTCCACTGTGCCGCCGCCAATCCAGAGGATGTCGCGACCCCAGGGGTCCTTCATCTTCGTGATCGAATCACTGAATACCCGTCGCCCCAAACGCGTGAGACGGACACCCTTGATGTCCGATCCCGCGACCGCGGGCAGGTTCACATTGAGTAACGTGTCGGCAGGAAAGTTCGGAAGCGACGTGAGATGATGCAGCAACGCGCGTATCTGCCCGACTTGCGTCTCGAGCACGGCGTCGGCCCGCAATACACTGCCAGCGAACGACAACGCGATTGCCGGAATCCCGAGTGCCAACCCCTCCATCGCGGCCGCTACAGTACCGCTGTAAAGGACATCCTCACCCATGTTCGGGCCGTGATTGATGCCACTGATCACGAAGTCCGGGCGCGCTTCAAGCAACATCTCACATGCCAACATCACACAGTCGGTGGGCGTACCGTCCACCTGCCACCGACGCTCGCCCAACCGCACGGGGCGCAACGGATGATGCAGCGTCAGGGAGTGACTCGTCGCACTCTGCTCACGGTCCGGTGCCACGACGTGCAGAGTACCCAGTGATTCGCTGGCCTGCTCGAGAACTGAGAGTCCCTTGGCAAGGATTCCGTCGTCGTTACTGAGAAGAATGTGCATGAAGGATGTAAGAATTCAGCTCTGATCAGTTGATGTATCTGCAAGCAGTGCATGTAGTTCCGCGAGGTCACGTTCAAGACTTTCGAGAGCCTCGACCTCCAGCGCGGCACGAGCCGCCGTACGAAGTACTCCACCTTTGCGGTGTTCGTCCAATTTCTGACGCGCCCCGTCGATCGTGTACTTCTCCGTGTACAGGAGGTGCTTCACCAACAGGATGAGCTCCACTTCGCGCCGCGAATACACCCGATTGCCGCTGCGATTCTTGGCCGGGTTGAGCAGCTTGAACTGACTCTCCCAGTAGCGCAGTACATGCGGCTTGAGCTCCGTCAGGGAACACACGTCCCCGATCGAGTAGAACTCCTGAACCAGTTCACCGCGTGGAGTAGCCACGATCAGTCGCGCTCCGGACGCAGTTCGCGCGCCATCAGTTCGGCAATCGCATCACGCGGAGACTGGCCATCAAAGAGAATGCGCCAGGTCGCATCGACGATGGGCATCTCGACACCAACCTTGTCCGACAGCGCTTTTGCGCTCTGGGTATTGAGCACACCCTCAGCAACGCTGTCCTTGCCGGCGAGCGCTTCATCGAGTGTCTGCCCCTGCCCGATTGCCACACCGACGGCGCGATTGCGCGACAAGGCACCGGTGCACGTCAGTACCAGATCACCAAGCCCCGCGAGTCCGGCAAATGTGTCGGCTTTTGCCCCAAGGGCGACGCCGAGTCGCGTCATCTCGGCCAGGCCACGTGTCATGAGGGCAGCACGCGGATTGAAGCCCATGCCCAGCCCATCAAGAATACCCGCGGCAACCGCCATCACGTTTTTGAGTGCTCCACCAAGTTCCACACCTACGACATCGTCACTGGTGTAGACGCGAAATGCGGATGCACTCATGGCTGATTGCACGAGCACCGCTGCAGCATGTGAAGCGCCGGCAGCGACAATGGCCGTGGGTTGCCCGCGTGCTACTTCAGCAGCGAAGCTTGGTCCACTGACGGCCACCACATGATGATCAGGAGCTTCCTGCTCCACGACATCGGTCATCAGCGCGAGGGTCTCGCGCTCAATGCCTTTGGTTGCCACACTGAGAACCGCACCCGCAGAAAGCGCCGAGCGTGTCGATGCAACGACCGGACGCAACACATGCGATGGGGCAGCATAAACGACCAACTGCGCACCACTTAGCGCAGCAGAGATCTCACCATGTGCAACCAGCGCTGGGCTCAGCGGAATGTCCGCGAGGAAGCGCGTATTCTCGTGTCGCACATTGATACTCTCAACGACATCGGCCTCACGCGCCCACAGGCGTGTGACATGCCCGTTGCGCGCCAGTCGGTCGGCGATAGCCGTTCCCCACGCACCACCACCGATCACGGCACAAGTCATGGGAGCGCTGACAGAATCGCTCAACGCGCCATTCGACGAGAGCGGCGTCATGTAGTGCCCCCTGCCGAGCGCGACCCGCCGATACGACGTTCTTCACCGCGACGCAGACGTCCGATGTTTTCCCGGTGCGTCCAAATCACAAATGCAGCAATTCCACAGGCAACCAAAACCAATGGCGTAAAGCCACCGGACATGACGATAAGCGCGGTTGCCAGTGTAACGGCCGCGATCATCGAGCCGAGTGAGACGTAGCGGGTGAATGCCACGACGGCGACGAAGACGCCGACGGCGATCAGCGTCGGTACCGCCGCCAACGCCATGAACACACCGCTTGCGGTCGCCACGCCCTTCCCGCCCCCGCGGCCAAGCAGAAAGACAGGCTTCACATGTCCTGCAATGGCGGCGATTCCGATCACCACCCCCCAGGGCCAGCCGGCAGTGACACCGGCGATTCCCGGAAGCAGCAGCGTAGGCAACCAACCCTTGAGGAAGTCCACCAGATAGACCAACCCACCCCAGCCCCAACCCAACGTGCGCTGCACGTTGGTGGCGCCGAGATTTCCTGAGCCGACCGTGCGGAGGTCCACGCCGTTGGCGCGTCCAACCAAGTACGCCGTGGGAAAGGAGCCAGCCGCATAGGCCAGCGCCACCGTGCCTGCCAACGTCGTCGGCGAAGGATTCAACTGTTCTTTCTCCGAAGTACGATGCGGAGCGGTGCACCCGTGAAGCCCCACTTCTCTCGGAATCCGTTGTGCAGGAATCGGATGTAGTGCTCGGGAATCAGATCAGGAGCGTTGCCGAACACCGCAATGGTCGGGGGCTCGACTTCCACCTGCGTGGCGTAGTTGAGCTTCACTTCACGGCCCGCAGCCTGAGGCGGCTGACGACGCGCAATCAACTCCTCGAGCGCGTCGTTCACCTGCGAGGTGCTGATGCGACGCGTGCGCTGCTCCTGCACCTCGAGCACCAGATCGAGCGCTTTCGTGACACGCTGACCCGTTACGGCAGACGTGAAGAGGAACGGCACAAATTTGAAGTACGGCACCTTTTCCACAGCATCCTTGCGGAATTTGTCGGCGCTCTTGTCCGTCTTGTCTTCGTACACGTCCCACTTGTTCACGACCATGATGAGACCGCGGCCCGCTTCCCACGCCATGGTGGCGATCTTGAGATCCTGATTCTGCATGCCTTCGGTGGCATCGATCATCAGGATGCAGACGTCGGCCGAATCGATGGCCTTCCGCGTCCGTAGCGAGGAGTAGAACTCCACACCATCATCGATTCGCGATTGGCGGCGCAGGCCGGCTGTATCGACGAAGATCAGTTCCTGCCCGTGGTAGGACATCGGCGCATCGATCGCGTCGCGCGTGGTACCCGACATGTCGCTCACCACCAAGCGGTCTTCGCCAAGCAATCGGTTCACGAAGCTCGACTTGCCCACATTCGGACGCCCGATCACGGCGACACGAATGGCGTCCGACGGATCTTCCTCAATGACGGGAATGGCAGCGACCACGGCATCGAGCAGATCGCCCGATCCCTTGCCGTTCGACGCCGACACGGGATACACGTCGGTCACACCGAGCCGGTAGAACTCGTAGAAGTCCGTGCTGTCCGGATTGTCGACCTTGTTGGCAACGAGAAGCCACGGCTTCTGCGAATTGCGCAGGATGTCCATGATGCGGGCATCGCTGGGATGCACACCGACCTTGGCATCGACCACGAACATCATGAGATCCGCTTCGTCGATCGCCTGCATCACCTGTCGGCGAATGGCCAGGTCCATGGGAAGATCGGAATCTTCCACGAGACCGCCGGTATCGACCAACCAGAAGTGGCGACCGGCCCATTCCGCACTGCCGAAATGACGATCGCGCGTGGTGCCCGCCTCTTCGCTCACAATGGCGGTGGCTTCGCCGATCACACGGTTGAACAAATGCGATTTGCCCACATTCGGGCGACCCACGATGGCAACAACAGGAAGACTCATGAAATAGCTCAGGCGGCGGATCGAACCGCCGCGTCCCCTTCAGGGACGAGCGCATCGATAAAATCGTAGGAAGGAAACACCGGCATCGGCAGTGATTCACGCACTGCCAGGAACTGCTCCTCATCGAGGAATAGGCCGTTGTCGTTGATGCACTCCGCGGGAATGAGCGCCAGATCGAGATCGTGACGGTCGTTCAGCACACGGCGGATATCGGCCCCAACCAGAAGGCCGGCCGTCGTCGTCGTCGGTCCAAACAACGAGTTCTCGGCGGTAATGAGCTCGAAGCGAGCTCCGGTTGCTTCATGCAACTCGTCGAGTAGTTCGGGCATGAGCGGCGCCATGGACACGCCAGTAACTACGCCAATGTGCTTGCCGTCGAGACGAGGCAATTGCGAAAGCCCATCGCGGACACGGGCGCGCAGCGATGTCACCGCGCCGACACCGTTTTCGATCTGGGCGAATTCGCCATAGTGCTCGATGTCCGGGAGATCGACACCCGCGAGCAGATACAACTCGTCGGAGCCAAACACCCAGCGGTCATCACGCTCGGCCAATCCACGTGCTTCCCAGCGATGTACGGCGTCCAACAGGCGCTTCGAATTCTCGGCGTCCATTGGCTTGCCGGTGTACAGGTGAGAGAACTGCGTCACCCCTACCGGCACCAATGCCACAGAAAGAACGGCTTGCTCGAGATTCCAGAGATCGGTGAGCGACTGCTCAAGCACCTCACCATCGTTCAAACCCGGTACGATGACCATCTGGCAGTGGAACTGAATGCCACCGTCAGCCAATCGCGTGAGTTGCTCAATGATGTTGGGTACCCGCGGGTTATTCAGCAGGACCTTGCGCGCTTCCCACGGCGTGGCGTGCACCGACACGTACAGCGGTGACAGGCGATACTCGAGGATCCGCGCGATATCACGTTCTTTCACATTCGACAGCGTCGCGAAATTGCCGTACGCGAAGGAAAGGCGGTAATCGTCGTCGCGGATGTAGAGGCCCTTTCTGAGCCCTTTCGGCAGCCCCTCGATGAAGCAGAACTCGCAGCGGTTGGCACACCGGCGCACGGTGGGCGGGGCGAGCTCGATGCCTAAGGGAATGCCGACTTCACGATGCACGGTCCGATCCGCAGTCTCGCCATCCGGCTGACGCAGTGACACGACAAACGACTCCTCCGCTGTGAGAAACTCCCAATCCAGGAAGTCCTCCAGCTGACGGTCATTGACCGACAGGAGTTCGGTGCCGGCGAGGATGCCAAGTGACTCGGCAACGCTCCCCGGTTCGACGTGCGTGACACGAACCATGATACCCGGGACAAAAACGGGGGTCCGGCGCACTGGCCTTCCCCCGGATGCAAGCGGGCGGCAACCGCTGCGTTGCCGCCCACTTGAGAAAATCTAGGAACTGTGCGCACCGAAGTCAATCAATTTCATGCACTTCGGCGCGTTGGCCACAGGATCTTTTTCGAATCGCGGACCCTTACTTGATCGGTGCGTATCGGAAAGCCACCGCTTTCGGCGCGTCGATCTTGACCGCGAATGTGGTGCCCGATCCCGCTTCAACCGGTCCGATTGCCACGTCCTTCGTGGCGACCACCGCACCGGTTTCGTCCAGCAGTTCCAGCTTCATCGTCCAGGAACCGGTTGCCTGCGACTCGTTGGTGACCGTACCGGAAACCTGATAGCTATTGCCCGACTTGGCCGCGAGCGTGACATCGATCTTCGGATTGGTCTTCGACTGCTTGTCCAGATAGAACAACACCGAGTCGTTGAAAACCTTCTTCTTGGCCGCGTCCGGCTCTGCCTGGGCCTGACGCTGCCAATAACCAGCCATGAGGCGCCAACCGCGCTCATAGTTGGGATCGATCGACATGAGGCGCGTGATCGCCGGCCCCATACGCCCCGTGTCCTTGAGGTCGAAAAGCGTAGTGGCGTAGTTGTAGAGCGCAAAGCGGTGATTGGGATTCTTGGCGAACCCCGCCTCGAAGAGCTTCACGGCATCCTGATCACGACCGCCCGCGGCTGCGTTGGAGCCTGCCTCAAACAACTGATCGGCCGTGAACTTGGCAGGCTCCTTGATCATGTCACCAAACATGTTGGCAACGGCCGCGGTGTCGCCCGACAGGCGCAACGCGCGACCCAATGCCTGCGAGGCATTGGCATCACCCGGCGTATCCTTGAGGAACGCCTCAAGCAGCCCACGCGCCTTCGTGATCTCCGCGTCCTTCTGCGCGCCGCTCGCCGTCTCGGCCTTCTGCAGATTGATGACCGCCAAATTGTAGCGGCTCTGCTGCTTGACCTTTGTGTAGAGGGTATCAGTCCCAGAGAGGTCGATGATCTTTTCCAGTGCCAGAATCGCGCTGTCTGTCTGATTCCGCTTCTGATACACCGCCGACAAAACATTCCACGGACGCGGATCGTTGCCTGCGACCAGCATGGCCATGTGCGCATAGTACGAAGCCGAATCTTCCTGATCGGCATTCAACGCAGCGATCGCCTTGTTGTTGATATCCGAGAAGAATCGCGTGCGATAGGGACGCACTTCCGCGACACATTCCGGCATCAGCCGTTCAACCGCCGAAGCAGACGAGTCAACCGCGAGCAGCAAGTTGTGTGTGCCCTCCTTGTTCGTGGTGAAGCCCATCTCACCACGCTTCATCACGTACACACCCTCATTCTTGTCGAGGAATTGGCGATAGGTACGCAACAAAAGGAACTGGCGACCCGGTTCGTTCTTGATCTTTTCCGGAGCGTCGGTCAACACACGAATGGAGTTCGCGAGATGCTTGGGGATCTCGTCGTCCTTCCGGGAATTGGCCGCCGCCGACACGTACTGGCGCGCACTGGCCAGCTGGAAGGGACTCTTGTCGTTGATGTTGCACTCCTGCGCTGCCAACGGCATGGCGCCGAGTCCCAGGATCAGCGCGCCGACGCCGGCGCGGGTCCACATGCAAGCCTTCATCTCGTCTCCTCGAGTTCGTCGAAAAATCCGGTCGTCCCAATATAGCGTTCAGGCACGGTATGACGCGCCGCTACCCGTGTTGTACACCACCACCTCGGCATCGGATGCAATCTGTCCCGCCTGGACCGCATCCCGAAGCACGGAGAGCGCACAGCCTCCCTCCGGAGCTGCATCGATTCCGGTGGCGGATGCCAGGCGGAATGTCCATTCACGGATGGCGTCTTCGCTGGCTGTCCCAGCCACTCCGGCCGTTTCGCGCAGAATGCGAAGCAGAATCCGATCTCCCAGGGGAGACGGAACCCGAAGCCCGGCAGCATGCGTCACGGGATCGACCCACGGCTCGGCTTTCTCCTGTCCCGCCGCGAAGGCCCGTGCGATAGGTGCACACCCAGCAGCTTGTGCGACCACGTATTGCGGCTGAATACGCGGGCTGTCTGCACCGTCCAGCCATCCGCCAGCAGCCAATTCCTGGAGCGCCTTCCATATACCCACGGTCCCCTCGCCACCACCTGTGGGATAGACCACGACATCCGGCACACGCCAACCAAGCTGCTCCGCCATTTCGAAGCCCATGGTCTTCATGCCTTCCACACGATACGGCTCACGAAGGGTGGAGATGGCAAAAAATCCGGTCTCGCTCGCATGGGCCAATGCCAACTTGCCGGCATCGCCGATATGCCCATCGATACGCACCAGGTCAGCGCCCATGGCTTCGATGGTGTCCAGGATGGGGCGCGGCGTCGTGCGCGGCGCAAACACCTTGACCGGCATACCGGCGGCGGCTCCATAGGCGGCGAGTGCCGCACCCGCATTCCCCGCCGTCGGCACCACGAGTCCCGGATACCCTTCAGCGCGCGCACGAGTCACGGCAGCACTCATGCCGCGTGCCTTGAATGAGGCCGTGGGGTTCTGTGCTTCATCCTTGATCCAAAGCCGACGCACACCGACCGCAGCAGCCAGGGATTCTGATTCGATGAGCGGTGTCAGCCCTTCGCCGAGTGAAACCGGTGCCTCACCGGACGCGAGTGGAAGAAAGGGCGCATAGCGCCACATGTCCCATCGATCAGTCAGTGCGGTCCCGCGTGGCACGGCATCGTAGCGGGCAAACAGCGGCTGACCGCATGCGGTGCACAGGGAGGCTTTTTCAAGCGGTGCCGGCGTGTCACATGCGCTGCAGCGCAGTGCCCACGGCCGTGACCACGAAGAAGAGGTCATGCAGATTCGTTCGGTGGGGGAATGTCCGCAGAGGGTGCTGCGGGAGATGCGACGGAGGGATCGAGGGAGGGAGGAGCGTCGGAAAGTACTACGCCAAGCGCTTCAAGCACCTTCCGCGCCGACGTGTGCCCGAATCCGGGGACCTGGGCAATCTGATCGACTGTGGCCTCTTTGACGCCCTGCACACTGCCGAATACATGCAGGAGTGCGCGGCGCTTGGAGGGGCCAATGCCTGGGATCCGGAGCAGTTCCGACGTGATGGTACGCGCGGCTCGCTTCTGACGCTGAAACGTGACAGCAAAGCGATGGGCTTCATCACGGGCCTGCTGCAGCATCCGAAGCGCCGGCGAACGCCGTGGCAATCGCACGGGGTCGGGGCGGCCCGGGAGAAAGATCTCCTCATCGCGTTTGGCCAGACTGATCAAACCAATCTGGGTGACTCCCAGTTCGTCGATGGCCGCCTTCGCCGCGCCCAACTGCCCCTTGCCTCCGTCGATCACCGCCAGATCCGGCAAGGGCTTCTCTTCGTCGAGGCGTCGCCGGAAGAATCGCGTGACGACTTCGTGCATTGAGCGGAAGTCATCGTTGCCCTCGTGAATCTTGATCTTGAACTTGCGGTATTCGGCGCGCTTGGGCCGTGCGTTCTCGAACCACACCGCACTCGCCACCACGTCGGTGCCCTGCGCGTGCGAGATGTCGAAGCACACGAGCGAGCGCGGCAATCGCGGGAGGCCCAGCTCCCGCTGAAGTTCGTACACGGGATCCGCCGCGCGCTCTTCTGCCTCCAGGGCGGCCAGTTTGAACTCTTCGAGCAGGTGCTGCGCGTTTTTGTCGGCCAGATCCACCAGCGCGCGTCGTGGTCCGCGCTGCGGTACACGAACCTGGGTGCCTTCGAGGGTGGCCTGCAGCATCTCGCGATCCTCGAAATCGAACGGCACGAGCAGGTCCCCTGCCCTTGCCTCGAGTGTGCGATACCACTGGGCAAGGCACGCACCCAGGACAGCCTGATCATCCTCTCCCTCAGCATTCTCGAGCAGACGATGATCACGTCCCATCAACTTTCCACTGCGGACACGAAGGATGACCACACAAGCATCTTCACCATCGCGGGCATAACCTACGACGTCGCGATCACCACCTTCCACCTCAAGCACCACCGTCGGTTCTTCCATGCGCTCGAGATGCATCAAGGCATCGCGCAGTTCTGCCGCCCGCTCGAAATCGAGACGTTCGGATGCTTCGAGCATACGTTCACGCACACGCTTGACGACGTCACTCGTACGACCATCAAGGAACCACACGACTTCGTCGATCATCGCGCGATACTCAGCGGCATCCTGATATCCGACACAGGGTGCTTTGCATCGCTTGATGAAATAGTCGAGGCATGGTCGCTCGGGGGCTTCCTTGGGCAAGGCATAGTGGCAGGAGCGCACCGTGAAAATGCGTTTCACCACATTCAGCGCACGACGCATGGATCCCACGTCGGTGTAGGGCCCGAAATAACGAGCCCCATCATCCAGCAGCCGTCGCGTCACCAGTACCCGCGGAAACGGCTCCTGCACCGTGACCTTGATGTACGGATACGACTTGTCATCGCGCAACGCGATGTTGAAACGCGGGTGGTACTCCTTAATGAGCGTGGCTTCAAGAACCAGCGCGTGGGCTTCAGACGGCACGACAATCGTGTCGAGATCCCGGACCTTGCGCAGCAGTCCACGCGTCTTGGGGCTGGATTCGTGATCCTGCGCCCAATAGCTCCGCACACGTGCGCGCAAACGCTTGGCCTTACCTACATAGAGCACACTACCATCGGCGTCCTTCCACAGGTACACGCCAGGTGTGTCCGGCAGGTGCGGAATTTTCTGCGCAACAGACACCGGCATGCCACGCGCAATCGCGACACGGGTCCACTCATCCTCGGGAAGCGGCAGCGTACTTTCCCCGAAATCCTGCGTACTCACGCACTCGCTCCGTCACTCGCGCCTTGACCGACGCCGCTGCCAACACGTGGAGCAAGACGTAGCCACTTGGCAGCCTCTCGTGATCCGAGGCTCCAGGCGACCAATAAGTATGTCGCCCCGAAAGACAGCAGCACGGGGAATGCAGCGAGGCGATGATGCAATGAGGGGACGAACTGGTGATGAAGCAATCGAGCACCACTTCCCACCAGTCCCGCCACAACTGCGGCGATCACGATGCGCCGCGTGCCTTGCCACATGGTCGGCGTATACAGTGAGCCAAGTACGCGACGCAGTCCACGCAATTGCACAGCCAGATTCACGTACGAACCAAGCGCCGAACCCAATGCAATCCCCGCCACAGCCAAGCCAGAAGACCGGAATGGCAATGCGATCGCCCCCGCGACAACAGCAGACACCAGGATGCTGGCAATGGACGCACGAAGCGGTGTGCGATAGTCCTTCAGCGCATAGTGCGCAGATCCCAGCAACTTGACGGAGCTGAAGCTCACCAGCCCCACGGCGTACGCAGCCAGCGTGACATACACCACGTGTTGCTCAGAGGCACCGAATCGTCCGCTGCGATACAGCAACCCCACGCAGTAGTCGCCGAACACCATGAAGACGACCGTGCTCGGGATGATATAGAACAGAATACGCTGCCATCCACCGCGCAGTCGCTCCCGCAGCGCATCGTACACCGGCGCTACGGAATCACGTGAGAACTCTGGTAGTGACGCGGCGGCCACGGAAACTCCGAACAGCGAAACCGGCAAGAGTGCCAGCACGTTCGCATAGCCAATGTTGGTTGCTGCACCTTCAGGCAAGAATGATGCGATCTGCAAATCAACGAACGACGAGATCTGCACCACACCAAGCGCCGTCACGACAGGCACGACATTGCGCAACACGGACACGGCGCCGTCAGCGGAGCGATCAAGTGTCGGCCGAATCGGACCAACCAGACGCAAGACTTCTGGCAACTGTGCTGCAACCTGCAATACCGCGCCAGCCAGTGTTGCCCACGCCAACCATGTAGCCAGTGTCGCAGCGTCTGCCGCTCGTGGTCCACCAATCACCAGCAGCACGATCTGGGCCAGTGACCACAGTGCAGCGCTGGCATAGCTCCAGAAGAACCGTCGGTGCGAATTCTGGACACCAAGACACCATCCGCTGATGACCATGAGCCCAGTCATCGGGAACAGAGCACGCGTCAGTCGTGTGGTGAGAGCCGCAGTCTCGCCGGTGAATCCAGGCGTCAATACACTGGTTAACAGCGGCGCGGCCGCAATACCGATCAGCGTGAGAATGGAAACTGCCAGCAGCAACAGACCGAGCACGGCATTCGACAGCGCGCGCGCGCCACGCTCATCGTTGGTGGCCAGCAATCGGCTATACACTGGCACAAATGCCGCTGAAAGTGTGCCTTCACCAAGCAGGTTGCGCATCGCGTTCGGAATCTTGAACGCTGCGCTGTATGCATCCGACGCCGATCCCGCACCGAGGAAGTGCGCGAAAGCCGTCTGCCGTAGTAGCCCGAAGAGGCGGCTGATCAGGATGCCCGCACCGACCACCATGGCATGCTTGCCACCTTTGTCCGCGCTGCGGGCTCCAGCCGATTCAGTCATGCGCGCTCACGTGATACCGAGTAGCTCCGCAGCGTGCGGTGCCGCCGCCTCACGCATCGCCGGCAACACGCGCACACCATAGCGCGCAAGAATCGGGATGAGGTTGAGTACACGCTCCGACGGTTGACCCGCTGGGCGTAGCGCGGCGCGAACCACCGCCACCTCACGCATGACTTCCGATTCGCGACGCTTCACGCCGGCAAGCACGCGCCGTTCAAATCGATCAAGTCGATGTGTGAGGTCGCGGGAAAGACCTTCGACGACCTGGTCGGCAACCGGTGCGGAATCTCCACGCATCGCGTCCTGTAATGTGCGCAACTGCGCATCCATCGTGATTCGCAATCGTTCCAGGGTATCTGCTACTTCCGCATCCACCCTCCCTCTCGCCACCATCTGCTCAGCCGCGTGAGGATCCATGAGATCCTCGTCGCTAATACAGAGATGCTCCTGGAGTCGCAACACTTGATCTTCTACCAACGCACCGGCCCATCGCGGGGCCACCACCGGTTCGGCCAATCCAAGCGCTGTGGCAATTGGCCCAACCTGCGCGAAATAAGCCAGCTCACCAGGACCTGCCATGTAACACACCGTCGGCAGAATGGCACGCTCAATCACGGGACGCAGCAGCACATTGGCTCCCAACGATCCGGCGGTCGCTTCTCGGGCAACCTGCGCGGCATCAGCGATGGGCACACGTTCGCGCACACGACGCACCTGACCATCGACGGATGCCGTCTGCGTATGGAATACGAGCGACAGTCCATCGACCACATCCACCTGCGGTGCATGTCCGGCCGCTTCAATTGCCTGTACGCGAGCCACAAGGGCCTCATGCGCCGCAGCACTCTGCTTGAGTGCCCTACGCAGATGCGGATCGGCAGCTTCCCGCACTGCAGCATGAGAAGCATCGAGCACGGCGATACCGAGGGGTTCGAGCAGCGCACGCAGCAACTGCACATACGCTCCACCGACCGTGGCATGCGGCACGTAGGCGCTATCAACCAGATCGACGATGGAGCGGTGTGGCACAGAACCAAGTGCCTGATCGAGCACGGCACGCGCTTCAGACAGATCGCCAAGCGGCACCTCAGCCATCGCTACACCATCGGTTGCTGGCCCCGCTAACTGCGCCGTCAACAAACCACGCGCAGTGGCAACGTGCGTTACGGCAGCTTCCATCCAATCAGCATCATCGCTGGCAGCCCAGAATATCGGCGCCACGGGGATACCACTCGCTGCCTCCAATGCGTCAGCAAAAGCCAACGCACCAAGTGCCTTGCTGAACGTGTAGGTCGGACCACCAAAAAGACCTGGCTGCTGACCGGTCGTGACCACCACGCCACTCGCGATCGCACGCTGTAGTCGCACCGCTGCCGCGCCAGTTGCACTGATCGCCGGCGCCAGGGATTGGTACCACGCGTCGCCGGCAAACCCAGCCCGTACCCGCTCCGCATGCGCGCGCCAGGCGGCCGCCCCAACTGGGCGCGGAGTGAGCCAATCGCGCCCCGCGAGACCTGTTTGCAGGGCACGGGAAAGGGCGCTCCCGCCCAAGGGGACCGTGCGAATCTGTAGCCCTTCTTGCTTCAACGTCTCAACCAACGCTTCAACGTCGCTCACGCGTTCGTGCTCTCGCTCGTGTCGTGAATTCGGAAACCCGTGCTCTACAAGTGCATTACTTGTGGTACGGTTCACCGCGCACAATGGTGCCTGCCCGGTACAACTGTTCTGCCAGGACCAGACGTGCAAGCTCGTGGGGAAGCGTCCACGGCGCCAGTGAAAGACGGCGCTGCGCCCGCGATCGAATGGCGGGAGATATACCGTGCGCCCCGCCAATGATGAAGGAGACATTCCGCGCCGCCTCGCGTTGCTGCTGCAACCACTCGGCAAAGGCCGCAGAGTCGGTATTCTGACCACCTGGATCGCAGGCGACTAGCAGAGTGTCGCCGGCCACACGTTCGAGCAGTCGCACGCCCTCCCGATCGCGCACCTGATCCGCTGACAGGGCGCGGCCCGACTCTTCCTTCACCTCATGAATCTCCAGCGGCCAGTACCGCTGCGCGCGCGATTCGTAGTCCTGAATGGCATCGGCCAGCCCCGCATGGCGAGGCCGGCCGATGACACACACGGTGATTTTCACCGCGGGATTCCGTCAGCGGGGAGACCGGCAGGAGCCGGCCTCCACACGCATTGCGCTATGGGAAGCGCTACATGGCATCAGGCGTAAATGCCACGCAGACGATGCACCGTGGCCACGCGACTGATGGAAAGCATGTACGCGGCCGTACGCATGTTGACCCGGTGCTGCTTGGACAACTGCAGCACATCCTGGAAGCTGCGTGTCATGATGCCGCCGAGACGTGAATTCACGTCATCTTCGGACCAGAAGTAGCCCATGCGATTCTGGACCCACTCGAAGTACGACACGGTCACACCACCAGCGTTGGCCAGAATATCCGGAATCACGAAGACACCCTTCTCGTCGAGAATCGGATCAGCCGCAGCGGTGGTGGGGCCGTTGGCACCTTCGCAAATGACCTTGGCGCGAATCTTCGGCGCGTTCTTGGACGTGATGACGTTTTCAAGGGCCGCTGGTACCAGCACATCGACGTCAAGTGTCAACAATTCTTCGGCGTCGATCGCATCACCACCGGCAAAGCCTTCGAGGGACCGGTGCTTCTGCACATGCTTGATGGCCGCGTCGACATCGATGCCCTTGGCGTTGTGGAAGGCACCAACGCGATCGCTGATCCCTACAATCTTCGCGCCCTGCTCCGACATGAGCTTGGCAGCAATCGAGCCCACGTTGCCAAAGCCCTGCACGGCAACCGTGGCACCCTTCATGTCCATCCCAAGGTGGGTAAGCGCCTCGCGGGTGACCAGCATGCAGCCACGCCCCGTGGCTTCACGGCGACCAAGCGAACCACCCATTTCCACTGGCTTGCCAGTGGTCACGGCGTTCTCGGTGCGTCCCACATGCATCGAGTACGTATCCATGAGCCACGCCATGACGCGCTCATTGGTGTTCACGTCAGGAGCCGGAACGTCGGTATCGGGACCCAGCAGCGAGATAATGCCCTTGGTGTAGCGACGCGTCACGCGCTCGAGCTCACCCACGCTCATCTGCAACGGATCGCAGATCACGCCACCCTTGGCGCCACCGAACGGCAGGTTGACCACGGCACACTTCCAAGTCATCCAGGCGGCAAGCGCCTTCACTTCTTCGAGCGTGACATTCATGTCGAACCGGATGCCGCCCTTCGCCGGTCCACGCGACGTGTTGTACAACACGCGGTATCCGGTGAACACCTCGACATCACCGTTGTCCATCATCACCGGCACGGAGACAATGAGCTGCTTTTCGGGATTGCGGAGGATCTTGTAGATGCCTGGCTCGAGATCGAGCAGTTCGGCGGCGCGGTCGAAGCGTGACATCATCGCTTCGAACGGATTCTCTTCGTTGAGGAACCGATCCTTGTCCGGGCGGACGATACTGTCCGTCGGCAGGCGGAGGAGGTCGATGGCCATGAGGCTTGATTGTGTTATTGGCCGGCTCAGCCGGCGGTGGGAACCGCGGCACCGCGCGCGGCGAGCACCTGGCTTAACTGCTTGTCCAGGAGGTCCGCGCCGCGTTCGACCGCGACGTGCTGAGAAACATACCAAAGCGCCGTTCCGGCGCGAGGCCAGAGCGGTGACAGCTTCACTGCATCCTTGAGCGTGCAAACCACCAGCGGCGCCGTCGGGGTGATACCCGGGATCATGACGGACTGTGCCGCACGCTCCAGAATCCTCCCGACATCGCCCACGGTGAAATCGTGGTGATCGCCGAATCGGAGATCAGCCACCACCGTGGCTCCCGCCGCCTGCACCTGTGCGGCCAAGGCCGATGGATCAGCAATGGCCGAAACCAGTACAACCGACGCACCTGCCAGAGCCGACCAGGGGAGTTTCGGAGAGTCTTTGGAATGGGGCGCGTCCGCCGCTACCTGGTTCAGCCCCCCAGGCACAAGACGTACGACCGCCACTCCAACCTGCGGCGCCGCCTGCCGAATGGCCTCGAGCGTCGCCTCCACCTGTTCTTCCCTGGCAGCCTTCACCGTAACGACGACGGCCGTCGCCCGCTGCAACGCGGTCAAGGGCTCTCGGTAGGGGCCAGCCGGCAATAGATACGGCCGACCGGTGAATCGATCGGCGCTGACCAGCACCACATCCGCCACCCGTCGTGCTCGCCGATGCTGAAATCCATCGTCGAGCACCAGACAGTCCGCGCCGCGATGGCTGGCCTCTTCTGCCCCGGCAACCCGGTCGGGATTCAGCACTACTTCGACCAGCGGATTGAGCTGTCGATGTACCTGCCATTCGTCCTCGCCGTAGCCACGCAATAGCAGCGCTGGCCGGCCCCCTCGTTCGAAGAGGCGTTCTGCAAACCAGGCGGCGACCGGGGTCTTTCCCGTACCGCCGACGGTGAGATTGCCGATCGAGAGAGCCGGCAGCGCCAGGGGGGGAATACCTGTTGTCTTCAACTGGGCATCGTATTGCGCATTGCGACGCCGGACGCCCACACCAAAAAGCATCGACAGAGGGCGAAGCAGTGTGCGCACGAGGCCCGCGCCGACCGAAGGGGAATACCACACCCATTCAGCGAACTGCCGCCCCCCAGCGGATGTGGCCCCTGAACGACTCATGGCGCAAACCCGGGCGGTTATCGCGTGGGTGCGTTGGCGTGCGCGTTCGCGAGCGTGCTGGCGAGTGCGGCCGCACGCTCGAGATCGGCCTGCATATGCCCGGCGAATTCATCGCTGCGATTGGCGGCATCGCGTACTTCGCCCTCGCTCAGAGAGCGCGGCTCTCCATACAAAACCGAAATGCGTGCAAACGGCTTGGGAATTTCGAAGCCATCCCAACTGCGTAAACGCCAGACACGATCGACATGCGCGGTGATTGTCACGATCGGCACTTTCGCGCGATGGGCGAGAATGAGCGCGCCAGGAGCGAAACTGTGGCGGGGCCCACGAGGTCCATCCGGCGTGAACGCCATATCCGTTCCTTCGCGTACAACCTGCACCGCCTCGAGCAGTGCGCGTGTACCACCGCGTGAAGATGAGCCACGCACACCAAACATTCCGAATTTCTCGAGAATGCGGGTGATGATCTCACCATCACGATGTTCACTGACAAGCACGCCCGTTCGCACATGATGCGACCAGAGCACCGGGAGCATCTGTCCATGCCACAGCGTGTACACAACGGCGTCTGTTCCGGGAGCACGGCGCACCAGTGCATCGCGCCCGGCTACACGCGAACGCCAGGTCCATCCGAGAACGCGAAGTACCCACCATCCGGCATTGATGGTCAGACGCGTGCGCCAGTCGAGATTCACGGAACGCGCTCGAGCAACTGGCGAATCATCACGGCGACACGCTCCGAAGCACCCGGCGTGCCAAGCTTGCCACGTACCGCATCCAGTTCTGCCACCACTTGCGCACGCGACGCGTTGTTCGTGTCGAGCAGCGGCATCAACGCATCTGCCACGCGCGACGGTACAAACGCTTCCTGCACGAACTCGCGCGAGACCTCACGACCGGCCACCACATTGACCAAACCGATATGAGGAATCTTCACGACGCGACGCGCAATGCGATATGTCAGTCCGTTCGTCTTGTAGCCGATCACATGCGGGAGTCCAGCCACGGCCGCTTCCAATGTGTTCGTGCCACTCTTGAGTAGCCCGGCAGTTGCTGCTCGCTGCACGACAAACGAAGAGCCTTGCACGAGCGGAAACGGACACACGGCCGGGTCGATCGTAACCGTCGGTGCCACACTCACGACGACCTGTACATCGGGTCGCCGCTGCTGCACTTCGCGCGCTGTGGCAACAAAGGGCTCCAGGTGCCTGGCAATCTCTGCACGACGGCTGCCGGGAAATACGGCCAACACCGGCCGATCTGCATCGAGGCCAAGTTGCTGTCGCGCGTCTGCCTGCGAAGGAAGCTGCAGTGCGCGATCAAGGAGTGGGTGCCCGACAAACGTGGCGTCCACACCATGCTGCTTGAGCAATGAGTCTTCGAACGGCAGAATGCACGCAGCCTTGGTCACGACCTCCGCAATGCGCGGCAATCGATTGGCGCCCCACGCCCACACCTGCGGTGTGATGTAGTACAGCACGGGAATACCGGCTCGCTTCGCTGCGGCGGCCACCTTGAGATTGAATCCGGGATAGTCGAGCAATACGACGAGCCCGATCCGTCCACTCTCGAGATGTGCGCGCAATCGACGTAACAATGCCCAGTGCTTTGGCACGTGACGCAACACTTCGACAAAACCCATGACGGCGAGATTCTCGACGGGTTCGAGAATCTCGACACCGGCATGTGCCATGTGTTTGCCACCAACACCAAGCAGATGCGGCGGCGCGACGTCGGATGCGGCATAAGACGCGGTGAGCGCTTCGACCACCTTGCCTGCATGCAAGTCACCGGAGGCTTCTCCGACGACGAACAACACGTCACGCACGGAGCTGACCCGTTGTCGTATCAGGCATCGCCTGTGCGATGGCCTGCACGATTCTGAGTGCTGCGTCGAGTGCTTCCCGCCCCTCTTCACCAGTGACGGCGATGGGATTCTTGCCCATGATGGCGCCAACAAACTGTGCAAGCTCGAGCGCCAGCGGCTCACCCTCGGGCGCTTCCAGTACCACACGCTCAACGAACTCCTCGAGCGCGCGCGGCGCGCGCGCGAGTTGGCGCGGATCGAAATCCCCGCGCAAACGGAAGAACTCACCCGTTCCCGCTGCCAAATCGAGTGAGAGGTATCCGCTACGCTGGAAGATGCGAAGCTTGCGGAGGCGTTCCCGAGAAACACGGCTGGCCGTGATATTCGCCACCGCTCCATTCGCAAACGTCAGTCGCGCATTCGCGATATCCGTTTGCGGTGTGAGCACAGGAATCCCCATGGCCTGCACATCCACGACGCCGGTTCCCACCAACGTGTGCACGAGGTCGAGATCGTGAATCATGAGGTCAAGCACCACTGCCACGTCGGAGCCGCGCGGATTGAATGGCGCCAGGCGATCACTCTCGATGAATCGCGGACCGTCCACGTAGGGCATAGCTGCACGCACCGCACGATTGAAGCGCTCCACATGACCGACCTGCAGCACCACACCTGCACTGCGCGCGAGCGACAGCAGTTCGTCAGCCTCAGCCAGCGTCACCGTAAACGGCTTCTCTACGAACACGTGACGGCCGGCCTTGAGCGCTGCAGAGGCCACCGCATGATGTGCCGTGGTTGGTACCACAATCGACACCGCATCGGCCTGCTCAAGCAACGCATCGAGTGACGGCAGTGCTGGAACACCGTGCTGAGCCGCGACCTCCGACGCACGTGCCGGGTTCTCATCGACGAACCCGACAAACCGATCGCCGCAGAGATCACGGAGGATGCGCACATGGTGCACCCCGAGGCCTCCCGCGCCGACTACACCGACGCGAGGCGCGTCGCGTCCGCTGAACTGCAAACGGTCACTGGCTGATGTCAGCACCATGTGAGCCTCAGAACCCGACGCCGCGCTGACTCGCCTCGATGAACCCCAGGAAGTGCTCGACCTCGGGAATCATCGACATTTCAGCACGCGCGCGCTCCACACCCTGGGAGAGGTTGAGATCGGAGCGGAAGCAGAAGCGATACGCGCGCTTGAGTTCACGCACCACCGCATCATCGAATCCGCTGCGCTGCAACCCAACCGAGTTGAGTCCGAACAGCTTGATGGGATTGCCGACCGCACGCACGTAGGGCGGCACGTCCTGCGACACACGCGAGCAACCGCCGATAAAGGCGTGCTTGCCGATGCGCGCGAACTGATGCACCGCGCACAGTCCGGAAATCGTAGCGCGATCCTCAACCATCACGTGGCCGGCCAACTGAGTGCCATTCGAAATGATCACATGGTCTCCCACATGACAGTCATGCGCGAGATGCACATAGCTCATGAGGAAGCAGTTCATCCCCACACGCGTCGTGACCGAGTGCGCAGTCCCGCGATTGATTGTGGCGTACTCACGAATCGCCGTATCATCGCCGATCTCTACCCACGTCTCTTCCCCACGATACTTGAGGTCCTGCGGATCGCCGCCAAGCACAGCGCCAATCCCGATCTGAACCCGCTGACCGAGTTTGACGTTGCGCTCGAGCGTGGCGCGCGCAGAAATGCGCGACCCATCACCCACAGTGCACTGGGGACCGATCATCACCCAGGGGCCGATCTCGACGTCCTGACCGAGCTGAGCGCTAGGATCGATGATGGCCGTGGGATGGATGCGCGCGCCCGCACCGACTCCCGTGGCGAGTTCAGTGCTCATCGATCGCGAACCATGGCCATCATTTCGGCCTCCGTCACCACCTGCCCGTCAACGTAGGCCGTGCCTTTCATCTTGCACATGGTGCCACGCATCTGCAGCACGTCGAGTTCGAGCCGCAACTGATCACCGGGCTTCACCGGACGACGGAATTTCACATTGTCCAGCGACATGAAGTACACCACCTTGGACGACGGATCGTCGATGGTGCGCATCAGCAGCATACCGCCCACTTGCGCCATCGCTTCGATGATGAGCACACCGGGCATGATTGGGTGCCCAGGGAAATGTCCCTGGAAGAACGGTTCGTTGATCGTGACGTTCTTGAGCCCCACGATCCGCTTGCCTTCTTCGATCTCGAGAATGCGATCGACGAGGAGGAACGGGTAGCGGTGCGGCAGCACCTGCAGAATGTCTTCGACGGTATACACAGCAGGCTCCAGAGCAGCGTGTTGCACGAGCGCACGAACCAGGGCGACTGTGCCCCGATGACTCGGTTTGTGGGCGACAATGCGCGCCCGAAGGCGTGCGCCCGCCAGAACAAGATCTCCAACGCAATCGAGCGCCTTGTGGCGCACAAATTCGTCGGACCAGCGAAGCGTGGTGTCCACGACACCATGCTCGTCAAGCACCACCGCGTTGGCCGTGGATGCCCCTTGAATCAACCCTTTGGCGCGCAGCGCGTCCACTTCGTGCACAAAACCGAAGGTCCGGGCTGCGGCCAATTCACCAGAAAACACACCAGGCGTGATGCGGTGGGTCCACTGCTGGCGCGCAATCAGCGGGTGCGGGAATTCGATCGTGACATCGAGATCGAATCCATTGCTCGGATGGGCTTCGTATACCGATTCCCCATCCACCACGCGAATGGATTTGCGCAGCACCAGCCAGTCGGGACGACCACCATGACTGACAAGACCGGCCTCGAGTAGCGCTTCGAGAAATGGCACCGCACTGCCATCCATGATGGGCGGCTCGGGTCCATCCATGGCAATGATCAGATCGTCGATCTGCAGCCCGCCCACGGCCGCCAGCACATGCTCCACGGTGTGCAGCGCAGCAACACCGGTCCCGAGCTGCGTGCGGCGTTCGGCTTCCACCGCGATCTGCACGCGCGCCGGAATCGGAGCGCTGTCCGGCAGATCGACACGACGGAATTGAACACCGGTCCCCGGAGGGGCCGGTTGGAACACCAGACGACAGGGTTGGCCCAGATGCAGACCCACACCGGAGACTTCCGTCTCGCGCGCAATAGAAATGCGTGCGCTACGGTTCAACGTCGGCAGAGCCGGCGCCCCAGGGTGCAAACCATCGGCACGGGCGATCACGACTCGTGTCTCCCGAGAAGCTGTTCGATCGGCCGCAGCAATTTCGCGAGGCGTCCAAGCGCCGCTTCCTTGCGGAGTTGCTCCTTGTGCGGACGCGCCGGATACCCCGACCACGTTTCGCCCGCGGGGACATCGCCGAACACGCCGGCCTGCGCAGCGATCGTCGCTTTGGCCCCAATGGTCAAATGTCCCTTCACACCGACCTGTCCGCCTAGCTGCACACCATCCTCGATACGCGAAGAGCCGGCAATCCCCACTTGCGCGGCAAAGAAGCAGAAGCGTCCGACTCGAACATTGTGTGCGACGTGCACGAGGCTATCGATCTTGGTGCCAGCGCCGATCACGGTGTCATCGACACTACCGCGATCGATGCAGCTGTTGGCACCGATCTCGACATCGTGTTCGAGCACACAGCGGCCGATGTGCGGAATACGTGCGACACCCGTAGGCTGCGGTACAAAACCAAAACCTTCGCGGCCGACCTGTGCACCCGCGTGCAGCACGACACGATCACCGAGTTCGGTGAACGGATAGACCACCGCATTGGCGTGCAAGCGCACATCGCGGCCCAGCACACTGCCGGCACCAACGCTCGCCCCTGAACCAATCCAGCAGCCATCACCGATCGTGACGTGTTCGCCGATCACGGCGTGCGCATCAATGGTGACATTCGCACCGACCACGGCATTCACAGCAACAACAGCCGTTGCGTGCACACCGACGGCGCGCGGCTCACGACGGTGAAAGCGCGCAAGCAAGCCGAGCATCGCGTCAACAGGTTTTGCCACTACGATGCGCGTAGTTGGCGACCCCGCGAGTGTTTCGAATGACGGATCAACCAGCACCACACCGGCGGCAGATTCCGCAAACCAGTGTGCATACCGCGCATGTGACAGGAAGCTCAGATCGGAAGCAGTCGCGCGGTCCAATGGCGCAATACCACGAATCTGAACAGATCCGTCGCCTACAAGCCGCCCACCCACTTGTGCTGCAATGGCAGCGGCGGTGATGGGCTCCTGCCCATCACCGCCGTTGTCCTGCGACGCGGTGGACTGACCACCCACAACCGGACTCACGTCGTGGGCGGCTTCTTGGTCGTGACACCAGCCGGCGCTGAAGCCGGCCCGGCCGGGCGCGTGGCCGCAGGCGCCGCTGCCTTGGGCGCGCTCAGACGCATCTTCGACATCACGCGATCCGTGATATCAAGATTCTTGTCGGCGGACACAACGAATGCTCCCTGCGAGACATCAAAGATGAAGGAGTAGCCGCCCTCTGACCGCACATCATCGAGCACCTTGCGCAGGTTCTCCATGATCGGCGCCATCAGTTCTTCCTGACGATCCTGCGCACGCTCCTGAAGCTTTTCAGCCTGCTGACGCCACGTCGCTTCCTTCTCACGCAGCGTCTTGAGCCGCGCTTCCTTGGCCGTTGGCGACAGCGACACTTCTTCCTTCGCAAACGCTTCGTTCATGGTATTCAGCGAATCCTGCAGCTTCGAGAGCTGCTGGCGGATGCCGACCATGTCCTTCTCGAACGATGCTTCGGCCTCGGCACGTCCCGGGGCGTTCTGCAGCAGCATCTGGGAGTTCACGTACGCAAACTTCTGCCCCTGAGCTGACGACAGCGATGGGACCGCGACCAACAAAGCACACGCACCGAGTACAGGAATGAGACGCATGGAGAAAGTCCTGGTTTAGAAGAGCTGGCCGAGCCGGAAATGGAACTGCCAGCGCGGATCCTTGCGGATCCGGCCTGTGTTAACGTCCACCGCCGTCCGGTCGAAGCCGTACGCCATATCCAGGCCGAGCGGGCCCAGGGGCGTTACGGTAGATACCCCGAATCCGGCAGAACGGAAGAGGCGAGTGGGGTTGATCTGCCGGGCCGAAGCCCAGTTGTTGCCGGCATCGGCAAAGATGTTCGCGTAGAACATCTGATTGAACCGCAGGCCGACCTCGCCGGTCATCGTCATGAAGGCGTTGCCGAAGGAGGCCGGGTCGGAGCGGAACTGGTCCGTATTGGGATTGAAGCCAGCGGGTGTGATGGAGAACTCGGGGTAGCCACGCAGCTGCTGCCCAAACATTACACCGCCCACCGCGAACTGTTGCTGGAAGAAGAACGGACCCGAGTTACCGAACAGCGCACCGGCACGGGCCGTCAGACCCATCGTGAACTTGATCGGCTGGGAACCCGGGTTATTGCCGCCAATCGAACCAAGCAGCGAATACGCGCGCATTTCGGTGGTGACACGCTGGAAGTTCACGGTACCGCCCAGAGGGCCACCGCTGAAGTCTGTCGTGACGGTCTTCATGGACCCTTCCGTCGCAAACGGCAGGTCGACACGCGTATCCGACGTGTATTCGAGTCCAAGGTTGGAGCGGAAACAATTGCGTGAGCAACTGCCCTGAATCTGTCCCGATGTAAACGTGGCGGACTCACCGTTGTACGACATCGCCACCGTCGAGAACAGCGACCAGGGTACCGGCACACCAAGACGGAACTGACCACCCGTACGGATATTCTGACCCAGGTTGCCAACGATGAAGCGCGACTGCGTGCGATAGGCGCTCACCATGCCGGAGAGGCGCGTTCCGCGCAGCGCGGGGTCGGTATAGGTGGCCGTGAAGTCGTTGAAGAACCGACCATACTGCCAGTTAAGGCGGCCTGACTTGCAAAGTCCGAACAGATTGGGCTGCTCAAGGCCGATAAAGCCACCAAAGCCGACACCACCCTGGCCCATCGAGGCGCCAAAGTTGATGCTACCCGTCCGCTTCTCCTTCACGCGGAATACGATGTCCACATCGCCCTGATCATTGATCGGCCGATAGTCCGGGAACGGCATCGGCTGCTCAAAGAAATTCATGTTGCCGATGCTCTGATAGCTCCGGATGAGCGCCGCCTGATTGAACGGACCACCGGGCACGAGGAAGATCTGACGACGAATGCAATCATCAGCCGTGAAATCGTTGCCGATGATTTCGATACGGTTCACGATGGCGGGATTTCGCTCATCGATTTCCCAACGCAGGTTGACCGTTGGAATCGAATCGGGGCCTTCGTATCGACGATCCACAACTGGACGCACCTGTGCATACAGGTAGCCATTGTTGCGGTATTCGTTGTTGATCTTGTCGATGGACTCATCCCACTTGGCCTGATCGAAAATGCCTTCAGGGGCAGCAGGCTGACGCTTGATGAGCCCCTTTACGCGCTGACCAAGCGACGGCTCGGCGCCATCGAACGGGTAGTAGCGACGCAAGGCATCGGTCGGGAAGCGGCGATTGCCAGCAATTTCAAAAGTGCCGACGCGAAACTTGGGGCCTTCTTCCACGCCGATGCGCACGAGGCCTTTGCCTCGATCGCGATCCACGATCAACGTGTCTTCCTTGATGCGCATGTCGACATGTCCGAGACGCGCATACAACTGCGGAATACGTTCGCCGAGATCACCGACGTAATTGTCATCGTCGAACTCGCCCTTGCGGAAGAACCAGAAGCCTTCGGGTTTGGTCTTCATGGCACCCACCACCATCTTTTCCTTCACGGCGGTGTTGCCAACGATGTCGATACCCGAAATAGCCAGTCGACGACCTTCATCGATCTTGTACGCAATGGCAATGCGACCATCATCCATCGTGGTGGAATCGATGGTCACTTCCGCGAGATAGTATCCCGCAGCTTCGTATGTGGAGTCGATGCGTGCCTTGGCGCGCGCCACTTGCAACGGATCAATTGGACGACCGATCAACAGATCGATCTTGTCCTTGATCGAACGCTCGGAAATGGCCGACGGTCCCGAGACGGTGATGTCACCAAGAATGGCGCGCTCACGCACGTGAATGATCGCGAGCACCTTCTCCGGTACACTCTCGAGATCACAGAGAATCTGCACGTCGTCGAATTCGCCCATCTGATACAGCGCCTTGAGCGCACGCTGCATCGGAGGGAAGCTGAGCGACATGCCATTCGTCATCCCGGACTCGGTGCGAATGCGCGCGGCATCCACACGCACATTGCCGCGCACCGCCACCGAATCAGGCGTTGCACATCGTCCTGTGGCGTCCTGCGCCACGGCACGCCCAGGTGACAACGCCAGAGCACCAGCGATCACCAGGGCGGGCACTGCCCACCGCACCAGAAGTTGGGTAACGCGTTTCAGCATAGCCTCGAAATATAGCGGGCATTGCTCACGGAAGGGGGGCGTACGGTGAGCAACTTTCTCCGGGACCGGCGTCGGGCAAAAAACGCAGAACGGCTGGACCCGGAAGGTCCAGCCGTTCGACACCAACTATCGGTCAAGCGTTTCCGCCGACTCTACTCCCCTCAGGAGGCCTGGGGGGTAGGGCTCAGTACCCGGAATTCCAGCTTGTCCTTCTCGGTGGACGACACCGCAACCTCGATTTCGTCCCCTCGCGAGAACTCTCCGGTCAGGATCTTCTCGGAGAGAGGATCCTCGACGTAGCGCTGGATGGCCCGCTTGAGCGGACGGGCGCCGAAGTGCTCGTCATGCCCATGATCCACCAGGAACTTCGTGGACTCCTCGGTCAGCTTGATCGTGATCTCCTCTTCGGCCAAGCGCTTCTGCACGTCGGCAAACAGGATGGACACGATCTGCGAGATGTGCTCCTTGCCCAGCGGGTGGAACACGATCACGTCGTCCAGTCGGTTCAGGAACTCGGGATTGAACACCCGACCCATCTCCTCCTTCACCTTGTCCGCGATGCGCTCGAAGTCTCCCCGGGCATCGTTCGTGGCAAAGCCCAGCGACTTACCCTTCGTGATGTCCTTGGCGCCCACGTTGGACGTCATGATCACCACCGTGTTCTTGAAGTCGATGACGCGGCCGTAGTTGTCGGTGAGGTGACCCTCATCGAGCACCTGCAGCAGGATGTTGAACACATCCGGGTGCGCCTTTTCGATTTCGTCGAGCAGAATGACGCTGTACGGCTTCCGGCGAACGGCCTTGGTGAGGGTGCCCGAGTCTTCGTAACCCACATAGCCCGGCGGCGCGCCAATGAGACGCGACACGGAGAACTTCTCCATGTACTCGCTCATGTCCACGCGAATGAGTGCCGACGCATCGGCAAACATGAACTTGGCCAGTGAACGCGCCAGTTCGGTCTTACCGACACCCGTGGGGCCGGAGAAGATGAACGAGCCGATCGGACGACGCGGATCCTTGAGACCTGCGCGGCTGCGGCGGATGGAGCGGGCAAGCGCCTTGATGGCCTCATCCTGGCCCACCACGGTGCCATGCAGCTCGTCTTCCATGCGCAGGAGACGTGAGGTCTCGGCTTCCTGCAAGCGCGTAACGGGGATGCCCGTCCAGCGGCTCACGATGAAGGAGATCTCTTCTTCACCCAGCGTGGGGCGGAACGATTGACGCCGCTGCTCCCACTCTTCCTGCTTGCGGCGGATCTCCGCCTGCAGTTCACGCTCGTTGTCTCGCAGCGAAGCCGCGCGCTCGAAGTTCTGATCGCGCACCGCCGCTTCCTTCTCGGCGTTGATCTTTTCGAGCTGTTCCTTGAGGTCCGCCACTTCAGCCGGCGGCACCTGCGCGGCCAAACGCGCGCGTGCGCCTGCTTCGTCGATGACGTCGATGGCCTTGTCCGGCAGGAAGCGATCGGTGATGTAGCGTTCCGACAGCTTGGCAGCGGCCAACAACGTTTCGTCGGGGATGTTCACGCGGTGATGATCCTCGTACTTCTTGCGAAGCCCCTGCAGGATCTGCACGGTCTCTTCGATTGAAGGCGGATCAACCACAACGGTCTGGAAGCGACGCTCGAGGGCGCCGTCCTTTTCGATGTACTTGCGATACTCGTTCAGCGTGGACGCACCAACGCACTGCAGCTCGCCGCGCGCGAGCGCCGGCTTGAGCATGTTGCTGGCGTCGATCGCACCTTCGGCCGCACCAGCACCCACGAGCGTGTGCAGCTCGTCGATGAACAGGATGACTTGCTTGTTCTGCGCGATCTCGTTCATGACCGCCTTGAGGCGCTCTTCGAACTGACCACGATACTTGGTGCCGGCAATGACGGCTGCCATGTCGAGCGACAGCACGCGATTGTCACGCAACGAGTCCGGGCAGTCGCCATTGGCGATGAGCTGCGCGAGCCCCTCGACAATGGCCGTCTTGCCCACACCCGGCTCGCCGATGAGCACCGGATTGTTCTTCTTGCGGCGCGTGAGCACTTCCATGACGCGCTCGATTTCCTTCGCGCGGCCGATCGTGGGATCGAGCTGTCCTTCCGCAGCCAGCTGCGTGAGGTCGCGGCAAAAATGATCGAGTGCCGGAGTCTTGCTCTTCTTCTCGCCCTTCTGGGACGAGGCCGCCGATGGCGGAGCGCCCGTACTGGCCTTCTCGGCCGGGGGCTGCTGTCCACCCTGGGGCATTTCGGTGCCGAGCAGGCGCAGGGTCTCCGCGCGCGCGGCCTCGAGATTGACGCCGGCGTCCGTCAACACCTGCGCGGCAATGCCCTTCTCCTCACGGAGAAGACCAAGCAACAGATGTTCGGTACCGACATAGCTGTGGTTGAGATCACGTGCCTCGGCCATGGCCAATTCCAGGACCTTCTTCGCACGCGACGTATACGGCAGATCGGGGCCGGTGGCCTGCGCCGCCTTCCCCTTCTTGACCGTATCCTCGATTTTCTGCGTGACGTCGTCGAGATCGACGCTAAGGTTTTGCAGCACCGCCGCCGCAACCCCTTCGCCTTCGCGGATCAGGCCGAGCAGAATGTGCTCTGTGCCCACGTACTCATGGTGCAGGCGCGCCGCTTCTTCGCGCGCCATGGCCAGGACCTTCCGCACCCGCTCGGTGAAGTTGTAGCCGTTCATCGTCCCCTCAGGGTCGTTGGGAAGCGGATCATTCGACGCCGCCGCCTTCGCTCACCAGCACCTGCCGCACATACTTCGCGCGCGCCAGACTGGCCTCACTGTCTGTCAGCACTTTCCCCTCGCCGTGGGAGAGATGTGCTGCTTGTGCAAAGATCAGGAGCTTGTTGAGAGTGTATACACTGAGCCCAGTGATCAGTTTCAGACCGACCGCCAGTCGCACGCCACTCAGGTAGTTCATGGCTTCATCGAATGTCAAACTGCGGGCATACCGCAGCGTGCCATACGCGCGCCACAACTTGTCCTCGATAATATAGCCCGCGTCACGCACCAGAACACGTCGTGCTTCCTCCTCGCGCTCGATTACATGACGTACGACGCGCACGAGCAGATCCTGCAACTCGTCTTCCGACCGTCCCAGTGTGGTCTGGTTGGACAGCTGAAAGAAATTGCCCACCACCTCGCTGCCTTCGCCGTAAAGCCCCCGGTAGGTGAGCCCCATCTGCTGCAAACCGGCCAGGACCTTGCCGATCTCCTTGGTCAGCACGAGCCCCGGCAAATGAATCAAGACCGAGGCGCGCAATCCGGTTCCCGTATTCGTGGGACAGGCCGTGAGGAACCCGAATTCCCGGTGGTACGCGTACGGAACCTGCGCCCCAAGCTCCCGATCCAGCTGCGAAACCGCCGCGTAGGCCTCGCCCACGGCAAACCCGGACCGCAGCGCTTGCAGCCGCAGGTGATCCTCCTCGTTGACGAGGAGTCCAACCGATTCGCCGAGGAACGTGGCGGCACCCGAGCGAACCGGGTGCTGCGGATCCAGACCCGCCAATTCCTTGCTGACGAGGTGGCGCTCATGCAGCAATTGGCGATCCACCGTCGATAACTCGTCGAGACGCACCAGCAAACTGCTCTGGAGTGAGGTCACTCCCGAGAGTGCGTCGCGAACCTGCGCCAGCATGCGCAGTCGCTCACCGTCGCGTGCACGCCCCGTGAAAGCATAGCCGGAAACGTTCCGCGCCAATCGCATCCGCGTGGAGATGACCACGTCGCTGTTGGGACCCGATGCATCCAGCCACCGCACGCCTCCATCTGGCAGCAATGACAAGTCGAGTCCGGGGCGCGGTGCCGTCATACAGCCTCCGTTTCGAGCACGCGAATGCGATCACGCAACTCGGCCGCGAGTTCGAACTGTTCGGACTCCACAGCTCGACGCAACCGATCGCGCAAATCGTGCAGCGTATCCGGCTTGTCGATCAAATGAGTCGAAGGTGTTTCGTAGCGATGCCCGACGTGGCGGGAACTGCCATGCAACCGGCGCAGCAATTCGCGCAGGCTGTTCTCCATGGCATCGTAGCAATGCGGGCATCCGAGCCGTCCGCTCGCACGAAAATCCCGCGCCGTTGCGCCGCAGAAGCTGCAGGTTGATGCATCTTCGTTGGTGCTGGGCGCTTGCTGCTGAACGGCTTGTAGAATGTCACCGAGAGGGTGCTGCGGAACGGACAACGTGGTTTCAACGCCCTTGGCCGCAGCGCACTTCTCGCACAGATGGAGCTGCGTGACCGCGTTGTCCACGATCCGCGTCAGGTGCACAACCGCGTCGCGCTCCTTGCAGTTGTCGCAAAGCATCAGCTCCCTCCGTGAACGTCCGACTCCACCAGCCGCCCCCCCGTCAAGGATAGTACCCGATCAGCGCGGGCGGCCAGCGACTGATTGTGCGTAACCACCACCAACCCCAGCGATTGCTCTCTCGCCAGTTCGGCAAACAAATCATGCAGCAATTCAGCGTTGTACCGGTCGAGATTGCCACTGGGTTCGTCTGCCAACAGAACTGCGGGGCGACTTGCCAGCGCACGCGCCACCGCTGTGCGCTGCTGCTCGCCGCCCGACATGGCTGCGGGCCGATGATGCAGCCGTCCACCGAGCCCAACACGCTGGAGCAGCTCAGTCGCACGTCCCCGCGCCACCGACTCCTCCTCACCAGATATCCGCATCGGCATCATGACGTTCTCCAATGCCGAAAATTCCCGAAGTAGGTGATGAAACTGAAAGACAAACCCGGCTGTGCGATTGCGCAGCGCGTCGATGGCTTCGTCCGCCAATGACTCCACCGCCTGTCCGGCGAGCCGAATTCTTCCCGCCGTCGGACGATCGAGAGCGCCAAGCACGTGCAGCAACGTGCTCTTTCCCGCCCCGCTTTCTCCAACGATGGCGACCATTTCACCGCGACTGATACTGATGGAGACTTCGTCGAGAACGCGAATGACCGCGCCATCGCCGCCTCGATACTCCATCACTACGCCTTCGGCACTGACCACGGTCTCACGACCGTGGCTTGGTTCAGCGCTCGGCGCAGACTTCAACGATTCGTTGGTGGGTTCACTCATGGCGAATGGCCTCCACCGGGTAGAGGCGCGCCGCCTGCGACGCAGGGTACAGCGTCGCGAGTGTGGAGACCGTCATACTGACCACCACGATCAACAACATGTCTGCGGACTCAAGTCGCACCGGCAAGTGATCAATGAGATACACCGATGGGTCCAGCTGAATGAGGCGCTTGGCTTCGAGCAGGTAGGCCAGAAAAACCCCGAGAAGAAGCCCGGCGGTGGTACCCACCGCACCAATCACCATGCCCTGATAGAGAAAGACTCGGCGGATGGACCGCGCGGGAAGACCCATCGCCCGCAGGATGCCGATTTCACGCGTCTTGTCCGACACAACCATCGTAAGCGTACTCACGATGTTGAACGCGGCCACCACAAAAATCAGCAAGAGAATGAATCCCATGCCGAGTTTTTCGAGGCTCAGTGCCTGAAAGAATGAGCGATTGTGTTCCTGCCAGGACACCGCACGCACCGGCGCGGTAAGGGTGGCACGCAACGTGTCGGCAACCATCGGGGCCGCATTGCGATCGAGCGTGCGCACTTCGATACCGGTCACGTCACGATCGATGCCGGCAATGCGCTGCGCCGTTTCCAGCGCCACATATGCCCAGCCATCGTCGTAGTCATACATGCCCGTCTCGAACAAACCGGCCACGACCAGCGAATCGTAACCCGGCACCATCATGCCGGTCGCCGCATTCATGCCGAGCGTACCCACACCGTAGAACACCACGGTATCACCTGGGAACGCACTCAACTTGGACGCCAGAAGTTTGCCGAGGACAACCGCCGGCAGACTCACACCCTCCCGGCGAAAGGCGAACTCTCCAAGAATGGCGTGACGCCGAATGGCCGTGATCTCTCCGTCGCTTACTGGGGCCAGCCCCACGATCTGCGCACCCGTGGGATAGCCGCGCAGATTGCTGACCAATCCCTGTGTCTGCACGAAGGGCGCCGCCTGCATCACACCGGGCGCCTTGCGCACCTGTTCGAGCACCGGCTGCCACTCCGAGAGACGCATGTCGGCGCCGTACGGCAGCACACGCACATCAGGACTGCCCACCAGAATCTTTTCCCGGATGTCGGTCTGCAGACCGTTCATCACACCCATGATGATGATGAGTGCACTGACGCCCACCACCACCCCGGCGATCGAGATGACGCTGATGAATGACAACAGCCGCGATCCACGCCGACTGCGCAAGTAACGCCACGCAATCGCCATCTCGAGCGCACGCATACGACTACTCCGGGCGCATAGTGGGGAACAGAATAACATCGCGAATGTTCGCCGTATCAGTCAGATACATGAACAGGCGGTCGATGCCGATACCCACACCACCCGTCGGTGGCATACCGTACTCCATGGCGCGAAGATAGTCCTCGTCAACGCCACTGGCCTCGTCGTCACCTGCAGCACGCAGTGCGGCCTGCGCTTCGAAGCGTTCACGCTGATCGATAGGGTCGTTGAGTTCGGAGAAGGCGTTGGCCAGTTCCTTGCCCTTCGCAAACAACTCGAAGCGCTCGGTAATGCCCTCCGGACCGCCACGCTTGGGCTTCGCCAATGGCGAAAGCTCCTTGGGATAGTCCACGACAAACGTGGGCGTATCGATACGCGACTCCACGAGTTCCTGGAACATCTCGTCCAGCACCTTGGGTCGACTCAGCGTGGCGACCTTCGCCACACCGATGCGTTCGGCCATAGTCCGAAGCTCTGCATCAGTCGCCGCCATAACATCGGCACCGACGGCCTTGGAGAGGCTCGGCACCCACTCGATGCGCGGGAATGGCGTCACCAACTGCGGCACCTTGTCGCCCACATGCGGGATGCCACGCACCGCTTCTGCTGCGGCAACGAGCAGCGACTCCACACGACCCATCATGGTGGTGTAGTCGGCATACGCTTCGTAGAACTCAAGCATCGTGAACTCCGGATTGTGCGTCCGGTCGATGCCTTCGTTGCGGAAGTCGTGGCCGATTTCGTACACGCGCTCAAATCCGCCCACGATAAGGCGCTTGAGGTACAACTCGTCAGCAATGCGCAGGTACAGCGGCATGTCGAGCGTGTTGTGATGCGTCGTGAATGGACGCGCCGCCGCGCCGCCGTACAACGGCTGCAGCACCGGCGTCTCCACCTCGAGGTATCCCAACCCATCCAGATGCGAACGGATGGCCCGCGTCAGTACCGAACGCGCGCGAAACAGCGCACGCACTTCGGGATGCACTGCAAGATCGGCGTAACGCTGACGCGCACGCTGTTCGGTGTCACTGAACGCGGAATAGCGCACGAGTTCACCATCGACCACCTGCTCCTTGCCCAGCGGTAGTGCACGCAGCGACTTGGACAGCAGTTCGGCATGCGTGACCTTCACCGTCGCTTCACCGGTGCGCGTGCGCATCATGGTGCCACGCGCACCAACCCAATCGCCGAGGTCGTAGTCGCCAAGCTGCGCGAACAGCTCGTCGCCCAGCTCATCCTTGCGGAAGTAGAGCTGCACACGGCCGTCCATATCAGCCAGGTGGGCAAAGGCCGTCTTGCCCTGACCGCGCCACGAGACGAGACGCCCCGCAACCGAGACAGCAGGGCCTTCCTCGGCTTCACCCAGCGCAGCAATCGCTTCCAACGCCGTATGCGTGCGATCGAACGAATAGCCAAACGGCTCCACGCCAGCAGCACGCAGCCGATCCAGCTTTTCACGGCGCGCCTGCATCACAAAGTTCAGTTCTTCACTCACGACACACCTCCCTCAGCGCTCGCGACGCTCTCCTGCTTGAGGTACGCCTGAATGAATGGATCGATATCGCCGTCCATCACCTTCTGCACATCGGCGATCTTGAGCTCGGTGCGGTGGTCGTTGACCATCGTATAGGGCTGAAAGACGTAGCTGCGGATCTGACTGCCGAAGGACACGTCCTGTTTGTTGGCATCGAACGCGGCCTTCACGGCCGCCTGTTTGTCCGCTTCAAGCTGGTACAGTTTGTTCTTCAGCTGCTTCATGGCAGTCGCTTTGTTCTTGAATTGCGACCGCTCGGCCTGCGAAGCACACACAATACCGGTTGGAATGTGCGTGATGCGGACGGCCGACGATGTCTTGTTGACGTGCTGGCCACCCGCACCTGACGCGCGATACACATCGATCCGCAGATCCTCTTCGCGGATTTCGATGTTGATTTCTTCGTTCACCACCGGATACACAAACACGGACGCAAAACTCGTGTGGCGACGCGCCTGCGAGTCGAAGGGCGAAATGCGTACGAGGCGATGCACTCCGGACTCGGGCCGCAGGAAGCCGTAGGCATACTGACCCTTGATTTCCATGACGGCGCCCTTGATGCCGGCTTCTTCCCCTTCGGAAAGATCAAGCATTTCGATCTCAAAGCCTTTGCGTTCCGCCCACCGCGTATACAGGCGAAACAGCATGCTGGCCCAGTCCTGTGCTTCTGTGCCTCCGGCACCCGCGCTGATTTCCACCTGCGCATCGCGGTAGTCATCTCGACCACGCAGCAGCGATTTGAGCTCGAAGGCATCAAGTTCCGCGACGATGCGCTCGACTTCACTGTCGAGATCCTCACCCATCGCCTCATCGGGCTCAAGCGACAGCAGCTCGTCGAGTTCACGCGCGCCCTGAATGCGCGCGGACAATGCGTCAGTGGGTTCCACCCACCCCTTGAGCACCTTGACCTGCTGGACGATGTCCCGTGCATGGTCCTGGTCGTTCCAGAACGCCGCGTCCGACATCTCCTCTTCGTAGGCGCTCAGCGTCGAGCGCTTGCTCTCGACGTCAAAGATACCTCCGCATATCCGCGAGTCGTTCTTCCGACCGCGCGAGCACCCTCAGACGTTCGCCGTCCTGCATTTACTCCTCCACGTACGAAACGGGCCGCTTTCCGCAGGGGAAAGCGGCCCGGGTTGTGTCAGTCTCGTGACTTACCCTTGATGGCGTTCAAGTTATCGGGTCGGCGCACATCCCAACAGTCACTCACCGAACTCGGGCCGAAGCCCACACACTCAGAAGAGACGGCGCCCGCCAGCCAGAATATCGTTCAGCGCATCCTGGAAATGTGGGGACTGCTCTGCGACGTCACGGCCCACCTGCTCCACATATTCCTCGTAGCTCTTCTTGATCTCTTCACGAAACAGTTGGCGCAGGGTGCCATCGCGCAACCCTTCTTCCCGCTTCTTCGGCTGATACGCCACCAGGTCTGACACCAGCGCTCGAGCCAATCGACGCGAGCGCTCGGCGGGATCGGCCTTTAGGAACGGATTGATGGGGCGCTTTCCGCCAGCTGGAGTCCCAGCAGAGTTTCCTACTGCCGGCGTGGCACTGACAGGTCGCACCGACAGCGGAGTGACCGCACGCGGTGTCGGCTGACGCACACTCGAAAGTGGAGTGACCGTAGCTGACGCCACTGGTGTACGATTGCCCGGATTCCCTGGATTGATCGCCGTATTGGCGATCGGCGTTACGCGCCGGAGCGGCGGTGCATAGACCGGCGTGTTGCGGACCGGAACGACCGGGTTCGCAGCGGGTGTGGGGCGCGTGGAGGCAACGGCCGGTACGACCGCAGCAGCCGCGACCGGCGTTGGTACCGAAGTAGGTGCCGGCGTCGCACGCGACACCCCACCGGCAAACGCCGGAACGGCCGCGGAAGCCGTTGACGGTGTAACCGATACCGGCAGTGTTCCGCCGGCGATGGCAATCACACCGCCACAGACCGAGCATCGTGCGCGGACACCGGTCGCCGGCACCTTGGCCGGATCAACGCGGAATACCGATCGACATTCAGGGCACGTGACGTTCACGCCACACCTCCGGCGGAACGCTGATCAACCCGTGTCCGAGGATCGGGGATGGCCGGCGAACTGATAGGGGTTTGTTCATCACGGCGGCGATCCACTGCCCACACCGATCCCGGAAGTGTCTTTGCGTAACTCTTCATCTCCGTCGCCAACTCGCTGACCTCGATAGCCCGCGTGAAATGACGCCGCTGATTGGTCACCACACCCACTGACACCGTCATCAGGGGCACGCGGTGCAACTGTCCTCGGCGATCCTTGCCGAAGAAATATCCCACGCGACGGTCCTGCTCGGAATACTGCCAGGGCACCAATTCGTCAAACACCTGCACCACATCGTCGCAAACTCGTGATACAGCCGCAAGCGGAATGGTGAACAAAAAGTCGTCGCCACCGATGTGCCCGACAAATCCCTCGGCGCCACACCACCCTTTCACCACGTCATGCAGCAGGCGGGCCACGAGTTGAATGACCTTGTCGCCTCGGTGATAGCCATAGCGGTCATTGAACTCCTTGAAGTGGTCGAGGTCGGCGTAGCAGGCCGCGAATTTTTCGCCTGACGCCACACGTCGCGCGAGTTCAGCGGCAATCTCACGCGCACCAGGGAGGCGCGTGGACGGGTGGACGTCTACATCGCGATCACTTCGGCGCAGCATGGCGCGGGCACGGGCGGTGGCCTCCACCTCGTCCACTTCCTCACGCAGGACTTCATCCGCCCCCGCTTCGAATGCCTCAGCAAACGCTGAGGCAGGAACGAGCATGAGTACCGGCACGATGCCGGTGAAGGCGTCCCGCTTGAGGCGCCGGCACGTATCGAGACACTTCGCGAGCCACTCGGAATCCGGTGCTGACGGGGCCGCACTGTCGACATCGGAATCGCGTTCGTGCGACCATGCATCCAGGATGATCAGCCGTGGGCGGGATTTGAGCGCACCCGCCACAATGAGGTCCGGCTCATCGGTTCGCTGGCACGACTGTGCCTCCTGGCCAAGCAGGACCTGTACCCACGACGGATCGACCACGCGTCGCGTGAGATACATCGCGCTCTGGTCGTCAGGGGTGGCGGTCATCCAGGAGGTGGCAGAAGTCGAAAACCCAGGCACTTGGACGCGAACATGCCTCGGGATGCCCGCTGACGGGAACCCGAAGAGGCACCGGTCCAAACTTGGGCGTAACCTCCTGACGATCAACTTCCGTCATTCGGCACGTTGTGCTCGGCGTCACAACGTGTCCTTGTGAGGCTCAAGTCGTCTCCGACCGGGGCCCAGACGGCTCCCAATGGCCCGTCAGGACAGCGTAATCAGCGAGCCAGGGTGAGACCGGCCTGCCAGACATTGCGGCCTTCTGCAGGGTCTCCCACGGGAACTACGCGTGTCTGGATCCGAGCCACCGACAGACCACCGACGCTGCCATACCGTCTCACGCGCACACTGACGTAGGCGTCGATCATGCTGGCCAGGTGATTCATGGCTACGAGACCCAGATAGTTCACCGCTCGCTGATAGCTGCGGTTCGCGCTGCGAATGGCCTGGCGGTAGACATCCTGCTGGAGTTGGGCATCGCGCCAGCTCCATCGGAAGTCCTCCGTCACGGCATAGCGAAGATAGAACGCGAGCGCTCGTCGATACTCTGGACTGTCCACTGGAGGCGCGACTTCTGGATCGAACCAATACGTCTCGCGAGCCTGCAGCCACCGATGCCCGTTGTATGTATCCGGATTGGTTTCGGGGTCGATCGCACCGCCGGGAATACGATCATAGGCGCCACTCTCGAGATAATTCTCGAGAATTTCGTAGTAGTCCCATGACTTGTTGATGCCAACACCACCAAACTGCTGTCGCGCGACCTCATTGGCGATCGAGCGATACGAATTGCGTTCGTTATTGGCATCGCGTCGGGTGACCAGGAACTGGACCAGCAGATATCCGTCGGCCACGAGGTACGCGACACTCCGCTCTTGACGCAGTGCGAACTGCCCACTGCCAGGTAGCACAGCCGATGCCACAGGTGCCCACCATGGCGACGGACTCGAGTCAGCGCGAATGGGCTGGCGAGCATCGAAGGCGCTCATCGGCAACAATGCCGTTCCGGTTGGAGCCGGCTCACTCAAACGAAACTGTGCCCGGAGAGCGACAGGTTCCTGCACGACAGCATGCACTCCGGCTGCCGCGGACGCCGGGGTCTGCGCAAGTGCGGGCCTAGCCAGGGCCGAGAAGACGAGAAGCCATAGCGCGGACGCCATCATGGGCCGCTGACGCAGCCGCAGATACATCAGAAGCGCGCTCGCAGCGTCACGTACGTTGGCGGATTGCCTCCCGACGTGGAGAGCAGATCGAATCGTCGCGCGACTTCAAAACCAAGCGCTCCGCGCTGAAAGCCGAAACCCAGAGAAGGTCCCCCGCCCTCACCAGCCTGCATCTTGTACCCCCCGCGCAGATACAGCTGGTCGCGATATCCGAGTTCCGCGCCGATACCCGCGGCACTGCCACCAAGTGCCGATGCACTCATCATGTCACCGGCGACTTCCAGCGAAGCCTGCCGCGTGTCCAGCGCCTTGAGTGGCACACGCACACGCACACCGCCCTGCACAATACGCGGCAACTGATCGGCCTGCGCACGATCCTTCACAGACAACGCCTGACCGATATTGCGCACCGACAGTCCGAGCGTCACCGGCAGTTTGATCGGCACTACATACTGCGCACCGAAGTCCACCGCATTCGTTGACCCGGATCGCACGGGGACATCACCACAAATACCGGCGCAGGCAAAACGAAGCATGATGAACTTGTATGTGAGCCCTGCGCTCAACGACTTACCGATCGGCGTTGCATAGGACACCGCCAGTTGGTAGCTGCGATTGGTGATATTGCCGAGGATATTGCCGTTATTGTCGGAATTTTCCTGATCACCGTAGTCGACCAGATAGGCAGAGCCCGCAAGCGTACCGAGCACTTTGGACGGTGCGGAAAAAGCCAGCATTGTGGTGTTGGCGATGAACGACTGCACGTTGTGCACCGCGAGTTCCTTCTTGGTCAGTCGCGCCAGTCCTGCCGCGTTCCACCACATCGCTTCGGTTCCGAGCGATGAATCAGCGGAAACAGCTTCCCCCATTCCGACGGCTCGTGATCCGAACGGAAGCATGAGGAAGAGCCCTCCTTCCTGTGCAGCGAGTCCGCTCGCCGCACACGCAAGAAGAGCAACTGATCCGAGCAGGCGATTGATCCACGACAGCACGCGAGAGCCTCGCATTACGCGCGGCTGTTGGGATCGCCGTAACCGAGTCGCATGACCGCACTTCGGTTGCGCCGCCAATTGGGAAGCACCTTGACCCATAGATCCAGATAGACGGGCTGGCCGACAAATCGCTCGATCTTCTCGCGAGCGGTCTTTCCCATCTTCTTGATCTGCTGTCCGTTCGCGCCAATCACGATGCGTTTCTGGCTTTCCCGTTCGACATGAATCACCGCTCGAATGTACAGCGGTGTCGAGCCTTCCCGATACTCTTCAATCTCGCACGCCAACGCGTGCGGTACTTCATCACCGAGCTGCTCCATAGCGGTCTCGCGCACAAACTCCGCGCAGAAGAATCGCATGGGCTGGGTTGAAATCTCGTCGTCAGGATAGAAATACGGGCTGACCGGCAATCTGTCCGTGATTGCCATCACCAACTGATCGACTCCGTTGCCCGTTCCGGCCGACAGTTGCACAGCATCGGGATACTGCTTGGCAAGCACCTCCCGCCGCTCGGCATCCAGCAGATCGACCTTGTTGAGTGCGAGAACGACCGGTGCTCGCGGCGCGTGCTCGAGCTGTGCCGCCAAGGCAAAAGATTCTGGTACTCCGCCTGTCGCATCGACAACGTGCACGAGCACATCGGCATCACGCACGGCCGCCAGTGCCGCGTTACGCATTGCACTGTGCAGTGTGTCGTTTGGCTTGAGCAAGCCGGGCGTATCGAGAATGATCATTTGTGCCTCTCCTTCAGTGCGAATACCCACCACCCGATGCCGCGTGCTTTGCGGCTTGTTGGATGTGATGGCGAGCTTCTCTCCAACCAGGCGATTGAGCAGGGTGGATTTCCCGGCGTTTGGGAATCCGGCCACAGTGACGATGCCTGCTTTGGTCATGCCTGATGCATTCGAAGAAGAGACGAGAGAACGAGAAAGGATTAGGGTAAGTGATTGTGTGGTCTGATGCTACCGCATGAATCGTCATTCGAAACAGAGAATCAGCGCTATTGCAGCGATATACAACGCAAAACCCCCGCCATTCCGAAGAATGACGGGGGTCTGCAAAAGGTGCCGGCAACGGCCTACTCTCCCGCGAGCTCTCGCCCGGAGTACCATCGGCGCTATCAGGCTTGACGACCGTGTTCGGG
>JACVCD010000013.1 GCA_016742275.1 Gemmatimonadaceae bacterium
GGCTATACAGTGCCGCCGTTCTACGACTCGATGATCGCCAAGCTCATCGTGCAGGGCGCGACGCGTGAAGAAGCGCTCAAGCGCATGCAGATCGCCCTCGAAAGCTTTGTCGTGGAAGGTGTGAAGACCACCATGCCATTCCTGGCGCGTGTGATGCAGCATCCCGGCTTCCAGGCGGGCAAGGTGCACACGAAGTGGCTGGAGTTCGAAGGCGCCGACCTGCTCAAGGAACCCAGCTAAGTGCGAATCGACGTGCTGCTCGGCGAGGCGCCCGTCGCGCCCGCCGACGTGGCCGATCGAGTGGTGGTGGTGCTCGATGTGCTTCGAGCGGCAACCACAGTTGCGACGGCCCTCGCCAATGGTGCGCGGGCCGTCGTGCCGTTTGAGACCGTTGATGAGGTCGTGTCGCGCGCCCGAGTGTTTGCGCGCGGTGAAGTGTTGCTGGCCGGAGAGCGGCGTATGCAACGCATCAATGGCTTCGATCTCGGCAACTCGCCGCGAGAGTTCACTGCCGAAGCCATCGGTGGACGCACGGTGCTCTACAGCACGACCAACGGTACGGTGGCGCTGGTCGCTTCAATCGGAGCTCGTGCCTGTTTCTTTGCGGGGTTCGTGAATGCGCAGGCCACTGTGCATGCGGCTTCCGTCGTGGCCAGCGCTGAACAGCGGGACCTCACGATTGTCTGCGCCGGCCACGAAAAGCGGTTGGCGTTTGAGGATGTCGTTTGTGCCGGTCGCCTGGTGCGTTTGCTGCATGGTGCGTTGCCCGGGCTCGTGCGCGGCGATGGTGCTCGTGTGGCTGAGTTGGCAGAGCGCCCGTACATGGGTGGCGTGAGTTCTCTGGCACATGATGCAACTCATGCCCGATCACTCGATGCCGCAGGATTTGGCGCCGACGTGACAGCCTGTCTTTCGCTCGACACTTTCGATGTCGCCACTGCGTACATCGATCGGCAGCTCGTCCGGAGAGTGTGATGGACCGCAAGGTGTTGCAGCGCGAATTGTCGGCCGTGGCCCTGAGCCTGCTGGCAGTGTTTCTCCTCGGGGCGCTGATTTTTCAGCGTGTCGAGCGGGACACTGACGTGTGTTGGGCTGCAAGTGGCCCGTTCGGTCCGGTTGGTACTGTCGTCAAGTGCACGCTGGTTTCTGCCGTTGGCATTCCGGGCATGGTGCTCATTGCCCTCGGCTGTCTCGTCGTCGCGCTGGCGCTGTTCGGGCGTATTCGTCGCGCCGACGATGCGAGTGACTGGTCACTGGTATTCGTTGGCACCGTGGTGTTGGTGCCGGTGGCCATTGGCTTGGCCATGGGTGGCGAGCCTGCACCCAATGCCGGTGCCGGTTTGTGGGGAACCTTCGTGGCGCATTATCTGCGCAAGGCACTCGGTGCGGCTGGGGCGTGGATTGCGTTCATTCTGGCTACCAGCGCGCTGACAGTTGCCACACTGCGCTGGAATCCCATCCGCCTGCTGATTGGTCCAGGCCAGTCTGCATCGACGACGGGCGAGACGCGTCGCACGCCGACGCTCGCGGAACGGTTGGCACCGGAGCCAGAAGAGTTGCCGGCCATCGATCCGGCGTTGGTGCGTGACGTATTGGGAACGAGTGCGGCTGGCGCCCAAAGTGCACCAAGCAAGCGCACTGCCCCTGACGTGAACAAATACGCTCCACCCGAAGACGTCGCCGAAACGGCTGCCGCTGGAAAGAAGGGGAAGGGCAAGAATCGCGGTGACAGTGTGCGCGACGAGCAAATGGAAGCGGCGCTTGAGCAGCAGGCCGAACCCGTCGCGTTCAGTGATGATCTGCCGCCGACATCACTGCTGACGGCGGCGACGCCGTCGAGGGGCGATGCGGGCAAGCGTGAGCTCGACATGGCCGGCGACAAGCTGTTGTCCACGTTGCGTACGTTCAAAGTGGATGGTGAACTGGTTGGTCGGACCACTGGTCCCACTGTCACGCAATTCGAGATCGAACCCGCGGCTGGTGTGAAGGTCCGACAGATCGCGGCGCTTGCCGACGATCTCGCGTTGGCCATGCGTGCGCCAAGTATTCGTATCGTGGCGCCAATTCCGGGGCGCGGCGCCGTTGGTGTGGAAGTGCCGAATCCCACACCGGAAATGGTGGTGCTGCGCGAAGTGCTCGATGCGCCCGAGTTTCAGTCGGCTCGGGCAGCACTTCCCATTGCACTTGGCAAGGATCTCGAAGGTCGACCAGTCGTGGCCGATCTCGCCAAGATGCCGCACTTGCTCATTGCCGGTGCCACGGGCTCGGGCAAGTCGGTCTGCGTGAACACCATCATCACCAGTCTCGTGTATCGGCACACGCCGCACACGCTGCGATTCCTGATGGTGGACCCCAAGATGGTGGAGCTCAGCGTGTACAACGCGCTTCCACATCTCCGGCACAAGGTCATCACCGACAATCGCGATGCGGCGGCAGTGCTCAAGTGGGCCGTGATGGAAATGCAGGATCGCTATCGGTTGCTGGAAGCCAACGCCTGCCGCAACCTGCAGGAGTTCAACAAGCGTGTAACGCAGCATGCCGCCGGCGAGGGTGCTGCTCCGCTCAAGCCGCGCAGTCCGGATGTGGCATTCGAAGATCGCACCTATACCGGTGGGATTCTTCCGTACATCGTGGTGGTCATTGATGAAATGGCTGATCTCATGATGACGGTGCAGGGTGAGGTGGAAACGCCCATCGCCATGCTTGCGCAGAAGGCGCGTGCGATCGGCATTCACCTCATTCTCGCCACGCAGCGTCCGAGCGTGAACGTGATCACGGGTCTCATCAAGGCGAATTTCCCGTGCCGCATCGCGTTCCGCGTGGCCTCGCAGGTGGACAGCCGCACCATCATCGATGGTGCCGGCGCCGAGTCGCTGTTGGGTAACGGAGACATGCTGTTCATTCCTCCTGGCAAATCGGAGGCCTCACGGCTTCAGGGGGCGTATCTCTCGAGCGAGGATACGGAGAAGCTCCTGCGTTGGTACGATGACGCCAAGGCGCGTTTCGAGGCGACGCAGGGTGAAGGCGTGGCGGTGGAGCCCGATATTCTGGAGACCGTGCGGGCTGCTGAAGCCAAGGATCAGGGCGGCGGTGACGATGATGATGGCGCGTCAGATGATCGGGATTCACGGTTCCGTGAGGCGGCCGAGGTGGTCATCCAGCATCGGCAGGGGTCGACATCACTGCTCCAGCGCCGGCTCAAGATCGGCTATGGCCGCGCGGCGCGCATCATCGATCAGCTCGAGGCGGCCGGGGTCCTCTCGCCCTCCGAAGGGGCCGCACGTCCCCGTGAAGTGTTGATCGGTATCCAGGATCTTGACCGGATCTGCGGCGAGCCCTGATTAGACGGGGCACAATCTTCATGGGTGATCGACGTTTGCCGTATTGACGAGTGAACGACGCCACACGATGATTGGGCCTACACTAGCCGCTGCCGTCATGTTTTGAGGGCAGCGGTCCCGCCTTCCCCCGTGCATCGACACGGGAACCCGGACCCCCTCAGGTCCTTTACTCCCCCGAGGTGCGTAATGCCCCTGTTCCTCCGGCGACTGCTGGCGAGCGCTGCGTTGGCTATTGGCGTGCTGCCAATGGCATCAACGTCCGCCGCTGCCCAAAGCGGTAGCATCACCGGTAAGGTCACCGACGCCGCCAGCGGCCGGCCAATCGAGAATGCGCAGATCCAGGCGCAGTTGACCGGTGGCCAGGCCTACGGTGCCATCAGTGGTGCAGACGGTTCATTCCGCGTCGTCAATCTTCCCGATGGCAGCTACACCGTAACGGTGCGCGCCCTCGGCTTCGAGCAGCGGGTCTTTACGAACCAGCGGCCCGGCGCGACGGTGGATGCGGCCATGACGGAACGGCCGACGCAGCTTGGACAGACGGTTGTTACGGCCAGCCGTAGCCGTCCGGAAAAGGCACTTGATGCGCCGGCGCAGATCTCGGTGATCTCGAGCGAGCGAATTGCCGAACGGCCGGCGGTCACCGTCAGCGATCAGCTGCGCGGTATCCCGGGTGTCGATGTGAATCGCGGTGGTATCGCGCAGGCCAACATTGTCGCGCGCGGTTTCAACAACGCATTCAGCGGTTCCATTCTCATGCTGCAGGACTACCGGTTCGCCGGCGTGCCATCGCTGCGCGTGAACGTGCCGTTCCTTATGACCGGCACCAACGAAGACATCGATCGCATCGAAGTGTTGCTTGGTCCCGCGTCTGCGCTATACGGACCGAACAGCGCCAACGGTGTGCTGCATGTTATCACGAAGTCTCCGTTTTCACAGGAACCCGGTCGCAAGTCCAACAGCACGATCAGTGTAGATGGCGGTGAGCGTTCGCTGCTTCGCATCGGTGCACGGACGGCGGTCAAGCTGAATGAAAAGGCCGCCTTCAAGCTGTCCGGCGAAAGCATGCGCGCGGATGACTGGGAATACCGTGACCCGTCGGAGCCGGCCAATTTCCCGAATGCCGCGCCGGCCGGCCGTCGTGGCACCGCCAACAACCGTGATTTCGGCCTCGAGCGCTTCACCGGTGAAGCACGCCTCGATTTGCGTCCGCGCGATGGCGTGGAGTTCATCACCACCTACGGACTGACCAAGGTCGGATCGGGTATCGAACTCACCGGTGCCAACGGCAGTGCTCAGATTCAGGACTGGACTTACAGCAGTGTCCAGCAGCGTATGCGGTGGGGCCGGTTCTTTGCGCAGGCCTTCATGAATTCGAGCAACGCCGGCAACGATGATTCACTCGATGTTGCTGGTACGTATCTGCTGCGCAGCGGTCAGCCGATCGTCGACAAGTCCAAGGTGTGGGCACTGCAGGCGCAGCACGGCTTCGATATGGCCGGCGGCGCGCAATCGTTCACCTACGGTGTGGACTACATCGCCACGAACCCGGAAACGGGCGGCACCATCAACGGCCGCAATGAAGCGGACGACAACACACGCGAATACGGAGGCTACTTGCAGTCGAGCTCACGCGTGCTGAACCGCAAGCTCGAGATCCTTACCGCGCTGCGTGTCGACCAGAACAACGTCATCGAAGGCACGTTCTTCTCGCCGCGCGCCGCATTGATCTTCAAGCCGGCTGGTGAGAATCACTCGTTCCGCGCCACGTTCAATCGCGCGTTCCAGACGCCCGCCAATTTCACGTTCTTCTTGGACCTCGTGCAGTCGCGTGCGGCGGGTCTCAATCCGTATGACGTGTACGCGCAGGGCAACAAGCCGAAGGAAGGCTTCCAGTTCCCGCGTTCCTGCACGGCGGGTTCGGCCTATGGCACGCTGTGCATGCGGTCGCCGTTCACGCAGAACGCTGGCTTCCAGACGGTCAGCGCCGGTTCGGCCATGCCCGGCGTGTGGACGGCTTTGACGCCGGCCGTGCAGCCGACACTGACCGCGGGTGTTACGCAGGCGCTCATCGCCAACTTCGGCATGTCGCAGGCTCAGGCCGCCGGTTTTGCCGCGCAGTTGACACCGGCATTGCTGCAGCGCCTCGCGTCGCGTGTGCCCACCGAAGCGGAGTTGCCCACCGGTCTCTTCATCGGACAGAACCTGATCGCGGATGCCAGCGGACCGGCCGATGTGGCGCCGCTGCGCGCTTCCTACAACAACACCTTCGAACTCGGTTACAAAGGACAGCTCGCCAAGGGTCGTGTATTGCTCGACATCTCCGGCTGGCGTCAGCAGCGCGGCGATGTTGGCACGTCGGCTGGTCAGGCCACGCCGATCGTGCTTGCCCGCAGCCCGCAGGCCTACGGCACCTATGTCACCACGCAGTGGGCACCGGTTATTCAGGGAGCCGCCGCGCAGGCAGGTCTGAACATCACGGCTGCGCAGGCGCAGGCCTTTGCCGCCGGTCTGGCGGCTGGCGTTGTTCCGACGGCTGCCGCCCTCCCGCTCGGCGTCGTTACGTGGGATGAAGCCGCTGGTGGCAACCGCCGCATCCTTGCCACGTACTTCAATTCGGGTACGGAGAAGCTTTGGGTCAGCGGCATTGATATGGCTGCCACGTTCCAGGCTACGCAGAACCTTGGCTTCACGGCCAACTTCAGCCATCAGGACAAGACCATCTTCGCCGACATTGCTGGCGGCAATGCCGCGCCGCTGATGTCGAACTCGCCGGGCAACCGTGGTTCGCTGCTCGCGCGCTTTGAAGGCAACGGCAATTCCTGGTCGCTCGAAAGCCGCTTCAACTACTCGGCCAGCTACGAAGTGAACTCCGGCGTATACGGCACCACGGCATCGTGGCCGATTGCTGCCGGTAACACCGGCGCCACGGGTACGGCCGCTGCCGGCGCGATCGCGGGATGCCCCACCAGCACGACCGGTCGTTTCTGCTACGACGGTGTACCGGAGATCTTCACCGTAGATGTCGGTCTGTCGAAGCGTTTCGACATCGGCGCCCAGAAGCTGCGCTGGTCGCTCAATGCCACCAATCTGCTCAACGAGGAAGTGCGCACCTTCCCCGGCGTGCCGCAGATCGGTCGCATGGTCATGACGCGTTTGCAGTACACGTTCTGATGCTCTCCCGCCGTGTCACGCGCGCCTGATACGGGCGCGTGACACGGCTTCACAGGCTGTGACACGGGGCGACGTTTCAATGAGACGTCGCCCCGCTACGTTCCCGAACATGATTCTGCTCGATCCCAGCGCGCGTCCCGTTATTGGTCATCGTGGCAACCGGGCGCATGCGCCGGAAAACACCATTCCCTCGATGCTCGAAGCGGTGGCCGCTGGTGCCGAGGCTCTCGAGTTCGACGTGCACGTCACGCGTGATGATGTGCTGGTTGTCGTGCACGATGCGACGCTCGATCGCACGACCAATGGCACCGGAGCTGTGGGAGCGTTTGATGCGCATGCGCTCCGGCAGTTCGATGCTGGCGCTCGTTTCACGAAAGACGGTCGCACGTATCCGTGGCGGGGACGTGGCGTTGTCATTCCGTTGTTCGATGAGGTCATCGAGTCGCTCCCGACCAGTTTGCCGCTCATCATTGAACTCAAGACGCCAGCAGCAGCGCCCGCTCTGCGACGCGCGATTGTGCGTCATGGCTTGGCGCATCGCATCATCGTGGCTGGGTTTGATCCGGCGAGCACGCGTGATCTGCGTGGTGGTGGTTTTGCGTTGGGAGCGAGCACACCCGATGTCGCGCGGTTGTTGGCGCCTTCGCTGTTTCGGCGTCCTGTTGCTGCGCCGTGGTTTCAGGCAATGTGCATTCCGCCGTCGCACAATGGATTTCCCATTCCGGTTGCATCCTTGGCGCGAGCCACGCGTCCGCATGGCGTGGTGACACATGTGTGGACCATCAATGATCCGGCCAAGGCGCAGCGTCTCTGGCGGCAGGGGGTTCAGGGCATCATCAGTGATGACCCGGCTCTCATGCTTTCAGCGCGCATTGGTGTGTAAAATGTCCGGTGCAATGTCGCGCGATGGATTGATATCGCGCGCAATGAATTGGTGAGACACGTTGGCGGGAGTGGCATTACACTCGCCCCATGACAACACAACGACAGGAATTCGGTTTGCTTGGCGAACGCATTGCTGCGCGTTGGCTCAAGCGCGAAGGGTGGACCATTCTTGCTCATCGATTTCGCAACGGTCATCGCGATATCGATCTGATCGTGCAGCGAAACGCCGAGGTCGCCTTTGTGGAGGTGAAGGCGAGGAAGGGCACTGAGTTCGGTGGACCGGTCGAGGCTGTTCATCACCGAAAGCAACGCGAGTTGGGCCGCTCAGCCCGTATTTGGGTGGACCGGCACGGGGCTGAGGGGCAATCTTACCGCTTCGATGTCATTGGTGTGCTGGTTATCGGTCAATCTGTCCGTGTAAGGCATGTGCCAAATGCCTTCCCGCTGTCTTGAATTCGGGCACTTGCGGGAGTTGTCCACATCGTAGTTTCTTCGTACTTTATTCGGGTCTTGGTCCTGATCGCGTTCGCCCTAGATTCTCGCGAGCCAGGGCATGGCAGCTTCACCCCTCACGATGGCGGTCCTTATGGCGGGTTCGGTGATTACAGACGACAAGCGCAAGGCCCTGGCGCTCGCAGTCGCACAGATCGAGAAGAGCTGTGGCAAAGGCTCCATCATGCGACTGGGCACCGACGCCAAAGTGCGCGTCGAGTCGATTCCGACTGGTGCGATCAATCTTGATGCAGCCATCGGCGTGGGTGGAATTCCGCGCGGCCGCATCACGGAGATCTACGGTCCGGAGTCATCCGGTAAGACGACGCTCTGTCTCCACGTTGTTGCCAATGCGCAGCGCAACGGTGGCGTGGCGGCATACATCGACGCGGAACATGCGCTCGACACCGAGTACGCCAAGAAGCTTGGTGTCGATGTCGAGAACATGCTGATCTCGCAGCCGGACACGGGTGAGCAGGCGCTGGAGATTTGCGAAATCCTCGTGCGCTCGGGTGCCGTCGACGTGATCGTCATCGACTCGGTGGCGGCGCTCGTGCCGAAGGCTGAAATCGAAGGCGACATGGGTGATTCGCATGTTGGTCTGCAGGCGCGCCTCATGAGCCAGGCGCTCCGCAAGCTGACCGGTGCGATCGCGCGCTCGAAGGTGTCGGTGGTGTTCATCAACCAGTTGCGCGAAAAGATCGGCGTCATGTTCGGCAATCCGGAAACCACTACCGGTGGTAAGGCGCTCAAGTTCTACGCGTCGCTCCGGCTCGACATCCGTCGCATCGGTCCGGTCAAGGAGAAGGAAGACGTCATCGGATCGCATGTGCGCGTGAAGGTCGTGAAGAACAAGGTCGCGCCGCCGTTCAAGCAGGCCGAGTTCGACATCATGTACGCCGAAGGCATTAGCCACACGTCGCTGCTGGTCGACATCGGTGCGGAGTCTGGCATCATCGACAAGGCCGGCGCGTGGTACAGCTACGGTTCGCAGCGTATTGGTCAGGGTCGTGAGAACGCCAAGATGTTCCTCAAGGACAATCCGGCGCTCATGGCGGAGATCGAGGAAAAGGTGAAGGTGGTCCTTGGAGTAAAGGGACCGGAAACTGGCGCTGGCGAAGAGGCGGAAGACTAAGCGCCGTTTACCGTTTGCTGGAAATGGGCCGAGGGGTGGCTCGCGGTGGGAAGTGGTGCCCGGATCACCACTCCTCATCGTGAGTTGCCCCTCGGCTTATTTCTTCCTTGAGTTGAAGTATTCTTTACTGCCTCGCCTGGGATGTCGATCAAAGAATCACTCGCACCTGCAAACGCACCGTTGATCGATCCGCCAGTTCGTCTTACGGAGCTGCGGGAGTCGCCGCGTAGGCCAGGGCGCTATGTCCTGCAGCTGTCCGATGGGCGGAATCTGGTGGTTGGCATTGGTGTGCTGTCCGATACCGGCGCCACACGAACCGGCATGGAGCTCGCGCCCCACGTCGTAGAGCGATTGGTTCATGAGTCGGTGATTACGGATCTCACCGACCGCGCCATGGACATGCTCGCTCGCGGCCGCAGAACGCGTCGTGAGCTGGAGCAGCGGCTCAGGAGACGGGAGGCCAACCCCGGACAGATTCGCGAGGCCCTTGATCGTCTGGAGGCCTCGGGCGTCCTGTCTGATGAGGCGGTGGCGGGAGCAGAGGCGTCTGCACGACTCCGCCGTGGTGAGGCGCCGGCGCGGGTCACTCAGCAACTGCGCCGAAAGGGGGTCGCGGGTCGCGTGGCCGCCGAGGCGGTGGCGGAAGCTGTTGAAGCCGACGACTTCGATGAGGCCAGCGCATGTCAGGCCGTCGCGGTCAAGCGCGCCAGATCACTGGCGGGACTTGAGCCCGAAGTGGCGATGCGTCGATTGCTGGCCTTCCTCCTGCGTCGCGGCTACGGCGGACAGATCGCACGTCAGGCCGCAAAAGAGGCGCTTTTGCATAGCGGCAATGGCGACGAGTTCTCTCCGGACGTAGCTCCGGACGTTGCTGACGAAATAGACGACTGACTGCCTATATTGTGCGGATATGCTCGCGTCCGAGATCCGCTCCCGATTCCTGGCCTACTTCGAGAAGAACGGCCACGCCATTCGCCCGAGCTCGTCGCTCGTGCCCTCCGATGACCCGACCCTGCTGTTCACCAACGCAGGCATGGTCCAGTTCAAGAAAGTCTTCCTCGGCATGGAGGATCCGCCGGAAGGGAAGCGGCGAGCTACGACGTCGCAGAAGTGTGTGCGCGCCGGCGGCAAGCACAATGATCTTGAGCAGGTCGGTCACACCGCGCGGCATCATACGTTCTTCGAGATGCTCGGCAACTTCTCGTTCGGTGATTACTTCAAGCGCGACGCCATCAAGTTCGCGTGGGAGTTCATCACCGAAGATCTGAAGATTCCGCGTGAGCATTTGCGCGTCACCGTCTTCCACGAAGACGATGAAGCACGGCAGCTGTGGAAGGATGTTGCCAATGTGCCCGACAATCGCATCTACGGATTGGGTGCGAAGGACAACTTCTGGCAGATGGCGGATACCGGTCCATGCGGCCCGTGCACTGAGATCTATGTCGATCTTGCGCACATGGCCTCGGACTGGGCATTCCCGGCCGATGCGCATGGCGAGTGGACCAACACGGAAATCCAGGACTATTCGCTCGACGCGTTCGTGGAAGGTGCCGAAGCCGGGCGCTTCCTCGAGATCTGGAACCTCGTGTTCATGCAGTTCGACCGTCAGGTCGACGGTACGCTCGTGCCGTTGCCGAAGCCGAGTGTTGATACCGGTGCCGGTCTTGAGCGCATTGCAGCGGTGCTGCAGGGTGTCACGAACAACTTCCACACCGATTCATTCCGCCCGCTCATCGCGAAGGTGGAAGAGATCGTGGGTATCGGCTATCCGTATCGCCCGGGTGTCGGACTTGGCAAAGCGTATGGCAAGGACGGCAAGGAAATCGATCCCGCGTCGTTCCGCGTGATTGCGGACCATGCGCGCGCTGTGGCGTTCCTGTTGGCCGACGGCGTGTTCCCGAGCAACGAAGGTCGTGGTTACGTGTTGCGCCGTATTCTGCGTCGCGCGGTGCGTCACTCCTGGTTGCTTGGTCGTCGCGAGCCCACGCTGGTGCATGTGGTGGATGTGCTCATCGAAACGATGCGCGATCTCTATCCCGAGTTGCACGTGCGTCGGAAGCACATCCTCGAGACCACGCGCGCGGAAGAAGAACGCTTCCTTGCCACGATCGATGCCGGCATGTCGCGCTTCGAAGAGTTGGCACCGGCGCAGTCCACGCAGGGCAGCACGGCCGTGCGCGGTACGCTGTCCGGTGAAGACGCGTTCCGTTTGTACGACACGTTCGGTTTCCCGATTGATCTGACCGACCTCATGGCCCGCGAGCGCGGCTATCTGGTCGACATCGCCGGCTTCGAGCGTTCGCTGCAGGCGCAGCGCAAGCAGTCGCAGGACGAGCGCAAGAGTAAGCAGATTGCGGTGAGTGCTGACGACTTTGGTGACCCCACGCGCTGGACGCATGATCAGCAGCACGCGGCCGCCAAGGGCAGTTTCGTTGGGTACGACGTGGTTGAAGTGGAGACCATTGTCTCCGCGGTGCGTGCGTTGCCTGATGGTCGTGTGGCGGTGATGCTGCGTGAGACGCCGTTTTACGCCGAGTCCGGTGGTCAGGTCAGCGACCACGGAACGATCACCGGTGAAGGCTGGTCGGTGGCCGTGAACGAAGTGCGTAAGCTCGATGGACGCATTGCGGCTATCGGTGATGCCACGGGTGACATTGCGTTTGGCCGTGCGCATGCGGTGGTTCCGCGTGATCGTCGCAAGGATACCGAGCGCAATCACACTGCCACACACTTGCTGCATGCGTCGCTTCGCAAGGTGTTGGGTGACCACGTGCATCAGGCGGGTTCACTTGTAGCGCCCGATCGTTTGCGTTTCGACTTCACGCATCACGGTCCGCTCACGCCGGAGCAGCTGGCAGCGATCGAAGCAGACGCCAACGCCGGTGTGTGGGCGTCCGTCGCGGTCACCACGCAGGAAGAGTCGTACAACGATGCCGTCGCACGTGGTGCGATGGCGCTCTTCGGTGAGAAGTACGGTGACGTCGTGCGCGTCGTCGAAATTCCGTCGCTCTCGGTCGAACTCTGTGGCGGCACGCATGTGCGCAACACCGCCGAGATCGGTCTCATTCGCATCGTGTCGGAAGGCGGCGTGGCCGCTGGTGTTCGCCGCCTTGAGGCGGTGACGGGTCCGCGTGCCTTCCAGTTCCTCGCTGATCGTGAGAAGGCGCTGCTTCAGGTGGCGACACGTCTCAAGGTACCGATGTCGGGCATGACGTCGGGTATCGAGCAGATCGAGAAGAAGCTTGATGGTCTGCTCGATGAGCGGAAGCAACTCGAGAAGCGTCTCGAAGAGGCCATGCGTGGTGGTGCCACGGGTGGCGGTTTGGCACAGCAACTCGTGGCGTCGGCCGCAGATGTTGGTGGTACGCGCTTCATCGCTGCTCGCGTGGACGTTGGTGATGTGAAGTCGCTGCAGGCGCTTGGCGATGCGGTGCGTGAAGCGCTGGGTAGTGGTGTGGCCGTTCTCGGTGCTTCGTTTGCCGATGGCAAGGGCGCGCTGCTCGCGGTGGCTACCGATGACGCGCGTGATCGCGGACTGCGCGCGGATATCGTGGTCCGTGATGTGGCCGCAGCCGTCGGTGGGCGTGGCGGCGGTAAGCCCCACATGGCGCAGGCGGGTGTCGATCCCTCACAGGTCGACGCGGCCATTGCCGGCAGCTCGGCCATCTTCGGCAAGTTGGTCTCCGCCGGATGATGACCGTTGGTGAGTGGGTGGCGCAGATACAACCAGCGCCACCCGCGGCGTTGCATCGACGTTTGCAGGATTTGGTAGCGGCGCATGCAGAACGGCCCGCTGCAGATGTGCCGGATGTGTGTCTTGAAGCAGGTGAACGGTTGCTCGACGAGTTGCTGCAATCGGGATCAACATCACGTGAGACTGCGCTCGATCTGTTGGCCGTGGATTCACTCGTGACCTATGCATTTCAGGCGGCGGCTGATGATCCCTCGCGAATTGAGGAACGTGCCGCCGCAGCCATGCTTCGTATTGCCGCGTTGCCAGCAGCCATAAGCAACCGGCAGCCGTACCCCTGACTGGAACCGCGCCGTGATCGACATCCACACGCATCTGCTACCGGGAGTCGACGACGGATCACCTTCATTTGACGTGTCGCTCCCTGTGCTGGAGCGATTTGCCGAGGAGGGGGTGACCACGGTGGTATGCACGCCGCACCTGAACGCCAGTCAGATCGCGCAGGCACCATATGCGTATCACGTGGAGTTGCTGGCTGAACTGCAACGACGCGCTCCAGTCGGCCTTGAGTTGCGGCTTGGGTGGGAGATCATGCTCGATTCGCCGGGTGTCGATTTGTCGGCACAGGAGCTCGCGCTGGGCAATTCGCGCGCCTTGCTCGTTGAGTTCACCCGTGGTGGATTGCCGCCCGGTGCTTCGACGGAATTGCGGCGCATCACACGACTTGCTCGGACACCGATTCTCGCACACCCCGAGCGCTACTTCGGGTGCACTCTCGATCTTGTGCGGGAGTGGCGAAAGCTGGGTGTGGTCATTCAGACGGACGCGTCGGTACTGATGGGGCGGGGCGCTCCGTCGGACTTGGCGCGCGACATGCTGGAACAGGGGTATATCGATATCCTTGCCTCAGATAACCACGGCGATCATCGCGCGTTGTCGACAGCGCGGGACTGGTTGCTCGAACGTGGAGGCGACGAACAGGTCGACCTCCTGACGCACGGAAACGCGGATTGTGTGTTGAACGATGAAGACACCATCCCTGTTCCGCCGCTCAAGTCTGGCCTGCTCGGGCGCGTCAAACGATTCTTTGGCCGCTGATCATCAAGCCACAGTGAGAGAACAAGAGTGACTGCATCACATACTGCTTCAGGCGCATCGTCAACTGATGGTGCGAACGCCGTGACCCCACTGCTCGGTGCGTTGCGCGAGCTGGCGGCCACTGCCGAACGCACCGCCCAGCAACTCGAGAACGACATTGCTGCCGCATTGGTGATGGTGCAGGCGACTGTTGCGCGCGGTGGCACGCTGATGTTCTGCGGAAACGGCGGCTCAGCGGCCGATGCGCAACATCTCGCAACCGAGTATGTGGTGCGATACATGCGCAATCGCCGTGCGTATCCAGCCATCGCGTTGACCACCGACACATCGCTGATCACCGCCACTGGGAACGACTTCGGATTCGATCACGTGTTCTCACGTCAGATCGAAGCGCTCGGCAAGGCGGGCGATCTGCTCATCATTCACTCCACGAGCGGCAACTCACCCAACGTGCTGCTGGCGGCTGATGCTGCGCGCGCCAAGGGTATCCCTGTACTGTCGCTGACCGCGCGTGATGGCGGAGCGTTGAAGAGCCGCTCCGATCTCTGCCTCATTGTGCCAACCGATCGCACAGATCGTGCACAGGAACTGCATCTGTGCATCCAGCACGCCATCTGCGACGCCATTGAGGTGACGCTGTGATTTCGCTTGCAGGCAAGCGTGCGCTGGTTACCGGTGGCGCGCGTGGTATCGGTGCGGCCTGCGCACGTCTGCTTGCGAGCGCGGGTGCGGATGTCGCCATTGCATATCGTTCGCGCGACGACGAGGCTGACCAGGTCAAACGCGAATTGGAAGCGATGGGTGTTCGTGCACTGGCATTTCGTGGCGATCTGTCGACACAGGAAGCCAATGATGCGTTTGCCGAACAGGCCGTGGCGGCCTGGGGAGGCATTGATATCTACGTTGGCAACTCCGGTGTGTGGCCCGATGTGCCGGTTGGTGTCGATGCACTCAACAACGAGCGGTGGCGTCACACTCTGGCGGTGAATCTCGATGGTATGTTCTACGGCACGCGTGCAGCAATTCGACACATGGGTGCTGGTGGTCGTCTGATCTTCATCTCGAGCACGGCCGGACAACGCGGTGAAGCTGGGCACGCAGACTATGCTGCCAGCAAGGGTGCGATGATCTCATTCGTGAAATCGCTGGCTGTTGAACTCGGGCCGCGCGATATCACCGTCAACAGTGTGGCGCCAGGTTGGGTGCACACGGATGCTGTTGCGCGTCCGTTTGCCGGCGAGGGCCACGCGCGCATTGCGGCCAATATTCCGTTGGGTCGGGTTGCTACGCCGGAAGACATCGCGGGACCGGTACTGTTTCTGGCCAGTCCATTGGCGCGCCATATCACGGGAGAAATTCTCAATGTGAATGGCGGCAGCGTGTTGTGCGGGTGAGCACGCAGTCATCTGCCGTGCCCTACGATTGGGGCGATGATCAGGCATCGTTGGCGGAGCGGTTGCGCCCACCGGGGAACGTGATCGAGATCGCCCGCACGCTGCAGAACGCTGGATACGAGGCGTGGTGTGTCGGTGGCGCTGTACGCGACGCATTGCTCGGTCACGAACACCTCGACTGGGATCTGGCGACATCGGCGAGACCCGAGCAGGTTCGCAAGTTGTTCAAGCGCACCATTCCGGTTGGCATCGAGTTCGGCACGGTGGGCGTGCTTGATCGTGATGGCGTCATGCATGAAGTGACGACATTCCGTCGTGATGTGCAGACCGATGGCCGTCACGCTGTCGTGGAGTTCGGTGCGTCGCTTGACGACGATCTCGCGCGCCGCGATTTCACGATCAACGCCATTGCATGGGATCCAATTGCCAAGGTGCTACGCGATCCCTTTCATGGAAGGCAGGATCTCGCGCGAGCTGTCGTGCGCGCCGTTGGTGTCGCGCGTGAGCGCCTGATTGAAGATCGTTTGCGTGCACTGCGAGCCATTCGCTTTGCTTCGCGATTCGATTTCACGTTGGATGATGCCACCTGGAATGCCGTGGTGGAGAGCGCGCCATTCCTGACACGCCTGTCGCCCGAACGCGTGAAGCAGGAGTTGGAGAAGACACTTGAGCAGGCCATACTGCCGTCCAGAGCATTCATGCGGTGGCGTGATGCCGGTGCATTTGCTTCCGTCATTCCGGCATTGGCCTCGATTTCGAATGTGCAACTCCGAAGTGTGGATGCATTGCCGCGCCCGGTGCTTCGAACACGGCCGCTTCGGAAGAGCCTGCGGCTGGCCGCCCTGTTTGCTGGACTCGAAGGCAAGACCGCCGAACATGCCCTGCGCGCACTGCGTTTCCCCAATCTCGAGATTGGTGTTGTCGGATCGCTGGTGGATCGCTGGTTTCGCTTGCGTTCAGAGCTCACGGAACGGTTGACCAAGTCATCTCCATCTGCCCTGGATTCGGCATATCTACGTCGTCTGGCGGCTGATGTCGGTCGGACTCGCGTATCGGGCTTTGTCCGCCTTGCCGCTTCGCAGTGGCATGCGTCACAGCAGGTCGAGCCGGCTCAGGTGCGGGAACTGTATCGTGCATTGGTGCACACGGCATTCCATGATCCCATCGAGATCGGCGATCTCGCACTCGACGGTGATGATCTGCGGCGAATGGGCATTTCGCCGGGACCGGCTCTTGGGCGTACGCTGCAGGTGCTGATGGCGTATGTGATCGAAGATCCGTCGCGCAATACGTACGACACACTTCGCATGTACGTTGAGCAGCTTCGTGGTACAGCACCGAGCAATGGGGAGATTGCATGAGTGAGCTCTCCGTCATGACACCGGATGGTGGTTCACGATTCCGCGCTGGAACTGCGTGGTATGCGTCACAGCGGGTGACGTTGTCTCCTGAGAATACGAGCGCGCGTAACAATGCGGTCGTGCGAACGATTGTTGGTGCGCCGGCTGAGCGTTTGGTCGATCTGCTGCACGCCTTCTGTGTCCACCTCGATCCAGCGGTTGATGTGTGGATGCGCGACCTACGCTCAGGAAGACGTTGGCGCGGCGCACTGCTGCCATTGCCGGATGCCCGTGATGTGATCGGTCGTTTGCGCTATACCATCACCGCATTCGGTGGAATTGAATTGGCCGTCTACACGGACCAGGATCAGCTCACGATCACCCCCGAATTGCTGCTGGTGATTGACGCGCGCACGGATCGCTGGCTCTATCATCTCGATGCGGAAGGCTTCGAGTCGCGCGAAGTGCCGCCAGATCCCACCTGGCGTCCGCATGTGGTGGCTCGCAAGCGCGATGCGCAGCTAGAGGAGACGCTCTGGGTTGCTGCCGAACGTTTGGGGCTTGAGGAGGTGCGTGGATGAGCCGCACAGGGAAGCCTGCGGGAACATCGGGACCGTCGCTCTTCGCACCGACCGACGCAGAGCCTCTGGCGGCGCGCATGCGACCGGAACGATTGGAGGATGTGGTTGGTCAGCAGCATCTGCTCGCCGTTGGTCGCCCGCTCGGTGATGCCATTCGAAATGGTACCATCGGCAGTGTGATCCTCACGGGTCCGGCAGGCACGGGAAAGACCACGATTGCCAGTCTGATTGGTCGCTACACCAAGCAAACGGTCGTGGGGTTGAATGCAGTAACCGACGGCATTCCCCGGCTGCGTGTCATCGTGGACGAAGCGGCACAACGACGCGACTTCGATGGTCGACGCACGTTGGTCGTTGTCGATGAGATTCATCGTTGGGCGCGTACGCAACAGGACGCGCTGCTGCCGCATGTGGAAAGCGGTGTCATCTCGTTGTGTGGCGCGACAACCGAAGTGCCTGCGTTTGCGGTGGTTGGTGCCTTGTTGTCCCGCTGCCGTGTCTACGCTCTGCGTCCGCTTGATTCAGCGGATATTGTGACGGTTGTCACGCGTGCTTTGACGGATACTTCACGCGGACTTGGTTCGCGCGAGTTGCATGCATCCGCGGATACGCTGCAGTGGTTGGCAGAGCAGTGCGATGGAGATGCCAGACGTGCGCTTGGCGCGTTGGAGGCTGTCGCGCTGACTACCGCCAATGGTGGTGAGCTAACGGTCGATGCATTGTCCGGCGCGCTTGGTGTGCGTGTGGTGAGCTATGATCGACAGGACGTTGATTCTCACGCCGTGCTTTCAGCATTCCATAAATCGTGTCGCGGTTCCGACCCGCACGCGGCATTGTATTGGCTGGCGCGTGCCATGGTGGCCGGTGATGACCCTCAGGTGTTTCTCCGGCGCCTCGCGGCCGTGGCGACTGAGGATGTCGGCTTGGCCGATCCGCAGGCGCTTGGCGTGGTGATGCATGCGTGGGAGGCGTACCGCCGATTGGGGCCAGCCGAAGGTGAGCGGGCCGTGGCGCAGGCCGCGGTGTACTGTGCCACCGCACCCAAGAGCAATCGCTTGTACGTGGCCTGGGCAATGGCACGGGAAGTTGCCGCATCAACGCCCGGTCTAGCTGTGCCCGCACACCTGCTCAATCTCGATCATTCCCTGCGGCCGGATGAGAGTCGCCGTGTCGCGTACGAATATCCACACGACTATCCCGGCGCCTTTGTGGCGCAGGCGTATCAGCCGGCGGAGCTTCAGGGAAATACGTACTATCAACCAGGGCCTTTTGGCGAAGAGAAGCAGATCGCCAAGCGCCTCGCCTGGTGGGCGGAACGGGGCGGACCGCCGGTCGAAGGGCAGGGTAGTACGGCAGTATCACCGTCGAATACTTCAGGAGAGTCCTCGTGATCGCTCGCACCCGTCGTCGTGCGCTGTTGGTTTCCCTTGGTGTGGCCACCTCGCTGTTGGCCGCCGGTCTCATGGCAGGCTGCGCGACATTGGGACGCGCATCGTTCAAGGAGCCCGATGTACAACTCAAGGACGTTGTGGTGACCGGACTCGGATTGAGTGGTGGCAGCGTGGATGTGTTGCTGTCCGTGTACAATCCCAACGGCTACAAGCTTGATGCACTCAAGATGACGTACATCGTCGACATCGACGCGATCAAGTTGGGTGAAGGCGAACTCGATGGGCGTTTTGTCGTGCCAGAGAAGGACAGCTCCACGGTGCGTCTGCCCGTGCGCTTCACTTATGCGGGTCTCGGTGCGGCGGGTCGCGCGCTGATGCAGTCGGGCAGCGTGAACTACCGCGTGCGTGGCGACTTTGTGGTGTCGACGCCGATTGGCAACTTCACACGCCCGTACGATCGCACCGGCCGCTATTCCACGATGACCGGCAACGGGCGCTGAATCACACGTCGTAAATCGTAGCAAAGACACTTCGATCAGGATCTGACACATCAGTCGCGAAACGATTTCCCTGACAGCACCCATCGAGCGGGTCATCCTGGTGAGCGCGCCATTCAAGCGCAGCTCGGCCAAGCATCATGTGGATGAACACCTCGAGGAACTGGCGCGCCTGGCCGATACGGCCGGCGCTCAAGTCGTTGGCACTCTGACGCAGCAACTCGACCGTCCGCATCCGGGAACCTATCTCGGCTCCGGCAAGGTCGAAGAGCTCAAGCTGCGCATCCAGGAACTCAACGCCACACTCGTCATCTTCGACGACGAACTCTCACCTGCGCAGAGCCGAAACGTCGAGCAGATCGTGCACACGCGCGTCATGGATCGCGCGGAACTCATTCTCGATATCTTCGCCACTCGTGCCCGCTCCAGTGAAGCGCGCATGCAGGTGGAATTGGCGCAGCTCTCGTACATGTTGCCGCGTCTGACGCGCATGTGGACGCACCTTGAGAAGATGCGCGGTGGTATCGGTATGCGCGGTCCGGGTGAAACACAGCTCGAAACTGACCGGCGACTCATTCAGCATCGCATTCGCGTGCTCAAGGAGCGGTTGGTCGATGTGGAGCGCGCTCGTGAGATCCAGCGACAGCAGCGGCAGACACATTTTCGCGTCGCATTGGTTGGCTATACCAATGCTGGCAAGTCGTCCGTGCTACGGTCTCTGGCAGATGATCGGGATGTTTTCGTGGAAGACCGCCTGTTCGCCACCCTCGATCCGTTGACCAGAGAAGTCGACATCGGCGAAGGATACACGGCGTTGCTCACGGACACCGTGGGGTTCATTCGTAAGCTGCCTCACCATCTTGTTGCCTCATTCCGCGCCACGCTGGCGGAAGCGCGTGAAGCAGATCTGCTGCTCCATGTCATCGATGCCACGCATCCGGCGTGGGAAGAACATCGTGATGTCGTGGACGGTGTGCTCACCGAGCTCGGCTTGAGCGATAGGCCGTTGCTCTATGTGATGAACAAGATGGATGCACTGCCCGCGGAGAACGAAACCGCGATACGTGAACGGGTCGCCAATCTCATTCCGAATTCGCTGTTCGTGTCGGCACTGGCCGAGGGTGGGCTGGATGGACTGCGCGCTGCACTGCGCGAAAGCCTTCGCAGTCAGCGTCCCGTGCTCGAGGTGCGCATTCCCGCCTCAAATGGTCGTCTCATCGCCGAAGTGCATCGCGATGGCGAAGTGCTCGATCAGTCCACCGATGAAGACACTATCGTGCTGCGGGCTCGACTCGATGAACGTGCCATCGGGCGACTGCGTCAGGCTGGCGCCCGGGTCACAGTGACACAGAGCGTCACACGCCCTCGTTCGGTGTTGGCGGAAGCTGGCGTTCCTTTGCCGTAGAACGGCGCCGCACAACATGCACAAACGACAACGGCCGGTCATGCGAACATGACCGGCCGTTGTCGTTATGGAGTGGGCGCGCAGGGACTCGAACCCCGGACCTCTGCTGTGTGAAAGCAGCGCTCTAACCAGCTGAGCTACGCGCCCGTCGAACACCGTCTACCGTTTGGAGGACGGATCGAAAACGTAACGGAGGAGCTGTGGTGAGGGAAGCCCCCACAGCGAAAAACAACACAACCTGCAATGCAACAAGTGGTCCGGGTGGGACTTGAACCCACGATCCTTCGATTATGAGTCGAGCGCTTTGACCGACTAAGCTACCGGACCATTCTGGCGCCTCACCGCACGCCACAACCTGCTGGAATCTACTTCAGAGTGACCCCGGAGCGCAGCCGCACTCGAGGCCCCAATCCGATTCCGATCACGTTTCCGTTTACGTTTCCGTGCGATGCTGATCGTACGCTTCGAGCACTTCGTCGGGAGACACCGTGGCCGCGCCGAGTTTCCCGACTTCCACACCAGCAGCGTAGTTGGCCACGATGGCCGCCTCAAGAGCCGTAGCTCCCGCAGCAAGCATGGTGGCGAGATAGGCGGTCACCGTATCACCGGCTCCGACAACGTCGTACACCTCGCGCGCCGTCGTGGGCACACGGTGTACCACACCGTCGGACGACACCAATGCCATGCCTTGTTCGCCGAGTGTGAGCAGCAGATGTTCGACACCCAGACGCGCAAACGTCTCAGGTAGTGCGGCGGGGTGTTCGAGATCAACAGCGGCACCCAATGCGCTCTCGAGTTCGCGTCGATTGGGCTTGAATACCGTGGCGCCGCGATACGCAAAGAAGTTGCGGAACTTCGGGTCGACGACCACCGGTAGTCCGCGTGATCGCGCCATCTTGATGGCGCCCTCGATCACGGCCGGAACCAGGACACCCTTGTTGTAATCTTCGAAAACCACGGCTGTCGCCTGCGGCATGGCGCGCTCCACCGCTGCCAGCACGGCATCGACATCAGCCTGTTGCAGATCGCTATCGTCTTCTTCATCGAAGCGAACAAGCTGCTGCGCACGCGCCATCACGCGCGTCTTGGTGGTCGTTGGGCGACCTACAGTCACAAGCGAGCGTGACTCCATGCGTCCGGCTTCCAAGCGCTCGCGCAGCGTATTGCCCGCACGGTCATCACCCACCACAGCCACGAGATCGCACCCCGCGCTCAGTGCGGCCACGTTCTGCGCCACGTTGGCTGCGCCGCCCAGGGCCAATTTGGTGTCTCGCACACGAACCACCGGAACCGGCGCTTCCGGTGAAATCCGGTCCACATCGCCGCGCAGATAGACATCAAGCATGGCATCGCCGATGATGACTACGTGCTGGGCACGGCCGGCGTCGAGCAAAGCGACCAATCGGTCGCGGGGGATGAGTGGCATCATGCGAAGAAGCTAACCACGACGTTACCTTGGCGGCGATGACCAGAGACCCCTCCGCACGTTCTGCGACGACGCCGTCTCCCTGGTTGGTGCTTGGGGCGGCCCTGATCGGCATTTCATTTGCCGCGCCCCTGATTCGGCTGTCGAATGCCGACCCATTGGTCATCGCCACTTGGCGACTGGGGTTCTCACTTATCATCGTGGCGGCCGCGCTGCTGATCACTGGCGGCTGGCGCGCCTGGCGCACATTGGCCGCTCGCGATCTGATGCTCGCCACCGGCGCGGGCATTCTCCTGGCGGTGCACTTCTGGTCCTGGAATGCCTCACTGCGATTCACCAGCGTGGCCGCCTCCGTGGCCCTGGTGAATCTGCAACCCGTCTTCATTGCCGCAGCCTCTGCCTGGTGGCTCGATGAAGTGCCCTCGCGCCGTCAGTGGGGTGGCGTCAGTATCGCGGTGGTTGGTGCGCTAGTGGTGGGGCTCGCCGACATTCCTGGCGGACTGTCGGGAATCGGGGCCGCGATTTTCTCCGGTGGTGCGGGTGACGGCTCCGGCGGGGGAAGCCGCGCCCTATTCGGTGATCTCCTGGCACTGCTCGGCGCGGTGACCGCCGCCGGGTACTACCTCATCGGGCGCCGTCTCCGGAAGCAACTCGACGTGTGGTCCTATGTCGGGTTGGTCTACAGCGCCGCCTTCGCGACCTGTCTCGTCCTGGCCTTGGGCACAGGCAAGGTGATCGGTCCGCAGCCGCCGCGTGAGCTGGCCATTTTTGCGGGACTGGCTCTTGGACCGATGCTGCTCGGACATACGGGCATGAACTGGGCACTCGGGCACCTCCCGGCCTTCGTGGTGAACCTCACCACGCTCGGGGAGCCCATTGGGGCCACAATTCTGGCTGCCATTCTTCCGGGAATTGCCGAGGTCCCGGGTGTCGGAACCATAGTCGGCGGGGCCCTCGTCCTTGGTGGGGTGTTACTGGCTGCCAGACGTTGAGGCCGAAGGGGTTATCTTGCTGGGGTGTGGATTCCTGACTTTTTCGCCACGCCCCCTGGATCAGCATCGGGCGAGCATGGTGCCGTAGGGGATGGGTTTTCTCCCCCGCCAACGACGCGCAGTCTCGACGTCGTAGTCACCCGGGGCGGGCTCGTAGAGTCGCGCCATCGGGTCCATGCGGCCGTCGTGTCCGCGGACGGCGTGTTGATCGATGCCGCGCGTGATCCGGAACTCCCGGTGTGGTGGCGTTCCTGCGCCAAGCCATTTCAGGTCATGCCGCTGCTGCGAAGCGGTGCGTTTGACGCATTGGGGTGGGGCGCGGAGGAATTGGCGCTGGCTTGCGCGTCTCATGGCGGAGAGCCCGAGCACGTGGCCATTGCGGGTCGCATGCTGGCACGGCTTGGACTCGAAGAGGGCGACCTGGCATGTGGTGCGCATGAACCGTTGGCATCTCGCGGTGCGCGGGTGCTGCGTGATGCGAGCATGCGACCGACGCGGCTCCACAACAACTGCTCGGGCAAACACGCGGCCATGCTGGCGCGGGCTGCGCATATCGGCGCCCCGACGGCGGGGTACGAGCGCGCTGATCATGCGGTTCAGCAGGATTGCCGCGTGGCAGTCGCCGAGTGGACGGGGTTAGCGACTGATGCGCTGGGCGTTGGTGTGGATGGCTGCGGTGTGTCAGTCTTTGCGCTTCCGCTGGCCAATATGGCGCTGTCGTATGCACGACTCGTTCAAGCGGCGGCTTCCGGCGATGCACCGAGCCGCCGTGTCGTCAGTGCGATGACGGCCATGCCGTTTCTCGTAGGCGGAACTGAACGATTTGATACGCTCCTTATGGAAGCGTGTGGTGGCAATGTCGTGTGTAAGATCGGTGCCGAAGGTGTACACACGTTTGCCATTGTCGATCGTGGTATCGGTTTCGCGCTCAAGGTCGAAGACGGCGCACCACGGGCACAGTATCCAGCCGTGTTGGCATTGCTTGCAGCCTATGGCGCGTTGCCTGATCCGCTGCCAGACGCGCTGCGCGATTCCGTGCAGCGCACGGTGCGCAACACACGCGGCGAGGGTGTCGGCATCATCTCCGTTGGCGATGCCGATGTGGGCGATGTGTGGGAGATCGCCCGATGAGTATGCGTCGTGAGGATGGACACGTTGGAGAAATGGTGCAACACAATGGTCGTGATACGACTATTGTGCCTTCGCATGAGGGACCGTCGTTGCTTGTGCTCGACGCGGAAACGGCGGATCTGGTGCGCCTGGCGGCGGTACTGGCCGGTGGTTCCGAAGCTGACATTCGCGCCGCGCTCACCGTGGCTGCGCAGTCGGTTCGTCCGGAGTGGGTAGAGGAAGCGATTCTGCAGACCTACCTGTTTGCCGGATTTCCGCGTGCATTGAATGGTGCGCGGGAATGGCGCCGTATCAGTGGGCGGACAGCACCAACAATGGACGAATACGCCATCGATGATCCGGCGGAACGCGCGGCGCGTGGGCAGGAGACCTGCGCGACGGTGTACGGACGGTTCTACGAGCGGTTGCGGGTGAACATTGCAGAGTTGCATCCGGCGCTCGATCTGTGGATGATCGAGGAAGGGTATGGCAAGGTCCTTTCGCGTGCGCTACTTGATCTGGCGCGGCGTGAGCTGTGCATTGTGGCGGCATGTGCCATGGCACGTCAGGATCGACAACTGCATTCGCATTTACATGGTGCGCTGCACGCCGGCGCATCACCAGAAGTGGTCACTGCTGCACTCGATGTCGTGTCGCCTTTGCTTGGCGATGACGACGTGCGGCGCTATCAGGGACTCTGGGCGCGCGTCCAGGGTAAGTAAGGAACGCTTCGCGTTCCGCTCATCATCGGGATTCCCATGTTTGTTGATCGTGTACTCGTGAAGGTAGAAGCAGGAACCGGCGGTTCAGGCCAGACCTCGTTCCGTCGGGAGAAGTACGTGCCCATGGGAGGGCCCGATGGTGGTGATGGCGGGCGTGGTGGCGATGTAATCGTGCGCGCGGATCGCAATCTGACCACGCTGCTTGACTACACCTATCGGGACTCGTGGAAAGCCGAACGTGGCAACCACGGAGAGGGTTCGAATCGCACGGGGCGTTCGGGCGACGATGTGGTGCTGCCTGTGCCACCTGGCACGATCGTGCGTGATTCGCAGACCAAGGAACTGATTGGTGAAGTCCTTGAGCACGACCACGCGGTCACGGTAGCGAAGGGCGGACGTGGCGGAAAAGGCAACGCATTCTTTGTTACGGCCACTCACCAGTCGCCTCGCGAGTGGCAGCCCGGCGAGGAGGGTGAAATCCGCACATTGGAGCTTGAGCTCAAGCTCATTGCTGACGTGGGTTTTGTGGGACAGCCCAATGCCGGCAAGAGCACGTTGCTCTCCGTTATCTCCGCGGCGCGCCCGAAGATTGCCGACTATCCGTTTACCACGCTCTCGCCGAATCTCGGTGTTGTACCGCTCAGCGATCATCGCTCATTCGTGGTCGCTGACATTCCTGGCATCATTGAAGGGGCGCACGAGGGCAAGGGACTTGGCCTTCAGTTCCTCCGGCACATCGAACGTACGCGTCTCCTGGCGTTCATGATTCCGATCGACGCCACCGACTGGCAGGCGGAGTTCGATCAGCTGCGACACGAGATCGCGGCCTACTCGCAGGAGCTGGCCGCCAAGCCGTACTGCGTCGTCTTTTCGAAGCTCGATTTGCTGGGCGAACACTACATCCCCGACATCGAAGCACCGGGTGCGTTCGGCATGTTCGCCATCAGCGCGGCCGGGCGCATGGGTCTCGATACGCTCCTCGACGCGTGGTGGCGCGAATTGCTGGCCATGCGTGTCGCGGCAGAGAAGCCGGAAAAGGATGCGCAGCTCCTCCCCTGAGTACGTCCCCGTGAGCGCGGAAAGCGGCGCAAATGCGAACGCGATGCGTGCGCTTTCTGCGGATGATGCGGAGTATCCCGCATCGCTTCGCGAGCTGCGTGATGTGCCTGCCACGATCTACGTGCGGGGATCACTTCTCGCCGCGGCATCACCGGCAGTGGCCATTGTTGGAACGCGCAACGCCACGAACTACGGCTTGCGCGTGGCGCGTGCCATCGCGGGCTTGTGTGCACGTCATGGTGCCAGTGTGATCAGCGGATTGGCCCGTGGTATTGACGTGGAAGCACATCGTGCCGCACTCGCCGAAGGTGGACGAACGGTGGCTGTGCTGGGAACGGCTATCGATCACTGCTATCCGAAGAGTCACCGCGAGTGGCAGGAGCGCATTGCGCGCGAAGGTCTGCTCGTTTCGGAGCACGCGCCGGGGGATCCGGGACATGCAGGTTCGTTCCCACGACGTAATCGCATCATCGCTGCGCTGGCACAGGTGACGGTAGTGGTCGAAGCACCGGAAAACAGTGGCGCGCTGATCACGGCGGAACACGCGCTGGCACTTGGACGCACCGTGTTCGTGGTGCCGAATGCCATCGATGTTCCGCAGGCGCGCGGTAGCAATGCCCTCGTGCGCTTGCAGGCAAACCTGCTGTGTGATCCCATCGAGATCATTCACGCGCTCAATCTTGATGCGGCGCCGCCACGTGGACCCGTATTGACCGATGATGCGGCGCTGTGCTGGGATGCAATCGTCCACGGTGCACAGGACGTGGCGGCAATTGCCCGTCATGTCGGTTGGGCTCCGCGCAAGGCGACTGCCGTGCTTGCACTGCTGGAAATCGACGGCCTCGTAACGGTCGACAACACGGGGATGGTGCATCAGGCGGTCGGTGTCTGATACGGCTGTTGGTACCAATGCCGTGCGACACGTCTATCTGCACGTGCCGTTCTGTGCCCGACGCTGTAGCTACTGCGATTTCTCCATCGCAGTACGTCGTACGGTGCCGTGGCGTGCATTTGCCGACGCTGTCGCTCGCGAAGTAGAAGTCCGAACTGTCGCCCAGCCACAGACTACTCTGGACACACTCTACCTCGGCGGCGGTACACCATCTCACCTTGGCGTTGATGGTGTGCAGGCTACGCTCGATGGGCTGAGACCGTACCTGTCGTGGAACGAGGCCACTGAAGTCACGCTGGAAGCCAATCCGGAAGACATTTCCGTTGAAGCCGTACGCGCATGGAAGGCCGCCGGCGTGAATCGGCTGTCCATTGGCATACAGAGCTTCGATGATCGGGTGCTGACGTGGATGCATCGTGTGCACGATGCGGCGCGAGCCGAGGCAGCTGTGGAAGCGGCGCGCGCTGGAGGTATTGATGCATTCTCGGTGGATCTGATCTTTGCTGCGCCTGAGCGACTCGAGCGCGATTGGTCGGACGATGTGTCACGCATTCTTGCGCTTGGCGCGGACCATGTGTCGCTGTACGGACTGACCATCGAGCCCCACACGCCGCTGGGCCGCTGGCACGCCCGCGGGGAAGAGCAGGAGGCCGATGAATCGCGCTACGAAGCAGAGTTTCTCGAGGCGCACAACCGGCTGACGGCGGCGGGGTATGAGCACTACGAGGTCTCAAACTTCGGTCGTGTCGGACGCCGCGCGCGCCACAACAGCGCCTACTGGAGGGGCGTGCCCTACCTCGGGCTGGGGCCGGCCGCACACGGATTTGATGGCGTCGATCGTCGATGGAATCTGAGCGCGTACGCGGCGTGGGACGATGCGGTGACTGCGGGCGCGGATCCCGTCGAGGGACGGGAAACGCTGTCGTCTGAGAATCAGATCGCCGAATCGGTGTATCTCGGGCTTCGGACCATTGATGGCCTTGAAGTGCGGGGGGCGCACGAGATTGCACATGTCCAACGTTGGCGGGAGGAGGGATGGGTGAAGCTTCAGGAACGTGATGGAACGACCCGATTGGTGTGCACCGCGGAGGGCTGGCTGCGGTTGGATGCATTGGCCGCCGACTTGACAGCGTTTCGAAGCGGTTCGTAGGCTTCGGCATGGCGCACAGCGGTGAGCTCTCGGAACGGGAGCGACAGGTCCTCGAAGCAGTTATCCACAGCTACGTCGCGACAGCGGAGCCGGCTGGCTCACGCACATTGTCGCGGCACTTTGGCTTGGGCATTTCTCCGGCGACCATTCGCAACACGATGAGTGATCTGGAAGAGAAGGGATTTCTCTTTCATCCGCACACTTCGGCCGGGCGCATCCCCACGGACAAGGCGTATCGCATGTACGTGGATTCGCTCATGCGAGTCGATCCGCTCACCGGTGAGCAGCGCCGGCGACTTGAGCAGGAGATCGTGGGAAGCGGTTCTGCCATCGAGAACATCTTGCGCCGTGCCGCGCAATCACTTGGTATTCTCACGCAGGAACTTGGTGTGGCACTCGGACCGCGTCTTGAGCGCGCCACGCTGCGGCAGGTCGAACTGGTGCGGGTTTCCAGCGACCGTTTGCTCATGGTGCTTGGCCTGACCGGCGGTGCCGTCCGCACAATCTTTGTTGAAGTCCCTGGTGTCATGGCAGACGAGGCACTGGTCGATGTGACCATCGTCCTCAATGAACGTCTGGCAGGTCTTACCCTTGATCAGGTGCGAACAAGCCTGGCAGCGCGATTGCGCGATGTCACGGCGTCTCCGCAGGCCGCCGAACTGCTCAATATCTTCGTGCAGGAAGGCGATCAGGTGTTTGGCCGGGCGGCCGAACCGGTCGAGACGGTGGTGATAGGTCAGCCGTCGTTGCTGGCCGATCAGCCCGAATTTGCCAGTGGCGAGCGCATGCGGCAGCTCATCGAACTCACCGAGACGCGGCAGCAGCTAGCGACGCTGCTGGGTACCCGCTCTGGTGGTGCCGGTCTGTCCATCACCATCGGCAACGAGCATGGGGATCCACGTCTCGAGCCATTCACGGTGGTGACCGCGGAGTATCACGTCGGTTCACTCAGTGGCGTGATCGGTGTCATTGGCCCGACCCGGATGCCCTACGACAAGGTGATCGCCCTGGTCGACCACACCTCCCGTCTGGTATCCGACCTGTTGTGCTGATGCGGCGGTAGCCGGGGAACCCCCGGGCCTGTCAGGACAGGTTATCTTACGGGGTTGGCGGGCGATTTCCCGGTTTTTTCAGACAGGTTCGACAGGTTCCTATGGCTGATTTCTACGCGGTCCTTGGTGTACCGCGCGACGCGTCGGAAGACGATATCAAGAAGGCGTACCGTCGCCTGGCCACGCAGTGGCACCCCGATCGCAATGGGGGCTCCAAGGAAGCGGAAGAGAAGTTCAAGGAGATTACCGAGGCGTATGACGTGCTGCGGGATCCGCAGAAGCGCGCCGCCTTTGATCGCTATGGTGAAGCGGGTCTGCGTGGCAGCGGCTCGGCGCAGTACGAACACGTCGATCTCTCCGAAGCGCTCAACATCTTCATGCGCGACTTCGGTGGATTTGGCGACCTGTTTGGCGCAGCCTCAGGTGGTCGTCGCAGTGGCCCGCGCGCTGGTGCGGATATCAAACTGCCGCTGGAGTTGACGCTCGCTGAAGTGGCCACCGGCGTCGAAAAGACGGCCGTGCTCAAGGTGCTCGACGCCTGCGATCAGTGCGAAGGATCGGGTGCGGAACCGGGCACCAAGCCCAGCACCTGTGGAACCTGTGGCGGCGCCGGTGAAGTGCGTCGGGCGCAGCGCTCGTTCTTCGGGCAGTTCGTTTCGGTGGCACCGTGCCCCACGTGCGCCGGTGAAGGTGTGGTGGTCTCCACGCCGTGCAAGAAGTGCCGCGGCGAAGGACGTGTGCGCGCCGAACGCACGCTCAAGATTCAGGTACCGGCCGGTGTCGCCACTGGGCAGTACATGACACTGCGCGGCGCTGGCAACATTGGTCCGCGAGGCGGTACGCGCGGAGATGTGCTCGCGGTTTTTGAAGTGGACGATGACGAACGCTTTGATCGCGACGGAGAAGATCTGTTTTGCGAAGCGCTGGTCACCTATCCGCAATTGGTGTTCGGCGCCGAGATCACGGTGCCGGGCATCGTGACGGATCTGCCGCTGCGTGTACCGGCCGGTACGCAGAGCGGCACCGTGTTCCATATGCGCGGCAAGGGACTTCCTCGAGTGAACGCGTCAGGTGTTGGCGACTTGCACGTCAAGGTGCAACTCTGGACGCCGCAGTCGGTTGATGGTGAGGAAAAGCAGTTGGTTGAGCGTCTGGCGACGATCAAGGGTGACGCACCGCCGCAGCGTGAGAAGGGCTTCTGGTCGAAGATGAAGGAAGCGATCGGTGCTTGAAGCCAGCCACGAACCCAAGTGGACCAGTGTACGCGTCAAGCCGGATCCGGAATCGTCCACCTCACGTGATGCGTGTATGGCGGCGTTGTTTGCGGTTGGCGCTCAGGGGGTGCACGAAGATGGCTTGATGCTCGTGACGCACTTCCCACCGGGCACCGATCTCGAAGCGGTGCACAGCGCACTCACGGAAGCCGATGAACAGGTGACGATCGAAACGGCACCTGTGCCCGATATCGACTGGAGTGAAGCGTGGAAGTCGCGCATCACCTCGCACGAACTGGGTTCGCTCACGGTGACGCCACCATGGCTGGCTGAAGGACGTGATCCTGCGCGCACCATCGTCATTGAACCGGGCATGGCGTTCGGTACTGGCGAGCATGCCACAACGCGTGGTGTGGTACGTCTGTTGCCGTCGCGCTTGCGTGCGGGAGACACCGTCGCCGACCTTGGTGCCGGCAGTGCCGTACTCGCGATTGCCGCGGCCAAGCTCGGGGCTGCGCGCGTGTATGCCATCGAGCTCGATGGTGAAGCCATTCCCGACGCCGAAGCCAATGTGCAGCGCAACGGGGTCGCCGATCGTGTGCACGTGTTCGAAGCCGATGCGGCAGCGCTATTGCCACTCGTGGCGCCGGTGCAACTGGTGCTTGCGAACATCATCTCATCGGTGCTCATCGAGTTGCTACCGGTGATTGCCATGTCGCTTACCGACGGTGGCACGGCCATTCTGAGTGGCATTCTCTACGAAGAGCGTGACACCATGCTTCAGGTGCTCGACGCACACGGTTGGACCGTGCTCGGCGAAGATGCGGAGGACATCTGGTGGTCGGTGTCGATCGCGAAGGCGTAGCCGCCGGTCTACCGCAATTCATCACCGTCGATCCGTTTGCTGCGGGCACGACGGTGGTGCTCGACGAGCAAGCTGCGCGTCACATGCGTGTACTGCGTCTCGAGTCGGGTGCTGTGGTCGGATTGCGCGATGGTCTCGGCTGTGTTGGAGAAGGGCAGGTGGTGCGGATGGCCAAGGCGCAGGTGCATGTGGAAGTCACACGTGTTGTCGATGTGCCGCCTCTTCCGGCCGTGCACCTGCTGGTGCCGATTGCTGATCGCGATCGCATGCTTTGGCTGGCCGAAAAGGCCACCGAGTTGGGCGTGACGAGCTGGCGTCCCGTGATGTGGCGCCGATCGCGCAGTGTTTCGCCTCGCGGCGAGGGCGTGAGCTTTCAGGCCAAGGTGCGTGCTCGCATGGAGAGCGCTCTGGCGCAGTCGGAAGGCGCATGGCTGCCTCAGGCCTTTCCGGAAGCCAATCTCGAGCGTGCGGTGCTTGCAGCGCCTTCCGGTGACCGGGTTGTGTTGGATCCGGCTGGGGCGCCGCTCACCGATCCCGCCCCGGGAGCACTGACCGCCGGCGATGCCTCGGTGGTATTGGCCATTGGTCCGGAAGGTGGAATCGAGGCCGATGAACTCGAACAGCTGCGTGCGGCGGGATTTCGTGCCGCATCGATCGGTCCGAGTATTCTGCGTTTTGAAACGGCGGCCATCGGCGCGTTGGCCATTGTGCGCACTTTGCTTGCACGGGGAACCCCAGCATGAGCGATTCCTGCATCTTCTGCCGTATCGTCGGTGGGAGCATTCCCGCGACGGTGGTCGCGTCCAACGATGTGGCGATGGCATTTCGGGATCTGAGCCCTCAGGCGCCCACCCATGTCCTGGTCATTCCGCGTCGCCATCTGGCTTCACTGGCCACGGCCGATGATGCAGCCGAGCTTGGTGCCGTGCTCTCGCTCGCGGCCGAGGTCGCTCGCATTGAGGGGATCGCCGACTCCGGTTACCGCGTGGTCAGTAACGTGGGAGGGGATGGCGGGCAGACCGTGGGCCACCTCCATCTGCATGTGCTGGGCGGGCGTCAGATGAGCTGGCCACCGGGCTGATCCTTGTACCGTCTAAAGCCTGCTGGGATCGGCAATTAGTCGGGTTTTACGGGCGAACGGTCCTTGACCTCCCAAGCCAGTTTGTCTAGCATTAAAGGCTACCCTGCCACATCTGGCAATTTCACATTTCTTCGCGCGACGGCGCGAACACCTCCGAGGTTCAGTTTGTCGGAAGTCATCATCCACGAGGACGAGAATTTCGAGCGTGCGCTCAAGCGCTTCAAGAAGAAGTGCGAGAAGGCCGGTATCCTGTCCGACCTGCGCAAGCATCGTCACTACGAGAAGCCGTCGGAGCGCCGCAAGCGCAAGATGAACGCGGCTGTCCGTAAGAACCGTCGCACCCGTCAGGGGTGAGTAGTCCCGTGGACGCCGGCAACATCTCGTTGCTGGCGCGATTGCAGGGCGATCAAGTGACCGCCCGACGGGACCAGCGGAAGGAACACGTGATGCTCCTCGGCATGATCATCGCCGAGGTCAAGAATCGTGAGCTGGAGCTGCGTCGGGAGGTTACCGACGACGATGTGCTCGACGTCATCCGCAAGGGTATCAAGAAGCGGAAGGAGTCTGTCGAGCTGTATGCCAAGGCCGGCCGTCAGGAGCTGCAGGACAAAGAGCAGCGGGAAGTGACGGCGCTGGAGACCTACCTCCCGGCCCAGGTGGACCCGTCCGAAGTACGGGCCGCCGTCGTGGCTGCCATTGCTGGCGGTGCGGCCAATGTCGGTGCCGTCATGTCACGCGTCATGCCCGCTTTCAAGGGGCGCGTCGACGGCAGTATCATCAACGCGATCGCGCGCGAAGAGCTGACCAAGGGCTGACCAGCCCTGTGGGTCGGCCCCTGCCGGCCTGCCACTGCCAGGCCATTGCGCGCTTGGCTTTCCGCAGGACCTTCGTAGGATCGCTGCTGTCATGAACGCGCACGCGCTGGGCATTCTCGAATTTTCGCGCCTGATGGCGCATGTGGCCGGGCGCGCCGCTTCGGCCCCCGGTGCGGCGGCAGTGCGGGCTTTGGCGCCGCGCGCTGATCGGGAATGGATCGAGGCAGAGCACGCTCGTGTTGCCGCCGTCCGCTCGCAGATCCTATCTGAACTTGGCTGGCCCTCTGAGGCGGTGCCAGAGCTTGGTGAGGCCCTCAAGCGACTTCGTATCGCGGGCATCACATGGAGCGCGCTCGAACTATTGCAGGGCGCCATTCTCCTCCGGTCTTCGCGTCGCACACGCGAGGCTCTTCGGGATCCACGTCGCCCAGCTATTACGCTCGCGTATTTGAGCGCGTACGCGGAGCGCTTGGTGGATTTGCGCGCGCGCGAGGAGGCCATCGAACGCGCGATTGCTGACGATGGTACCGTGAAGGATGACGCGTCACCAACGCTGCGCCGTGTGCGTCGTGAACTTCGGCAAGCCGAAGGTGAATTGGTGCGTTTGCTCGAGCGCGAGATGGGCAAACTCGAGGCGCATCATCAGGTGAGCGATCTCTCGGTCACCATGCGCAATGGCCGATGGGTCATGCCCATGCGACGTGAAGCGCGCGGATATGTGGGCGGCATCGTGCATGACAGCAGCGGTACCGGGGCCACGATCTTCGTTGAGCCACCTGCTGCGGTCGAATTTGGCAATCGTGTGCGTGAGCTCGAACTCGAAGAGCAGCGCGAAGTCGAGAAGGTGCTTCGCGATCTTACTGAGGAACTGCACCCGTATCACGAAGCCATGCTGGACGCGTGGCGCGCACTGGTTGCACTCGACGCGTTGTACGCGCGCGCGCGCTACAGTCTCGAAGCCAATTGCGCGCCGCTGGAATTCGGTGAACCGGCTGACGGTGTGCGTATCGTGAATGGTCGGCATCCGTTGCTGCTGGCCAGTGGCGTACCCGTTGTCTCGTTTGATCTCACGCTCACGGCGGACGAGCGCACTCTGTTGGTATCGGGACCCAATACCGGTGGCAAGACCGTGCTGCTGAAGGCCACCGGCTTGCTGTGCATGATGGCGCAGGCTGGCGTGCCGGCGCCGGTTGGCAGCATGAGTTGTCTGCCGGTGTTCGACGATGTGTTTGCGGATGTGGGCGACGAGCAGAGTATCGAAGCCAGTCTCTCCACTTTCAGCGCGCACCTCAAGAATCTTGGTGAGATTCTGCAATCTGCATCGCCTTCGGCGTTGGTGCTGATCGACGAATTGGGATCTGGCACTGATCCCGCTGAAGGTGCCGCACTGGGCGGTTCGATTCTTGAAACGCTGACTGTGCGTGGCACGCTCACACTAGCCACGACTCACCTTGGTCAGCTCAAGTTGTTGGCCACCGAAGTGCCGGGCGTGGTGAACGCGTCGCTGCAATTCGATGCTGTGCAACTTGCCCCGACATATCGGTTACTCAAGGGCGTGCCCGGGCGCAGCTATGGACTGAGTATTGCCCGTCGTCTTCAGTTGCCTGAGGCGGTCATTCTGCGCGCGGAAGAGCGTTTGCCACAGGGCGAACGTGATCTCGCGGTGCTTCTCGCCGATGTGGAAGCACGTGAAGCGGTGTTGAGTGACCGTGAGCAGCTGTTGGAGCGCGAGCAGGAGCGGGTGCGTTCGCGTCTGTCCACTGTGGCGGATCGTGAACTCAAGGTACGCGAGCGTGAACGCGAGGCGGAACGCACAGCACGTCAGGAAGCGCGACGCTATTTGCTGGAAGCGCGCGGACAGCTTGAGCAGGCCATCGCATCGGTGAAGTCTGCGGCGTCGGCTGCAACGGGAGCTGGCACTGGCGAGCTTGATGAGACGGCACGTGCAGCGCGGCGAAAGCTCGAAGATGCAGCCGCCGAGCAAGGGCAAGCGGCGGAAGCGGTGGCGCAGCGTGGCGTGAAGGACCGTGCACGTGCCGAGCAGAAGCAGCGTGCGGCTTCCCCCCAGAAGGCTGCCACACCACCGGTGGAAGTGCGGCCGCTTGCCGAAGGCGACAACGTGCTGGTTGGCACGCTGGGCGACAAGGTTGGCCGCATAGCTGAAATCCGTGGATCGGATGCGCGCGTCGTTGTGGGCTCACTCACGCTCACGGTGCCCATGCGCGTACTCACGCGCTCGAAAGCTGCACCGGCGCCCATGCTCAAGGTGTCGTTGGTCGGTGATATGGCCGAAGTCGAACCGGTACGTGAAGTCGACGTGCGTGGACTGCGTGTCGATGAAGTGGATGATCAGGTGCTGCAAGCACTCGATGCGGCCGTGAGGAACGATCTGCGTGAACTGCGCATCATTCACGGAAAGGGCACGGGCGCTTTGCGATCACGCGTGAGCGAAATGCTCAAGAAAGACACGCGCGTCACGGGATTCCGTCTTGGGGCCTGGAACGAGGGTGGGGCAGGAGTCACGGTGGCGGACCTGGCGTGATCGCATGATTCCAGATGAAACGGTCGATCGCGTGCGCGAAGCGGCGGACATCGTGGAAGTCATCAGCGAGTTCGTGCCGCTCAAGCGCTCCGGAGGCACCTGGCGCGGCCCCTGTCCGTTTCACCAAGGGAAGAATCCCAACTTCGCGGTCTCGCCGTCACACGGCAGTTATCACTGCTTTGTGTGTCACGAGAGTGGCGATGTGTTCACATTCATTCGCAAGCGACTTGGCCTCGATTGGCCGGCGGCCGTCAAGTTTATCGGTGACAAGGTAGGCATCGAAGTCATCGATGCGCCGCGTCGTGCGCAGGTTGTGGATCCCAATGCACCGAATCACGAAGTCCTTGCAGCGGCCGGTGAATGGTTTCAGCAGCAGCTGCGCGATGAGGCCGGAGGACGCGCCGCGCGCGAGTATCTCGCGTCGCGCGGACTCGATGAAGCAGCGTGGTCGCGCTTTGGATTGGGGTTCGCGCCGCGTGATGCGCAGGCTTTGCGTCGCTATCTGCATTCACTCGGCGCCGACGACGCTCGTCAGCTCGAAGCCGGATTGCTCGTACTTCGTGAGGGCGAAACAGAGCCGCGTGTGCGTTTTCGCGGGCGCGTCATGTTTCCCATTCACGATGAGCGCGGGCGCCCGGTGGGATTCGGTGGACGGGCGATGGGCGATGACACGCCGAAGTATCTGAACAGTCCAGAATCGGCGGTCTTCCAGAAGCGGCGTACACTGTACGGATTGAACACGGCCAAGCAGGCCATGCGTCGTGCCTCGCGGGCCATTGTCGTGGAAGGCTATCTCGACGCCATTCGTCTCATGCTTGCCGGCATCGAGGAAGTCGTTGCCCCGCTCGGCACGGCACTTACGGAGGAGCAGGCGCAGTTGCTGGTGCGCTATGCCACGGAAGTGTTCCTGCTGTACGACGGTGACGAAGCCGGGCAGAAAGCCACATTCCGTTCGGGGCTGGAGCTGCTGCGTGCCAAGGCCACTGTACGAGTCGTGAGTCTTCCCGAAGGTGAAGATCCGGACTCCTTTGTCCGCGCACAGGGACGCGCCGCCATGGAGGGACAATTGCAGCAGGCGATTGATCTATTTGATCGTCAGGTGCAACTGCTCGAGCGGCGTGGTTGGTTTGCCGATCTACGGCATCGTCGTACTGCCATCGACAAATTGCTGCCGACGATTCGCGCCGCGCAGGATCCGCTCACGCGCGATCTGTACCTAGCGCGGCTTTCGGCAACCACACAGCTCGACAAGAGCACGTTGGCTGCCGAGGCCGACGCACTACCCGATCGTGATCGGCGTGCGCTGCCGGCGCGGCAGAATCGGGATGTATCATCTGGTGGCTCTGGTGATGAACCACCACCGTATGATGGTCCGTACGATGGCGGGTATGATGGTCATCACGATGGACCGCCGGACTATGCGGCGCATGGTGGGGACGTCGAGCCGCAGCCATTGCCGCCCCCGGCATCTGAGGCCAAGCCCCCCTGGAAGGGATCGAAACGCGGCAAGTCACAGGGACCTGACTGGCAGGTTACGGCAATCCCGCCCCGTCCCAGTCGGGATGAGCCGGTGGAGCGGGCGTTGGTGCGCGCGATGCTGGCGGATCGTGGGATGGCAGAACGCGTGGCGGAACGTCACCCCCCTGACAGCTTTCGCGACGCGCGATATCGGGTCATCTATGATGTGTTGCTGCATGCACCACTGGATGAACCGCTCGATCGGATTGCCGAGCAGCTTGGAGCGGATGTGCTTCGGGCGATGCGTGATCTGATTGAGGGAGCGCCGTTTGATGCAGAAGCGGCAGATATCGGTTTGAGTCTCAGCAAGCTCGATGTGCGCGCGCTCGAGACGCGCAAGGATGAAGTACTCGATGCGATGCGTCGCACCGACGATCGTGAAACACTGGATCGGCTCATGCGCGAACGACTCGAACTCGAAACCGAGATTCGTCGCATATTGCCGATGCGTTCACTTCGAAGCCGACCGCGTCGCTAGCGGGGGCACGTGTCAGAATCAGTCGTGTCAGAACCTGTCGAGGAGGTTGTGTGAACCCGGAGATCGCTGCGCTACTCACGGTGCAGGATGATGATGCCCGTATACGGGACATCGAAGCCGAAGCGGCCGTGCTGGCACCGCGTCTGGCCCAATTGCAGGCGTCCACCAAACAGGCGGCCGACGAGATTGCGCGTGGGGAAACGATGCTCGACAAGGAGCTTGGACGAGCGCGAAAGCTCGAAGAAACGCTCACCGAGTATCGAACGCGTCTGGAACGATTCTCCGCTGTGCTTGATGCGGCGCACAGCCTGCGTGAGGCGACCGCTGCATCGGCCCAGGTGGAAGCGGCCAAGCGTTCCGTGGCTGAGACCGAGAGTGAGCTGCTCACGGCGAATCGTCGCGTGCTCGATCAGCGCACGGCGCTTTCGGCACACAAGGAAGTGCACGCGGAGCGTCTGGCTGCCCAGCAGGAAGTGCAGGCCACTCTCGTCGCGCAGCAGCAGGCCATTGCGTCGCGCCTCGCAGATGCGCGGGCTGTACGTGCGAAATCGGCAGCGCTCATTGGCGCATCGCTTCTGGCCCGCTACGAACGCGTGAGCACCAAGCGACGCGCGGCAGCCGTATTTGCCTTGCGCGATTTCTGCTGCAGTGCATGCGATACAGCCATTTCGATGCAACGTCGTCCATTCATGGCATCTGGTCAGCGCATCGAGCCCTGCGAGGATTGCGGCGTGCTGCTGTACCAGCCCATCGCGCCTGAAGCGTCTGCGGCTGGGCAGGTTGCGTCAGATGGTACATTGCCGGGGTGACCGTTTCCTCTACTCCCCGCGGTGCGCGCGCTCAGGCGGGCGACAATCGCACATCGACATGGACGCGACCCGACCCACGCTGGGCAGTTGCGGCTGCGCCGGCGTCCGATACTGTGGGGACGTTGGTCCGCGAGCTGTTGCTGCCAGAAGCGGTGTGTCATCTGTTGGCGGCACGCGGCTTCGGTGAACCGGACGCGGCCAAGCGTTTCCTCCGCCCGCGTCTCGAGATGCTGGAAGCGCCAAATGCGATGCATGATGCGTCGCGTGCCGTCGCGCGCATTGCGGATGCTGTGCGGAAGCAGGAAGTGATCTTCGTGCACGGCGATTACGATGTGGACGGTATGGCGTCCACTGCACTGATGACCCGCGTGTTGCGCGGTCTTGGCGCCGAGCATGTCGTGCCATTTGTGCCCAACCGGTTGACCGACGGATACGACCTCGGATCGGCTGGTGTCGAAGCGGCGCAGCGTGCGGGCGCGACACTGGTGATCACCTGCGATTGTGGCACGAGCGCACTGTCGCCCGTTGCGGCGTTGATGGCGGCGGGGATCGATGTGATCGTCACCGATCATCACCTGCCGGGTGATGCGTTGCCGGCGGCGTATGCCATCTGTAATCCGCGGCATCCGAACTGCGCGCACGGCGACAAGGACCTTGCCGCTGTTGGTGTGGCCTACAAGCTCGCCCTGGCGCTGTGCGAAGCACTTGGTGCTTCACCCGCGCTGGCACATCGGCAGCTCGATCTTGTCGCATTGGCCACCATTGCCGATGTCGCACCGCTGCGCGGGGAGAATCGGGTGATGGTGCGCTATGGTCTCAAGCTGCTGGCCGAAACGACGCATCCCGGACTGCGCGCGTTGATGCGTTCTTCCGGACTCGATGGGAAGACGCTCACCGCCGGTCGTGTCGGGTTTGTACTCGCGCCGCGGCTCAATGCGGCGGGTCGCATTGCCGACGCCAAGCTGGGTTTGCAGCTATTGCTCGCCGAACGGGAAGACGAAGCGAATACGATTGCGCGTGAACTCGAAGAGCTGAATCAGTCCCGTCAGGTGCTTGATCGTGCCGTACTGGACTCGGCGCTTCGGCAGCTGGACGCTCCTGGACAGCATGAGCGCTATGCGCATGTGCTGTGGCAGGAAGGGTGGCACGCCGGTGTCATTGGCATTGTCGCGTCACGTGTGGTTGAACTCACCGCGCGTCCGGCCGTACTGGTCGCCGTCGATGACGGTATTGGTAAGGGGTCCGGTCGTTCGATTGGCGCATTCGACTTGCATGCGGGGCTGTCCGCATGCCGTGAACACTTTCAGCGATTCGGTGGACATCGTGCGGCTGCTGGTCTCACGATGGATGCCGCGCGTCTGCCCGCATTCGCTGAGCAACTTGATGTGGTAGCACGCGCTGCGCTCAAGGCTGAAGATCTGGTGCCGGAGTTGCGTGTCGATCTCGATCTGCCTCTCGACGTCGTTGACGACGATCTGGAGAAGATCGTACGCCACTTCGAGCCGTTTGGTATCGGTAACCCGTCGCCGGTGTTTCGTGCACGTGGCGCGCGATTGGCTGCGCCACCCAAGCGCGTCGGTGCCGATGGTCTCAAGCTCGCGTTCGATGTCCCGTCCGGTACGCTCGACGGTATTGGCTGGGGATTGGCCGGCAAGGCTCCCCGTCTCGAAATGGATCGCGCGCACGACGTCGCTTTCAAGATCGAGCGCGATGAGTTTCGCGGTGTGTCGCGGCTGCAGCTTCGGGTCGCCGACATTCAGCCCATGGAGCGCTGAGCATGCGCATCATCGCTGGAGCCTGGAAAGGACGACGCATCACGGCGCCACCGGGTGAAACGGTTCGTCCAACAGGAGATCGGGTGCGTGAGGCCTGGATGAGCATGGTGCATCCTGTTTTGCCTGATGCGCGTGTCCTAGATCTTTGTGCCGGAAGCGGAGCACTCGGTCTCGAGGCGCTGTCGCGCGGTGCGGCGACCTGTGACTTCGTCGAACAGTCACTCAAGGTACTGCGTGTGATCGAAGGCAATCTGACCGCGTTGGGCGGTCATGCCGGCGCACAGGTGCATCGTGATGAGGCCGTGCGATTCGTGCAAGGTCTATCGGCGGGTGCGTACGATGTCGCGTTCGCCGATCCACCGTATGCATCCGGTATTGCCGAACAGCTGGCCCAGCAGTGGCTCAAGGTGCCGTTTGCCTCGATTTTTGCTGTTGAACACGCAGCGACGGTCACCATGCCGGCGATTGGTGAAACCCGGCGGTATGGTACTACGGCTCTGACCTTTTTCCGTCTCCCCTCGTGACGATGAACGCTTCTGTCGATGCCGACAGCATCCTGTCCGATTCGCATGGCCGCGCACCGCTGGTGGCGCTCTATGCCGGATCCTTCGATCCGATCACGCACGGGCACGAAGACATCATCAAACGCACGCTCAAATTTGCTGACCGTTTGATCGTGGCGGTTGCTCACAATGTGAGCAAGCAGCCGCTGTTCACAGTTGAAGAGCGTATGGGTTTCATTCGTGAAGTCTCCGGCGACGATTCACGTATCGAGATTCGCTCTTTCCGGGGACTTCTCGTGGACTTTGCGCGCGAGACGGGTGCACGTGTGAACGTGCGTGGATTGCGCGCCGTGGCGGACTTCGAGTACGAGTTCCAGATCGCGCTCATGAATCGCCACATGCGTCCCGAACTGGAAACCGTGTTCATGACGCCGTCACTCGATACCACGTTCATCAGTTCGAGCATGGTACGGGAAGTAGCACGATTTGGCGGCGATGTGTCGGGGCTGGTACATCCGTATGTCGCGCAGGCCCTTTTGACCCGTTACGCTGATATGCGGGCGCGTGGCGAAATTCCGCCACTGCCGCAGGTACAGGCGCAGCCGCAGGTGTTGTCGCCGTCAACGAGTTCGGAGTCTGCTTCATGAGTGCTGCAGCAACCGCGTTTCTTGAATCACTGCATGCGCGGGCGTCTCAAACGCCGCGCACGATTCTTTTCCCGGAGGCCACTGACCCGCGCACTGTGCAGGCGGTGTTGCGTCTGGCAAAACGCGGTTCGGTGAAGCCGGTCCTCGTGCGCCGGAGTGATGCGCCGACAGGTGTGGTGCCAACGTCCGGCGAAATCATCGATCCGCTGCTCGATCCACGAATCGATCGTGTCATTGCGCACCTGTTGGAGCGCCGCGGCAGCAAAGGGCTGACCCGCGAAGACGCGGAACGTCTGGCCCGCGACCCGCTCTATTTCGCCGACAGTCTGGTGGCGCTTGGCGAAGCCGATGGGTGTGTCGCCGGCGCCGTGCACACTACCGCCGATGTGTTGCGCGCCGCCATCTGGACCATTGGCACAGCACCGGGCGTGCGTACGGTGTCCTCGTCGTTTTACTTGCTGGTCCCGCCGTTTCGTGGCGACCAACCCGAGGTGCTGACCTTCACCGACTGCGCCGTGGTGCCGGATCCCAGCGCACGCCAACTGGCCGATATTGCGCTGGCCGCGGCAACGGCTCGTCGGCGCATTGTCGGAGACGAGCCGCGAGTGGCGTTCCTGTCGTACAGCTCCATGGGGAGCGCTGATGGACCGTCCGTGAGCAAGGTTCGGGAGGCGTTGGCCATCGTGCGCGAAACGGAGCCGGGGCTCGTAGTATCTGGCGAATTGCAGGCCGATGCGGCACTGATTCCGGAGATCGCCCGCCGGAAGGCGGGCGGAGAGGCCGCGGCCGGGGTGGCGAATGTGCTGGTGTTCCCCTCGCTGGACGCCGGCAACATCGCCTACAAGCTTACCCAGCGCCTGGCCCATGGGACGGCCATTGGTCCCATCCTTCAGGGGCTGGCCCGTCCCTGCAGTGACTTGTCACGAGGGGCAACGGCTGACGACATTGTACATGTGGCGGCGATTACGGCTCTCCAGGCAGGGGAGCCGGGCGCCCTTGTGACACCCGCACCCTGAGTCTCGTATGAGCTTCTCGCTCGAACGCACAGATGACGTGACGATTGTGACCGTCCAGGGCCAACTGGTCGTGACCAATCGGCAGGAATTCAAGCAGGCCATTCTGGATGCGGTGGAGCAGGGAAGTACCACGGTGGTGATCGACTTTACCGACGCCAGTTACATCGACAGTTCAGGACTTGGTGCATTGGTGTCCTTGAGTCGTCGACTGCGTGATGCGGGGGGAGATCTGCGATTGGTCGGTTTGAGCGACGAGTTGCGCACCCTGTTCGAGCTCACACGTCTCGACGCGCTGTTCCCGCTTTTTGCCACGCGCGCTGACGCGCTGGCCGGCCGCTGAGTCCCGTGGCTGCACGCGCCGCCAGATCCGCCGGCGCTTCACCCAGCGCGAAACCGACCGCGGCGGCATCACCTTGTACCGTGGTCGCTCGTGATTGGCGACTGGCCAGTGATGTGCAGCGCATCGAACCGGTGGTCGCCGATATCATTGCACTCTGTCGTGCGGCAGGGTTTTCTCAGCGACACTGCGGACTGAACGTGCCGGTGGCTGTAACGGAAGCCATCACCAATGCGATGTTGCGCGGCAACGCCTGTGATGAAGCACTGCTGGTGGATGTGACCGTTGAAGTCAGCATTGAGCAGTTGGTGGTGGAAGTGTGTGACCAAGGATGCGGATTCGATCTCGCGGCGGTGCAGCAATCGCCCGATGACGAAGATTGGTTCGAGCGCGAAGACGGGCGTGGCGTCTTCCTCATGCGGTCTCTGATGGATCGCGTCGAGAACGACAAGCGCCCCGGTACCGGCGAGCATCGTCTGCGCCTGGTTCTGTATCGTACATGAGTGAAGTCGCTGCCCTCCTGGCCGCGTTTCACGAGGCCACCGGGAGACAGGCGGCACTCTGGGAACGACGCGAAGCTCAACCTCTCCCCGTGTTGCTCGGCGCAACCGGTGAGGATTTTGCAGCGCGCACCGAAACCGGTGTGGGTGCCTGGGATGTTGCGAGCTGGGCACGTGGCCAGGATCTGCAGGCACAGCTGGTGCACACCGGTGAGAGTGTGGGCTGGCTCATCGTGGAGCCGGGACCTGATCCCGATGCCGACCAGTTCCTGGGCCGCCTTGTGCCACTGTTGCGTCGCCTCGCGCATGAGCGTGATGGGGCGACGCGTGAACTCGTCGAGCGCTACGAGGAGATCAATCTTCTCTACGCCATCGGTGAACTGCTTGGGGGCACGACCTCAGTCGAGAGCGTTGCCGACACCCTGCTTGGCGAACTCGCGGCCACGGTTGGTGCGCGTCGTGCCGTGTTTCTGCAAACGAATCGCAGCACGCAGACTCTGGTGCCCATTGCCACGCTTGGGCTGGGGGATGTGAATTACGAGCCCGTGCCATTCGATCGGGTGGAGCACATTGCGGTGCGAGCCTATCGCTCAGGTGGTGCGTGCACAGTGGATGGACCGGGAGCGCCCGACGCAGACCCGGTACTTTCGCTGCGCAATGCGCCACTCATGGCGGTGGCCATTACACGTCCCAGTACGGGTCTTGGCATTACCGGAACCTTTGCGGTGCCATCGCGCCGCGGTGCTGATGGTGTTGCGGTGCCACTTGGTGTGCTGGTGCTTGGTGGTCGTGAAGGTGGCAATCCGTTCTCTGCTGGCGATCGAAAGCTCGTGGCAGCGGTAAGCACGCAGATTGGTACCGCGATGCACAACGCCACGCTGGTGCGCGCTGCGGTCGAGCGTCAGCAGTTCAAGCGTGAGATGCAGCTCGCGCATGAGCTGCAGCTCAAGTTGTTGCCGAGTCCGCAGGTGGTGCAGCCGGAAGCTCGTGCTGCCGCGCGTGTTGTTCCGGCCGAGAGTGTGGGTGGTGACTTCTTCCTGCTCGCGAGACTTGATCGCGATCGGACGGGTGTACTGATCGGCGATGTATCCGGGCATGGCTATCAGTCGGCGCTCGTCATGGCGCTCGCACTGAGCGCTGCAGCCATTCACGTGCAAGCGGCGTTTGATCCGAGCATCGCAGTGGAAGCAGTGCAGCGCTCATTGCGTGACGAACTCATGTCCACCGAAATGTCGATCTCGATGTGCTATGCGGTGATCGACAGTCGTGCGGGAGAACTGCGCTACGCCAATGCCGGGCACCCTCACGCATTTCGTGTGACGGCTGCCGGTGAAGTCACGCGTCTTGGCGCTGTTGCACCGCCGATCGGATTCAGTGAAGACCCGGTGGAGGAATGTGTGGTGCGCTGGCGTACTGGCGACCGGCTCGTGTTCTTCACGGATGGTGTAGTCGACGCACGTGATGCGAGCGACAAGCGCCTGGGTGAAAGTGCGGTGTTGCAGATGCTCGCCAATGCATCGCCTGACGCCACACCGGATGACGTGCTCGAGGAGATCTTCGCGCAGGCCAAGAATCATGTTGGGCGCGCACCGCTGCTGGATGACTGGACAGTTGTGGTGGTGGACAGACCATGAGTCGTGGCCGCGATCAGGGTAACGCACGCGCGTTGCCGCCCGCCCGCAAGCGTTTTGGTCAGCACTTTCTGCGTGATACGCGTGTGCTTGCCGATATCGCCGATGCATTGGGCGATGTGCGCGAACGCACGATTGTTGAAATCGGACCAGGGCGTGGTGCGTTAACTGACCTGCTGGTTGAGCGAGCGGGTCGGGTGGTAGCTGTTGAAGTGGATCGCGATCTGGTGCAGCACTTGCGCGCACGCTACGCCGGGCGAAGCAACGTGGAGATCATCGAGGCCGATGTTCTCACGCAGTCGCTCGCGCAGTTGGCGGGCGGTCCGTATGTGTTGGCTGGCAACGTTCCGTACTACATCACCACACCGATCATCTTTCACGCACTCGAATTGCCGCGCCCGGACGTGGCGGTGTATCTCGTGCAGAAAGAAGTCGCCGAACGCATGGCTGCGCCTCCAGGCGACAAGACCTACGGCGCGCTGAGCGTGAATTTGCAATCGGTGGTGGATGTGTCGATGCTGCGACGTGTACCACCAAGCGCGTTCAATCCGCCGCCAGCCGTTGACAGTGCCGTCGTGCGCGTGACACCGCGTGCAGCGGCAGAAATTGAGCCTGAACTCGAAAAGCGCTTTCGTCGCTTTGTGCTCGCAGCCTTTGGGCTTCGTCGCAAGCAATTGGTGCGTGTCATTCGCACCATCGCGCATCTCGATGCGGAACGCGCGCACGCGCTCGTTGCATCGTGCGGCCTTTCACCGGAAGCGCGACCGGAGACCCTATCTCCAGCGCAGTTCGCCGTATTGGTTCGCGCACTCGGCAATGTGCCGTTGACTCAGGCACCGTCCGAGGAGCAGGGCGAAGCGTAGACTGCGTAGGCCTCTTAGGCCGCGCCCTGACTGAAGTCGTTGCCGTTGGTCAGAGCAAACGACAGGCCTTCGAGCTCCATCGCCATGTTCACCGACTTGAGCGATACATGCGGTGGCACTGTGATCTGTGCCGGAGCGAAGTTGAGGATGGCGCGAATGCCGGACTCGACCAGCATGTCCACCACGGCCTGCGCGTTCTCCGACGGAATGGCGAGCACGGCGATAGACGCTTCTTCACGGGCCACATCGCGCGGCAACTCATCCATGGCGCGCACAATGGCCTCGCCCCACGGCTGACCCACTTTGCGCGCATCGTTGTCGTAAACGCCGACAATGGTGAAGCCGCGCTGACGGAACCCACGATAGTTGGCGAGCGCTGCACCGATCTTGCCGGCGCCAACAATGATGACCTTCCACTCGCGCTCGAGTCCGAGGATCTCGCGCAGATGTGTAGTGAGTTCGCGGACGGGATAGCCGAGTCCGCGTTTGCCGAAGGAGCCGAAGAACGAAAGGTCCTTCCGGACCTGGGCGGGCGTGGTACCGCACAGGTGGGCCAGCTCGTCGCTGGAGGCAGTCTGTTGTCCGCGCGTATCGAGGTCCTCCAGATACCGGAGGTACATCGACAGTCGGCGGACGGTTGAGTCGGCGATTCGCTTCACGATGACTTGGCTTGTGAAATACTTCACAAAGTTAGGCCAATCGGCCGCGCAATTCCAGCCGTCAGAGTATCTTGCGGGGTGTTCGGTACCTCCGCCGCCCCTCGCCCAACTACGCTGTCTGCCCGAGCCGCCCACCGTCTGGCGGCGGGCCCGCTCGATGCCGTGACCCTCATGCGCGACGTCTGCCAGGTGGATCGCCTGCAGGGTGAAGCCGCTGAGCGCATGGCGCAGGCCCTGTTGGGCAGCCATCCGGAGTTTGTACGACTACCGAGCGGGCATTGGGCGCTCGCAGCATCCGAGGCCGCCGGATCGCACGGACTCCTGATCAAAGAGGCGCCCGAGTCGATGGCAGGGTCAATGCCGCTCCCGGCGACCGTGACCCGCCACCGCCCGCCTGCCGCCCCCAGTCTGGATGACATCACCTGGGCCGTGGTCGACGTGGAAACAACGGGCACACGCGCCGGTTCTGGCGACCGCATCACGGAAATCGCGATCGCCACAGTGCGTGGTGGTGATGTGGTGGACGTGTACAGCCAGTTGGTGAATCCGGAACGCCCGATTCCGCCCTATATCACGTCGCTTACGCACATCACGTGGGAGATGGTGCGTGATCAGCCCGTGTTTCGTCAGATCGCCGAGCCGGTGCTCGAGCGCCTGCAGGGAGCGGTGTTTGTGGCACACAACGCCGGATTCGATTGGCGATTTGTAAGTGAGGAGTTGCGGCGCGCCACGGGGCGTGAGCTGCACGGACCAAGGCTCTGCACCGTGCGTATGGCACGCGCTCTCGTTCCCATGTTGTCGCGCCGTTCGCTGGATCATGTCACCCATTATTTCGGCATCGAGATCGAGGCGCGTCATCGTGCGGCCGGTGATGCCGTCGCGACCGCGCATGCGTTGCGCCGCATGTTGACGATCGCCAAAGATGAAGGGCTATCCGACTGGGATGCGCTCCGGCGTCGTGTCGAAGGACCCAAGACCGTTCGTCGCAGTACCGCATCCGATCGTCGTCGTCGTGCATTCCCGCTTCCTGCTTCCGAGGATCATTCGGCGTGAGCTTTCCGCAGCCGTTGCTCGAAACACGTCAGGTTGGACGTCTCCGCGTGCACGCCATTCAAGCCGGTGGCCAGCAACTCGATGGAGGCGCGATGTTCGGTGTCGTGCCCAAGACGCTCTGGTCGCGTCGTCTCGGCGCAGACGACAAGAATCGCATCCCCCTGGGCATGCGTTGTTTGCTCATCGAGCACGATGATGGTCTGGTGCTGCTCGACGCGGGAACGGGCAACAAGGAGACGCCCAAGTTTCACGAGATCTACGGCATCGAGAATGGTGGCGAGCAGGATCGCACGGCCCTCGAAGACGGAATTCGGGCGGCCGGGCACAGTGTCAACGACGTCAAGCTGCTGATCAACACGCACCTGCATTTTGATCACGCGGGCGGCAACACGTATCGTTCGCCGAGTGGGGAAGTGCTGCCCACGTTTCCGAACGCGCGGTACCTCGTGCAGCAGGGAGAGCTCGATTACGCGGAGAACGCCAACGAGCGCACCACGGCCAGTTACTTCCCGCCCAACTGGGCGCCGGTGATGGCCGCCGGCCAGTTCGAATTCCTGCGGGGGCCGCGGGAAATTGTGCCGGGCATCTCCGTGCAGCTCACACCGGGCCATACCCCGTATCATCAGAGTGTCCTGATCCGGTCGGGTGGCGAGACCCTGTGTTTTCTGGGCGACCTGATCCCCACGGCGCACCACCTCCCGCTGCCCTGGATCATGGGGTATGACGTGGAGCCGCTGGTCACGCTCGAGTCCAAGCGGGCGCTGCTGGCCCAGGCGCTCAAGGAAGACTGGCAGCTCTGCTTTGAACACGATGCCCATACGGCCTTTGGTCGTCTGGCCCATGATGGCAAGGCCTACCACCTGGCGGGCTAACCGAGACCTAACCGAAGTAGGTGCCGGGGGTTGACCTCCCGGGCTGACCGTCTAGGTTTATCTTGTTACAGCTGGAAACGCCAAGCGATTGGCGACAAGTGAGAAGTGGAGTGGCCTCGATGCCGCTCCCACCCTTCGGCCCTCGCACGATATCTGTCGTGGAGGTGTGCTGCTGGAGTCCATCGATTCGACCACGGGGCGTGCTCTGGGCTTAGGCTATGAGCAGGCATCCGTGGGTCGTCGCGACGCGGGCTCCATACAGGGGTCCGCGTTTTCTGTTTCTTCTACCGGAGTACGCACTATTCAGGATTCGACGAAGCGTCCGCCTCGGGTGAACCGGCAAATCCGGATCAGCCCTTTGCGCGTGATCGGTGCCGATGGCAGCCAGCTTGGCATTCTCGAGGTCGATGCGGCCTTGGCAATGGCCCAGGAGCAGGGGCTCGATCTCGTGGAGGTGGCGGCCGCCGCTCGGCCCCCTGTGGTCCGCATCATGGACTACGGCAAGTTCAAGTTTGAACAGGCCAAGCAGGCGCGACTCGCGAAGAAGAAGCAGCACGTGATTCATCTCAAGGAGGTCAAGTACCGCCCTGGGATCGATGATCATGACTTCGAGACCAAGACGCGTCATGCGCGCCGGTTCCTCGAGGAAGGCAACAAAGTGAAGGTGACGCTCATGTTCCGCGGCCGTCAGATCGCGCACCCCGAGCTTGGAAAGATCGTGGTGGATCGTGTGGCCCAGGAGCTGGCCGATCTCGCAAAGATCGAAAGCGCACCTGCGATGGAAGGAAAGTCGATGACGATGATCCTCGCGCCGAAGTGATCACCATCCGGTGAACGGCGCGTGATCTTGTGTAGGGCCGCCCGACGTCCGGGCGGTTGACCGCTGACGTGAGCATATCATGCCGAAGATGAAGACCCATAGCGGCGCCAAGAAGCGCTTCTCCGTGACGGGCTCGGGGAAGGTGCGGCGCTTGAAGGCGTACAAGAGCCACATCCTGACCAAGATGTCGGGCAAGAAGAAGCGCGACCTGCGCCGTCCCACGATCGTGGAGACCAACGGCGAAGCGAAGCGTATCAAGCGTCTTCTCGTGGCCTGAGGATAATCGACTATGCCACGCGTCAAGTCCAACGTCGTTCGTCTCAAGCGTAAGAAGCAGATCCTCAAGCACGCCAAGGGTGCCTTTGGTGGCCGGTCCAAGCTCTGGAAGGCCGCGAAGGAAACCGTTGAGCGTGGCTGGCGCTATGCCTATCGCGATCGCAAGAACAAGAAGCGCGACTTCCGTCGCCTCTGGATCGTGCGTATCAACGCGGCCGCCCGTCTGCACGACATGTCGTACAGCGCGTTTATCAACGGTCTGCACGCTGCCGGTCTCGAAGTCGATCGCAAGGTGCTGGCCGACCTCGCCGTGCGTGAGCCGGAAGCATTTGCGGCGATCGCCGAACAGGCACGCAAGGCACTCGAGGCCAAGACCGCGGCCTGAGTCTGCTACCACGCCGCCTGCATGAGCGCGGCGTGGTTCCGTCCAGTTATGTTGGAGGGCCGGCGTCGTGAGATGCCGGCCCTTTGTGCTCCCGTCTTCGTCTTTCCCGTGATTCTTTCCGACTATCTCGCTCAGGCCGACGCGTTGGCCCAGGAATGTCGATCCCTGCTCGACGGGCTCGACCCTGCCACGCGACTCGATGTCGCCAAAGGCCAGTTGAATGCGCTCAAGGATGAGCGACTGATCGCTCTGCAAGGCGCGCTCCGGTCGCTGCCGGCTGAGGATCGCCGCGCCGCTGGTACCGCATTCAATACACTCAAGACGGCAATCCAGGATGCGCTCGACGCGTTCGGTGCGCGTCAGTTGGCTGCCAGCGGACAGGAAGCATTGGATCTCACGATGCCCGCACGCCGCTCATGGCGCGGGTCGGTGCATCCGGTCACACTCGTCATCGACGAGATCTGCGAGATCTTCCGCGAGTTGGGTTTCACGGTGGCCCTCGGCCCCGAAGCCGAAACCGAACACTACAACTTTGGCGCGCTCAATTTCCCAGCCGATCATCCGGCCATGGAGTTGCACGACACATTGTATCTCGGTGAAGACACACTGCTGCGTACGCACACGTCACCGGTGCAGGTGCGCACGATGCAGCGCTACGCACCACCTATTCGTGTGCTCGCGCCAGGGCAGGTGTATCGTCGTGACTTCTTCGATGCCACGCACGCGCCGGCCTTCATGCAGCTCGAAGGATTGGCCATCGACGAAGGCGTGAGCTTCGTGGATCTCAAGGCCACGCTCGCGGAATTCGCGCGTCGTTTTTACGGCGCCACACGCCGTGTGCGTTTTGGTCCGTCGTACTTCCCGTTTGTCGAACCGGGGGCGCAGATGGACGTCGAGGTCGATCTCGGCGATGGCAAGGGACTGCGCTGGGTAGAGATCCTCGGCTGTGGCATGGTGCACCCCAACGTGATCGAAGCGGCTGGCCTCGATAGCGAGAAGTACACCGGATGGGCGTTTGGCATGGGCCCTGCGCGCATTGCCATGTCGCGTTACGGCATCAATGACATCCGCGTTCTCTACGATTCCGACGTTCGTTTCCTGGAGCAGTTTGCTCGATGATCGTTTCGCACGAATGGCTCAAGCAGTTCGTTCCGCACGCCGCGTCTGCGCAGGATGTTGGTGAAGCGCTCAGCCGCCACTGCGTCACGCTCGATGGCATCGAATCACTCGGTGCGCATCTTGAAGCGTTTGTCGTAGCGCAGGTGGTTGAGGCGGGACGGCATCCAAATTCGGATCATCTCTGGGTCACCAAAGTCGACGATGGCAGTGGCACACTGCTCGATGTGGTGTGTGGTGCGCCCAATGTCGTCGCCGGTAGTAAGTATCCATTTGCGCGTACGGGCACGGTTATGCCTGGCGGTCTCAAGATCGAGAAGCGCAAGATCCGCGGCGAAACATCGAATGGTATGCTGTGTTCGGCGCGTGAGCTCGGGCTCGGCGAAGAGCATGATGGCATCCTGACACTCGAGACCGATGCGGCGCCAGGCACGCGACTGCTCGACGTGTTGCCCATTGGGGATGCGCGTCTCGATCTCGATGTGTTGCCGAATCGTCCGGACCTGTTGTCGCATCGTGGTGTGGCGCGTGAAGTGGGCGCCATTACCGGCGCGGCGGTTCAGGAACTGCCGGTCGAGCTCACTGTCGCGGTGCCTTCGATGCCCGCCATTGCTGGTGCTAGAAATGCATCGGGTGCACACGCGAGCGTGACGCTGCATGACACCGCCAATTGCCCGCGCTATGTGGCGGCGGTGATTCGTGGTGTGCAGGTGGGACCGAGTCCCGCATGGCTCAAGAATCGTTTGGAGAGTGTCGGGCTTCGCAGCATCAGCAACGTCGTGGATATCACCAACTACGTGCTGCATGGTTTCGGACAGCCGGTGCATGCCTTCGATCTCGATACGTTGGCGGAGCATGCCATTCACGTGCGTGCATCACGCGACGGTGAGTCGCTGGTTACGCTCGACGGCGTGGCGCGCGCGCTCGCGAGTGGCACCACGGTCATCTGTGACGGCAATGCGCCGGTGGCTCTGGCCGGAGTGATGGGAGGCAAGGACAGCGAAGTCGCTGAGCGCACTACGAACGTGCTGCTCGAAGTTGCGCAGTTCGCACCGAAGTTCGTGCGCGGTGTGCGCAAGGCTGTTGGTCTCAATACGGATGCCAGCTATCGCTTCGAGCGTGGAGTCGATGCCGGAGACACCGAACGTGTGGCGCGCGTGGCTGCCGCGCTCATCGTGCAGGTGGCCGGCGGCGTGATCGAAGAAGTGCTTGATGCCGGTTCAGCGCCCGCGCCGCAGGCTGCGGTTACGCTACGTATCTCGCGCGTGGCGCGCCTCCTCGGCGACGCCATTCCGGCCGACACCATCGTGCGCCTGCTCACGTCGCTCGGGTGCGTGGTGCAGACGAGTGCGTCTTCCGATGCACTCACGGTGCAGCCACCCACGTGGCGCAACGACTTGTTGCTCGAAGTTGATCTGATTGAAGAAGTAGCGCGTCTGGTGGGCTTCGATGCACTACCTGATGAGCTGCGCGCATTCCGTCCGGGTTCAGCACCAGACCATCCGGTGCATCTGGCCACGCGTCGTGTGCGCGACTTACTGGTGGGTTTGGGACTCGCAGAAACACGTCCCATGCCTTTCACCGCGAATGGCACCGAGCAGTCGCCGCGCGTGCGCAATCCGCTGGCTGAAGATGAACCGTATCTGCGCGCTAGTGTGCTGGATACGTTGGCGCGTCGTGCCGAGTACAACCTGTCGCGCATGCAGGGCAACCTGCGCCTCTTCGAAGTGGGCAATGTGTTCACACCGCGCGCGTCACGGTTGCCTCTCGAGGAAGTGCGCGTGGGGGCGCTGCTCATGGGCGCACGTCGTCCAGCGCACTTCACCGACCCCGAGCCACCGGCATTCGATCGCTGGGATGCGCGCGATGTCGCCGAACGTTTGGCGCTCGCTGCATTTCCGGGACGCAAGGTGCAAACGCAGCCTGCTGCACCTGATCAGCTGTGGACCATCGAAGTCGAAGACCTTGGAGTTGTCGGTCATGTGAGCGCGCTCACACTCGACAAGCCGGTATGGGCGGCCGATGCATTTGGCATCGAGCTCACCCTCGGCGTGATGTCATCGGATGACGTGGCGGCACCGGGGCAGCATGCGCATGCGCCGGCTGAACGTGAGTCGGGAGCGCAACGCGCGGTGAAGTTTGCGGCGCTGCCCACGACGCCAGCGGCAGAAATCGATCTCGCGCTTCTTGTTCCGGATGCCCATCCAGCGGCGACGGTTGAAGCGGCGATGCGTACGGCGGGTGGTGAGCTGCTGGAGCAGGTCACACTATTTGATGAATTCCGCGGAGCTGGTGTGCCGGCCGGTTATCGCAGTCTCGCGTGGCGATTGACCTGGCGTCATCCGGAGCGCACGCTTCGGGACAAGGAAATCGAAGGCCGTCGCGCCCGACTGCTGGATCTCCTCGACAAGGAACTGGGTATCCGTCCTCGTGCGTCCTGAATCGGCAGCGTTTCGCGAGCTTGATACGCTCGTTCGCAATCTGAGTGACCAGCTGGCAGGGTATCGCCGTCGGGCACTCAGCGCGGAGGCGCGCACGCGTGAGCTCGAGCAGATTCTTGCCGGAATGAATGGCAAGCTCGATGAAGTGCGGCAGCAGGTGGAGGATCTACAGGGCGCGCGCGATACGGCCGTTATGGAAACGCGAACGCTGCAGGGCCAGTTGGCCACTGCACGTCAGGAAGTGCAACGGGTGCAGACGGCCTTTGCCGATGTGTCCGCCCGCTCGACGCCGGAAGCGCGCGATCAGGAATTGGTGGCGGAGAATGAGCGGCTGCGCACGCGCCTTGGTGAGGCTCGCGAAAAGGCGCAGCAACTCACCGATCGGATCCGGTTCCTGCGCCAGCAGGTCAGTCTGGGGGTGGAGCGATGATGGACGCGCGGGCTGTCGTCAAAGTGCGGATCATGGGTGACGAGTACACCCTCCGCACGGAAGCGTCTCCGGAGCACACCAAGGCGGTGGCTGAGCATGTGGATCGCACCATCCGGGCCATCATGTCCGGCAGCTCTTCCGTGGAGACGCACAAGGCCGCCATCCTGGCGGCGTTGCAGATCACGGATGATCTGTTTCGCGAGCGCGGGGCGATGGAGTCGCTGACGTCGGACATGCGTCAGCTGGCTTCTGACATCCGTCCGTTGCTGCCGCCGGCCAAGCGGGGCGAAGAGCTCGGCGCGTAGTTCGAAAGGCCGTTGCGGCCTCCCCTGACGCACCGTACGTTCACAAGGTCAGCCGTGTCCGCGGTCGGAGCACTTTTGAGGTGCTGTGGCCGCGGCCTTGCGCGTGGGGCGAGCTCCGTTGGTTGGGGCGCCGTACCGTGCATCCGGCGGTCCGAAGATATAGATCTGGCTGCTCACGATTCAGACCCGCGACTGGTGCGCGGTGGAGTATAGATCCCCATGGGCGAGTTTCCCCTGGCAGCGCTGATTGGCGCGGCGGGTGCGGTCGTGGCCGTCCTCACATTCGTGTGGGGGCGGCGTTCGGGTCGCCAGATCGAAGTGAGCGCGCAACAGCGCGCAAAGGCCACGGCCGAAGAGACGGCCAGTCGAATCCTCGATGATGCCAAGCGCGAGGCCGAGACGCTGCGTAAGGGTGCCGTGGTAGCTGGCAAGGAAGAAGTCTTGCAACTGCGTGAATCGCATGAGCAGGACGTGCGCCAGCGCCGTGGTGATATCGAGCGTGAGGAAAAGCGGGTGGGCGAGCGCGAAGCGCAGGTGGATCGTGCGCGCGAGTCGCTGGAAGGTCGTGAACAGGAATTGCTGCGGCGTGCGCGCGAAGTGGAAGAAAAGGGGCAAGCGCATGTGGCGCGCGAATCCGAACTGGATCGCCTGATCGCGGAAGAGCGCCGGAAGCTTGAGCAGTTGGCTGGCATGAGTGCACCGGCCGCCAAGGCGGAACTGGTCAAGCGTCTTGAAGACGAAGCATTGGCTGATGCCGCCAGTCGGCTGCGTGAGATTCGCGAGTCTGCCAAGCGGAACGCCGAGCGTGAGGCCAAGAAGATCGTGGCGTTGGCGGTGCAGCGTGTGGCGGCGGAGACCACGGCCGAATCCACCGTGTCCGCCGTTTCACTGCCAAACGATGAAATGAAGGGCCGCATCATTGGCCGCGAAGGCCGTAATATTCGTGCCTTCGAATTGGCCACCGGTGTGGACGTCATCATCGACGACACGCCGGACACCGTTGTCGTGTCCTGCTTCGATCCGGTGCGGCGCGAAACCGCGCGACTGGCTCTCGAGAAACTGGTAAGTGATGGGCGCATTCACCCGGGCCGCATCGAGGAAGTCGTTGCCAAGGCCCGCAAGGAAGTCGACGTGGCCATCATCGAAACCGGTGAGCAGGCAGCGTACGATGTGGGCGTGGCCGGCCTGCATCCTGAGCTGATCAAGCTGATTGGCCGTATGAAGTGGCGCACCAGTTACGGGCAGAACATTCTCGCGCACAGCAAGGAAGTGGCGTGGTTGGCCGGTATGATGGCGGCCGAGCTCGGACTCGATGTGGCCCTCGCCAAGCGAGGCGCGCTGCTTCATGACGTGGGCAAGGTGCTGACGCACGAGCACGAGGGCACGCATGTGCAGCTCGGTGTCGAGGTGGCCACCAAATACGGTGAGAACCCGCTCGTCGTGAATTGCATTGCCGCTCACCACGATGATGTGCCACACGAGAGTGAGGTGTCGGTGCTCGTGCAGGCGGCGGACGGCATTTCCGGTTCGCGTCCGGGCGCTCGTCGCGAAGCCTTTGAGACCTACGTGAAGCGTCTCGAAGGACTCGAAAAGATCGCGTCGAGCTATCGTGGTGTGGAGCGCGTGTTCGCCATTCAGGCGGGTCGTGAAGTGCGTGTGGTGGTCACACCGGAGCAGGTCGACGACGCGCGCATGACGGCGATGTCGGAAGAGATTGCGCGCCGGATCGAATCAGAACTTCAGTATCCCGGCCAGATCAAGGTCGTGGTCATTCGTGAAAGCCGGGCGGTGGATTTTGCGCGCTGAGTTGATCGACGGAAAGGCAATCGCGGAAGCGATTCGTGGTGAAGTCGCGGCCGATGTGGCGCGTCTGACGCAGCAGGGAGTCGTGCCAGGTCTCGCGGTCGTGCTGGTTGGTGATGACTCGGCGAGTGCGACCTACGTGGGTGCGAAGGAAAAGGCTTCCAAGGCCGCCGGCATGTCGGGCGGCACGATTCGCCTGCCGGCCAGTACGTCGCAGGCGGAATTGTTGGCATTGGTCGAGCAGCTGAACGCCGATGTCACCGTACACGGTATTCTCGTGCAGATGCCGCTGCCGAAGCACATCGATCCGGACACCGTCATTCGGCACATCCGTCCGGACAAGGATGTCGATGGCTTTCATCCAGAGAATGTCGGCAAGCTGTTGATCGGACACACCGACGGCTTCGTGTCATGCACGCCCGCTGGCGTGATCGAACTGCTCGTGCGATCGGGCGTGGATACGCGTGGCGCGGAAGCCGTTGTTGTGGGGCGCAGTAATATCGTGGGCAAGCCCATGGCTGCCTTGCTGGTGCAGGGCAGAGCCGGTGGTGATGCCACGGTCACCGTATGCCACAGCCGTACGCGGGATCTGGCCTATCACACGCGTCGTGCCGATATCCTGATCGCCGCCATCGGCCGCGCCGAGATGATTACGGGCGACATGATCAAGCCGGGCGCGGTGGTCATCGACGTCGGCATGAACACCAAGCCGGATCCGACCAAGGCCAAGGGCACCCGTCTTTGTGGCGATGTGCACTTTGACAGCGCCGTGGAAGTGGCATCGAAGATCACGCCGGTGCCTGGCGGTGTGGGTCCAATGACCATCGCCATGTTGCTCAAGAACACAGTGAAAGCCGCTGAACGCGTCGCCGAGCGAGCTGCCGATACGGCGGGCGCGACCAAGACGGTTCAGAGCTGAGCATGGCCGCGCGACGCACCAGCGGCTATGGGCCGTCGGTGCCCGCCGACGAAGCCCCCGGGAGTTCACCGGAAGCGGCCATCTCCATCCATACGCTGACGACGGCGGCAAAGGACGTCATCGAGGGTGCCTTCCCACCGATCTGGGTGCGCGGCGAAGTCACGAACTTCAAGGCGCACCGGAATGGGCATTGGTATTTCTCGCTTCGGGATGCAGATGCCCAGGTGAACTGCGTGATCTGGAGTTCGGCTACGCGCAGAATTCCCGCGCAACCTGACGAGGGGATGGAGGTCACGGCACGCGGGCAGATGACCGTGTGGCCCGTACGAGGTGACCTGCAATTCTCGGTCAGCGCACTTGAAGCATCAGGTGATGGGCTATGGCGCAAAGCGTTGGAGCAGACTCGATTGCGTCTTGAACGTGACGGGTTGCTTGATCCCGCGCGCAAGCGTCCGCTTCCGGAATTTCCGCGGCGCATTGCCGTAATCACGAGCCCGGATGGCGCGGCGCTTCGCGACATCATCACCGTGGCGCGCGGCCGAAGTGCCGATGTGCAGGTCGTGGTCGTGCCGGCCAAAGTTCAGGGTGACGGTGCCCCCGAATCTCTGGTTGATGCGTTGGATCAGGTGTCCCGGTGGGCCGATGCTGACCTGCTGATCATCGGGCGTGGTGGTGGCTCGCGTGAAGACCTCTGGGCCTTCAACGACGAACGCGTGGCTCGGGCGTTGGCGGCGTCCCCCATTCCAACCGTGTCGGCGGTTGGGCACGAAGTCGACGTGAGCATCACCGATCTGGTCGCGGATGTACGAGCGGCCACGCCATCGGCTGCTGCCGAACTGGCGGTCCCATCAAGGCGCGAAACGCTGGCCCGCGTGGATGCGTTGGGTAAGCGACTGGTCAGTGCTGCCAAGCGACGCGAGGAGCGGGCGGTCAGTTCGCTGGAACAGGTTCGTCGGCGTTTGGGTTTGGCTGCCAGGCGGTTGGTGGAGCGCAGGGAAGCACGGTTGGCCGCGCTGGCTGGCCAGCTGCAGGCGCTGTCGCCGCTCGAGACGTTGGCAAGAGGCTACGCGGTGGCGCGCACCGCAGGGGGCGCTAGTTTGAGCAGGAGCACGGAATTCGTCAGTGGCCAGGCCTTCGAGCTGTGGCTGCAGGACGGCATCGTTGACGCCGTGGCGCAGGGCCCGAGGCCCAGGCCCACGGACGCCGGCTGGCCGGCAGCCCAACAGGAGTCCAAGGACCTTCCATGACCGAGATCCCGTTCGAGCAATCGCTGACGCGCCTCGAGGAAATCGTGCGCGAACTAGAGCGCAACGAACTCAATCTCGATCAGTCTCTTCGACTGTTCGAGGAGGGGATCACACATCTGCGATCAGCCGGAACGGCGCTCAAGACGGTGGATGCCCAGGTCCAGCAGCTGGTGGAAGCGGCCGATGGGTCGTTTCAGCTCGTCGACTTCGGCGCCTAGTCCATGGTCCAGGTGGAGTCACCGGCTCGTCGCGCGACGACTGATTTGGCGCCAGAGGATACGACACGAGCTTTCGCCTCCGCCCGCGTGGCGGTGCAGGGAGCGCTCGATGGATTCTGTGCCCGTTGGCTGAGCGATCTGGAGCCCACGACAGCCGAGGCTGTTCGCTACGCGCTGCTCGGTGAGGGTAAGCGCCTGCGGGCCATCCTGGTGCTCGAGGCGTATCGCGCCTGTGGTGGCGCCGGCAATGCGCTCGACCTCGCGGCATCGGTCGAAGTGGTGCACGCCTACTCGCTCGTCCATGACGATCTGCCCTGCATGGACGACGATGATGTGCGGCGTGGGCGGCCCACGGTGCACAAGGTGTACGGAGTGACGGTGGCTACCGCAGCGGGGTTGGCCATGGTGCCACTGGCTGCTCGTTCGGCGTGGCATGCGGCCATTGGGCTGGGTTTACCCAATGCTGTTGCCGGCGACATCGTGCGCGACCTCATGAGTGCGTCAGGCGCTGGTGGTATGATCGGCGGCCAACTGCTCGATCTCGAGGCCGAGGGGCGTTGCATGTCGCTCGAAGATCTTGAGCGCGTGCATCGGCTCAAAACGGGCGCGCTGATCATGTCGTCTGTCACGCTCGGTGCGCGCGCGGCTGAGGCGCCGGCGGCGCATCGCGAAGCGCTGGCGCGATACGGAGCTGCCATCGGTCTGGCGTTTCAGATCGCTGATGATGTACTCGATGTCACGGCGACGACCGATCAACTCGGCAAGACGGCCGGTCGTGATCTGGATTTGCACAAGAGCACCTATCCGGCACTTCTGGGTGTCGAGGGTGCCATCGAACGGGCCGTTGCACTTGTCGACGACGCATGCACGGCATTGCAGGACGAAGGACTGTTGACCCCGACGCTCGAATACGTCGCACGCTTCATCGTCGAACGTCGGTCCTGAACACCCAGCTTTTCTACTCATGTCCATTCTCGAAGGCATCAACTCCCCGGCCGACATTCGCGGCATGTCGCGCGATGAACTGCGCGCGTTGGCACAAGCCATGCGCGATCGGCTCATCGACGTCTGCTCGCGGACGGGGGGACATATCGGCGCTGGTCTCGGCGTGGTCGAACTGACGATCGCGCTGCACGCAGCCTTCGAGACCCCTACCGATCAGATCGTGTGGGACGTCGGACATCAGGGCTATCCGCACAAGCTGCTCACGGGTCGGAATGCGCAGCTGGAATCGCTGCGTCAGGAAGACGGTTTGTCCGGCTTCCTCAAGCGCACCGAGAGCGAATACGACACGTTCGGCGCTGGTCATGCTGCCACGGCCATCTCTGCCGCGCTCGGAATGGCAGCGGGTCGCGACGTGATGGGTGAGCAGTTCAAGGTTGCCGCCGTCATCGGTGATGGATCGCTCGGTTCGGGTCTCGCGTACGAGGGCCTCAACAACGCCGGACACAGCGATCGCGACATCATTGTCGTGCTCAACGACAACGAGATGTCTATCGCGCCCAATGTGGGCGCGATGCACAAGTATCTCACCAGCATTCAGCGCAATCCGCTGTACAATCGTCTGCGTTCGCGCATTGGCGAGCTGGTGGATCAGGCACCGGGCCCGTTTCAGTCGGCCGGCACGTTGCTGCGGAAGTGGGAGGAAAGCGTCAAGTCGTTCCTCACGCCCGGTGTGTTGTTCGAGGAACTGGGCTTCCGCTACTTCGGCCCGATCGACGGACACGATATCGACGCACTCATGGATACGTTCACGGCGGTGCGCGGCATGAACACGCCGCGGCTCGTGCACGTCATCACGCAGAAGGGCAAGGGATTTCCGGCTGGCGAGCATGGCGAGAAGTGGCATGCCCTGCCGCCCGGACATGATCCCTCCACGGGCAAGGTCATTGCTGTGTCGTCGGGCGCCAATCCGGCCTACACCGCGGTGTACGGCAAGGCACTCGTGGAGCTTGGCGCCGAGCGCAAGGATGTGGCGGTGATTACGGCGGCCATGCCGAGTGGTACGGGCACCACGCAGTTCGGCAAAGCGTATCCCGAGCGTTTCTTCGATGTGGGTATCGCTGAAGGGCACGGTGTCACGTTTGCATCGGGATTGGCAACACGTGGTGTGCGTCCGATCGTGACGATTTACTCCACGTTCCTGCAGCGCGGGTACGACAACATCATCCACGACGCCGCGTTGCAGAAGTTGCCCGTGGTGTTCGCCATGGACCGCGCCGGTCTGGTGGGTGAAGACGGCGAAACGCACATGGGCTTGTACGACATCCCATACATGCTGACGGTGCCAAACATGACCGTTACGGCGCCGAAGAATGGCACCGAAATGCTCGGCCTGTTGCGCGCTGCGGTTGAGCATACCGACGGACCGTTCTGCTTCCGTTATCCGCGCGATGTCTCGCCTGATGTGCCGCCGGCCATGGCCGATGTCGCAGCGGTTCCGTATGGCACGTGGGAGGTGGAGCGTCGAGGCAAGGATGTGGCCATCCTCGCCGTAGGCACCATGGTCCTGCCGTCCATTGCCGCTGCTGACGCGCTGGCTGCCGAAGGTCTCGATGTCACGGTTGTGAATTGCCGGTACATCAAGCCTTACGATGAAGTCACACTCAACGCCATTCTCGCTGAGCATTCTCACGTGTTGATGGTGGAAGAGGGTGTCGTCACCAACGGCTTTGGAGCGTACATGAGCGCCATTGTGCATCGATTGGCCCCGCAGGTTCGCACAGCGGTGCATGGTGTGCCGGATCGCATCATTTACGCCGCGCCGCGTAAGAAGCAGTTGGCGTCGCTCGGTCTCGATGCGGTTGGCATCGCGCAGCGGGTTCGCGCATTGCGTGACACTGAAGCGCTCGCCGGCTAATGCGGGTCGGCGTCGTCGGGCATCGGGGATACGTCGGGCTGCCGGCCATTCTGGGCACGCTGCTCGACATCGCACCGTCGTTGGGGCTGACCCTCGCATTTGAAGACGAGTTGTGGGAGATCGCGGAAGAGGGCGAGCGTCTTGGCGCGCCGCCCACCGTGGACGCGCTCATCACGCTTGGTGGTGATGGCACGCTCCTGCGTGGCGCGCGCTATCTCGATGGACACAACGTGCCCATTCTCGGCATCAACCTCGGCAGACTCGGATTTCTCACGAGCTGCAGTGGCGTGGATTTCGAGGATGGTGTGCGTCGCTTTGCACGTGGCGAGTACATCTCCGAGCCGCGCATGACGCTCGATTCGTGTGCGCTCGATGCCAACGGGCAGGAACGATGCAATTGGCGCGCACTCAATGATGTGGTGCTGCACAAAGGCGGCTTTGCCCGCATGGTGCGTTTCACCGTCTATGTGGACGAGGAGCCCATTGGTTCGTACTCCGCTGACGGCTTGATCCTCTCCACGCCGACGGGTTCCACGGGCTACTCACTTTCCGTGGGTGGTCCCATCGTGTTTCCCACGGTCGAGAGCATCGTGATTGCGCCGGTGTCGCCGCACACATTGGCCATGCGGCCGCTGGTGCTGCCCTCGCAGGTGGAAGTGAAGGTGCGTGCAGATGATGGCCCCGACGAACTTTTGGTGACGATTGATGGACAGGTCGGTACTACTTTCACCGGCGGGGAATCGCTGATGGTGCGTCGGGCGCGCAATCCGGTACAGATCGTGCGCTTCCCTGGTACCACGTTCTTCACGCGTATGCGTCGCAAGTTGGGCTGGGGTGGACTCTCCGAGCGCGACGGCGAGACCGTCTGAACGTGGCCGCCTGATCGTCACGCATTCACTGCGCTGGGGAGCGCTGGCCGATGCTGGTTGAACTGCGTATCCGCAATGTCGCGGTCATCGATACGGTGGCATTGCCACTGGCGGCTGGTCTCAATGTCCTGACGGGCGAGACCGGTGCCGGCAAGTCACTCATCATTGGTGCGCTTGGCATGCTGCTCGGTGAACGGGCAGCAACGGATCGTGTGCGCCAGGGCGCAGAGCGCGCCACGGTGGAGGGCGTGTTCGATATTCGTGAACATCCGGCCATTCGTTCGCTGCTGGATGCGCGTGGCATCGATGCCGACGATGATGTGCTGGTGCTCAAGCGTGAAGTCTCCACACAGGGACGCTCACGTGCCTGGATCAATGGATCGTCTGTCACGGCCGCCGTGCTTTCCGAATTCGGTACGCGCCTCGTGAGTGTGCATGGGCAGCATGACTCGCGTCAGCTGCTCGATGGTGATCATCAACGCGATGTGCTCGATGCGTACGTTCAGGCCGACGATGTACGGCGTCGCGTTGCGGAGGCCCATGCGGCGTTGCATGCGCTGCAGCAGCGCGAGCGTGCGCTGGAGGCCAAACGACAGGAGGCCACGCGCCGCGCGGACTACCTGCGCTACGTCGTGCGGGAAGTCGACGAGTTGAATCCTGTCGTTGGTGAGGATGACACGCTGGATGCGGAGATTCGGCGCTTGTCGCACGCCGAGGAACTGCAGGGGCTCGCCGCCCAGGCTGCCGCCGCCATTGCGGGTGATGAGCGCGCCGCATTGTCGCGACTTGGTGGTGTGCGGCGTGCACTGCATTCGCTCGCACGCATCGATGCGGACACCGAACGGTTGCAGGCGGGATTTGATGCATCGGTTTACGGCCTTGAGGAGTTGGCCCGTGAACTCGAGCTCTACGCGGAAAGCGTGGAGGCGGATCCGCGTCGCCTGCGTACGATCGAGAGCCGTCGCGACGCATTGCTTGGGCTCATGCGAAAGTATGGTCCGACACTTCCCGACGTCCTCACGACGGCCGAGTCGGCGCGCGCCGAACTCGAATTGGTCGATAGTGGTGCGCTTGATCTTGCGGCGATTGCTGATGCGCGAGCCGCGGCCGAGGGAGCGCTGGTCGAAGCTGCAGCGGAGCTCACGCGTTTGCGGCAGGGTGGCGCACGGCGATTTGCACAGGCTGTTTCGGCGCTGCTTCCTGAATTGGGCATGCCCAATGGTCACGTCGATGTGGTGCTCTCTCGGCTCGACACCGTTGGTGAGAGCGGTGCCGAATCCGTGCAGTTTGTCGCGACACTCAATGCCGGAGTTGAACCGCGATCATTGGCACGTATTGCGTCGGGCGGTGAACTCGCGCGCGTGATGCTGGCGCTGAGTACGGTATTGGCGCAACTGCAGCACGTGCCAACGCTGGTCTTCGATGAAGTCGATGCCGGCGTTGGCGGTGCGGTCGCGTGGCAGGTCGGTGCGCTTATGCGACGCGTGGCAACGCATCATCAGGTGCTGGCCATTTCACATCTCGCGCAGATCGCAGCACGTGCGCATCACCATGTCGTGGTGCAGAAGAGCGACGTGGGCACTGTGACGACGGCCGATACGCGCATTGTGACCGATGACGACCGTATCGTGGAAATCGCTCGCATGTTGGGCGGTGATGCGGACCGCGAAGTGAGCCGGGCGCATGCGCGTGAATTGCTCGATCGCGGCGCGGAGGAGGTTGCAGCAATTGTGCAAACCTCCGAGCGACCCGCTAACCGCAAGCCCGCTCAGCGCCGCGGAAAGCCCGTATAAACGCGAAGCTCGAGACGATCACTCGACATGGCCGGTACAAAACCGCCGGAAGCCGAGAGCGGTGTCATGTGTGTGTAGAGCACTTCAGCCGGGAAACGCGAGCGTCCGCGTGCATAGCTGGCCAGTGTCGAGAACGTGATGCCGAAAGACGCCGCGTTGAACGTACGTGACGGCACCTGCCACGCAGAAGCAATGCTTTCTCCCGCAGGCAGTAGATCCGGCAGGGTAGAGGCGTACTCGTCGGCGCCCCATCGGCGGTGCAATAGCGCGGCAGACAAGCCAAAGAACTGTCCAACGGCGACACGCGGTGCGATCTCAAAGTCCATTCGCTGACCAAGTGATCGTGTCGCGGGGCTGGTATTCACCGCACCGGCAAACGTGCCGGCGATATCCCGTGCCGGTAGTACCACGGCCACTTCGTCTTCGAATGGGCGTACAACACGGACGGTGGCACTGACCCACGCCCAATTGTTGATCAGGAGATCGGTGGTGCTGCGTAGCAGCAGCGCATTCGCTCCCTCACCGATTGGTACATCGAACGCATCTTCGGTTCGATCCGCACCGGCAGTACCAAAGCGCCACCCGGCCGTGATTGTGCTGCGCACACCGCGGCGGGGTGCGAGCAAACGCTGCATCTGATCGGCTTTGAATGTGTCCCACAGCAGCCAGGTGGCAGCCAGGTCCACATCTCCAATACCGGCGCGACGCGTGCCACCCAAACGTTGGTAACCCACGCCAAAAGCCGAGTCCGAGGCAATGGCCGCTACGCCTGCCTGACCATAGATGAACGTGGCCGGCGAAGGCGCGGTGGATGTCATGGCATCCACGCCGAACGATGTGAAGCCTGTGCGCAGATCACCAAGTGTAGTGGTAATGGCAGTGTGCAACGTGCTTCCGGTGATCGGTACCACTGGGGAGCCGCCACGCGATGCATCGCCGTATACAGTGATCAGCGCCGTCCGGATATCCTGCGCACGCGTCAGCAGCGCCTGTGCTTCACCCGGTTTGGCACGAATGGCATCACAATTGGTGGCCATGGCATCGGCGCATCGCGTGATCTCGGCGCTGAGCTGCATGCGCGCATTGGCGATCTGCGTCACCAGTGCACCGTTGATATTGCGAGCGGTCACGCCACTGGTGGCCCCAAACGCCGGATTACCACCAACATTGGCACCAGTGCCGTTGCGATTCAGAATGAACTGTGTGGCATCGCGCGACTCCACATATGGCACGACCAGCTTGATCGACAAACGCCGCGAGAAGCCATAGTCGAGTGTGATCGGCGCGATACTCTGACGCACTTCACCACGTGCCTCGAAAGGCCCCATGGATAGCTGAAAGTTGCTCTGCCCCGTGAGCGTGCGGAGCGCGATCTCCGCACTGGCCAGTTCAGGAAGAATGGTGCTTCCTAGCGCATCGGTATTGAGGGAGGCAAGTAACGGCGCCTTGCGGAGAGACCCGTCACTCGTGCGTGCCCACGCGTCCCGGTAATCATTCCATAGACCGCCGAGACCAATGCGCAGGCTTCGGCGGGGGATGGGAATCGCGTCATCACCAATGCCGGCGACGGCCTGTGCCTTCGCCGCTGTGGGCACTGCGATCACCGCACATGTCGCGAGTACGCCAAACAGTACCGCGCGTGAAGCAGAGTATGAGAGCACGAATCAGAGAGAAGTCGGACAGATCGAAGCGAACCGGCTAGATTAGCTCGCTCATGGGGGAGCGTCAACGCAGAAAAGCAGCAGCGAGCCTTCCTCGGTTGTGGACCCTGATTCCAGCACGGCGTACGCGCGATGGCGACGATCCCTTCAGTACCGTGGCAGCTCACGGGCAATCACTGGTTGACCATCCCCTGCATCAACCCCGCGGACGGTGCCATCCATGCGCTGGGTGTCATGCATCGCGGCGCACGGGCGGCAATCGAAGTGGCAGGCCACGCCGATTTTGTTTCCGGACACGGTACCCCACTACTACGTCCAGTGTTACGTGTGGATGGTATCGAACAGGCGTTGGCTGCTGAAGGCATTGCCTGGGAGCGTGCCGTCGGCTGGTTGCCCACATTCACCTGCACGGTTGGCTCGCTGCTCGTAAGGGGAACCATTTTCGCGCCGTATGGGCGCGACGCTGACATGGCCGGCGCGGTCTATACCTTGGCGGTGGAGAACCGCGGGGCGGCCGAAGTCCACATCGAGATTGCACTCGAGGGCACACTCGGCCACCGGCAACAGCGAGTGCGGACGGCACGCCCCTTTGATGATGCCCACCTGGTCAGTCAGACCGACGATCAAGTGTTGTTACTCGAGGGGGCGGCCATTCCCGGATTGGTTGCGGTTGCCATTGGCTGTGATGGCCCTGCGACACTCAAGGCACCGGGGGTGGCCGGAACTGCTCCGCAGCCGTTCGCCATTCGCCGGTCGATGCGCATTGCTGCCGGAAGTGCGGCCCAGGTGGCGTTCTATCTGGCAGTTGGCCCTGAGCGCGATGGTGCACAGGCCACGGTTGGTGTCCTGCGGCGGCGCGGATGGCGTGCGCTGCTGTCGGCAACGCGTGAAGCACTGACATCACTTGAGCAGACGACCGGATCGGATTGGGTGGATCGACTGCTCAATCGCAATCTGCTGTTCGCGTACTTCTATGCCGTCGGACGTGCATTGGACGATGCGCACTACTACCTCGTCCGCACGCGCGCGCCGTGGCATGCGTTGGGGTGCACGGTGCGTGACTGGGAGGCGCTGATGTGGACGCTTCCTGCAGTCCAACTCGCCGATGGTGCGCTCGCCCGCGAACTACTCGTGCGCGCGTGCGAATTGCACGGTTACGCACCAGGGCAGGGTATTCACTATCTCGACGGTACACTGTTCCAGCCAGGCTTCACGCTCGAGGGGCCGGCGGCATTTGCCATTGCGACCGATCGCTATATCCGCGACACGGGTGATGATCAGATTGTGGATGATCCAATTGTTGCTGATACGCTATATCTCGCCGCCGATGATATCGCGGCGCGACGTGATGAACGTGTGCCGCTGTTTGCGACTGAGGTGACACTTTCGGGTGCTCCCGCCGCGTTTCCTTTCACGTTGCATGGCAATGCCGCTGCGGCCTTGGCGCTCGACGTGTTTCGGCGTACGCTCGACGAAGAAGCGGCCGCAGGTGTCGAGGATCCCGCGGCCGTGCGTGCGGCGTTGCGACGGCATTTCGCGATGGAGCGTGCAGAAAAGGCGCGTCTCGCTACGGCCATCGATCTGGCGGGTGGTACGGCAACCGAAGACGATGCCGTTGGTTCGGTGCTGTGGCTACCGCTTTACGAGGCCTTCGACCGAGACGATTCGCTGTTTCGGCGCACGGTACGTGCCGTGAGCAACCGCACGGCACGCGCCGGGACTGAGGCCGGAAAGGATGCTGAAGACACCGGATCGGGTGTGCCGCCCGTCAGTCAGCCCTTGGTCCCTCGCCTGGCGCAACTCCTCGGCCCGGACGGCGAGTCGGTATTGCCGTGGTTGCGTCGTGCCGCACTGGACGGCGGGATTGCTGCCGAAATGATCGACGGGGACGGCCGGGCGACCCACAATGGAGGTGATGCAGCGCTGGCGGGGCTGCTCGCTCACACGCTCTGGTACGCGTCCCATGCCCTCGGACTCAAGGGCTGATTCGCCAGCTGTAGGGCCTCGGGCGATGCCAAAAACCGGGACGTTGCCTTGTTTGTGGCCCAGTGGCTGAGTACAATACCCGCGTTGGTGCAGGGCAGCAGGATTTGATGCGGGAATAGCTCAGTTGGTAGAGCACAACCTTGCCAAGGTTGGGGTCGCGGGTTCGAGTCCCGTTTCCCGCTCTTTAAATCAGTGGTCTTCGACGACACCGGTCGCCTCTCGTGAGGCCGATCGGTGTCGTTTTTTTTTTTTTTTCGCATGGTGACGTGCGCTTCACTCTGTCGTCAATGTCTCATAGTCGCGCTCGCTTACGAGCGCACGGCTCTCAGACTGTATCCGCGTAGCTGAAGGATCCAGTGGTCCACGCCGAAGTGGATGAAGAGCGTCACGAATTTATAGCGCTTGAACACCGATTCGGGGCTTTTGAACCGGTATTCCGATAGCGTTTCCAACACGCAGGGCTGGGAAGTCGATGCTTCATGGTTCCGTAAACCCGACAGAAATACTCGATGGGCAGTACCAGCCGGAGCTGGTGCTGCTCTCGTTGATCATCGCGGTATTCTCGGCGACCATGTCCCTTAGGTCGGCCCAACTCGCCCGACGCGCTGAAAAGCCACTCTATCGGCATGTGGCGACGGCCACCGGAGCCCTGGCGCTGGCCGGCGGCATCTGGACCATGCACTTCATCGGCATGCTGGCCTATGTCGTGCCGGCCGAGGTGCACTACGACCTCTCGCTTACGCTGGCGTCGTTCCTACCGGCCTGCGCGGCCTCCTGGCCGGCAATGCGTATTCTGGCCAGACCCAAGGTGTCGTTCGGGGCGCTGCTGGGTGCCGGTCTGCTGGTGGGTCTCGGGATCGGCACGATGCACTATGCCGGCATGACGGCGATGGATATGTCGCTGGCAATGACGTACGACCCATTCACGTTCGGCCTCTCGATTGTTGTTGCGGCGGTACTCGCCGTACTCGCGCTGTGGATTCGATACGGACTGCGCGGGACTGCGCTCACGCCACGTCAGCGGTTCGGAGTGAGTGGTGTGGTCATGGGGCTGGCCATCGCCGGAATGCATTACACGGGCATGGCGGCACTTCGCATTTCTGGCACTCCGGTCACTCCTGCGCATTCATTCCCCATCACCTCCGAGGTCGCTTCGGTCTCGCTGGCGTTGGTGGCTGTGCTGGTGACACTGCTGGTGTTCGCTACGAATGATCTGATTCGGTCGCGCGAACTCTATCGACGCCTGGAGGAAGGCGAGTCGCGATTGCGTGCCACACTGGATACAACGGTCGACGCCATCGTCACCATCGATTCACATGGTCGTGTGCAGTCGGTCAATCATTCGGTTGAGCGCATTTTCCTCTGGAAGCCCGAGGAGTTGATCGGGCAGCATATCAGTGTGCTGATGCCTGTCGAAGCACAGGAACGGCAGACCATGCGTCCCTCGGACGACTTCGTGCCAAGCGCCAATCGCATGGTAGGCGTTGAGCGTGAAGTGCTCGGTGTAAAGAAGGACGGAACCGAAGTCCCGCTGCGCTTGTCCGTCGGTCGCGTCGAGTTGTCTGGAGAAGTGATGTTCGTGTCATTTCTGACGGACATCAGTGAGCGTCGTGCACTCGAAGTGTCACTTCGGGAGACCGCAGATCGCGCTGAACGGGCTGCCGCGGCAAAGAGCACGTTCCTTGCCAATATGAGTCATGAAATCCGGACACCGATGAACTCCATCATCGGTTTCACCGAGCTGCTGTTGCAAGGTGAACTGTCGGCGACACAGCGTGCGCACCTGCGTACGGTACGTCAATCGTCGCGCGCCCTTCTGGCGTTGATCAATGACATTCTCGATACCACGCGTCTCGAGAAGGAAGGGCTGGTGCTCGAGGTCATTGACTTCTCGCTCAAGGCCCTGGCCATGCAGATCGAGTCGTCATTGCGACTTGGCGCGCAGAACAAGGGGCTGATGCTGACCACGCACTATCCAGCAGAACTCCCGGAGCATTTCAGCGGAGACCCGCTGCGGCTGTTGCAGGTACTCACGAACCTCGTGGGCAATGCCATCAAGTTCACGGAACGTGGTGGTGTCGACGTGTATTTCGCTCAGGAAGGCGAGCACGTCGCTATTCGTGTGCAGGACACCGGCATTGGCATGAGTGCAGAGCAGTTGGCGTCCATATTCGCGCCGTTTACTCAGGCCGACGCATCAATCAGTCGCCGTTTTGGTGGAACCGGGCTGGGGACAACGATCGCCCGCCAGTTGGTTGAACTCATGCACGGCACGATCGAAGTGACAAGTACGGTGGGGCAGGGAAGCTGCTTCACGGTACGATTGCCGCTGGCGCCCGGTCAGGCGGGTGAAAGTGCTCGCGCTGTGCCACAGGCACCGAGCATTCCCGCGCTGAAGATTCTGGCCGCAGACGACGTCCCACAAAACCTCGAGCTGCTCCATGAGCTCATGGTGCGTGATGGTCATACGCTGGTAAGTGCGCGCGATGGAGCAGAGGCTGTCCGACTGTTCATGGCCGGGTCCTTCGACTTGGTCATGCTGGATATGCACATGCCAGGAACCGACGGATTGGAGGCGGCTCGTCTCATTCGCCGCCACGAGCGGGAAGTGGGTGTGCGTACGACACCGATCCTGGCGCTGACCGCGAGCGTGCTTCCGGAAGATCGTCGGGCGGCGCACCACGCGGGCATGGATGGTTTTGCGGTCAAGCCCATCGACATGGCAGCGTTGCGATCAGAGATGTCGCGAGTGCTTCGTGGTCGGACGGAGGAGGAAGCCGTCGTCGAACACGGCGCGCCCATCAACCCGGCGACGGTCGTGCATTGGGAGTCCGCGCTCCGGCTGTGGGGAACACGCGAGCGCGTCGTACGGGCCATATCGGCGTTCTCCTCCAGCATTCCAGAGCAGTATCCGGTGCTGAGCGCCATCGACGGCAGTGTTGATCGTCACCTGCTGCTTTCGGCCCTTCATGCCGTGCGAGGTGCGGCCGGCAATCTTGGATTGCTGCAAGTCGCACAGATCGCCAGCGACCTTGAGAATCAATGGCGGGCGCTTCCGCCTGGCGTCTCCGGTCCGGCCATCAATGCACTTCGTGACGCATTGCATGCGGTCGAGTTGCAGGTCGAGCAGGACGGTGAAGACAAGCCGCCGACTCGCCGGGTGGCACAGAGTTTCACCGGCGAATTCCTGCTCGGAGCCGCGATGAGCAGTGGTGAGCATGAAGTGCCGCCAGCGATGACGGCCGCTGCGGTGCAGGATGCGATCGCGCGTCTTCGTACGACACTGCAGCGCAGCGAGTTCGATGACGCAACACTCGATCTCGTGTGTCGCCATGCCGAAGGCACGCCGTTGACACCGATTGCCATTCGATTGCGGAGCGCCGTCGAGTCCTTTGAATTCGCGCGCGCGGAACGGGAACTCGATGCCTATATCCGTGCTCTGCAGGGGCCGTCGGAGCAAGTGGCATGATGCGAACGGATCAGCGTCCCACGCTGCTGCTGGTGGATGACGAGCCGACCAATCTGCAGGTGCTGCGGCACACGCTGCAGGATCGCTACCGTCTCGTGTTCGCCCGCGAGGGAGAACGGGCACTGACGCTCGTTCGTGAAGATCCACCGGATCTCATTCTGCTCGACATCATGATGCCGGGGTTGTCCGGATACGATGTGCTGCGTCGTCTCAAGGCGGAGCCCGTCACGGCAGACATTCCGGTCATCTTTGTCACGGCTCTCGCAGACGCGGCAAACGAGGAGCGCGGTTTGGAACTTGGCGCGGTGGATTTCATCACCAAGCCATTCAATCCACAGATCGTGCGGGCACGTGTGCGTACGCATCTCACTCTCGTGCGAAGTGAGGAAGTACTGCGCAGCCGGTTGCAGATTGTGCATTGCCTTGGTACGGCTGCCGAATTCAAGGACACCGAAACCGGCATGCACGTGATGCGCATGAGTCACTATGCGCGGAGCCTCGCCTTGGCTGTCGGTTACTCTCCCGAATCAGCCAATGATCTCCTCCACGCGGCGCCTATGCACGATGTGGGCAAGATCGGTATCCCTGATGCCATTCTGCAGAAGCCCGGTGATCTGACGCCGGAAGAGCGACAGATCATGCAGCAGCATACGGTCATCGGTGCGCGAATTCTTGGTGAGCACACCGGCGGCCTGTTGCGATTGGCGGCGGTCATTGCGCTCAATCACCACGAACGATGGGACGGTGGCGGGTATCCGAACGGTCTGGCCGGCGATGCCATTCCACATGCCGCACGCATCGTGGCGGTGGCCGATGTATTCGATGCGCTGACCAGTGTGCGGCCCTACAAGGACGCCTGGAGCACCGAGGACGCCCTGGAGTTCATTCGCAAAGAGCGCGGGCGGCATTTCGATCCCGAACTGGTGGACGCATTCATGTCGTGCATGCCCGACGTGCTGGCGGCGCAGGTGCGGTGGGCTGATGCGCCGGCGGCGCTGGTGGCCTAAAGCTACCCACGCCATTCGGTAAGACGCCGGTTAGTTTGCACTTCAGGGCCTCACCCATGCGGTGATCGGCTGAACCCGGATGGCGAAATGGTAGACGCGGGGGACTTAAAATCCCCTGATCGCGAGGTCGTGCGGGTTCGAGTCCCGCTCCGGGTATTGTGATAGCGCATCGTTCGAGCGGTGGCACGATTCATTGGTTTTCCAATGCGGACAGGGGGCGCGCGACGGGAGCATGTGCGGATAAGTTGTGGGTATGTCCGACGTCGTCACGCTGGCCACCGAACTGCTGTCCATCGAATCCACCACCGGTCGCGAACGCGAGGCCGTGGATTTCGTCGCCCGTTGGCTCGTCGCCAACGGATGGAATGTTTCGCTCCAGGAAGTCGAGCCGGGCCGCTCGAATGTCTGGGCCACTCGCAAGGGCGGAGGAGTCACGTTCTCCACGCACCTCGATACCGTACCGCCCTACGTCGCGCCGCGCCTCGAAGGCAATCGCCTCTACGGACGCGGGTCTGCCGATGCCAAGGGATTGGCGGCAGCGATGATGGTGGCGGCGCAGCGCCTTGCCGATTCCGGCGAAGAGCGCGTGGACCTGCTCTTCGTGGTCGGCGAAGAGAAGGGCAGCCCCGGCGCTCGGGCCGCGAATCGATTGCCCGCGACCAGTCGCTATCTGGTCAACGGCGAGCCCACTGAGAGCAAGCTGGCGTCCGGTGGCAAGGGCGCGCAGCGCGTGATCGTACGGGTGCGCGGCCGCGAGGCGCATTCGGCCTATGCGCATCTCGGGCAGAGCGCACTCGAACCACTGCTCGAACTGCTGCCCAAGCTGAAAGATCTTAAGCTCCCCGTCGATCCCATCCTCGGACCGACCACGTACAACATCGGTGTGCTGCGCGCCGGTACCGAAGCCAACATCGTGCCTGGCCACGCCGAGGCGGAGATCATGATCCGTCTTGTGGGTGACGTCGCGCCGGTTAAGGAGGCCTTCAGTGCCTGGGCTGGTGACAAGGCCGAATTGATCTGGGGATCGCACATTCCCGCGCAGCATTTTCATGTCATCAACGGGTTCGAGGTGGAGCCCGTTGCCTACACGAGCGACATCCCCCTGCTCGATCGCTGGGGGACGCCGCTGCTCTTTGGGCCCGGATCGATTCACGTGGCCCATACGCCCATCGAATACATCGATGTGGCGGAACTCGAGGCGTCCGTCGACGCCTATGTCCGCATCGTGAGAACTCTGCTCGCATGAACACGCCCGCCAATCGTTGGCCGGTCGCCGTACTCGGCGCAACCGGTGCTGTCGGTCAGGCCTTTATCCGCCTGCTCGATGGCCATCCCTGGTTCGATCTCGTCGAAGTCGCCGCCTCTGAGCGAAGCGCCGGCAAATCGTATCGGGATGCGGCGAAATGGCTGGAAGGACCGCTGCCGGCGAAGGTCGCAGCGTTGACCGTGCGCAATTGCACGCCGGATGAAATCACGGCTCCGATCGTGTTTTCTGCGCTCGATTCCGGTGTGGCGGGTGAAGTGGAGGCGGCGTTTGCCAAGGCGGGACGTCTCGTGCTGTCCAACGCCAAGAATTACCGCATGGTGGCCGATGTGCCGCTGGTAATTCCGGAAGTCAATGGTGACCACCTCGCGGTGCTCGAGCAGCAGCGCGCCAATCGTGGTTGGGCCGGTGGTATCATCACCAACGCGAATTGCGCGGTCACGGTGATTGCCGCCGCTCTCGCGCCGTTGCATGCCGCGTTCACGGTCACGAAGGTGTTCGCCACGACCATGCAGGCCGTGTCGGGTGCCGGCTATCCCGGTGTGGCATCACTCGACATCCTGGGCAATGTCATCCCGTACATCGGCGATGAAGAGCCCAAGATTGAAACGGAGTTGGTCAAGCTGCTCGGACGTTACGACGGCAAGCAGATCGTGCCGGCCGATATCGTGACCAGTGCGCACGCGAACCGTGTGGCCGTGGAGCATGGGCACACCGTGTGCATGTCCGTCGCGTTCGCCACCAAGCCAACACCTGAGCAGGCACTTGAAGTTCTGCGCAGCTGGACTGGTATCGAAGCGGTGCGCGGCTTGCCCTCGGCGCCCGAGCCGGCACTCGTCATCCGCGATGAACTCGATCGTCCGCAGCCGCGTCGTGATGCCAACGTCGGACGTGGCATGGCCACGACTGTGGGTCGCGTACGTGCCGATCACCTCTTTGATCTGCGTCTGGTCGCGATGTCGCACAATGTGGTGCGTGGTGCGGCCGGCGGTTCCATTCTCAACGCCGAGCTGCTGGTTGCGACCGGTCAGCTGGAAGGTCTGCGGGCGTCGTGATCGTCTGCAAGTTTGGCGGGACGTCGGTTGCCGACGCCGATGCCATCGGGCGAGTCATCGACATCATTGTCAGCAAGCGGGAGCAGCAGCCGGTCGTGATCGTGTCGGCGCTGGGCGGTGCCACCAATCAGTTGCTTGATATCGCACACAAGGCGGCCAACGGCGAGCTACTGGTGGCGGTGCAGATCATCGAGCAACTGCGCGATCGGCATTTGCGCGAAGCTGCAACGTTGCTCGCCGGTACGCCGGATGCTGATGAGGTGGCGCACGATATCAGCGTCACCTTCGATGAACTGGCACACCTGGCCGAAGCCTTCCGCACACTCGGCTATCTCACGCCGCGTTCGCTGGATACTGTGGCGGCTATCGGCGAATTGCTGTCGTCGCAGATCGTGGCGGCGGCCTTCCGTCAGCGCGGCTTTCCCGGCGTGTATGTCGATGCGCGCGATGTCATGCGCACCAACGACTTCTTCACGAAGGCGGAGCCTGATACGGACGGTATTGCAAGCGCGGCACAGCAACGCATCATCCCGCTGCTGCAGCAGGGCAAGATCCCCGTCATGGGTGGGTTTGTTGGCGCCACCGGTTCACGAGTGACCACCACACTCGGACGCGGCGGTTCCGACTACTCGGCGTCGCTGATTGGTGCCGCCATCGAAGCCACGGCCATCGAGATCTGGACTGATGTGGACGGCATGCTCACCGCCGATCCCCGCATCATTCCTGCAGCGCGACTGATCGAACGCATCAGCTTTGACGAAGCGGCAGAACTTGCGGCGTTCGGCGCCAAGGTGTTGCACCCGGCCACGATTGCCCCGGCTGTACAGTTGGGCATTCCGGTGTTCGTCTTCAATTCGCGCCGCCCGGAAGGGAAGGGCACGATGATCGCGTTTGATGCACCGCGCCTTCCTGTCCGTGCCATCGCCGGCAAGCGCAGCGCCACGATGGTGAAGTTGCGTTCGTCGCGGATGCTGTTGGCTCCGGGTTTTTTGCGTCGTGTGTTCGAGGTATTCGAACGTCATCGCACATCGGTGGACGTGGTGACTACGTCTGAGGTATCCGTGTCGGTCACGCTTGATGACACGCACAATCTGGCAGCCATTCTTCAGGACCTCGCCGAGTTCGGCGACGTGTCGGTGGAACGCCGCAGTGGTGTGTTGGCCATCGTTGGTGCGGGTATTTCGGATGGTGGTGCAGCGCTGGCGCAGGCTATCGCGGCGCTCGGACCGATTCCGGTGCGCATGGCGTCTCTCAGTGCCACGGGCATCAACTTCACGCTCGTGGTTGACGATGAGCAGGTCGTGCCGGCCATGCAGCGCCTGCATGCCGCGTTTTTTGAAGGTGGTGCCACGTGACGCCCAACACGCGCACGGTGAAGGTCGCGCTCGTTGGTATGGGGCGCATGGGACGTGCGCTCGATACACTTTCTGTTGAGCGCGGATGTGAAATCGTCGCACGTCTGGATGTTGCCGAGATGACTGCCGGCATCACGCGGGATCACTTGAATGGGGCGGAAGTCGCCATCGAGTTCACGACGCCACATACCGCACTGGACAACGCCGCGGCATTGCTTGCGGTCGGGTGTCCCGTGGTGATCGGCACGACAGGGTGGAATGCGGAGGCATCGCGTCTCGAGGCCCTCGTAGCACAGCATCGGTGCGCAGCGCTATGGTCACCGAACTTCTCGCTCGGGGTGCAGCTGTTTCTCGCAATTGCCGAGGATGCGGCGCGTCGCTTGGCCACGACCACCGGTTTCGATGTGCACGTGGTTGAAACGCACCACACGGCCAAGAAGGACGCACCCTCCGGTACCGGTATTGCCATCGCGCAGCGAATCGAGGCGGGGTTAGGACAGGAAGTTCCCATCAGCAGCATTCGCGTGGGCTCGGTTCCCGGTACGCATGATGTGATTCTCGACGCGGCATTCGAGCAGATTGTGCTGCGACACGAAGCGCGTGATCGGCGCGTGTTTGCCGATGGCGCGCTCGCTGCTGCGCGTTGGCTGGCCGGTCAGTCTACGGCGCATGTGTTCACCATGCGCGACGTGTTGCAGGGCGCACCTTCACAGGAGACGTGACGATGTCCTCTCATTCGTCCGCGCGCCTGCGCGGCTGTGGTACAGCTCTCGTCACGCCGTTTACCAAGTCGGGCGCGATCGATGAACCAGCGTTTCGTGCGCTGGTTGATTGGCAGGTCGAACAGGGCGTGCACATGCTGATCGCCTGCGGCTCCACGGGCGAGGCCGTCACGCTATCGGCCGCTGAGCATCGGCGCGTGGTCGAGATGACGGTGGAGCAGGTCAACGGGCGGATTCCCGTCATTGCCGGCGCCGGATCGAACGACACGGCACGTGCGATTGCTACGTCGCAGGAAATGCGTGCCATCGGAGCTACGCATTTGCTGCACGTCACACCGATGTACAACAAGCCACCGCAACGCGCGTTGCTTGCGCACTTCCGCGCGATTGCCGACGCGTGCGACTTGCCGATTGTGTTGTACAACGTGCCGGGGCGTACGGCAGTCAACCTCGAAGCCGCGACCTGTCTCGAATTGGCAGAGGATCCGCGGTTTGTCGCCGTCAAGGAGGCCTCTGCCAACATGACCCAAATCACCACCATCATCCGTGAGCGCCCGGAATCGTTCGGTGTGCTCTCCGGTGATGATGGACTGACACTGGCCATGATGGCGCATGGCGCCGAAGGCGTGATTTCCGTGGTATCCAACGTCGTACCGGCGCTCATGGCCCAGCTGTGTGAAGCCATGGAGCGAGGCAACATGACTCGCGCACGCGAACTCGATGCGGCGTTGGCGCCCGTGACAGACGCCTGCTTTGTCGAATCGAACCCGATTCCCGCCAAGGCCATGTTGTCACTGATGGATCGCATGGAAAATGTGTTGCGTCTGCCACTCGTTCCATTGGCCGAAGCGCACATGCCGCGCGTGCGTCGTGTGCTCGAACAAGCCGGTGCACTCGATAGTGCTGGCTCTGCAGCGCGCTGAATTCGCTTCTCCCTTCTCACGCACTTCACCGGCCTGTCCGGACCCAGATCGCCATGGCTCTTACACTCGCAGAACTCGAAGCCCGCTTTTCCGATCCCCTGCTGCTGGATGGCGGTGCGCCACTCGCGCATGATGCGCAGCAGCTGTTCGATACGGTGATCGCGCACCTCGAGCGCGGAGACGTGCGCGCTGCACGCAAGGACGAGAACGGGACATGGCATGCGGTGCCTTGGGTAAAGCGCGCCATCCTGCTGGGCTTCCGGCTCGGCAAGGTGAGCGAGATGGCAAGCTCTGCCCCGTTCAGTTTCCTCGATAAACACACATTCCCCACGCGTGAGTTCCGTGTCGAGAATCAGGTACGCATCGTGCCTGGTGGCTCTACGGTGCGTCGTGGTGCGTATCTCGCACCAAACGTGGTGTGCATGCCGCCTATGTACATCAACGTGGGTGCGTATGTCGGTCGCGGCACCATGGTAGACTCCCATGCACTCGTGGGTAGTTGCGCACAGATCGGCGAGCGTGTGCATTTGAGCGCAGCCGCACAGATCGGTGGTGTGCTCGAACCCATCAATGCGTCGCCCGTCATCATCGAAGATGATGTGATCGTGGGTGGCAACTGCGGTGTGTACGAAGGCACTGTGGTGCGCACGAAGGCGGTGCTGGGTGCCGGTGTCATCCTCACCCGCGGCACGCCAGTGTACGATCTCGTAAAGGAAACGGTGCATCGCGCGACCGCGGATCAGCCACTCATCATTCCCGAAGGCGCAGTCGTCGTACCCGGTGCGCGGCGCGTGACCTCGAGCTACGGCGAAGCACAGGGGCTGTCCCTGCAGACGCCGGTGATCGTGAAGTATCGCGATGACAAGACGGACGCCGCCACCGCGCTGGAAGCGTGGTTGCGGTGAGCGGCCCAGGGCCGCTCACGGTACGCGGTCGCATCCGCGCACCGGGTGACAAATCCATCAGCCATCGCGCGTTGATTTTTGCGGCGATGGCTGATGGCCCTTCGCGCATTCGCGACATTCTGCCGTCGGCCGATGTGCATGCTACGGCCGGCGCATTGCGCGCCATGGGTGTGGCAATTCCCGCGCTGTCGGACAACTTCGTACTCGAAGGGCGGGGCGTAGCGAGCCTGCAATCACCGAGTACGGCGTTTGACTGTGCCAATAGTGGTACGACGACGCGTCTGCTTGCTGGTCTTGTTGCCGGTCTCGAAGGACGGGTGGCGCGCTTCGAAGGAGACTCAAGTCTCAGTCGACGTCCCATGCGGCGGGTCGCCGAGCCGCTGCGCCGTATGGGCGCACGCATCGACTTCGAGGGTGCTGAAGGACACGAAGGTTTGCCGATGCGCGTGTTCGGTGCGTCGCTGACCAGTACCCACTTGGTCAATGCGCATGCAAGCGCACAGGTCAAAGGCGCTGTGCTGCTCGCTGGTCTCGCATCGGGTGTTGGCGTAACAGTCGAAGAGCCGCACGCGTCGCGCGATCATAGCGAACGCATGTTACGAGCACGTGGTGTCGCGCTCGACGTCATCGCACAAAACACTGGCAGTACCCTCATCACGCTGGCATCCGCACAGCAACTCGCGCCGCTCGATATCACGGTGCCATCCGATCCGTCATCGGTCACGTTCTTTGCGGCATTGGCCGCGCTGGCTGATGAAGGTGAGCTGTGGTTTGAGGACGTGTGTCTCAATCCCACGCGCACTGGCGCATTTGATGTGCTGCAGCGCATGGGCGCCGAGTTTACAATCGAGAATGAACAGGAGTCCGGCGGCGAGCGTGTTGGTGTCGTGCGCGTGCGTCCGTCAGTATTGCAGGGAACTCAGATCGGTGGCGCAGAGATTCCGCGCTGCATCGATGAGTTGCCAATGATTGCCTGTCTCGCGTCGCGTGCCGATGGAGAAACGATCATTGCCGATGCGCACGAACTGCGCGTCAAGGAAAGCGATCGCATTCGCGCTGTCGTCGATAATCTTCGCTTGCTCGGTGTCGATGCCGAAGAGCGCCCTGATGGAATGCGCATTGTTGGAAGCAAAAGACCGCTGAGTGGGCATGTGCTCACGCACGGCGATCATCGTCTCGCGATGGCCTTTGGCATTCTCGGCGCGCTTCCAGGCAATCACATCACGATCGATGATCCCGGTTGCGTGAGCGTGTCGTATCCGACGTTCTGGCGTGATCTGGCCACTGTTGTGGGGCCGGCACGAGCGCAGGTGGCGGTTGGAGAATTTGCTGCGGCCGTGCGTACTCCTCTGGTCATTGCGATCGACGGCCCCGCCGCTTCGGGCAAGAGTAGCACGGCACAGTGGGTGGCACAGGAACTCGATGTGCGGCATGTGGACTCAGGCGCGTTTTATCGCGCCGCGACGTGGTTGGCGCTCGAGAGCGGTCATGAGCCGGAGACATGGACCGCCGAACATGTGCTTGCTGGCACGCCGCGAATCACGTGGCGTCTGACCGAGCGTTCGGTGCTTCCCATCATTGACGGTACCGAACAGGATGAAGTGCTCCGCGGGGCCGCCGTGACGCGCCAGGTCAGCCGGGTCGCTCAGATGAGCGAGGTTCGCGCCTGGGTAAACAGCCAGGTCCGTGAAGCTGGCGCCGCCGTGGACGTAGTGGTGGACGGCCGGGACATCGGCACGGCCGTATTTCCCAATGCCGCGCTCAAGGTCTTCCTCATCGCCGACAGCTGGGAACGTGCCCGGCGCCGTCTGGTACAACGGCTCGGGCGGAGACCGACGGACGCTGAAATCGCTGAGGAGACGGAGGCGCTGGTGGCCCGGGACGCGATGGACGCGACGCAGAGCGCTCCCGCCCGCGACGCGGTGACGATCGATACCACCAGCGTGACCCAGGAAGAGCAGGTCGAGCGAATTGTCGCGCTCGCCAGAGCGACCCGGGAGCGACTCGCTCACTTGTAAGGCGCATAGGCCTCGTCTATGTTTCTAGGTTCCCGTATTTCGCACTTCCACACTTTGTCTCGGCGCGGCGAGGGTAGTTCCGCGATCTGGAGAAACCCGACGTTATGAGTACTGAACTGAGCCCTGAGCTCGAAGCTGAGATCGCAGCCGCTGAAGAAGTCCCAGCGTACGGCAAGCTGACCGCACGCGAGAAGCGCGATATCCAGAAGAGCCAGCTGCGCCCCCTGGCGAACCGCCGCCCCGAGCTCTACGAGGAGGACGAATTCTCGTCCGACGAGTACGAGCGCATGATGGAGTTGTACAACGGGACGCTGGCGTCGATCGAAGAGGGTGAGATCGTCAAGTCGCGCGTCCTCGAGATTCGCGAGAACCTCGTCGTCCTCGATATCGGCTTCAAGTCGGAAGGCACCATTCCGCTTGAAGAGTTCAAGGACATGCCCGACCTCAAGGCGGGTGACGAAGTCGAAGTCCTGCTCGAGCACCTGGAAGACCAGGAAGGCTCGGTCGTCCTCTCCAAGAAGAAGGCCGACTTCATGCGGGTGTGGGAGCGCATTCGCGTGGCCTACGAGAACGACGAGCCGGTGGAAGGCACCCTGGTCAAGAAGATCAAGGGTGGCGTGGTTGTCGATCTCATGGGCGTGGACGCGTTCCTCCCGGGTTCGCAGATCGCGCTGCGTCGTGTGCCGAACATCGACGAGCTGCTGGGCCAGAAGTACGAATTCAAGATCATCAAGCTCAACAAGCGCCGTCGCAACATCGTTGTGTCGCGTCGCGTGATCCTCGAGACCGAGCGCGCAGGCAAGCGCGAGAAGCTCATGAAGGAGCTCTCGAAGGATCAGGTGCGGAAGGGCGTGGTTAAGAACATCACCGACTTCGGTGCGTTCATCGACCTGGGTGGCGTGGACGGTCTGCTCCACATCACCGACATGTCGTGGGGCCGCATCTCGCATCCGAGCGAGATGGTCCAGATCGGCATGGAGCTTGAGATCAAGGTGCTCGACATCGATTGGGAGCGCGAGCGCATCTCGCTCGGCCTCAAGCAGCTGCAGAGCTATCCGTGGAAGGATGTTGCCGCCAAGTACCCGGTGGGTACGCGCGTCAACGGCAAGGTCGTGTCCATCACGAACTACGGCGCCTTCATCGAGCTCGAGCCGGGCATCGAAGGCCTCGTGCACATTTCCGAGATGAGCTGGACGCGCAACGTCCGTCATCCGTCCAAGATCGTGTCCATTGGCGAGGCGATCGAAGCGGTGGTGCTCAAGGTCGACGAGACCGAAGAGAAGATCTCACTCGGTATGAAGCAGACCGAGCAGGATCCGTGGGTCATCCTGCCGCTCAAGTACCCGGTGGGTACGCGTATCAACGGCAAGGTTCGCAACCTGACCTCGTTCGGCGCCTTCGTCGAAATCGAGCCGGGCATCGACGGTCTGATCCACATCTCCGACATGTCCTGGACCAAGCGTGTCCAGCACCCGTCGGAAGTGGTGAAGAAGGGCGACGCCGTGGACGTGGTCATCCTCAACATCGACAGCGAAAACAAGCGTATCTCGCTCGGCCTCAAGCAGGCCGAAGAGGATCCGTGGCTTCGCATCGGTGAGACCTACCCGGTTGGTACGGAACTCCCGGGCAAGGTTGTGCGCCTGATGGACAAGGGCGTGGTCGTCGATCTCGGCAACGACATCGAAGGCTTCGTTCCGGTCAGCCAGCTCAACCCGGAAGGCACGGTTACGAACCCGGCCGACTTCACGTACGAAGCGATGAACTTCGTCATGCGCGTGCTCGAGGTGGATCCCATCCACCGCCGTATCGTGCTGGCCGTGACGTCGATCCCGGAAGAGCAGCCGCCCAAGCCGGCCGAGCCGAGCAAGGTGCACAGCTCGGAAGACGAAATCGGTCTCTGAGTTCGCTGAGTTCTGATGGAGTGAAGGCCCCGGTCGCAGCGATGCGGCCGGGGCCTTTGTCTTGTGTAGTTGCTTGTTCGTTCTATCAATCGGCGGGCCCTACGGCAACGCAAAACGGGCACCCTACTCTGTTGAGTAGGGTGCCCGTTCCTACCTGCCAATGGCAGGTGCTTAGTCGAAATCAGGCGTTGTTGCGGCGACGCGCCACGCCAACGAGACCGGCAAGGCCAGCGGCAACCAGCGCGAAGCTGGCCGGCTCGGGCACCTGCGTGCTGCCCTTGTAGGTGATCTGGCCGCAAAGCTTGCGCTCAGCGTCACCGGTAAAGGTGGCCGGAAGGCTGTTGTCCACCGAACCCTGGCAATAATTGGCTGACGTGTTGGGCTGGTTGTTGGTCCAGTTGTCGAAGCCAGTGTAACGGAACTCGTAGTTGTGCCCGTCGAGCGAAAACGCCACCGGGTTGTTCATCGCGTACACAGCGATTCCATCGGGCTCGTCGGTGTTGTAGCAACCACCGCCAAGCCACCACGGAAGGCACGAAGTCGAGTACTGCTCTACTCCTTGGATCTGCAGATTGTTGTTCAACGCGAGCGAACCGTTGGCGAACGTCAGATTCATCGAAAGGTAAGCGCTGACGAGATCATCACCGCGGACCTGATCGAAATTGAAGTAGCCGAGGTACAGATTCTGGGTCGATCCGACCGAGCCGAAAGACAACAGGCGATTGTTGCCATTGCTGGCGGGGCCGCCCGGCCAGTCAACGCTATTGTTTGCGGCGTTGCTGTTGTTGTACTCGTTGATCTCGAAGTCGATGCTCGAGCGGCTGGAGGAGCCGTCGTTGCTGTCCCAGGACATCGTGGTCGACGTGCTGTTGGACAGGTTACAGTTCGCGATCGTGACGCGATTGGCGGGGTTCGGTGCGCCGAAGCATGCGGTCGAACCAAACCAGGTCAGGTTCTGGGCCTGAACCGGTGCGGCGGCCAGCATCGTCGCTGCCGCTGCAAAAAACCACTTGTGATTGCTCTTCAGCATGGATCCGAGGGTGCTCAGAATGGAAGTCGGAAAACGGACGTTCTCAAGCATTGCAGTGTCCGTGCCAGAACATGAAATATTGTATAACTATCCGTAAGTTGTTGCATTAAATCCACTTAGAAGAGTTCTTGATATTCCGGCTGTTTCAATTAGCCGTGTCTATTGATAGGCCGAGTATGTGCTACGCATCACCTGTCGCATGAATGCAACATCACAAATGCGCGAAGGCACTCCATCCGAAGATGGAGCGCCTTTTCGCCCGGTCAGAAGACCAGCTCGCCTAGTTCGTATTAGACTTCGCGGCGACGGCGGGCGACGCCAACGAGACCAGCGAAACCAGCGGCAACCAGCGTGAGGGTCGCGGGCTCAGCGACCTGGGCAGCCTTCTTCTCAAACTGGCCGCAGAGCTTGCCATTGTTGGCTTCCGTGTACTGACCGGTCGACGGGATGGCGTCGTAGTCCTTGCAGTAGTTGGCGGCGCTACCCGGATGCGGGGTATCGAATCCGACAACGGCAAACCGGTACTGATCACCGCCAACCGTGAACCAGTCCGACCATGCGCCACCACTGAAGCTGAAGCGCTCAGCCGAACTGCCGCGATCGTCATAGTTGACGGTCAGTCCAGAGTACGCCCACTCACCAACGTAGCCGGCGAAGGTAAACTCGAACTTCAGCGTGGTGCTGCGATCACCACCGTTGTTGCTGTTATCGGAAAAGTAGAAATAGCCGAGATTGAACGTGTTCGAGAGATTGTTCGCCCCAAAGGTGAGCGCGCCGGGCGTGGCCCGCTCGAACATGAAATAGTCATCCTGTGAAGAATAGGTGCCGGGCATGCTCCACCACGTATTCGTAGCGTTGCTGCTGCATGCCGTTACGCTGTTGCCGTTGGAGCTCTGGTGACCAGTGGTCGAGCCCGACTGGTTCTGGAAACACGCGTCGACTCGCGTCGCGGACAGCTGAGCGGAAGCCGGGGAGGCTCCGACCGTAGCAGCAATCGAAGCCGCCAGGATGAGGATTTTCTTGTTCATGCGGTGGGTCTCAATGGTTGAGAGTGCTCTGTAATCGAACGTACTCGACCATAATGCAGATTGGATGCCACAAAACGAAACGTGGATCAATTTCTTGTAAATCGTTTAAATAAAATAACTTATGGAATTTCCGGATAATCGAATTCCACTTCCATTTGTCGGAAGACAGCGTGCGGAAAGTGTGCGTGCATCACAGTTGTCGCATGAAGACAACATCAGAAAAACAAAAAGGCGCCTTGTCCGAAGACAAGGCGCCTTTCTCACCTGGCCACCAGGCCAGTTACATCATTTGAAATTTAGACTTCGCGGCGACGGCGGGCGACACCGACGAGGCCGAGGAGACCGGCGCTAACGAGGGCGAAGGTGGCCGGCTCGGAAACCTTCACATCGCCAACATACTCGATCTTGCCGCAGATATTCTTGGTCTCTGAGCTGCTGCCCAAGCTCTGCGTGAACTGAGAAACATCTCCGTACTCACCGCACTGCGAATTGCCGGTATCAAAACCCAAGATGCGGAACTGATACTTCTTGTTGTCGGCTTCGAAGTACCGCCAGCCTTCATCCAGCGGAAAGCCAGCCATGTTGTTGGAATTGTTGTTTCCAGGCTGATTGATCCAATCGAACGTCACACCCTGGTTGCTTCCGCTGTCGTCGATGTTGGCGCTGACAGCACCGCTGTAGTCGAAGTAGGTCGACGCCGTCAGGTAGAGACGCAGATTGAATCCCGTCACATAATCACTGGTGTAGCCGCTCGTGTTGCCGTTGACCCAGGACATCGTGCCGAGGTTGAACACCTGGTACGAATTGCCACCAACGGTACCTTCCCATGGCGTTAGCGGCATTGTGCTGGCGTCGCCCGGGCCACCAAAGGCTGAATTCCGCTGGTAGCTCAGTGAACTCGTGTTCCAAGGCGACTGCGAGTTGGAACGCGATGACCATGAAATCTGGACATTGTTGTCCGAGTTTCCACAATTCGTTTCTACGGTGTTTTGGTAGTTCGAGCCGCTAGGAAACGCAGGTGACGGGGACGTCCAGCAACCGTTGATACCATGAACGGTTTGCGCCTGAAGCGGCGCCGCCGCGAGCAGAGCCGCAGCTGGGAGAAGAAAACCGAGCTTCTTCATGATGGAGGAGGGCAATTGGTGGCTGGTGGGTTAATGAACTCGCCGCCATAAAGAGCAGATCCTGTGCCAATCATCACAAAGCAACATGAACCAGAGTTAAATCGAACAATATCAATGTTTAAACAATCTTCCTGTTTTTGGTAACACATTTGTGACCGGAGACACCTGTAGTATGTATTCGACATCATGTTGTTCACAAAATACATACCAAATTCCACCATTTAGATAAAGAAACAGGGCGCTCATCCCTAAAGATGAGCGCCCGTCCCTAAACGCTAAAGGCGCACCAGCGGCGCGCCCATATCACCGCATCACGACTTGTCGTGCACTCCAATGATGAGGCCCACGTCCTCATCAGCCTCGTTCGACGCGCTGCGCGATCCCTTGCTGCGGGACGCCGGAGCCGTTGCACGGCTCTTGAGGAAGGACACGAGCGTCAGGTAGCTGAATCCCAGGAAGAACAGCGTCGTCACGAGACCCACACGCACCGTGGCATTGCGGAAGGCCGCTGACATCGCCGACGTCACGATGGCCTGGAGCTGCTGCGCGTCGAGTACGAACACCACCAGCGAGCCTGCCAGACCGAGAGCAAACAGCGCGCTTACGGCACCGGCAAAGAGGCTGACAGGCTTGCTCTCAAGACCACGCCCAACCAGCACCAGAATCGACGTGCCGAGGAACGGGAGCAGCAGGAGGCTTGAGAGGAAGTTCGCGGCCTGGAAGCGCCACTGGATGTTGGTGAGCTGCAGCGGCCAGAGTTGGGCGCCGGCCTGCAGGAACGGCACGGTCAACATCAGAATCGCCGCAAGCAGAACAAGCCGGCGGGCGTGAGCGTCATCGTGCAGGTCGAGGAAGTCGGTCATGTGAGGTGAGAAGCAGCGGAGGGAATGGAGGGACGCAATTGCAGAATATGCGCGGAGCAGCCGACAACAGGGCAAAGGACGGGCCAGCTCACTCACACGATACACAATTGGCGCTTTGACCAACGTGCCGTGCCAGCAGCGTGACAATGTACTGCGCAAATGTGAGGAATGCTTCAGTCCTTGGCGGGACAGGCCGATAGACCCTCTGACGCCTTTCGGGGGCGCCATTTCCGGGCGCACCGGGGCGGACGGAAATGGTCCCGATGTCGGGCCCTTGTCCGGCACTTACCAGTCTGAATGATCCTGAGGATCCGAGTCCATGTTTAAGCCGACCCTTCGCGCTGTTGTCGTACCTGTCGTCGCCACGCTCCTGCTCGCGGGCCCGCTCGCTTCGACGGCCGCTGCGCAGGATGACAAGGTGTACCCGATGTCCGAGTTGACCAATCCGCCGAAGCTTTCGTCGGCTACGCTTGCCGCGCGTCTCATCCAGGAGTCGTATCCGGCTGATCTCAAGAGCCGTGGCGTGGGTGGCATGGTCGAACTCCAGTTCGTCGTGGACTCCAAGGGCAAAGTTGAGCCCACGTCGGTTGAAGTTGTGGACGCCACGCAGACGGCGCTCGGCGAAGCGGCAAAGAAGGTGGTCGCCAAGCTCGAATTCGCGCCGGGCAAGCTCAATGGTTCGGCCGTGAAGACGAAGGTTGTGCTGCCGATCATCTACAAGCCGAACTGAGTCGAATGATCTGATTGTCATCTGCGTGGCAAAGGGGCACCGCTCACGGTCGCCCCTCCTGCCTCACGGGTGAGCACAGACGCCGGTCCCGATTGGGGCCGGCGTCTCGTTTTTATGCGACAGGGCGCTAGTTTCCCGCGCCATGACCCAGTCCAGCCAGTCTTCCATGCAGGGCAAGCTCGATCGCCTTGCCGCCGCGCGTGATGCGTCGGAGCAGGGTGGTGGTGCCGCCCGTGTCGCCGCGCAGCATGCCAAGGGCAAACTCTCTGCCCGTGAGCGCCTCGACGTGCTCCTCGACGAAGGCTCGTTCGTGGAGATCGACCGCTTTGTCACTTCACGTTCGCTCGCCGAGGGCGAAGCGCCGATCTATGGCGACGGTGTCGTCACCGGACACGGACGCATCGAAGGCCGACTGGTCTACGTGTTCAGCCAGGACTTCACGGTCTTCGGTGGATCGCTCTCCGAAGCGCATGCGGCGAAGATCTGTAAGGTGATGGATCTCGCGCTGCGCAACGGCGCGCCGATGATCGGTCTCAACGACTCCGGCGGCGCACGCATCCAGGAAGGCGTGGTTTCACTCGGTGGGTATGCCGACATCTTCCTGCGCAACACGTTGGCATCCGGCGTGATTCCGCAGATCTCGGCCATCCTCGGTCCGTGCGCCGGTGGCGCGGTGTACTCGCCCGCCATCACCGACTTCATCTACATGGTGCGTGGCACGAGCTACATGTTCGTGACTGGCCCCAATGTCGTGAAGACGGTCACGCATGAAGACGTGACGATGGAGCAGTTGGGTGGTGCCGATACACACGCTGGCACCAGCGGTGTCGCACACTTCGCTTGCGATTCTGAGTTGGCGTGCCTGCAGCACATCCGTGAACTCTTCCGGTTTGTGCCGAGCAACAATGTCGATGATCCCCCACGCGGCAGTGGACGCGATCCGCGCGATCGCCGGGAAGAGTCGCTGCTGAACGTTGTGCCAGAGAATCCGAACAAGCCATACGACATGCGTGAGGTCATCACGCGTATCGTGGACGATGGTCATTTCTACGAAGTACAGCCCGACTACGCGGCCAATATCCTGGTGGGCTTTGCGCACCTCGGTGGTCAGAGTGTTGGCATCGTAGCCAATCAACCGGCTGTACTCGCGGGTGTGCTCGATATCAACGCGTCCATGAAAGCAGCGCGCTTCGTGCGATTCTGCGATTGCTTCAACATTCCGCTTGTCACATTCGAAGACGTGCCGGGATTTCTCCCGGGCGTTGCCCAGGAACACAATGGCATCATCAAGCATGGTGCCAAGCTGCTCTATGCGTATTGCGAAGCCACGGTGCCCAAGCTCACGGTCATCACGCGCAAGGCATATGGTGGCGCGTATGACGTCATGAGCTCCAAGCACATTCGCGGTGACTACAACGTGGCCTGGCCCACCGCAGAAATTGCGGTCATGGGCCCCAAGGGCGCCGTGGAGATCATCTACAAGAAGGAGATCGCTGAGGCGGCGGATCCGCAGGCCGCACTTGATGCGCGCGTCGCGGAGTACACGGAGAAGTTCGCCAATCCCTACATCGCTGCCGCACGCGGCTATGTGGATGATGTAATCGATCCGCGCGATACGCGCCCGCGACTCATCGAAGCACTCGAGGCGTTGCGCGGCAAGCGTGATCGCAATCCGGCCAAGAAGCACGGCAACCTTCCGCTCTGAGACCACGCATGTTCAGTAAAGTGCTGGTGGCCAATCGCGGCGAGATCGCGCTTCGCATCATTCGCGCCTGTCAGGAACTCGGCGTCAAAACTGTCGCCGTGTATTCCGAAGCCGACGCAAGCGCGCCGCATGTGCGGGAAGCCGACGAAGCCGTACTCGTTGGACCGCCGCCGTCGAGCCAGAGCTATCTGGTGGGCGAGCGGCTTATCGAAGTGGCCAAGCGCACCGGCGCCGAAGCCATTCATCCGGGCTACGGCTTTCTCTCCGAGCGTGCATGGTTTGCGCGCGCTGTGCGGGACGCGGGCCTTGTGTTCATCGGTCCGCCGGCCGAAGCCATCGACGCCATGGGCTCAAAGACCGACGCGCGTCAGTTGGCCATCAAAGCTGGTGTGCCGGTCGTGCCGGGCAACGCCGAGGGCGTGAAGGACGCAGAGGAAGCGCTGGCCATTGCCGAGTCCTACGGTTTTCCCGTGCTGCTCAAGGCTGCCGCTGGCGGCGGTGGCAAGGGCATGCGTGTGGTGCGGCAAGCGTCCGAGCTGGCGGATGCTCTCGCGAGCGCGCGTCGTGAAGCAAAGAACGCGTTCGGCGACGATGCCGTGTACGTCGAGAAGTACATCGAGGGGCCGCGGCACGTGGAGATCCAGGTGCTCGCCGACTCGCATGGCAATGTGGTGCACCTGGGCGAGCGTGAGTGCTCGGTGCAGCGTCGTCATCAGAAGATGATCGAAGAAGCACCGAGTGTAGCCGTATCACCGGAACTGCGCGCACGCATGGGTGCAACGGCTGTTGCTGCGGCCAAGGCGGCGGGCTATGTGAACGCCGGTACGTGCGAGTTTCTGCTCGACAAGGATGGGCAGTACTACTTCCTCGAGATGAACACACGTATTCAGGTGGAGCATCCGGTCACCGAACTGGTGATGGGGCTCGATCTGGTGCAGTGGCAGATTCGAGTGGCGGCTGGTGAGCGCTTGCCGTTCACCCAGAAAGATTTCACGCCGCGTGGTTGGGCCATCGAGTGCCGCATCACGAGTGAAGATCCATCGAACGGCTTCCTGCCGAGCACGGGCCGCATCGAGTATCTGCACTTGCCGAGTGGCCCTGGTGTGCGTTGGGATGGTGGCATCGAAGCGGGCAGCGTGGTTGGTCTGCACTACGATCCCATGCTGGCAAAGCTCATCGTGCATGCACCGACGCGCGCGCTGGCTATTGCCCGCATGCGTCGTGCGTTGCATGAACTCACCATCGATGGCATCGAGACATCACGCGCATTTCATTTGCGCGTGATGGATGACGCCGAGTTTCAGCGTGGTGATATCACCATTCAGTGGTTGGAGCAGCGATTGCCAACACTGACTTCACCAACAGACGACGCGGAAACATTGCAGTTGGCAGCGATTGCTGCGGCACTCGTAGCACACGAAGAGCGTACGGCAGGGCGCAGCAGTGCAGCACCCAGCGCTTCGGCTGATGCAAGTGCTGCGACGACGAATGCTTCGGGTGCGTCTGCGCCTGCCTCGTTGACGTGGGCTGGTGTTGCGCGACGTGAAGGGTTGCGCAGTTGAAGGCAGGGCCGGAGCAGGTGGGCGTACTGACCGTGGAGAACGTGGCAGCCGGCGGTGATGGTGTCGGCCGGCTGAACGGGCTCGCGGTTTTTGTGCCGCGCACCGCTCCCGGTGATGTAGCGCAGGTGGCCTATCGCATTCACGGTCGCCTTGGGCGCGGACGTGTTCTGCAGGTGCTGACACCATCAACGCATCGCGTTGAGCCACGCTGCGTGCACTATGTGAACGATCTGTGCGGGGGCTGTCAGGTTCAGCATCTCGATGCGGAAACGCAGCAGCGTTCACGTCAGGAGATCGTGCGCGATACGCTGGCTCGCATCGGCAAGCGCACGATCCCACTGCCCTCGATTGTGACGGGACGCGAGTGGGGATATCGCACGCGCCTGACCCTTGCACTTCGCAAGCGAGGCTCCGGCTGGACGGCCGGACTGCATCGCTATGACGATGGCGCCCGCGTGTTTTCCCTGTCGGAGTGCGCGATCGTTGAACCGACAATCGAGGCGACGTGGCAGGCGCTCCGTGTGTGGGTGGAACGCAATCAGACGCCATTGCCATCGGCACCGCTGCTGCGCCTTTCGTTGCGGCTCGCTGAGAGTCGCGATGCGTCAGGACAGATCACCGTTGGCGTGTTCGTGGTAGTGCAGGGAGGTGCGAGCTGGCCTACCCAGGATGCCTGGCGTCGTGCCGTTCGTGGCATGGCCCCGCGGGTGCTCGATGTGTTGTGGACGCCGGCGGACATCGCCGCTGAAGATGTGATGGCGCCCTCTGCATCTGAGGCCACGGAAGCGGCCGAAGCGCGCGCGTTTGCCCAGGTGAATGCGAGCGTAGCCGACGCCATGCACGAGGTGGTGCTCGAACATGTGCGAACGTTGCAGGGCGTACGCGTGTTCGATGGCTATGCCGGTACTGGGCGTCTGGCACTGGCATTGGTGGCTGACGCAGAGCGTCGTGTGGTCAGCGTGGAGCTCGATCCGGCTGGTGTGCGGGCCACGGAAGCACAACGTGCACTACTGCCGTCCGATGCAGCCGCGCGGCTCGACGTGCAGTGTGAATTGGTCGAGAAGGCGCTTCAGCACACCGCAACAACTGCATTTGCGCCGGATGTTGTCGTCCTCAATCCACCGCGAGCGGGCGTGGATGTCCGCGTGACCAAGTGGTTGGAATCCAAGGCCGCGTCGAGCGTGCGCGGTGTGGTCTACGTCAGCTGCAATCCGGCGACCCTTGCACGGGACTTGTCCCGCCTGCCGTCGTGGCGGGTGGAGTCCGTGCAGTGTTTCGACATGTTTCCGCAGACGGCACACGTGGAAAGTGTGTGCGTGCTGCAGCGGGAGAAGCCATGAAGTACCTGGTGGATGTGAACGGAAAGCGCATCACGGTGGAACTCGATGGCGCGCAGGTGACGGTCGATGGACGCACCGTCGAAGCTTCACTGACGCATGTGGCGGGCACACCGGTGCGTCTGGTGCGAGTCGGGGAACAGGTGCATCGCGTAACGGCGCGTCGTGGCGCGTCGCGAGGGCAGTGGCTGCTCGATGTGGACGGCTCGCGGGTCGAGGCCGAGGCGCTCGACGAGCGCATGCGTGCCATCAAGGATCTGACGGCAGCGTCGGCGGCGGCGAGTGGACCGGCCCCGCTGGTGGCGCCAATGCCGGGTCTGGTGGTCCGCATAAACGTCGCCCCCGGCGACACCGTCAGTGCCGGCCAGGGGCTCGTGGTCATCGAGGCGATGAAGATGGAAAACGAACTGCGTGCCACCACGGCCGGTGTCGTGACTGGCATCCGCGTGCAGTCGGGTCAGGCAGTGGACAAGGGCACCGTGCTGGTGGATCTCGGTCCTATTCCTGAATAATCCTTTGATTCATGTTGAGGGCGGCCAAGCCGCCCTCAACGTCGGTCAAGCTGGTTCTCAGGCCTTGGTCGGGCTGTTACGGCGCATACGATTCACGCCCTTGATCACCATGAACAGGGTGAACGCCACGATCAGGAATGTGAGGATCTGATTGATGAATTGCCCGTAGGCGACAGTGGCCACGCCGGCCTTCCTGGCTTCCTCGAGCGTGGTAAAAGTGCCGTCGCCGAAGGTCAGGAAGCGATTGGAGAAGTCGACGCCGCCGGTAAGCAGCCCGACCACGGGCATGATGATGTCATTGACCATGCTGTCGACAATTTTCTGGAACGCACCGCCGATTACGACACCGACGGCGAGGTCCAGCACGCTGCCTTTCATGGCGAATTCCTTGAACTCCGACATCATCGACATGGGCCGCTCCTGGCTGAAAGGGTGGGGCGGGCGCAGGGCCGATGTTCGGCGCCGAGTCCGCTTCGGTGTCGGGAGAGTGGGGACCGGACGGATCGCTGGCAAGGGGCGCGACACCAGTCGCGACGTCCGTTGTGAGGACAGGTGTATTTCGGACGCCAAAGCCTGCGTTGACAACCACTTCAGGCCTGAGTAAGCTACGAGTCTGTCCCGTTTTGGCGGGATTGTGTTTATTTCCCCTGTAAATCCGCCCAATCGCGCCCACGGTGCGAGACGGCAGGTCAGGGTTCACCTCTTTGCCGGAAGCTCCGGATCTCCGGGTTTCTCGCATCACGTACGGATCACGTTAGCATGAAGACCTACAGCGCGACCCCGAAGGATATCGACCGTCGGTGGTACATCGTCGACGCGGAAGGAATGGTCCTGGGCCGTCTCGCGTCGGAAGTCGCGAAGATCATCCGCGGCAAGCACAAGCCCATGTACACGCCACACATGGACACGGGTGACTTCGTCATCGTGATCAATGCGTCCAAGGTGCAGGTTACCGGCCGCAAGGCGGAGCAGAAGACCTATTTCAGCCACACCGGCTACATGGGTCACGAGAAGCACACGCCGTATGCGACGATGCTTGCCAAGCACCCGGAGCGCGTCATCGAGAAGGCGGTCTACGGCATGCTGCCGAAGACGGCGCTCGGTCGCCAGGTGCTGCGTCGCAAGCTCCGCGTGTTCGCCGGTGCGGAGCATCCGCACATCGCGCAGAACCCGGCTACGCTCACTTTCTCCACGGCTGAGGCCAAGTAATGTCGGAACAGATCCACTCCGTCGGCCGTCGCAAGGAAGCGGTGTGCCGTCTTTATCTCACGCCGGGTTCGGGCAAGTGGGACGTCAACGGCCGTACGCTCGGTGACTACTTCCCGCGTCCGACGCTGGTGTCGGCCATCCAGCAGCCGTTCACGCTCACGGACACGCTCGGCAAGTTCGACGTGAAGTGCGTGCTCAATGGCGGCGGCATGTCGGGTCAGGCGGGCGCGGTGCGCCTCGCAGTGGCTCGTGCGCTCGTCAAGATCGACGAAAGCAACAAGAAGAAGCTTCGCGAGTTCGGCCTGCTCACGCGCGATGCGCGTGAGGTCGAGCGTAAGAAGCCGGGCCGCGCTGGCGCCCGTAAGCGCTTCCAGTTCTCGAAGCGTTAATCGAGTTTTGCCGGTGCCTTCGGGCACCGGTCGCTCGACCAGCATATCTCACACGTGGTCCGAGTCGGTGGCGGGTGCTGTACCGCCAGGCGGGACAGTCGCCACCGACGCTGACGATCACGGACGCGAATCAAAACCTCACGAACACCGATCATGTCGACTCCGTCCCTCGAGCAGCTGCTCGCCGCGGGCGTTCACTTCGGGCACCAGACCCGTCGTTGGAACCCCAAGATGCGCCGGTTCATTTTCGCCGAGCGCAATGGCATTCACATCATCGACCTGCAGAAGACGCTCCGTCAGATCGAACTGGCGCAGAAGCTCGTCCGCGAGGTCGTGTTGCGTGGCGAAAACGTGCTGTTCGTCTGCACGAAGCGCCAGCTGGCTTCCATCGTTCGCGATGAAGCCGCGCGCTGCGGCGCCATGTATGTCACCGAGCGTTGGCTCGGCGGCATGCTGACCAACTACCAGACGGTCAAGAAGCAGGTCAAGAAGCTCAAGGAGCTCGAAGCCGGTACGGAAGACGGCAGCCTGCAGAACTACACGAAGAAGGAACAGCTCCTCATGTCGCGTCAGCGCGAGAAGCTGTCCAAGTATCTTGCGGGCATCAAGACGATGCACCGTCTCCCCGGGTTGCTGTTCATCATCGACTCGAAGAAGGAGCGCATCGCGGTGTCCGAGGCCAACAAGCTCGGTGTGCCGATCGTCGCCATCGTCGATACGAATGCGGATCCCGATCTCATCACGGTGCCCATCGCCGGTAACGACGACGCCATCCGCTCGGTTGAGCTGATCGCCAAGGTCGTGGCCGACACCATCGACGAAGCGCGCCGCGAAGCGCCGGTCCGTTCGGTGGAAGAAGAAGCTGAGACGTACACGTTCTCCTCGGATCGCGGCGCTGAGCGCGCGGATCGTGGTGATCGTGGTGGTCGCGGCGGCGATAACCGTGGTGGTGGTGATCGCGGCGGTGACAACCGTGGTGGTGGTAACAACGATCGTCGCCCGCGTCGTCGTCGCGCGAAGCCGGAAGCGATCGCTGCTCGCCTCAAGGGTGGTGAAGCGTCCGCCAATGAAGGCGAGGCTGGTGGTGAAGGCGATGCGCCTGCAGGTGGCGCTGAGTAAATCGCTGGCTGTCCGCACATGATTCGGTGCGCGCATGCATTGCATGCCGCGCACACGAATGCAGGAACGCGACGCCGCCGGCTACTCCGGCGGCGTTCGTTTGAAGGGCCCCGAAGATTATCGATCGCAACTTTCGTTATAGACCGCTCTACCAGGACTGGACGATGAGCACAGCAATTTCGGCCAAGGCCGTCGCGGAACTCCGCCAGCGCACTGGCGCCGGCATGATGGATTGCAAGAAGGCGCTCGAAGAGACCAACGGCGACATGGACGCCGCGATTGAGTACCTCCGCAAGAAGGGCATCGCCAAGGCAGAGAAGCGTGCCGATCGTTCCACGAGCGAAGGCATCATCGGTGGTGAGGTGTTCAACAACGGCCAGTCCGCTGTGCTCGTCGAAGTGGCCTGTGAAACGGACTTCGTTGCTCGCAACGAAGATTTCGGCAAGATCGTGGCATCGCTTGTTGCACAGCGCGTGCAGTCGAAGGCTGCGGACACCGACGCGTACCTTGCCGAGCCGATGGCCGGTGGTTCCGAGTCGGTGGCCGACTACATCAAGTCGGCGGCTGCCAAGACCGGTGAAGCCGTGAACGTGAAGCGCACTGCGCGCTTCGATGCGGATGCCAACGGTCAGGTGGGCATCTATCGCCACCACAACGGCAAGCTGGCCACGCTGGTGCAGATCACGGCGTCGTCGACCGAAGTGGCGCAGCACGAAGCCACGAAGGAGCTCGTGAAGTACATCGCCGAACACATTGCGGCCTCGGCGCCGATCGCCGTGGATCGCACGGGTGTGCCGGCCGAGAAGCTCGAGAGCGAAAAGCGTGTCGCCGAAGCGCAGGCGCGTGAAGCCGGCAAGCCGGAAGCAATGATCGAGAAGATCGCGACGGGCAAGGTGGAAGCGTACCTCAAGGACATGACGCTGCTTCCTCAGCCGTGGGTGCGTGATGCGGCGCTGACGATCGCGCAGCTTGTCGCCGAGCACGCCAAGAAGGCGGGTGGCACGATCACGGTGGACCGTTTCGCTCGCCTGCAGCTCGGCGCTGAGTAACCGTCCATGAGCGATAGCGCTCAGGAAGGATCAGACGTGGCGCAGGCTGAGTCGCCGAACGGTGATTCGCCACTGCGCTTCAAGCGAATCCTTCTCAAGCTCTCCGGCGAAGCACTCGCCGGAGAGCGTGGGGTGGGATTCGACTTTGATCGGATCGGATTTTTCGCCGACCAGATTCTTGACGTCGCGCGCATGGGCGTGCAGCTCGGTCTGGTGATCGGTGGTGGCAACATCGTGCGAGGCACTCAGCTCTCGCAGATGGGTATGGATCGTGTGGGCGCCGACTACATGGGTATGCTCGGCACCGTGATCAATGCGATGGCGCTGCAGGACGTGCTGGAGAAGCGCGGTATGGACACGCGCGTCATGACGGCCATCCGCATGGAAGAGTTGGCGGAACCCTATATTCGCCGGCGGGCACTGCGTCACTTCGAAAAGGGGCGCACGGTGATCTTTGCCGGCGGCACGGGCAACCCGTATTTTTCCACGGACACGGCGGCTGTGCTGCGCGCCATCCAGATGAAGGCCGATGTGATCATCAAGGCCACCAGTGTGGATGGAGTGTATTCGGCTGACCCGAAGAAGGATCCGAACGCCACACTCTACGAGACAATCAGCTATCGCGACGTGATGCTCGAAGAGCTGCGCGTAATGGACCAGACGGCCATTACGCTCTGCAAAGAGAATCAGTTGCCGCTGGTGGTCCTCAACATCCACCGCCCAGGCGCCATCACCCGCGCCATTATGGGCGAACGCGTAGGGACACTGGTTTCATGAGCACAACTGCGCAGATCGTGAAGGACGCCAAGGCCGGCATGGACAAGGCCATCGAGAACTCGAAGCGTGAGTTCAGTGGCATTCGTTCGGGCAAGGCATCGCCCAACATGCTCGACACCATCAAGGTCGAAGCCTACGGCTCGATGTTGCCGCTCAATCAGGTCGCGTCCATCGCGGCTCCGGAGCCGCGCATCCTCCTCGTCACGCCGTTCGACAAGGGACAGGCCAAGATCATCGAGAAGGCCATCCGTGAGTCGGAGTTGGGTCTTGATCCGGCACACCAGAATGGCGTGATCCGCGTGCCGCTGCCAAGCATGAACGAGCAGCGCCGTAAGGAACTCGTGAAGGTGCTGCACAAGCTTGCCGAGGATGGCAAGATTGCGATTCGTCATGCGCGCACGGATGGGCGCGACAAGATGAAGAAGCTTGACGGCGTCTCCGAAGACGACAAGAAGGGCGCAGAGAAGGAACTCCAGAAGGTGCACGACGACGCCATCAGCAAGCTTGAAGTTCTGCTGAAGGCCAAGGAAGCCGAGATCATGGAGGTTTGATTCCGCGTTGCGGATTCCGCACGGCGGATCATTCCTCCATCATCTCACCCCGTCACCGCCTCATTCCCGCATGACTGATACCGCGTCGGATCTGTTGGCGCGCATCCGCGTGCATGGGGCGGTGCCGCGGCACATTGCAATCATCATGGATGGCAACGGGCGCTGGGCGCGTGAGCGCCACATGCCCCGTGCATTTGGCCATCGCTCCGGCATGAAGGCGGTACGGGCGGTGGTGGAAGCCTCGCTCGAAGCGGGTGTCGAATGGCTTTCGTTGTTCGCGTTCTCTCAGGAGAACTGGCAGCGCCCCGAGACCGAAGTCTCCGCGCTCATGGCCTTGCTCGAGGAGTACATCGCTCGCGAGGCGGCTGAGCTGCGGCAGCAGGGCGTGTGCGTACATGTGCACGGTGATCTCTCTCGCCTCAGTCCACCGGCCGCAGCGGCGGTGGAGCGGGTGCGCCGCGAAACTGCGGGTGGCGATCGCCTCGGGCTCAATCTGTTCATCTCGTACGGTGGTCGCGCGGAACTCGTGCGCGCGGCACGCATGTTGGCCGAGGACGTTCAGGCCGGCCGTTTGTCTCCCGAAGACATCGACGAGCAGAGCATCCATCGTCGTTTGTACACGGCGGAGTGTCCGGATCCCGATTTGTTGATTCGTACCTCGGGTGAACAACGGCTCTCCAACTTCCTGCTCTGGCAGGTTGCCTATGCCGAGTTGTACATCTCCAGTGCGCTGTGGCCCGATTTTGATCGGGTCGCGCTGTACGAGGCCATCTGCGACTTTCAGCGACGTGATCGCCGTTTCGGCAAGGTCAGCACCTGACCGTCGCAGTACCTGAGTTCCTGCCCTTGAACGTCCCCTCCGTCTGCCTGTGAGCGAACTCAGTCGTCGTGTCATCGTTGCGCTGATCGGCGCCCCTCTCGTCATCGGTATCATCTGGCTCGGTGATGCCGCACTGGCCACGTTGGCGAGTGCCATGGCTGCTATTGGTGCATACGAGTTCTATCGCATTGCGCGTGGTGCCGGTGAAGCGCCGCTGTCTGGTGTGGGTATCGTGCTATCGGCACTGATCCCGCTTGCGGTGCACGGGCAATTCCTTGGCGTGATCAATGTGCCACTGGTTGTGCTCCCGCTGGTCGTGGTGGGAATACTGGCACTCACGATCTGGATGCGCGGCGTGGACGGACGTCCACTGGGTGCTGCGTCGACCACGTTATTCGGCGCGCTGTATACGGGCGGTACACTCGCCTTCGTGTATGCGTTGCGGTACCACAACTATGCGGTGGGAGATGCGGCCGGTGCGTTGGTGGTGCTCTTTCCCATCATTCTCACCTGGGCCAGTGACATTGGTGCCTACTTCAGTGGCCGGTTGATTGGCGGACGCAAGCTTATGCCGTCTGTCAGTCCGGGCAAAACGGTGGCCGGTGCCATTGGTGCCATCGTGTTCACCGTGCTGACGGCGTACGCCTTCACGACGGGCTTGTTGCGTCCACAGGCGCAGTTGGCGTTCACGCCATGGGGCCTCGTGTTGTTTGGTGTGATCGTGAGTGTGGTGGCGCAGGTCGGCGATCTCGCTGAGTCGCTCATCAAGCGTGAAGGTGGCGTGAAAGACAGCGGATCCATCTTCCCGGGGCACGGCGGTGTGCTCGATCGTCTGGATTCGTTGTTCTTCGTGCTGCCGGTTGCCTACGCGCTGTATGACCTGCTGTTGATTCCGGCCCCGGGCGTCACCTCGTGAGTGTGACGTCCCGTGTCGGTGTAGCGCTGCTCGGAGCGACGGGATCGATTGGCACCAGCGCGTTGCGCGTGCTCGAGAGACAACGTGAACGGTTTACTCCCGTAGCGCTCACGGCCTATGGCAATCATGTGGCGTTGGCTTCACAGGTGAAGCAGTTTGCCCCCGACTATGTCGGGCTTGTTCAGGAGTGCCCTGACGCGCCTGCATCTTGGGGGCGCGGTGCCGAGTGCCTGGTGGAAGCCGCTACGCACCCGGACGCTCAGATTGTCATCAATGCCGTGGTGGGCGCAGCGGGATTACCGGCCACGCTGGCGGCACTTCAGGCTGGCAAGCGAGTTGCGCTCGCCAATAAAGAAACGCTGGTGATGGCGGGTGAGCTTGTAACGCGTGCTGCCGCACAGCATGGCGGAAGTCTGGTACCTGTCGATAGCGAGCATTCTGCCATTCTGCAGTGCCTGGCCGGTCGGGAGCGTCATGAAATCCGACGCCTCGTACTGACCGCCTCTGGTGGGCCGTTTCGTAGTTGGAGCAGCGAACAGATTGCTGCCGCCACTGTTGATGATGCGCTCAAGCATCCGACATGGCAGATGGGAAGCAAGATCACCATCGACAGCGCGACGCTTGCCAACAAGGCGCTGGAGGTGATCGAAGCCCACCATCTTTTTGGTGTGCCATATGATCGCATCGATGTCGTGGTGCATCCGCAGTCGATCATCCATTCGTTTGTGGAATTTGTCGATGGCAGTGTGCTGGCGCAGATGGGAGTGCCGTCGATGGAACTGCCCATTCTATATGCCCTCACCTGGCCGGAACGGGTGCAGGACAATGGCGTACCATCGTACGACCCCGTGGCGCAGGGCGCGTTGACGTTCGAAGCGGTTCGTCACGCCGAATTCCCGATGTTGCGCCTGGGGATCGCTGCCGGTCGTCAGGGTGGGGCCGCTCCGGCGGTCTACAATGCGGCGAACGAGGTGGCTGTCGCGCGGTTCCTTGACGGGAATCTGCGCTTCGCGGGTATTGCGAACTGTGTCGCAAGCGCAGTTTCGTCACTGGGGCACATGCCCGGTGATTCGCTGGACGCGTTGCTCGCGGCCGATGCGGCTGCCCGCGCGCACGTGCAAGCACATCCAGGGGAGAGTTGATGTCGGCACTGTCGGTGTATATCGCGCCTTTGCTGGTGTTTGGGCTCGTGGTCTTTGTACACGAGCTGGGACACTTCCTGGCTGCGAAGATGTGTGGCGTGTACGCGCCTGTCTTTTCCCTCGGCTGGGGACGTCGTCTGTTCGGATGGCGTCGCGGGGAAACGGATTATCGCGTTTCGCTGATTCCGCTGGGTGGCTATGTGCGCATGGCGTCCCGCGACGACGACACGATGGCTGGAATCGAAGGCGGGGCGGGCGACCGTGGATCGCTGAATGAAGCGGCGCAGCGTCCGGACAACGTGCCTGAGGCCCTGTGGGATGAGCAGGCCATGGCGCCATTCGGGCCCAAGGCTGTGCCGGCCAATCGCTGGGTGGAGAACAAGTCCACGCTGGCCCGCGTGTTCATTCTGTCGGCCGGCGTGATCATGAATATCCTGCTCACGATCGGTGTCTCGAGTGGGATCTATTACCGGTACGGCCGTCAGTATTTGCCAGCAGTGATCGACTCCGTGGTGACAGGTGCGCCGGCTGCGGCGGCCGGTCTTGCGTCCGGCGATCAGATCGTGGCCATCAATGGCGAAGCGGTACGCGCGTGGGATGAGGTCATTACCCGGGTTTCGCCGATTACGAGTGGTTCGGTGCGGGTTGAGGTCCAGCGTGGTACGGAGCGTCTCGAGCGCAGCATCACACCGGAAGTGGCGGAATCGAAGGACCCCACGACCGGTGAGACACGCACAGTTGGCCGTATTGGCATCATGGTGCGCGATTCAGTGGTTAGGGAACCCGTTGGCCTTGGTACCGCGATTGCCTCCGGCAGCCGGGCAACCTGGGGCATGACGCAGCAGGTGGTGTCGGTGATCGGTGGACTCGTGTCCGGCGGTGTATCGGCCGATCAGCTGGGAGGCCCGATTGCGATTGCCCGCACGTCGGTGCAAGCGGCGCGCAATGGCGCGGAAACGCTCTGGTCGCTGATCGCTTTCCTCAGTCTCAATATCGCCATTCTCAATCTGGTTCCGATTCCAGTCCTGGACGGTGGACAGATCCTGGTGGTGATTGCCGAACGCATCAAGGGCGGCGAATTCAGCATGCGGACGCGTGAAGCCTTTGCGCGTGTAGGCGTACTTGCAGTGCTGGCCCTCATTCTGCTGGTCACCTTCAACGACCTGCGCGCGGTTTTCACGCAGTGAGGCCCATGGGAGCCGGCCTTCGCCGGATCGGTGCATTGGCGCTGCTGGTTTCTGCAGCGGCCTGCTATCGATCATCGCCGACTCCCTCACCGATTCAGCCGGTGCTGCCGCGCATTCCGCGGGACGCGCCGCGATTTGAGATCGATAGCGTTACGGACAGTACCGCCACCTTTCGTGTCCAGGAGATTCGCTGGTTACGCGCGGGGATGCAGAGTTATGTGATCGATCCGCATCAACGTGACGCGCTTGTCGCGCGGATGCGCATCGTGCGCAGTGACAGCCTCACTGCCACGGCATTGATCACTTCACAGGTCGGTCGTGTGAAAACCGAGCATTTTGTTCTCGTGCTCGAGCCGCACCGCCCGTGGTGGAAGGCGCGGACTTTCTGGTGGGGCAGTGTGATTGGCGCTGCGCTCGGGGCCTCGATCGTCGCGTTGCTTTGACCAATTGCTTCCACGCGGTGCGGGCTTCCCTCTAGGAAATTCCGCGTACACTGCGTCCCGGTGCGAGACCGAGTCGCTGCAGCCGCCGATACAGTGTGCTGCGCGTGATGCCGAGTGCGGCGGCAGCATCCTGCATAGTGGCATGTGCCGCGACCAGTTCCGCGTAGTGATGGCGGGTGGCATCACGTGCTGGCGACGAAGGCTCAGCAGATGCTGCCGCTTCACCGCGCACCGATTGAATGCGTGGTGTATGCATCGCATGCCGACGTTCGCGCGGAAGGGCGTCACGTACGGCTGTTGGCAGAAGGTCGCTGGTTACGACAGCGTCCTCTGACAACGCGGCGAGGCGCAGCACCAAGTTCTGCAGCTCGCGCACATTGCCGGGCCACGCATAGCGCGCAAATGCCTCGAGTACGTCCGGCGCAAACGACGTAGCGAGGCTTCCGCGTACCTGCGCGAGAAAGTGATGCGCGAGCAGTACCGCGTCCCCTTCGCGTTCACGGAGCGGCGGGAGAGCGAGGGTGAGCACGTTGAGGCGATGGTAGAGATCGTCTCGCAATACACCGCTCGCGATGGCTTGCATGATGTCGCGGTTGGTGGCGGCGATGATGCGTACATCGACCGCACGTCCCTGGTGGCTGCCGAGACGTGTGACCTCTCCCTCCTGCAGCACGCGAAGCAATGCCGCCTGGGCGGCCGGCGGCAATTCGCCGATTTCATCGAGAAAGAGCGTGCCACCATCAGCGGCTTCGAACTTTCCGATCGCGCCATCTGCACGTGCGCCAGAGAAAGCGCCTGCGACATGACCAAAGAGTTCGCTCTCCACGAGTTCACGGGGAAGCGCGGCGCAGTTGACGGCGACGAACGGACCATTGGCGCGTGGGCTTGCCGCGTGAATGCCTTGTGCGAGCACTTCCTTGCCCGTGCCGGATTCGCCGAGTAGCAGTACGGGCAGGTCGGTGCGTGCACAGGCACGGGCAAAGCGCCGCACCTCATCGAGCACGGGTGCCTGGCCCTGCAGGGAGGTCAGTGCGTAGCGCGTCGACAGCGCATGTGGGGCGCCCGTGGACGCCGGCAGTGCGGCAGAAGAAGCGGCGGGCATGGGCAGGGGCGCCGATGGTGACGAAACTGATGCGGCAGCGGCGCGACCTGCACTGCGGCGCGTTGCCGTTGGAATCACCAGACACGCGCCAATGGCTGTGCGTCCATCGTGCAGGGCATGCACGGCGGCGGTTGCGCCGATCAGCGGATGTGTGGCCTCATGTACACTGGCGAGCGCGCCATGCCGCTGCGTGTGCGAACGAAAACGGGCATCGGTGCCAATGGTGCGCAGGGCGTCGGTCGCATCACGCCCTGATGCCGCGAGGCGGCGCACCAGACGCTCGGCGGCGGTCGTCGAGGCCATGATGTCACCGGCGCGATCGACGACGAGCACGGCGTCGGTGGGGTATCGCGACACGAGGGTGCTGTACTGCCGAAGCAATGACACGCGGCGCTCCGCTTCGCGCGCAATGAGTCGCTGTTCGACCGCAACCGCAATGGCCGTCGCAAGCGAGAGCGTGTGCGGATGCGCACGATCACGAAACCCGGAGAGATCGAGTACGCCAATCACTTGCTGCGTGAGCGGATCGCGAATGGGTGCTGCCGCGCAGTGCCACCCATGCCATCCCGCGCAGAAATGCTCGGCGCCGATGATGTGTATCGAGCGCCCGAGGGCGAGCGCAGTTCCGGGACCATTGGTGCCCACGGCGTCTTCGCTCCAGAGAGCACCGGGACGGAAGTTGATGTCCGACAGTCCATCGAGTGCCGCAGGGTCGCCCGTTGCCGCCAACATGCGCGCGTTGGCATCGAACAATGCCACGATGTGTCCATCGAGCAGCGAACCATTCGCGTGCGCGCGAATGGCCACTTCGGCGTGCGGCAGCCAATCCACTTCGAAGCGAATGGCATCGAGATCCGCCGCGTCGAGGGCGAGCGGCGCGCGCGGCATGCCCGGTGCGATACCGCGATGCAGTGATCGCTGCCACGATTCGCGCACAGAGGGCCGCACGGTCTCGAGACCGGTGAGGGCGGTGGGTCCATCATGCACCACGCGCTCCCACGCGGCGCTGACCGAGCGCTGCGCGGCGGGAGCAACGGGCAAGGGTTCCTGCAGCCGCATGCGTCCTCCAACCGTGGGACCGACGACTCACGCACCTTTCGCGCGTTGCCGCCACCTCCGAACCATTGTGAGGGGCTGCGGGTGTCGCAAGGGACGCGACACGTGTCGCGTCCTGTCGCGTCCTGCCGCGTCCTGTCGCGTGTGATCCCGCTCCTGATTGTTTCTTTGTTGCTTCTCGACTGCTTCTAGTTGCAGAGGAGACGGAAGCGCCGCGAGACGGGCGTTCCGTCGGCCTGCGGGCGGGCAATCAGGGTGTCGGTTACGGGGAAACACCGCTGCGCCGACGTCTTCACCTCGTAGCGACCCGTTGGCAGGAGCAGCATACCGGCACTGTCGGCGCGGGTCTCCAGCGCGATGCCGCCATCGAGCGGCGCGATGGCCACCCGGGCGTCGCGCGGCTCCACATCGAATTTCACCGTCACGCAGTTACGCACCGGCAATTCGATCTGCAGTTCCTGGCCCGCCTTGACCGGACCAAGCACCGAATCCCTCTCTGCCCACTGACAGGTGGCTGGGGCGTTCGGCAGCACGGCCCGTACGGTCAGGCGCGCACCGGGTGGGCGCTCACCGGTCCACGAACCAACGCCAACCTGCCGATTGTCCACGAAGAGCTGTGCACTGTCATGTGTGAGGAGAGACAGGCTGAAGGTGCGCGGCGTCGCTGCAGGGCGCGGACGGGCAGGGGCCGGCTTCGTGGCTCCGGAGGCCTGCGTTGTGTCTGACACAATAGGCCCACCGGGCACGGAAACTCGTGGTGCGCTGTCCGATGGGAGCGGCAGGCGACCGGCCGCTGATGTGTCAGTTGATGTGCCAGGTGCCGAAGGACCCGGCGTTTGCGGGAACAACCCGGCGGGTATCCTGAGCCACAAGCTCAGGGTGAGAAGAGTCAGAATTGCCGCGGCACCAAACGTGGGAATGACCCAGCGGCGCGATGGCTTGGCTACCGGTGCCGGTGTGTGCCAGGCCTCGATGGTGTGCGAGGTCGAGCGCAGTGTACTGGCGCCAGCCTGTGCTGGTGCGGTTGGCAGCGAAGCCAAGGCGTCGACCAACTGCAACGCCGTTGCATAACGCTGTTCGGGCAGCTTGGCGAGAAGACGCTGCAGTACGGCATCGAATTCCGGCGAGATCTCGTCGTTGAACTCACGCGCCGATGGCGCCGGTGTTTCGATGTGTTGGCGCGAGATGGCGTACCAGTCTTCGCCATCGAAGGGCAGGCGACCAGTCGCGGCGCGAAACAGCGTGACCCCCAGCGCATAGAGATCGCTACGACCGTCGACGTCGCCGCCACGCGCCTGTTCCGGGCTGAAATAGTGTGGGGTGCCCTGGACCTCTGCGGTGGCGTGTTCACCCGTTATTGCCGTCAGGGCGCGGGCCAGACCAAAGTCGGCGACTACGGCCTGCCCCTCATTGTCGAGCAGGATGTTGTCGGGCTTGATGTCGCGGTGCACGATTTGCGCCGCATGGGCCTGGCTCAGTGCGGCCGCAACGCCGATGCCGAGGCTGACGCACTCGGTCTCTGGCAGGTGCCCCACGAGTGACAGTCGGCGCCCGAGAGTGATCGGGTACAGATCCATGGCCACGAACGCCGCTCCATCCACTGCACCCACGTCACGCACGGACACAATGTGGCGATGGCGCAATCGCGCTGCGGTCGCTGCCTCTCTGCGGAAACGGGCTTCGGCTTCTTCCCGACCTGCGAATTCCGGCCTCAGGATCTTGAGGGCGACCGGAATCTCAAGATCCTGATCGACCGCCTCATAGACCCACGAAAAGGCCCCCGTCCCGAGGAGACGGATGACCCGATACTTACCGATGATTCGCCCCAGATATCGATCGGGCACGCGTTGGTCCTTTACAGGAGAGGCGAAGGGGAGTAAGCTACCGTGCTACCGGCAATTGGGCGCAACAACCGCTGCGCAAAACACGCGCTGGCAACGGCTGAGAATACAACGACGATGGCGTTCGACAAGGCTTCCACGATCGATAAGTACCGGGCCCATGAAGGGGACACCGGTTCCACCCGTGTGCAGATTGCAATCCTCACGGAGCGCATCAACTACCTCACGGGTCATTTCCGTACGCATGCGAAGGACCATCATGGTCGTCGCGGCCTCCTCAAGATGGTCGGCAAGCGCCGCCGCCTGCTCGACTACCTGAAGCGTACGGACGTGCAGCAGTATCGCACGCTCGTGCAGGACCTTGGACTCCGGTACTAAGCCGGTTTACGTCGCATCGTCGCGCGGGGGCAACTATGCCTCCCGCGCGATTTGCGTTCTCATGAGGCAACAAAGCAGATGATGCATCGCATTGAGCGGACCTTTGCAGGCCGCCCCCTGATTATCGAGACGGGGCGCATGGCCAAGCAGGCTGCCGGCTCCGCCGTCGTGACCTTCGGCGAGACGATGGTGCTCGCAGCTGTCACGGTGAGTGAAAACCAGAGCCCACTCCCGTTCTTTCCACTGACGGTTGAGTACAAGGAAAAGACGTACGCTGCAGGTAAGATCCCCGGCGGCTTCATCAAGCGTGAAGGCCGTCCGCATGATCACGAAATCCTTGCGGCCCGTATCGTCGATCGTTCCATCCGTCCGCTGTTCCCGGAAGGATTCAAGAACGAAGTACAGGTGTTCATCTACGTCATCTCCGCGGACCAGGAGAACGACGCGGACGTGCTCGCATTGGTGGCTGCGTCATTCGCGCTCAATGCGTCCAAGATCCCGTTCCTCGGCCCGATCGCTGGCGTGCGCGTCGGTCGTGTTCAGGGTCACTGGGTGCTCAACCCGACCTTCCAGCAGGTGGCGTTCTCCGACATGGAGCTCGTCGTTGCCGGTTCGAAGGATTCCATCGTGATGGTTGAAGGCGGCGCGCTCGAAGTGTCCGAACAGGACGTGCTCGAGTCGCTGCGCCTCTCGCACGACGGCATTCGTGAGCTGATCGGCATGCAGGAAGAGCTGCTCCAGAAGGTGCAGCAGCCCAAGATGTCGTGGACCAAGGCTGAGTCGCCGGAAGGCGTGACGGCCAAGGTGAAGGAGTTGGCTTCGGGTCGTATCCGCGAAGCGCTCAACCAGAAGGACAAGCACACGCGCATTGAAGCCGTGGAGCGCACGAAGAAGGAACTCGCCGAAGGTTTGCTCGTCGACTTCCCGGACAACGCCAAGGACATTCATAACATCCTCGGCGATGTCGAATACCACGAGCTCCGCTCGCAGGTGCTCGACACGGGTCTTCGTGTCGACGGCCGCAAGCCGAACGAAGTGCGTGCAATCAGCATCGACAACGGTGTGTTGCCACGTGCGCATGGTTCGTCGCTGTTCACGCGTGGTCAGACGCAGGCACTCGTTGCCGCGACGCTTGGCACGGCCAAGGACGCGCAGCGCCTCGACTCCATCAAGGAGCCGGGTGAAGTAACGCGCTCGTTCATGCTGCACTACAACTTCCCGCCGTTCTCGACCGGTGAAGTGCGTCCGATGCGTGGCACGAGCCGCCGCGAAATCGGCCACGGCAATCTGGCTGAGCGTGCGCTGCAGGGTGTGCTCCCCGACTTCGCGGAGTTTCCCTACACCATTCGCATTGTGTCCGACGTGCTCGAGTCCAACGGCTCGTCGTCGATGGCCTCGGTGTGCGGTGGTTCGCTCTCGCTGTTTGATGCTGGCGTTCCGATGAAGGCGGCCGTGGCGGGTGTTGCCATGGGTCTCATCAAGGAAGGCAAGAAGTACGCGATCCTCACGGACATCCTCGGCACCGAAGACCATCTCGGCGACATGGACTTCAAGGTCGCGGGCACCAAGGACGGCATCACGTCCATCCAGATGGACATCAAGATCGAAGGCCTCGACATCAAGATCATGGAGGAGGCTCTCGCGCAGGCGAAGGAAGGCCGTCTCCACATTCTTGGTGAGATGGACAAGGCCCTGTCGGCCCCGCGCACTGAGCTGTCGAAGTACGCGCCGCGCATCGTGACGGTGCAGATCCCGGTCGACAAGATCGGTGAGCTCATCGGCCCGAAGGGCAAGAACATCCGCGGCATTCAGGAAGAGACGGGCGCCGAACTCACGGTCGAGGACGATGGTACGGTTACCATCGCCGCCGTTGGTGGCGAGAGCATGGAGCGCGCGAAGCAGATGGTCATGGCCATCACGGCCGAGCCAGTGGTTGGCGAGACGTACGAAGGCACGGTGAAGACCGTGACGGCCTTCGGCGCCTTTGTCGAAATCATGCCTGGCACGGAAGCGCTGCTGCACGTCTCCGAGATGAAGTGGGAACGCGTCGAGAAGCCGGAAGACGTGTGCAAGAAGGGCGACCGTGTCACGGTGAAGCTGGTCGATCGTGACGAGCGTGGTCGTCTGCGCCTCAGCATGAAGGCGCTGCTGCCGAAGCCGGAAGGCATGCCTGACGAGCCCGCTGAGCGTCCCCGCCGTGAAGAAGGGGATCGTGGTGAGCGTGGCGGTGACCGCGGCGGACGCGGTGGACGGAACGGCGGTGGTCGCGATCGGCGCTGACGCTTCGGGCGCTGCGGCGCCCACGCTGCACCGAACGGACCTTCCCAATGGACTGACCGTGCTCTCGGAACACGTTCCGGGAGCGCGGTCGGTTGCTTTCGGGGCCTGGGTCCGTGCAGCGACATTGCATGAGTCTCCCGAGCAGATGGGTGTTTCGCATCTGCTCGAGCATATGGTGTTCAAGGGCACGCGTTCGCACAGCGCGCAGGACATTGCGCTGTCGCTGGAAACGCTGGGCGGTTCGCTCGATGCCTACACCGAACGTGAGCACACGTCGTATCAGGCGCGTGTACTCGATGAACACCTCGTTGATGCTGCAGGCGTCATCGGCGAGTTGATCTTCGAGCCATTGCTGCGTCACGACGACCTGTCGCTCGAACGCAAGGTGATCCTCGAAGAGATCAGCATGGTCGAGGACACACCGGACGACATCATCTTCGACGTGCACAATCGTGCGCTGTGGGGCGATCATCCGCATGGATACGCCATTCTCGGCACGCGCGATACCGTGCGCGGACTCGATGTCGACGAACTGCGTGCGCTCCATTCACGCGCGTATCACCCCGGGCGCCTGGTGGTTGCGGCGAGTGGTCGCGTCGATCATGAGCAATTGCTTGAGGTGCTCGATCGCACGGGTTGGGTACAGCGCCCGCGTGGTGACATGACGCCATTCGCCGTGGATCCCGTAGAAGCTGCGGGTCCGCACGCCGAACATGTGTTGCGCCGCGACATTGGGCAGACGCACATCGTGTTGGGTGGGCAGGGCATCGCGCACGGTGATCCGCGGCGCTTCGCGTTTGCCGTGGTGGACATGCTGCTTGGCGGCGGCATGAGTTCCAAACTCTTTCAGCGTGTGCGCGAAGAATTGGGGCTCGCCTACAGCGTGTCGACATTCAACAGTGCATTTGCCGACACTGGCGCACATGGTGTGTATCTCGCGAGCACACCAGAGAGTGCGCAGGAAGCACTCGATGCCGTGCGTGAAGTGATGCACGAGGTCGCCAGCAACGGTCTTACTGCTGCTGAGCTGGCCGCGGGCAAACGTCAGTTGCGCGGGCAGTTGGTGTTGTCGATGGAAGGTGTATCTTCGCGAATGTATCGTGCAGCGACGACCGCGTTGTACGGTGAACCATTTCGTACGGTCGACGAGCTGATGGCACTCGTGGATGCCATTGACGAAGACACGGTGCATGAAGTTGCCCGTGATTACTTCGCCCCCGATCGTCACGTGCTCGTGAGCCTGGGTCCCCAGGCCGTGCGCTGAGCGATCGGCTCCAGTCTCTGAACAATCCCTCCTCTTCACGAGCCGAACATGCGTATCGGGGTACCGAAAGAGATCAAGACGAATGAAAACCGCGTGGCGCTTGTTCCGGCCGGCGCGGAAGCGTTGACTGCCGCTGGTCACGAAGTGTTCATCGAAACGGGCGCCGGTATTGGCAGCGGTTTCGATGACGATGCATATCGTGCGGTTGGTGCGCAGATCGTGCCGGATGCGGCGTCGGCGTGGGGCAAGGCTGAACTGCTGCTCAAGGTGAAGGAGCCGATCGCAGCAGAGTGGCAGTATCTGCGTCCGGACCTGACGTTGTTCACGTACTTCCATTTCGCAGCAGATGAAGCGCTGACCAAGGCGCATCTGGCGAGTGGGGCCACGTGCATCGCGTACGAGACGGTGGAATTGCCGAATCGCGATCTGCCGTTGCTGATCCCGATGTCTGAAGTGGCCGGCCGCATGGCCGTGCAGGAAGGCGCCAAGTACCTCGAGAAGCTCTACGGCGGTCGTGGCGTGCTGCTGGGTGGCGTGCCGGGTGTGGCGCCTGCCAAGGTCGTGATCCTGGGCGGCGGCATTGTGGGTGTGAACGCCGCGAAGATGGCGGCTGGACTCGGCGCCAAGGTTGTCGTGCTGGATCTCTCGCTCGAGCGTTTGCGCTACCTGAGCGATGTGATGCCGGCCAACGTGCAGTTAGTGCACTCCAACCGTCACAACATCCTCGAGCAGATCAGCACCTGCGATCTCGTGATCGGTGGCGTGCTCATTCCGGGTGCCAAGGCGCCCAAGCTCGTACGCAAGGCGGATCTGGCGCGCATGCGTCCTGGTGCCGTCATCGTGGACGTGGCCGTCGACCAGGGTGGCTGTGTTGAGACCATCAAGCCGACCACGCACGAGAATCCGACGTACACGGTGGATGGCATCATCCACTACGGTGTGGCCAACATGCCCGGGGCCGTTCCGCGCACGTCCACGCTGGCCCTCACCAACGCCACGCTGCCCTACACCCTCCAGCTGGCCAACAAGGGCTGGAAGAAGGCACTGACGGACAGCCCGGCCCTGCTCAAGGGGCTCAACATGTCGGCTGGCAAGGTTACGTATGCTGGCGTGGCTGAGGCCTTCGGCATGGACCTGGCGGATCCGGCCAGCTTCCTGAGCTGACCTTCAGCCGAGCTTTCAGGCAGCTGTTGTTCTGCGGCCATCTCGGCGACTTGCCCGGGATGGCCGCATGGCATTTTTGGGAATCCCGTCCCGGAAGCGTGGCGCCAAGACGTGGTCTAGATCACGCAATAGCAACAGCTTGTCCGCATTCGCGTTAACCGATACCTTACCGCCAGCCGCCGTACCCCGTTTTTCATCGAGGCGCCCCCGATATTGGGCGCGCCGCCCCGAGCCATCTGGATGTTCTGGCCTTTCAGCAAGTCCAATTCGTTCTTCCCGGCGAATGCCATCGCCGTTGATCTTGGCACCGCCAACACGCTGATCTACGTCAAAGGCGAGGGGATCGTGCTGAACGAACCCTCGGTCGTGGCGCTCGATCGCGAAACGAAAAAGATCAAGGGCGTTGGACTCGAGGCCAAACGCATGCTCGGTCGTACGCCGGATGGCATCATGGCCGTGCGTCCCATGAAGGACGGCGTAATCGCCGACTTCGACGTGACCGAGAAGATGCTGCGCTACTTCCTTACGCTTGTGATCGACAAGCATGTCTTCAAGGTGAAGCCGCGCGTGATTGTGTGTGTGCCGTCAGGCATCACGGAAGTAGAGAAGCGCGCCGTGCGTGACTCCGCGCTTGGCGCCGGAGCGAAAGAAGTGTTCATGGTGACGGAACCGATGGCTGCAGCCATTGGTGTTGGTCTGCCGGTGGAATCGCCGACGGGCAACATGGTCATCGACATTGGTGGTGGCACAACGGAAATCGCTGTTATTGCGCTCTCCGGCATCGTGAGCGACACGTCTATTCGTACGGGCGGTGACGAGCTCGATATCAGCATCGTGCAGTTCATGCGTAAGAACTACAATCTGCTGATCGGTGAGCCCACGGCGGAGCAGATCAAGATTCAGATCGGATCTGCATATCCCGTGGGTGACGAGCGCGAAATGGAAGTGAAGGGACGCGATCTCGTGTCGGGTATTCCGAAAACGGTGCGCGTGCACTCGAGCGAAATTCGCGAAGCGGTGCAGGAACCCATTCAGCAGATCGTTGATGCGGTGCGTCGTGCACTCGAAATCACGCCGCCGGAACTGGCATCAGATATCGTGGATCGCGGTATCGTGATGACGGGTGGTGGCGCGCTCATTCGCGGTCTCGATGTGCTGCTCAGTCAGGAAACGGGATTGCCCATTCACGTGGACGAAGATCCTCTCACGTGTGTTGTACGCGGTACCGGCAAGATTCTCGACGACGAAGAGAAGTACTGGTCAGTGCTCACCACTTGATGGTGCGTTGAGGCGCGGTGCCACGTAATTCAACCCGCAACTCACGCGGAGAAGGTCGACTCGACACCGGTCTCGTGCTGGTGTGTGTCATACTGGCCATCCTGGCCCTGGTTTCGCCGCGCCGCTCACGCGAGCAGGTGGCGGCTACGTTGCGAGCGACGGTGTTGTCACCGCTCGTGAATCTCGAAGCCCAGTCGGCAACTGTGCGCGCGGCCGTGATGTCGCGCGGCGCTGTTCTTCAGGCACGTGGTGCGCTGGTTGTTGATACGTTCTCACTGCGCACGGTGCGCGATGAGAATGCGACCCTGCGCGGCTTGCTTGGTCTGTCGGCGCGATTGCAGGATGGTTTTGTGCCTGCGGAATTGCTGCCACAGCGCACGGGTGATGAGTTCACGATGACGCTCACTGCCGGCAGCAATGTCGGTGTTGAGGCATTCGCGCCCGTGGTAACGGCTGATGGCCTCGTGGGCATGATTGCCACTGTTGATCGCAACACCAGCAGTGCGCTGACGTGGGCGCATCCGGATTTTCGTGTCAGTGCGATGAGCGTGGATCAGACAGCATTCGGCATTGTGCAACCACATCTCGCCGATGGCGCTGAGCGCTGGTTGCTCGAGATGCGTGGTGTGCCATTCCGCGCCAAGCTCGATACGGGCACGCTGATCGTGAGTTCAGGACTTGGGGCTACGTATCCGCGCGGTATTCCCGTCGGTGTCGTGCTCGGCGAGATCACCACGCCGGAGAAGTGGGCGCGCACGTACCTGCTGCGTCCCGTTGTACTGCCGGAAGCCATTGGGCCGGTGTTGGTACTCAAGCCGGCCCGCGTGCAGCTCGGTGTGAACGGTGTGTGGACCAGTGTCGTTGCTGCGGACAGCGCCGCACGAGCAGTCGCGGCAGCGGGTGATTCGATTGCGCGCAAGACGGCGTTCGACGAACTCGCGGCGCGTCGTGCGGTGTTGGATTCGTTGCGTGCAGACAGTCTGGCCAAGGCCGATACCATTGGCGGAGGATTGGGGCAGCGTCCTGACACCACGCGCCGTCAGGGGCCGCCACCGCTTGCTCCGCTACGCCGATGAGGGATTGCTGATGCGCTCTCCTGCACCTACTCCGGGTCTTGGCAGCATGCTGCGGGCGTGGGTCGGCTTTTCCTTGCTGATCCTGGCCCAGTTTGGCGTGCGCCCGCTCATTCCCGGTCGTGTGGCGGTGGACTTTGCGCTCATCGCCGTGCTGTTCTCGTCGGTGCGCATGCGTCCTGGTTTTGCTGCGCTCACCGGCTTTGCGGTCGGTGTGGCGCTCGATGCGTTGGCGCCGGATAGCTTCGGCGCGAGTGCGCTGGTGCTGACATTGATCGCGTTCGGCGCCTCGTGGCTCAAGGCGGTGTTCTTTGCCGATCACGTGGGCCTTACGGGCCTCTTCGTGTTCGGCGGAAAGTGGTTGTTCGACATTGCCACCACGTTGCTGACGGGCGTGTCGAGCGGCACGACCCTGGTGGTGGCGTTGCTGGTGTGGGCGCCACTTTCGGCGGCACTCACGGCGCTCGTTGCGGTACTACTGCTCGTACTCTTCCGCCCGCTGTATCGCCCGCAGGCGATATAGCGTGGCCTCGTTTGGGAACCGTTCCCTGAGGGAAGTCGGCTGGTGAGTTACCATCCGAATGCGGTGCTGCGCCGCGCCCGTGTTGCGCGCGGTTTGTTGTTCACGATTTTCCTGCTCCTTGGCGGGTCGTTTTTCCGCGCGCAGGTGCTGCAGAACGCCGAGTACGTGCTGGCGTCCGAGAGCAATCGTTTGCGCGAAGTGCCGCTGCCGGGTTCGCGCGGCATCATCTACGATCGCAATGGCGAGATCATCGCCGAGAATTTGCCGGGCTATTCGGTTTCAATTCTGAGTCCGACTTCGGACTCCTTGCGTTCGGCGCTGCGCACGCTGGCCACGGTGGTCGACATTGATTCGGCGCAGCAGGAGCTCGCGGTTCGTCGCTACCAGCGAGCACCAACGCGTCCAGCGGTCATTTTCAATGACGCGTCGTTTCAGATCGTGTCGGTGCTCGAAGAGCGGCGTGCGGAATTTCCCGGGCTGATCATTCAGAGTTCGCCGAAGCGTTATTACCCGGACGGGCCTGCGGTGGCGGCGCTGGTGGGGTACACCGGTGAAATCACCGAAGGTGATCTGGCGAAGGAGCGTTTCGAGTCGTACAAGGCCGGGCAGCAGATCGGCAAGGCCGGTATCGAGCTGCAGTACGAAGAGAAGCTCCGCGCTCTTGAGGGGCAGCGTTTCGTGGAAGTCGATGCGCGCAATCGTGTGGTACGAGACAATGGTGTGCGTCCGGAAGTGCAACCGGAAGCGCCGCCGCCACTCCGTACGCATATCGATATCGATCTTCAGCGATATGCGCACGCTTACTTCGGTGACTCGTTGCGCGGGGCAGTCGTTGCACTGGAACCAAAGACTGGTGGAGTGCTCGCGTTGTACAGCGCGCCGAGCTACGACATCAACCGGTTTATTGGTGGTGCGCCATTCTCGTTCTATAACGCCCTATTGAACGACAAGCACAAACCTCTCTATAATCGCGCTCTGGCTGGAACCTATGCACCAGCGTCTACATGGAAGCTGGCTACAGCGATCATGGGGTTGGAGCGTGGACTCGTCACGATGGATACGCGCATGCCGGTGCCGTGCACCGGCGGCTATTACTACGGCCGCGTGTTCAAGTGCTGGGATAAGAGGGGTCACGGCGACATCACGTTGGCGCAGGCAATCGCAAAGTCCTGTGATGTGTACTTCTACCAGCTTGGGCTGCGGATCGGCTTGGACAGTCTACTGGCGGGCGGTGTGCGCCTGCGATTCGACCGGAAAAGCGGCGTTGATCTGCCATTCGAGATCAAGTCCACATGGCCCGCCGACAGAGCTTACTTCGACAAGCAGTATGGCAAGCGCGGATGGAATCCATCAGTCGTGCTCAGTCTGTCGATCGGACAGGCCGACAACGCGCAGACACCCATCAACATGGCGAAGTTTTATACGGCGCTCGCCACCGATGGATCTGCCGCCACACCACAAATTGTCGCGCGTGAACCCGAGCGCGAAAAAATCCTCAACATCACACCCGAGCAGTTGCAAGGGGTGAAGGACGCGCTGGCCGATGTGCTTTCACGCGGTACGGCGGCTGGCGCCCAGATCAAGGGTCTCACAATTGCCGGCAAGACCGGTACTGCGCAGGTCAACGGTCAGAAGGACAATGCCTGGTTCGTGGGCTACGCACCGGCCGACAATCCGAAGATCGTTGTCGCCATCATCGTGGAAGAAGGGTTGCACGGATCATCTGCGGCCCGTGTGGCTACCAAGCTGATGGAGCGCTATCTCAAGGCGTCGTTGACGCTCACGTCGGTGATAAGCGACTGATCACATGGCCACCACATCCATTCTCAGGCGCCAGTCGGTCGATCTCCCGCTGCTCATCACGGCGCTGCTGCTCAGCATTTTTGGCGTGGCCATGGTGTTTTCGGCGGGGCAGGTGGAGACACCGCGCCCCGGTATGGCCACACTGTGGCAGAAGCAGGCACTGTGGTTTGGCGCGTCGCTGATTGCGGCATGGGTGGTTATGCGCGGTTCGGTGCGCCTCATCGAGTGGAGCGCGTGGCCACTTTATGCGCTCGCCTGTGTGCTGCTGCTCATGCTGCAATTCCTCGGCAGTGGAGCAGGAACAGCGGCCAGTACAAAGCAATGGCTCACCATCGGCGGCGTGCGTCTAGGTCAACCGGCCGAACTCGGGAAGCTCGCGACCACGTTCATGCTGGCGCGCGTGCTGGCATCGCAGCGCGACACGGTGGCATCACTCCGTGAGTTGTGGAAGCCGCTGCTCATTGTGGCTATCCCATTGTTGCTGGTTCTCGCAACCAAGGACCTTGGCACCGCACTCACGTTCATCGGCATCTGTTTCGCCATGCTCTTCTGGGCCGGTGTGCCGTGGCCGTTGTTGCTGATGCTCGCGAGTCCCGGCATCAGTCTGGTCTTTGCCTTCAGCACCGGCGTATGGGGCGCGTGGTTTCTCGTCCTGATTGCGCTGGTGCTGTGGTACCGCCCATACCTCGTGGAGGGTGTGGCGCTCGTTGTCACCAATGTCGTGATGGGCGTGGTGGCCCCGCTGCTGTGGGACAAACTCAAGCCTTATCAGCAGAAGCGTTTGCTGGTGTTTCTCGATCCGTCCATCGACAGCCAGGGCTCCGGCTACAACGTCATTCAGAGCAAGGTGGCCATCGGCTCCGGTGGCATTTTCGGCAAGGGCTTCACGCTCGGTACCCAGAAGCGACTCGATTTCATTCCTGAACGACAAACCGACTTCATCTTCTCGATTGTGGGAGAAGAACTGGGTTTTGTCGGGGTGGCATTGGCGTTGGGTCTCTTCCTCGCCTTGTTTCTGCGCAGCACGCGGGTGGCCAGTCGTGCGTCGGACATGTTTCCCAGTCTGGTGGCCTTCGGCCTCATGTCCGCCTGGTTCGTGCACGTGGTGGTGAACGTCGGCATGACGCTCAACCTCATGCCGGTCACGGGCATCCCGCTGCCGTTCTTCAGCTACGGCGGATCGTTCCTGATGGTCAGCTGGCTGGCGGTCGCGGTCATGCTGCGTATCTCGGCCGAGGGGCGCGGCCAGCCGGACGCTTTGGGGCTATAAAGCTGTAGGAATCCGGTCAAAGCGGATCGGGAACCGGACGCAAGGTCTAGCCTTCCGCTGAGCATCTTTCAATCTTTGTAGGTCTATGGCCTGGTTCCGTAAGGAGAAGAAGCCCCGCCAGCCGCGTCGCGAGCGGCTCGAGATCCCACCTGATACGTGGGAGAAGTGCGAGGCGTGTGATCACACGGACATCCGTGACAAGTTTCTGCGCAATCTCAACGTCTGCCCGTCGTGTGATTTTCACCGACGGCTGCGGGCGTTCGACTATGCGAACTTTCTGCTCGATGACGGTTCGCTCATGGAAGTTGGCGGCGAACTGCGCTCCGTCGACCCGCTGGGCTTTCCCGACTATCCCACGCGTCTCAAGCGGGCGCTCGCCAATGCCGGCGACACCGACGCCATCCTGACGGTGACCGGTCAGCTTGAGGGCATGCCTGTTGGTATCGGCATCATGGACTTTGCGTTCATGGGCGGATCCATGGGGTCTGTTGTCGGCGAAAAGATTGCCCGACTGGGGCAGCGCTCGCTCGAGAAGAAGCACCCACTGGTGATCGTGTCAGCATCCGGTGGTGCCCGCATGCAGGAAGGCATTCTGTCGCTAATGCAGATGGCCAAGGCGTCGGCTGTGCTGTCTCAGTTGGCGGAGCGTCGCATTCCCTACATCTCGGTGCTCACGAACCCCACCACGGGCGGTGTGAGTGCCAGCTATGCCATGCTGGGTGACGCGATCCTTGCAGAGCCGGGTGCGGTGATCGGCTTTGCCGGCCCCCGAGTCATCAAGCAGACGCTCGGTCAGGACCTGCCGGAAGGCTTCCAGACAGCCGAGTTCCTGCTGGAGAAGGGTATGGTCGACCGGGTGGTGCACCGTAAGGAGCTCAAGGGCACGTTGTCCCGTTTGCTCCGCCACATGAGTGGTCGACCGGCTGCTGCCGGGTACGCGCAGCAGGACGTGTAACGAGGCGTCATCTGGGACAGCAACCCGAACATCCTCTCGCGCCGCCGACGGTCAGCGGCTCGCTGGCTGGCGGTTCGCCGCATGAGACGTCGGAGTTGGCTTATCATGCCGCGCTCCGACGTCTGTTTTCGCGTACCGGTGGTGCGTGGCGGCTCGGTCTCGAGCGTGTCGCGGCGCTGCTCGAGGGGCTGGGAAATCCGCACCGGCAGTATCCTGTCTTTCACGTAGCGGGTACGAACGGCAAGGGGAGCACGGTCGCCACGCTCGATGCCATTCTGCGTCATGCCGGTCTTCGTGTGGGCAAGTATACGTCGCCACACCTCGTGGATTTTTCCGAGCGCATCGTCGTGAATGGCGAGCCCATTTTGCATGATGACGTGACGCGATGGCTCGACACATGGGAGCCGCTGTTGTCGTCGCTTGGCGCCACGTTCTTTGAGGCCACCACAGCCATGGCTTTGCATCATTTCGCGCAGTGCGAAGTGGATGTGGCCATTGTGGAAGTCGGGCTTGGCGGTCGTCTCGATGCCACCAATCTCGTGCAGCCCGTTGCAGCCGGCGTGACCCAGATTGGCTTCGATCACCTCGAATATCTGGGCGATACGCTGGAGGCGATTGCCGGAGAAAAGGCGGGTATCTACAAGGCGGGAGCCGCCGCGGTCATCGGAGAAACAAATCCGGCCATCAGAGCTCTGCTGCAAACGCAGGCGCAGTCGGTGCATGCCAGCCCGGTGCTAGTGACTGGCCGTGACTGGCAGGTGGATCAGGTTACCGTGGACGCCCGGGGGACCCGTTTTTCCCTCACGGTCGGTGATCGCACCCAAGAGCTCATTACGCCGTTGGTGGGGCAGTTCCAGGCGCACAACTGCGGTGTGGCGCTGGCCATGCTTCGGGGGGCGGGTGCGCCCTGGGCAGCGCTGGCAGAATCACCTCAAGCCGCACTCGACCGGGTCGCATTGCCCGGACGTTTTCATCGGTCGCCCCCGTGGTTGTTCGACGTGGCCCACAATGCTGATGGCGCCGAGACGGTGGTGAACAATCTGCTGGCTGTTGGCGTGCCGCATCCTGTGACCGCGGTCGTGTGCGTGCTGCGTGACAAGGATTGGCGTGGCATTCTGCGGGCGGTAGCCCGTGTGGCCGAGCGGATCGTGGTGACCATGGCTCCGACCGCACCGGCGAATCGCACATGGGACCTCCACGAGGTGGAGGCCTGGTGTGCCGCTGAACGACTGCCGGCGACCCGCGTAGACGATTTTTCGAGTGCCCTCGCTCATGCGCGGGCTGAGGCGGCAACTGTGCTCGTGACGGGCTCCTTCCACACGGTGGGGGATGCCATGGAACGGTTGCAGGTGCCTCCGGTGGCTCGGTAACTTTCACTGATGTCACAAAAGCCGTTACCGGGATTTCGCGACTTCTATCCAGAGCAGTTCGCCGAACGAGCCCATATCTTCGAAACCTGGCGCCGCATCGTGCGGCGCTATGCGTTTCAGGAGTATGATGGGCCGCCGCTTGAGCCTCTCGAACTCTACACGCAAAAGAGCGGCGACGAGATCGTCACCCAGCTCTACAATTTCGTCGACAAAGGTGAACGTCCGGTCGCGATGCGCCCGGAGATGACGCCGACGTTTGCCCGCATGGTGGGCGCGCGCGCGCAGGCGCTGCGGAAGCCCGTGCGGTGGTTCTCGTTACCGCAACTTTTTCGCTACGAGCGTACGCAGAAAGGACGTTTGCGTGAGCACTTCCAGCTCAACGTAGACATCGTAGGTGAAGCCGATGTGCTCGCCGATGCCGAGCTGGTGTCGATCGCGATCGAGATCATGTCGGCCTTTGGTCTGACCGATCGCGATGTGCGTGCACGCGTGAGTGATCGACGTCTGCTGAACGGACTGCTCACGCATCTCGAAATCGCAGAATCTTCCTGGCCAGCTGTGTACGCGGTGCTCGACAAGCTCGAACGGCAGCCGCGCGAAGTGTCCGCAGAGAAGCTGGCTTCGGCCGGTCTTGATGCGGCCACGGTCGATGTCGTGCTCGGTTTCAGCGAGGTCGACTTTGCCACGATTGCTGCACGGTATGGCGAGGCTCCCGCAGTGCGTGAACACGTCGCGCGATTCCGCGACTACCTGTCACATCTCGATGCACTCGGCGTGGGCTTGTGGATCCGTTTCGATCTCACGATCGTGCGCGGTCTTGCCTACTACACAGGCATCGTGTTCGAGCTTTTCGACAATGTCGGGGAGTTTCGCGCAATCTGCGGTGGTGGTCGTTACGACAATCTGCTCAAGTCGCTCGGTGGTACCGATCTTCCTGCGCTCGGATTCGGCATGGGTGATGTGGTGATCGGTGAACTGCTGCGCTCGCGTGGGCTGCTCCGCTCGAACGCCTCGCCTTTGGCGTTTTGGGTTGCACAGGCTCCCGATACGGCCGATGCACCGCAGACAGCATTGCGTACTGCCACGGCGCTGCGTGCGGCGGGCTGTGTGGTGGAGTACGCGCTGCGCAGTCAGAAGCTGGACAAACAACTCGAAGCTGGCCGCAAGGCGGAGGCGCGAGCCTTCGTCATCGTCGATCCTTCGGCGGCCGATGGTGCGTGGCGCGTGAGACGCGCTGGCCATGAGGATCAACTTTTCACGACGCTCGACGCGCTGTGCGCGTGGGCGACCCTGCACCACGAGTCCACACCATGAGTGACGACAAGAAGCTGACCACCCGCGCTGAAAACTTCAGCGACTGGTACAACGAACTGGTGCTGCGCTCCGAGCTGGCTGATTACTCGCCGGTGCGCGGCTGCATGGTGATCCGTCCGTGGGGCTATGGCATCTGGGAGCGCATGCAGCGCGCGCTGGACGACATGTTCAAGGCCACGGGCCATGTGAACGCGTACTTCCCGTTGTTCATCCCGGAGAGCTTCCTGTCGAAGGAAGCCGAGCATGTGGAAGGTTTTGCTCCGGAATGCGCCGTTGTCACGCATGGCGGCGGCAAGCAGCTCGAAGAACGTCTCGTCGTTCGCCCCACGTCGGAAACGATCATCTACTCGATGTTCGCCAAGTGGGTGCAGAGCTATCGCGATCTGCCGTTGCTCTACAACCAGTGGGCCAACGTGGTGCGTTGGGAGATGCGCACACGTCTCTTCCTTCGCACGATGGAGTTTTTGTGGCAGGAAGGACATACGGCGCACGCCACGCATGACGAGGCCGAAGAAGAGACGCGTCGCATGCTGGGCGTGTATCGCACGTTCATGGAAGAGTACATGGCCATGCCTGTGATCACCGGTCAGAAGACGGATGCAGAGAAGTTCGCGGGTGCGCTTCGTACGTACTGCACGGAAGCGATGATGCAGGACAACAAGGCGTTGCAGGCCGGTACGTCGCACAACCTCGGTCAGAACTTCGCCAAGGCATTCGATCTGACGTTCCAGAATGAAGCGGGCCAGCAGGATCACGCGTGGAACACCAGCTGGGGCGTGTCAACACGCATGATCGGTGGTCTTGTGATGACGCACAGCGATGATTCAGGCTTGCGTCTGCCGCCTCGTCTGGCGCCGACGCAGATGGTCATCGTGCCCATCTGGAAGACGGACGAAGAGCGGGCGGCCACCATCGAGGCGGCCAAGCGTATCGCCGATGATCTGGGCAGCTTCAAGCGCCCGGACCATGAGCGTATCCGTGTGCATGTGGACGATCGCGTCGGTATCAAGCCAGGCGCCAAGTACTATCACTGGGAGCTGCGCGGCGTGCCGCTGCGCATGGAGATCGGCCCGCGCGATCTGGCGTCATCGAGCGGCATGCTCGTGCGCCGTGACACACGCGAGAAGCGTTCGATTGCGTTCGATACGCTGCGCGCTGAATTGCCGGTGATCCTCGAACAGATCCAGTCGGACATGCTGGCTGCTGCCCGTGCACGACTCGAAGCCAACAGCATCCGCGGACCCATCACCTATGACCGATTCAAGGAAGTCATGGAAGGTCCCGGTGCGTTCGTATACGCTGGCTGGAATGGTGACCCGGCGGTGGAAGCGCGCGTGAAGGAAGAAACCAAGGCGACAATTCGTTGCATCCCCGATGCCGAGTTCCGCTCGCCCGTGGCGCCCACGACGTGCATGGTGACCGGTGAACCCGCCAAGTACGAGGTCGTGTGGGCACGTTCGTACTGAACGACATGGAATCCTCTGCCGAGAACGTGCAGCACGACAGCGGCTTTGCCTGGCGTAACGGCGTGCTGCACGCGGAAGGTGTGTCGCTCCCGGCTATCGCGGCGGCGTACGGAACACCGGCGTATGTCTACAGCGCCGGCACCGTTCGTGAGCGCTTTCGCCGTCTGTCCGACGCGTTCGCTGATGTGCCGCACCACATTCACTTCGCCGTCAAGGCCAACTCGAATCTGTCGGTCCTGACACTGCTTCGTGAACTCGGCGCAGGTGTTGATATCGTTTCGGGTGGCGAACTGCAGCGTGCTTTGACGGCTGGGTTCTCCGGCGACGATGTGGTGTTCAGCGGCGTTGGCAAGACGGTCGGTGAAATCGAAGCGGCGCTCGAAGCTGGTGTGCGACTCATCAACGTGGAGTCTGAAGCAGAACTTCTGGTGATCGAGGCCGTGGCTGCTCGCCGACAGGTCGTTGCGCCGATTGCCGTTCGGGTGAATCCGGAAGTCACGGTCGAAACACCGCACGCGTACATCAAGACCGGGGAGAAGGGACAGAAGTTCGGCATTCCCCGTGATGATGTTTCGCGCCTGCTGGATGTGATCTCCGACTTGCCACATGTCGAGTTGCGCGGTCTTGGCATGCACTTGGGCTCACAGATCGGCAATGCCGATCCGTTGCGCGATGCGCTGCCGCGGCTTCTTGCGGCCATTGAAGTCGCGCGCGCGTCCGGCCATCCCGTGCAGTTCATGGATGTGGGTGGTGGGTTGTCGGTTCCGTATGAGCCGGGCGATGTCGCAGCAGACATTGCCGACTATGCCACAGTCGTGCGCGCAGCGGCTCGTGAAACGGGTCTGACATTGCTGCTCGAGCCAGGCCGCTACCTGGTAGCCGAATCGGGCGTGCTGCTGACAGAAGTCCTGTATCGGAAGCATGCTGCCGGAAAGGATTTTGTGGTCACCGATGCGGGCATGAGTGATCTCATTCGACCCGCGTTGTATCAGGCCTATCATGGCATTGCTGCCGTGCGAGAAGTGCAGGGCGCTATCACGGCAGACGTGGTAGGACCCATCTGCGAGTCAGGCGATTTCTTCGCCAAGAATCGCGTACTTCCCGATGTTTCGGCTGGTGATCTGCTCGTATTGCAGACCGCCGGAGCGTATGCCTTCACGATGGCATCCAACTACAACTCTCGCCCGCGACCGGTGGAAGTGTTGGTGGACGGTGATCGCTTTGCGGTGGTTGGTGCACGCGAAACATTTGACGATCTCGTACGCCGTGAGCGTACACCCCTCGAGTGGAGAACCGCCTGATGCGCATTGGCTTGCTGTCCGATACCCATGATCGCGTACCGGCCGTTCGGGCATTGCTCGAGCAGATGGTAGCGGGTGGTGTCTCGCTCGTGATGCATGCGGGCGACTACTGCTCGCCGTTTTCCTTGCAGCCGTTTCAGGATCTCTCGCTTCCGCTGCTCGGTGTGTTTGGTCGCAATGATGGCGATCGGGACGCACTGGTGGCCGCCGCGCGAACCGGCTTCGGTGCCGCAGAGCTCTATGAGTCACCACACAGTTTCGACCTTGGCGGCAAGTCGGTGCTCCTCATCCATGATCTCGCGGATGTGCACCAGCGCAGCATTGATGGGCATGAAGTGATCGTACATGGTTTTGCCCATGTGCCCGAGATGAAGACACGCGGTGATTCTCTTTTGGTGAATCCGGGCGAAGGCTGCGGTTGGCTGCATGGTGCACCCACCGGCGCCATTCTTGATCTCGATACCAAGGCCGTGGAATTTCTCAAACTCACCGGACCCGAGTGGAAGTACTGATGTCCAACGCCAGCACCAGTCGCATCCTTATTCTCGATTGCGGATCCCAGTTCACGCAGCTCATCGCTCGCCGTGTGCGCGAAGCGCGTGTGTACTCGGAGATCCATCCGCCAACGGTTTCCCTCGACTGGATTCGTGAGTGGAAGCCTACGGGCATCATCTTGTCCGGCGGACCGAGTTCAGTCACTGATGTCGGCGCGCCGACGATTGCGCGTGAGTTGCTCGATGTGGCTCCGGTCCTTGGGGTATGCTACGGGATGCAGCTGATCGCGCACCTTGAGGGTGGTGCGGTGGTTGGTGGTGGCCGTCGCGAGTATGGTCGTGCTGAGGTGACCGTAGACGAAGCGGCGGGCATGTTCACGGGCTTCGATGTCGGTGAGAAGACCACCGTGTGGATGAGCCACGGTGATCATGTGGAAGCAGTGCCGCCGGGGTATGTGGCCACCGCGCACAGTGGCAATACCTGTGCGGGCTTCCGTCATGAGTCCAAGCCGATTCATGCCGTGCAGTTCCATGCCGAAGTACATCACAGTGCGCGCGGTGCCGATATTATCGGGAACTTCCTGTTTACGGTGTGTCATTGCACGCCAGACTGGACGCCTGGTCATTTCATCGATCAGGAAGTCGCGCGTATTCGCGAACTGGTTGGTGAGAAGCAGGTTATCTGCGGTCTGTCCGGTGGTGTGGATTCGAGCGTGGCCGCGGCTCTGGTGCACAAGGCGATCGGCGATCAGCTCACCTGCATCTTCGTCGACACTGGTCTCCTGCGCCTGCATGAGCGCGAGCAGGTGGAGCGCACGATGGGTGCGCACCTTGGTATCCGCCTGATCACGGTGCGCGCCGAGGAGCGGTTCCTCACGGCGCTGGCCGGTATTGGTGAGCCCGAGCGCAAGCGAAAGGTCATCGGTGAGCACTTCATCCGGGTTTTTGAATCCGCATCTGCGGAAGCCGGCAAGGATGCGGCGTTCCTGGTGCAGGGCACGCTGTACCCCGATGTCATCGAGTCGGTGAGCGCAACCGGCGGCCCGTCGGCCACCATCAAGACGCACCACAATGTGGGCGGCTTGCCGAAGGACATGAAGTTCGCGCTAATCGAACCGTTGCGTGAGTTGTTCAAGGACGAAGTACGCAATGTTGGGCGTGAGCTTGGCCTGCCGGAGGAAATGGTTGGCCGCCACCCATTCCCGGGTCCTGGCCTCGCGATTCGTGTGCTTGGTGAAGTCACGCCGCATGCACTCGATGTCCTGCGCCGAGCTGATGCGATTTATCTCGAAGAAATTCGTGCCGCAGGTCTCTATCCGGATATCTGGCAGGCGTTCGCCGTATTTCTGCCGGTGCGTTCGGTTGGTGTCATGGGTGATGGACGCACGTACGAACACGTCATTGCATTGCGTGCCGTCACCAGCACGGACGGCATGACGGCCGACTGGTATCCGTTCCCGCACGACGTGCTCGGCCGCATCTCCAATCGCATCATCAACGAAGTGGATGGCGTCAATCGTGTGGTGTATGACGTCAGCTCCAAGCCGCCAGCTACCATCGAGTGGGAGTGACAGGGAGACCCGCATGTCGGACATCCAGATCGTCAAGCAGGTAGAGGGATCACGCGGCCGTTATGTCGCAACCGTGAGTGGACACGAGGGTGAAGCCGAGTTGGTTTTCACTGTGCGTAGTCCGCAGCTGATCAGTGCCGATCACACGGGTTCCCCGGACACGCTGCGCGGCACTGGTGCGGCGGCAGCGTTGGTTCGCTACCTGATTGATGATGCCCGGGCCAACGGGTTTCGGATTATTCCGCGCTGCCCGTATGTGCGTGCGCAGTATCAGCGTCATCCCGAGTGGCAGGATGTCATGACTCTCCCGCCTGGTCATACGCCAGACGATGCGTAAGACAGGACGATGAGCTGGAATCCGGCGCTGGAACCAGGTTGCCCCGACCTGGTTGGCGTTGATGCGATCGAAACGCTCATTGTGCCGCGTGCGCGCGACATCGGGGACTTCGAAGTGCGTCGCGCGTTGCCTGCACCCAATCGGCAGATGGTGGGCCCGTTCATCTTCTTCGATCAGGCGGGTCCTGCGGAATTGCTGACGGGTCGTGGAGTAGATGTGCGCCCACATCCGCATATCGGTCTCGGGACGGTCACTTATCTCTTTCAGGGTGAGTTTCACCACCAGGATAGCATTGGCACCAATCAGGTCATCACGCCTGGCGCGGTGAACTGGATGGTGGCAGGGAAGGGTGTCACGCACTCCGAGCGCACTCCAGCGCTCAGTCGCAATCATCCCAATCGTCTGTTCGGTATTCAGACGTGGATTGCGCTTCCTGAGCAACACGAAGAGATCGATCCGACGTTTTCCCATCACGCTGCGGACACGCTGCCCGTGATTTCCGACGCCGGTGTTTCTGTTCGACTGGTGTTGGGACGCGCATATGGAGAGGAAGCACCAGCGCGTCTCTTGTCCGATGCGTTCTACGCGGATGTCACGCTTGAGCCACACGCGCGATTGCCATTGCCAACAGATCACGAAGATCGTGGCATTTACGTTGTGGAAGGTTCGATCACGGTAGCCGGGCAGCAATTCGATGCACAGCGCATGATGGTGTTTCGGCCGGGTGATGCGATCACGGTGGCGGCCGGCGCGCAGGGCGCGCGTCTCATGTTGCTTGGCGGCGCTACCCTGAATGGTCCGCGTTACATCTGGTGGAACTTCGTGTCGTCGCGGCGCGATCGCATCGAGGAGGCCAAGGAAGACTATCGTCGCGGTCTATGGGGGCAGGGGACATTCGATTTACCTCCAGATGATCGCGACGAATTTGTGCCGTTACCGGATTGATCGTCTATGGCGCGTTGGTTCACTCGACGTGCACGTCGATTCCCAGCGCCAGGAGCAGAACGTGTTGCTGATCGGACGAGATCTTCATGTCCTCAAAGCTACTGAGGGTCATGAGATTGATTCCCGCGATCTCCGCGCCGCGTAGGTCGGCGCGGGCCATGCGGGCGCCATCGAGTGACGCCCGGGTAAAGTCGGCGCCACGCAAGTCTGCGCCTTCCAGATCGACCTGATGCATGACGGCTTCACGAAAGCGGCAATCACGCCAATCACACTCCGGTGCCTTGAGCCCGGCCAGATTGGCGAACTCAAAATTGCAATCGGTCATCCATCCCGCTGACTTGACGACCTTGCGGGAAAAACTTCGCGAAAAGTCGGATCGAACCAACGCGCTGCCACGCAGATTACAGCCCTCGATTCGAACGGAATACATGTCGCACCGTTCGAACTTTGCGAACGAGAGATTGCAGCGTTGAAAGCGCGTCTGCTCCATGCGCGTGAGAGGAAAATGGGCACCGGTGTGCCCATCCTCGTCTGTGAAGTCGCAGTCGAGGAACTGCGCATCGCGGAACTCGACCTTTGCGAAGTGGCAGCGGACGAACTGACACCGGAGGAACCGGACCGACTCGCAGGTGGTGCCGGCAAGACGCACATCGCGTAGCACGCACTCCTCGAATACGGCGCCGGTGAGGTCCAGATCGGCAAAGTTCGCATGCGACAGATCTTCGCCGCGTATGATGACTTCGGGCTCGAGCTTCATGATGATCAGAACGGTGACGGGCTGACGTGTCCTGCAATATCGCGTTATCCTCGTTGCAGCACGATATGTCGCCCGTCCTGACGAAGCCCCTCCTCATTCACCGGACACGCACCATGCCGTTCTCCTCGCCGGCGTTCCCCTTGTCGCTGCCCGTCATTCCCCGCGTAGGCCGTAGACTGCTGTTGTCGCTTGGCGCCATGCTGATAGCTACCGATCTGCTGGGGGCGCAGACGGCTTCAGCGCCTACGCACGGCGTACGCCCGCGCCGACTCGCCATTCGTGGCGCGATTGTCGTGGAAGGCAATGGCACGCCGGCGGAAGGGCCAAAGGACATCATCATCGAAGGCAATCGGATCACGCAGATCGTGAGTCTCGATCCGGTGGCCATTCGCAATGGCACCGCGCGGCGTCCGGCGGCCGATGTCGAAATCGATGCGACTGGCAAGTACGTGGTACCCGGGCTCATCAACCTGCATGGTCATGTGCAGGATGAGCGTGCCGGAATCGCGCAGCCGCTGGAGTATCAGTTCAAGCTGTGGCTTGGCATGGGCGTGACGACGGTGCGTGACGTTTCGAGTGAAACACCCAAGACGCTGCAACTCCGTGCGCGCAGTCTCGCGGGCGAGGTCATGGCACCGCGTTTCTACGTGTACGCGCGCTACGCCTATATGCCGGTGCCACGCAATGAGGCTGAAGCGCGTCAGCGCGTGCGTGACCTCAAGGCCCAGGGGGTGGATGGGCTCAAGCTCTTCGGCATGGACAAGGATGTGTATGGTCCCGTGCTCGACGAATCCCGCAAGCAGGGTCTACGCGTTGCACACCACATGGCCGTTGATGAAACCAATGCACTTGATGCTGCGGCACATGGTTTGACATCCATCGAGCACTGGTATGGCGTGCCTGATGCAGCCATCCCCGATGGCGTGCAGAACTTTCCTTCCAACTTCAACTATGCTGACGAGGGCATGCGCTTTCGTCTTGCTGGCCGTTTGTGGCGAGAAGCGGATCCTGCCCGACTGCAGGATGTGCTGAAGGCCATGGTGAAGGGCGGTGTGGCGTGGAACCCGACTCTCGATATCTATGAAGCCAGTCGTGACCTGCAGCGCGCGGAAACGCAGCCGTGGTATGCCGAATACCTGCATCCGACACTCGAGAAGTACTTCCGTCCGGATCCGTCGAATCATGGTTCGTACTTCGCCAACTGGAGCAGCACCGACGAGGTCTTCTGGAAGGAAAATTATCGGATCTGGTTTCAGGCGGTCCGGGATTTCGAGCGTCTTGGCGGAGTAATCGGCGCTGGTGAAGACGCAGGCTTCATCTATCAGGTCTACGGCTTTGGACTCATTCGCGAGCTTGAGCTGCATCAGGAAGCGGGATTCCCGCCACTCAAGGTGCTTCAGCACGCGACGGCAAACAACGCGGCAATTCTTGGTGAAGGACAGCAGCTTGGTCGCGTACGACCAGGGTATCTGGCCGATCTAGCGGTAGTGAATGGCAACCCGCTGGAGGATCTCAAGGCCTTCTATCCGCCTCGTGCAGATGCCGCAGCGGGACCTGGCGGCGGCGTTGCATGGACCATCAAGGATGGTATCCCGTACGACGCGCAGCGCCTGTTGCGCGAAGTGCGTGAACTCGTGCGCGGCGCCAAGGGGAACGCCGCGCGTTGAGTATATTTCTGACGTGAGTTCAGCACTACCTAGCAGAGATTGGCGCGACGATCTGCGTGACATGGCGCAGGTCGCCGCTCCCATTGTTCTCATCAATCTTGGTATTCAGGCCATGGGCGTGGTGGACACGCTCATGGTCGGCCATCTGGGTGGCGCGGCAATCGCCGCCGTGGCCCTTGGCAATTTCTACTTCTTCAACGTCAGCGTTTTTGGCATCGGGCTGTTGTTCGCCCTCGATCCCGTTGTCGCGCAGGCGGTGGGCGCCGGTGACCATACGGCTGTGGCGCGTGGTGTGCAGCGTGGACTTGTTCTCGCTGTTGGTGTGGCATGTCTGGTCATGCTGGCGCTGATACCGGGTGAGTGGGTGCTTGGCACACTCGAGCAGCCACCCGAGGTGGTCAAGGAGACCGCTGTGTACGCACGGCGTCGTCTGCTTGGTGCGCTGCCATTCTTTGTGTTCAGCGTGTTTCGCCAGACACTGCAGGCCATGGGGCCGACACGCCCCATCATTGCGGCTGCCCTCGTGGCCAATGTGGTGAACGTGCTGGTGAACTGGCTGCTCATCTACGGCAACGCTGGATTTCCCGCATTGGGCGTAGAAGGGTCAGGTTATGCCACCGCCATCTCGATGTGGGTTATGGCGGCGGTGCTGATGTGGCTTGGCTGGCCGCTGCTGCGTGACACCGTGCGACCATGGCGCCGCGATGTGCTCGAGCGTGCTCCCATGTTGCGCATGCTGCGAATCGGTGCGCCGATCGGCGTGCAGTGGTTCTTCGAGAGTTTTGCTTTTGGTCTTACTGCGCTGTTCATGGGGTGGATCGGTACGGCGTCATTGGCTGGGCACGAAATCGCACTCAACATGGCGGCTATGACCTTCATGGTACCGCTGGGAATCAGCGGCGCCGCCGCAGCGGTGGTTGGACGAGCGATCGGACGAGGTGATCAGGCAGCCGCGCAGCGTGATGCATTGGCGGCCATTGTCTGTGGTGTGGGCTTCATGAGCATCAGTGCCGTGGTATTCATTTTCGCCCCCGAATGGCTGGCCACCCGGTACACGACGGAGGCGGCTACGGTCGCTGTTGCTGTTGCCCTCATACCATTGGCGGGGTGGTTCCAGGTGTTCGATGGTCTGCAGGCGGTCACGAGTGGTGTACTCCGGGGGGCAGGAGATACACGAGTTCCGGCGGTGCTGCACATGGTGGCATTCTGGGGAATTGGAATCCCACTTGGGTATGTGTTGGGTTTTCACACCGACTGGCGTGAACGCGGGTTCTGGCTCGGGCTAGTTGCCGGGCTCGCGGCTGCTGCCGTCCTGCAGAGCGCCCGGGTATGGAAACGGCTGCGGGCACCATTGGCTCGGGTCGTGGTTGATCCCTAGTCGTTTGTACCTCGCGTCCACGGCAGGCGTGCGTTTGGTCACTGGAAGTTCCGCGGTGTGATGACCGGGACTCTCGCAGGACTGGACGCTCAGTCTGCTGTGGCGTAGCGTTGGCCCCAGATGCAATTCCTTCCTGTCCTTCTGCGTTCAGGTGTGCGCCGACAGCTCGTCCTGCTGGCACTCGCCCTCACGCTTCCATTGGCCATCCTGGCGATGGTGCGCGCCTTCGAGCGCTCCCATCGCGAACGGGACGAACTGGCAGATCAAGGTCGTCGCGCGGCTGTGCGTGCGACCCAGTTACTCGATGACGATATCAATCGTGCGCGATTGTTGTTGGCCGGCGCTTCCCGCATTCTCGATCCGCGTGATTCCCCAGCGCAGAACGATTCGCTGATCACGGCGATTTTCAGTGATGCGGCATCGGGCTTCAGCAATATCTGGTTGTCTGATGTCGACGGGACTGTGCGCGGAACGCTCATTCCGCTTCCGCAGTTTCGTGAGAATCCGTCACTTGGCACGGCGGCATACTTCGCAGACGTCAAGCGCTCTGCCACCTTTACGATCAGTCAGCCCATCCGCTCCATTGTCGACGCGGCCGGGGCATGGGTGATTCCCTTCATGCAGCCCGTGCGTGATGCGCGCACCGGACAGATTGTCGGCTACGTGGGCGCCGGATTGCGTATCGATCGCATGGCCGCAGTGCGCTACGTACGTGATCTGCCGCCCAACTCGGTGCTGACCGTATTGCGGCGTGATGGTCGTGTACTACTTCGCAGTCAGGATCTCGATCATTGGATTGATCGTTCCTTCGCGGACTCGTCGGCGTTCAAGGCGGATCCGAAACAGCCGGCCGGTATGTACGAGGTACAGTCGCTTGACGGTACGACGCGTATCGTTGCGCAGGACACGATGCGTACCATCGGAGCAATGGCGTACATCGGTATTCCGGTCAGCGCCACCTTGGCTCTGGTGCAGCGCCAGCTGCGCATCGACCTGCTGGTGGGACTGGTCCTCACGCTGCTCATGGCTGGTGTGGCGCTGTTCATTGCTTCCCGTATTGCCACGCCGCTTGAAGAAGTGACGGATGTGGCCACTGCACTGGCTCGTGGCGAACGTGATCGTCGAGCCGAGGTGCAGGGAACGGCGGAAGTCGTGGCACTGGGACAGGCCATGAATGCAATGGCTGACGCGGTTGCTGATCGTGAGCGTGAGCTTGCGAACAGTGAAGTCCGATATCGTCAGCTGTTCGCCACCAGTCCGCTGCCTACGCTCACCTGGCGGCTGAGCGACGGACGCATCGAACAGGTGAACGATGCGGCGCGGGCATTCTACGGCGATCGCATCGAGCACACGGCCGAATCACGAATCCTTGATTTGTTCGCTGAGGCAGAGCGCGATCGGTTTGCATCACTACCGCTGCCAATGGAAGCCACGACGCTTCGTGCGGGGCAGTGGCAGCAGATGGATGCGCGTGGAGATCTGCGCACGGTCGAACTGGTGATTGGCCGTCTCGAACAGTTGACTCAGACGCTTGCCGTTGGCGTGCTACTTGATGTCACGGATCGATTGCGCGCAGAACAGGCACTCGAACTTTCGCGTAGCGCGCTCCGGCAGGCGCAACAGCTCGAAGCATTGGGGTCGTTCGCCGGTGGTATCGCGCACGACTTCAACAACTATCTGTCGGCGATTGCCACGAACGCCGAGTTGCTGCGCGATGAGCTGTCGCCTGAATCGCCGCAACGCCGTGAGGCCAGTGAAATTTTGGCGGCCGCGCAGCGCGCCTCCAATCTCACACGACAGATTCTCGTATTCAGTCGCCGGCAAGTCGTGCAGGAGGAACCGCTCGACATCAACGCCGAGTTGCACGAACTCGAGCATCTGCTGGCGCGACTGGTTGGCGAATCGATCGTCGTCGATGTGGAGTGCGCACCGGATGTTCCGGTCGTGATGTTCTCGCAGGAACGTTTCGAACAGGTGATGATGAACCTGGCGGCCAATGCGCGCGATGCCATGCCATCAGGCGGGCGTCTCGAGATACGGACGAAGCGCAGTACGGATGGTCGCCTGGAACTGACGGTACGTGATACCGGAGCAGGAATTGCGCGGGATGTGTTGCCCCGCATTTTCGAGCCGTTTTTCACAACCAAGCCGCGTGATCGTGGCACCGGTCTTGGACTGGCCATGGTCTACAGCATCGTCACGGGCTCACGCGGCGAAATTCGCGTGACCAGTGATCCCGGTGCTGGTACCACGTTCCGTATTTCCTTGCCCGGCGTAGCTATCGATTCGCCGCGTGTGGCGCGTCAGGAGCCCGAGACGCTGCCACTGCGTGGCCGCGAGCATGTGTTGGTGGTGGAAGATGATCCAGCCGTGCGGTCCGCTACGGTGGCGTTGCTGGCGCGAGCGGGCTATCGCGTGTCGGCTGCTGCTGGTGCAGGAGAGGCCATTGAGTTGCTCACGCAATTGGAGGCGCCACCGCACCTGCTGCTTACCGATGTCATCATGCCGGATGTCTCAGGCCCCGAACTCGTTTCGCGAGTTGAGGGACGCTATCCCGATATGCGTGTCGTCTTCATGAGTGGCTATGCGGACGATGATACGGTGATGCGTGGCGTGGCCGCCCGGCAGCTGGCATTGGTGGCGAAGCCATTCAGTGCGAGCGAATTGCTGGGAACCATACGCCGGATACTCGACGCGGCGTCCCCGTAAGTTTGGAGACGCCGCGCAGGTTTTTACGATGTATTGCCGAGCGTTTTACGCTCACCAACTTAGACGCGCTTTTCTTCGAGCAATGCCATGAATTCGGCTGGCGATGTCAGCTCGAGCAGTCGCCCAGGCACGTCACTCTCCTTGCTGAATTGCGCGATCTTTCCGAGCACCGGCAGATACTGATTGGAGACCTCAAGGGGAGGGGCCACAATCAGGAAGAAGAAGTTGACGGATTTGTCGTCAATGGCTTTGAAGTCTACGCCGTCGCGCTTGCGACCAAACGCGACCCGGAGCCGGTTGACGACGAGGGAGCGGCAATGCGGAATCGCGATGCCACGACCGATCCCCGTTGAACCGAGGTTTTCGCGTCGCTTGAGCATCTTGAACAGCATGCCCTCGGATTTCTCATCGAGCTTGAGCAGCCCGATGAGTTCCTTAAGGATTTCGTCCTTGCTCGTGCCCTGAAGCTCGAGCTGGACCGCATCTTCGGAGAAGAACTCGCGCAGTTCCATAGCCTCGTATGGTAACACCGGAACGCCCTGAGTCAAACGGTTTTTGGCACTCCGTGCGTTGCCTCATTTTCTTGGGACGACTAGCTTCAAGTGTATGGCCCGCAAGACGTTCCCGTTTTCTGTCCCGAATCGGACCCCGCTCTACCTCGCGCCCATGGCTGGCGTATCGGAATCTCCGTTCCGACGCCTCTGCCATCAGCACGGGGCGGACGTTGTGGTCACGGAATTCCTTTCAGCTGAAGGGATCCGGCGGGAGAACGAGGCCACAATCAGCAAGCTCCGGTTTTCCCAGGAGGAGCGGCCCATTGGCGTGCAGATCTTCGGCGCCGATCCCGCAGCCATGGCAGATGCGGCGGCCATGGTCACCGATCTGTTTGCGCCGGATTTCGTGGACATCAATTTCGGCTGCCCGGTCAAGAAAGTCGTGCGCCGGAATGGTGGATCTGGCTGCCTCAAGGATCTGGGGCTTGTCGAAGACATCATTCGTGCGGTGAGCAAGGCCACCCCGCTACCGGTCACGGTCAAGACACGAAGCGGTTGGAACGAGGAGATGCGTGACCCAGTGGGCATCGCGCTGCGTATGCAGGACGCGGGTGCCAGGGTTTTTGCACTGCACGCGCGCACGCGTACGCAGATGTATTCGGGTCAGGCCAACTGGGATGAGATTGCGCGCGTCGCGGAAGCGCTCGACATCCCGGTCCTCGGCAATGGCGATATCAAGACGGCGCAAGACGCCAAGCGCATGTTGGATCATTCCGGCGCAGATGGCCTGATGATTGGTCGCGGCTCATATGGTCAGCCGTGGATTTTCCGTCAGACACGCGCCCTGATCGATGGCACTCCTATGCCGGAGACGCCGGGTGTACACGAGCGTTTCGCTATTGCGCTCGAGCATGCGCGTATGGTGCAGAGCTATGAAGTCGACGCCATTGGGGCGGCGCTCGAATTCCGCAAACACCTTGGCTGGTATGTGAAGGGGTTGCCGAATTCTGCGGACCTTCGCGCGAAACTGCATCAGGTGCGCGACTTCTCCGAAGTCGAGAACATCTTCAGCAACTACCTCGTGTTCTATGAGGAGTATGTCGCGCAGGGTGCCAAGGCCGACGATCCGGACGTGTCCGATCTGACGTGCGAGGCGGCGTAGCGCTCACATCGTATCCCACACAGTTGCCGGAACGCCTTCGGGTCGTGTAGTGTACTGATGTGTTGCAGGACCGTTCGAACCGGGGGTGACTGGCTTCGACGGGGTTGGTGAATCTCTGGTAGCGTGCCCAGGTACTCGAGCACCTGGTAAAACACTCGGGAAAATTCCAATCGCGAACAACAACCTCGCGCTCGCTGCCTAACCTTCGGGTTACGTAGCAGTGCTCACGCGGCAGCCCGCCCGGGGCGGCACGTGAGTATCGCAAATCTGGGCTAGCCTCGGTGTGCGCCTTCTGCGCCGAGGCGAAACTCTAGAAGGCTTGTCCTGACGTGGGCTTCCCATTGGCCAGCTGAAGGAGACCTCAATCAATGGGATACGCACGTAGAAACCGGGGTGGATCTAGTCTCGGACAGGGGTTCGATTCCCCTCACCTCCACTCAAGAAACGCGGGGCGCTGAACGTATTCAGCGCCCCGCGTTTCTTTATGTAATTGCCGAACAGCAGCTGCTCACTTCTTGAGATACCGTTCCGGAATCGGATTGTCCGCCCGCTCGGCGTCCCAGTAAATCGAGACAATCCACCAGCGTGTGCCGTCGTTCAGCAATTGAATGCTGTTGATGCCACGCTGAAACGGCTTGGCATCGTTGGGCGTGCGCTTGGAGTCATACACACTGAACACCTGCGTGACACGACCAAACGTGTCGACAGAACGTCCGATCTCGCGCTCGAAGAATCCATCGCGTTCGAGTGAAGCACCTGCTCGCTGCGAATACTCCTCGGGGGTCCACACAACGGCTCGTGCTGGCTGACCTGGAGCGCCGGCTGTGGGAATCAGTCGTGCACCGGGCACGAATAGCGAACGGAAGCGATCCCAGTCGCGCTTCTGACCCGCTGGTCCAGAAATCACGTCGTATAGCGCCGCAAGAATGGCGTCGAGTGAGGCCACGTCCGCAGCACGTCCCGCAGGTGATGCAATCGGCGCTGCGACCGGTGGAGCCGTCTGGGCGGTTTGGGCGGGCAGGGCTGATGGCGCAGTGACCAAGCCTGCCGAAAGAAACGTCAGCGCAGCCCCACGGCGGGCGCGCATGAGAAACTGAGTATTGATCATACGCGCGACATTAGCGCCCACTGGGCGTGTCCGCCAGCGTCCCGTGCGCAGCCGCCAATCGGATCACCGATACGCGATGCGGTGCGCACGAGTCGCAAGTCACACTGCAGACTACGCCGGTGATCAGGCGCGGCTGAAGGCCAATCCGGCCGCGCTGCCTGCGCGCAACAGCTCGGGTTCTGACGGAGTGGCGGTCGGATAGCGGCCCGAGAAGCAGGCGTGGCAGTACCCTTGTGGCCCCTCAGGCATCGATGACAGCATGCCATCGATCGAGAGATAGCCCAGCGAGTCGACACCAAGGTGCTTGGTGAGCTCCTCGTGTGTCATGCGAGCCGCAATCAGTTCTTCGCGGCGCGGTGTGTCGATGCCGTAATAGCACGGACTGATGATGGGAGCGCTCGACACGCGCATGTGCACTTCACGCGCACCGGCCGCACGCACGAGCGAGACGAGTCCGCGCGTGGTGGTACCACGCACGATCGAGTCATCGACCATCACCACGCTCTTGCCTTCGATGATCTCGCGCACCGGGTTGTACTTGACCTTCACCTTGGCGTCGCGCCCGGACTGCGTGGGCTGAATGAACGTGCGCCCGACATAGTGGTTCCGGATAAGCGCCAGCTCGTACGGAAGATTGGATTCCTCCGCAAAGCCAAGCGCTGCCGAGTTGGAGGAGTCGGGTACGGCGAATACCACTTCAGCACCCGGTGCCGGGCATTCACGTGCGAGCTGACGGCCAAGTGCCCGACGTGAACGATCGACGGATCCGCCAAACACCTTGCTGTCCGGTCGCGCGAAGTAGACGTGCTCAAATACGCACCGATTGATCGGCGCCGGCGGCAGCACTTGCAGCGTGCGAACACCATGCCGATCAACAGCCACGATTTCGCCGGGCTGCACTTCACGTTCAACCGTGGCGCCAACGATATCGAGCGCGCAGGTCTCGGACGCAAACACGTATGAGTCGGCCAGACGCCCCATGACCAGCGGACGCCAGCCGTGCGGATCGCGCGCCACGATCACGGTTTCATCGAGCACTACGAGCAGGCAGTACGCGCCTTCCACACCACGCAGCGCCTCGGCCACACGGGCCTCAGGCGTTTCTCCCGTCGAGCGGGCGATGCGATGCACGATGACTTCCGAATCCATCGTGCTCGAGAAGATCGCCCCATCGTCTTCCAGCTCACGACGCAGTTGGACGGCGTTGGTCAGGTTGCCGTTGTGCGCCAATGCGATGTGACTGCGACGCACGCGAGCCAGGATCGGCTGTGCATTCTCGATCGCCGACGCACCCGCGGTGCTGTATCGCGTGTGACCGATGGAGATCGGTCCGTCCAGCACTTCCATCTCCTCGTCCTCGAAACCCTCCGAAACGAGTCCCATGGCACGAACGACGCGCGCGTGGCCCCCATCATCAACGGCAACGATGCCCGCTGACTCCTGACCACGATGTTGTAAGGAATAGAGACCGAGCTGCGTGAGCGCAGCGGCCTCCTTGTGTCCGTAGATCCCGAAAATGCCGCACATGAAGTGTGTTCCCGGTCAGTCGGTGACAGGCGCATGCGTGGCCGATACTGCATGCTCGGCCGGTGTCTCACCGTCCATCGCCTGCGGAATCGCCTCGTGAAACGCCTTCGCCAGCCACGCCATTGGCGCGCTGAACGTATCGTCGGAGATCGTGAACTGCGCGCCTGCCTCGGCGCCGGTGACCCGACCAATCACGCGCGCCGGTACTCCATGGCGCTGCGCGATCTGCAACACGGCGGCACTATCCGCCGTTGACATCACCACTCGACCATGCGCTTCACCGAAGAGCAGGGCACGATGTGGCAGCTCGGCCCACGCCGAGAGATCCACGTTGAAACCGAAGTGCTGCGAATTGTCCAGCATCGCGCACTCCGCAAGCGTCACGGCGAGTCCACCATCGCTGCAGTCGTGCGCTGAACGCACAACACCACTGGTGATAGCCTCGAGTACGGCGTCGATAAGTTTGCGTTCGCGCGCCGGATCACAGACTGGCGGTGCGCCGATCGTGAGCCCATGAATCGAGAGCAGGTACTCACTCGCACCCAACTCGCTGGTGCAATCGCCAAGCAACACGATGTCGTCGCCTTCCTGCTGAAATGCCGACGGCGTCACGTGCGCGAGCGATTCGACCAGACCCACCATGCCGATCGTCGGCGTGGGGTGAATGGCGCCCTGCGGATTTTCGTTGTACAGCGAAACGTTGCCGCCAGTGACGGGCGTCTCCAGCACGGTGCAGGCTTCGCCCATACCGGCGATGGCTTCGCTCAACTGGAAGTACACTTCCGGTTTCTTGGGGTTGCCGAAGTTGAGATTGTTGGTAATGGCCTTCGGACGCGCACCGGTGCAAGCCACGTTACGCGCGGCCTCGCAGACGGCCGCACGACCACCATTGCGCGGCGAAAGTGCCACGTGACGACCGTTACCATCGATGCACAACGCAATCGCCTTATCCGTGCCACGCAGACGCACGACCGCGGCATCGCTCCCCGGGCCACGCACTGTGCTCGTGCGCACGGTGGAATCGTACTGCTGCCACACCCACCGCTTGCTGGCGATGGTCGGCGAGGCCAACAGACGTTCGAGGGTCCACGCGTGATCACGCTCTTCGGCGAGCGGTGCGACCACGTGTGGATCCTGCGCACGTGCCGCCTTGAGCGCTTCGCTCTCCTTGGGCTCGAGCACGTACTGCGGGCACTCCGTCACCAGACGTGAGCCCGGGAACTCGGCCACCACCGTGTCACCTTCGGTGACGCGATACACGGGCTCTGCGATCACTTCACCGATCACGGCCGCTTCGAGATCCCACTTGGCGAGGATCTTTCGCACTTCGTCTTCATGACCCTGCTTGGCCACCACAAGCATGCGCTCCTGCGATTCCGACAGCAGGATTTCGTACGGCGTCATGCCTTGCTCGCGCACAGGCACCTTGGTCACATCGATCGTGACGCCCACATCACCGCGCTCCGCCATTTCCGCAGAGGATGACGTAAGACCAGCGGCGCCCATGTCCTGAATGGCGACGATGTGTCCGCTGCGAATGAGTTCGAGCGATGCTTCGAGCAGCAGCTTCTCGGTGAATGGATCACCGACCTGCACCATGGGGCGCTTGGCTTCGCTGCTTTCCGACAAGTCTTCTGAAGCGAACGACGCACCGTGAATACCATCGCGGCCCGTGCGTGCACCGACGGCCATGATCGGATTGCCGACACCGCTGGCGACTGCGCGCATCAATTCATCTTCGCGCATGAGACCAACGCACATCGCATTCACCAGCGGATTGCCTTCGTACGACGGATCGAACACCACTTCACCGCCGACCGTTGGCACGCCCACGCAGTTGCCGTAGTCGCCGATACCCTTGACCACACCGGCAAACAACCAGCGTACGCGCGCCGACGTGAGCGGACCAAAGCGCAGCGAGTTGAGCAACGCAATCGGACGCGCACCCATCGTGAACACGTCACGCAGGATGCCGCCAACGCCCGTTGCTGCACCCTGATAGGGTTCAACTGCCGACGGATGATTGTGCGACTCAATCTTGAAAGCCACAGCCCAGCCATCGCCGACCGAGATCACACCGGCGTTTTCACCGGGACCCTGCAGCACCCACGGCGCCTTGGTGGGCAGTGTCTTGAGCATCGGGCGCGAATGCTTGTAGGAGCAATGCTCACTCCACAGCGCGCTCACGACGCCGATTTCCGTGAATGTGGGCGTGCGGCCCAGCATGTTCACCAAGCGCTCGTATTCAAACTCCGTGATGCCGTGTTCTGCGACCAGCGCGGGCGTGATGACTGGATCGCCCGGACGCGACTGCACGTGAGATGTCGAAGACTGACTCATGCCGACACTCCTCCCTGCAGCGTGTCGAGAATGGACTGGAAGAGCGGAAGCCCGTCGGTGCTCTCGAGCAGCGGCTCCATGGCGCGCTCGGGGTGTGGCATCATGCCGAGTACGTTGCCTTCGGCGTTCACGATGCCGGCGATGTTGCGCAGCGATCCGTTGGGGTTGGCCGCGTCCGTTACATCGCCTGAGGCATTGACGTAACGGAACACCACCTGACCCTCACCTTCGAGACGGGCAAGCGTGTCAGCATCGGCCGTGTAGCGACCATCACCGTGCGCCACCGGAATGTTGATCAACTGTCCGACGTGATACTGCGAGGTGTAGCGTGTCGCGATCGTTTCCACACGCAACGTGACCGGCGCACTCACGAAACGCAGCGTGTGATTGCGCAGGAGTGCTCCGGGCAACAACCCTGCTTCGCAGGCAATCTGGAAGCCGTTGCAGATACCGAGTACGAGACCGCCACGACGCGCATGCGCCACGACTTCCTGCATGATCGGGCTGAAACGTGCGATGGCGCCGGCGCGCAGATAGTCGCCATAGCTGAATCCACCGGGAAGGATGACCAGGTCTACATCCTGCAGGTCATGATCCTTGTGCCACAGGTACACGGCTTCCTGTCCGAGGATGCCGGAAATGGCCTGGAATGCATCCTCATCGCAGTTGGAGCCGGGGAATCTTACGATGCCAGCTTTCACGCGGGCTCCACGCTGGCAATGTCGAAGTCTTCGGTGACCGGATTGGCCAAGAGCTTCTCGCACATGGCGCGAATGCTGGCACGGGCTTCGTCAGCCGACGCACCTTCCGTCTCCACGACCACGTACCGTCCGACACGCACGTCACCGACAGCGGCGAATCCGAGCGAGTGCAGGGCATCGGCGACGGCCTTGCCTTGCGGATCGAGAATGCCGCGCCGCGGGACGATGTGAATGGCGCAACGGAAACGGCTCATGCGGGAGACTCCTCAGGACCGGTCGAGGGACCGGAAGGGTTGCGTTGGGAACGCCGACGCCGACGGCGACGACGGGGTACGGACGGCTCGTCGAAATCATCATCGTCTGCATTGTCCGCGTCATCGCGGCCGGGCAGACGATCGAGCAAGCCGAGAAACACGGTGCGCCCGATGCCGAAGAGCACGTAGCCCATCAGCGCAGGGAAGAAGAATTTTTTCGGCAGAAAGATCACGCCAATGAACGTGCCCACTACCAGCAAGAAGCCCAGAATTCCCTTGATCGTTCGGAAATTGACCGTGGGCACCTTGGCATACTGCACATTGCTGATCATGAGCATACCGAGACCGAGCATGACCCAGCGCAGCATCTGATGCCACGGCAGATCGCCGATCAGTGTCTCGGTATAAAGCGGCGTCTGGCTGAACCAGTAGTAGGTGGCCAGTGTCATACCGGCCGCCGGACTCGGGAGCCCCATGAAGTGCGTGGTCTTGCGACCCGCCTGCTCCACATTGAAGCGCGCCAATCGCATGACGGCGCACGCGGTAAAGAAGAAGCAGAAGATCCACTCCCACCGCGAGCTCTGGAACACCGCGAAGTACATGATCAGCGCCGGCGCCGTGCCAAACGAAATGGCATCGACCAGCGAGTCGAGCTCTTCACCAAAGCGCGAGCCGGTCTTGGTCGCCCGGGCAATACGCCCGTCCAATGTGTCGGCGATGGCACCAAACACGATGAACCGTGCAGCCGCATCAAAGTTGCCACGGGACGCCGACACGATCGCAAAGATGCCAAAGAACAGATTCGCCAGCGTGAATCCGTTTGGCAGTGCGATAGCAGCAGCTTGACGCGGTTTTATGCGCTGACGTTTTGCTGGTTCTGTGTTCATGCGCGCATCCTCATGGCCAGGCCACCAGTAGCGTGGTTACGGCGCTGGCGTATGCGAGCAGCCACATAGGCCACGAGCGACGCCAGAGTGCGGCCGCAAACAGTGTCACGGTGACTGCGGTCACCAGTGCCACGATGGGAAGGGAAGCCGAGAGGGCGTTCACGATGTGCGCTTAGGCCGGCTGCGGCAGGCCGAGACGCGAAAAATCGAGCGGAGCGCCGGTGATTCGTCGGAACGCATCACGATAACGCACACTCGTTGCCTCGATCACTTCCGGTGGCAGTGTCGGTGGCGGTGCTTCGCCATTCCAACGACCCGCGCGACGTTCGACATCGAGCCAGTCGCGCAGCGGCTGCTTGTCGAAGCTGGGCTGACCACGACCGGGTTCATACTGATCGGCTGGCCAGAAGCGCGAACTGTCCGGCGTGAGCACTTCGTCGATGAGCAGCAGTTCGCCGTTGCGCCAACCAAACTCGAACTTGGTATCCGCCACGATGATACCGCGCGGTTCGGCGGTGTCACGGCCAAACGCGTACACCGTACGCGCGAGATGCTCGAGTGTGGCCGCTGTGTCCGGACCAACGCGCTCCACAACCGTGTTGATCGTGATGTTTTCGTCGTGGCCGGTCTCTGCCTTGGTGGCCGGGCTGAAGATGGACGGCTTGAGCCGATCACTTTCGCGAAGGCCAACAGCCAGCGCCTCACCGGCAAGCGTACCACTTGCCTGGTATTCCTTCCATGCGGAACCCGTGATGTACCCTCGAATCACGCACTCGATGGGCACCACATCGGCGCGCCACGTGAGCATGGAGCGACCGGCAAGAGCCTCGCGGTGCGGCGCCAGCGATGGCACTTCGCGAATGATCGCGTCGGTGTCGGCCGTGATCAGATGATGCGAGAGCGTACCGGTGAGCTGACCGAGCCACCATGCCGTAAGCTGCGTAAGCACTACGCCCTTGTACGGGATGGCTTCATGCATCACCACGTCGAATGCACTGATGCGATCGGTCGTGACGAGCAGCAGACGATCGGCATCGACCGCATAGACATCACGGACCTTACCGCGGCGCACCAATTCAAGCGGCAGCGCCGTCTCGACCAACGCCTGCGCACTCATACGCGCACCTCTTCGAGTTCAACCGGCGTACGCTCGCGGGCAAGCCACGGTGCCACGTGCTCGGCGAGGAACTCATCCACCTGTTGCGGCGAACGGCCAACAAATCGTGACGGCTCGGCCACCGCTTCGAGATCTTCGAGCGGAATGCCGAATGCAGGATCCGCCGCCAGGCGCTCAAGCATGTCGTTCTTTGGAGCACCATCCTTCACGGCGCGCGACGCGGCAATGCTGTGCACGCGGATGATCTCGTGTGCTTCCTGACGATCACCACCGGCGCGCACAAAGCGCACGATCAACTCTTCCGTGGCCATGAACGGCAGTTCGTCTTCCACGCGGCGGCGAATGCGTGCCGGATGGACTTCGAGGCCGCGCACCACGTTCTGCATGAGCACGAGGATGGCGTCAGTGGCCAGGAACGACTCGGGAATCGCCAGACGGCGGTTGGCCGAGTCATCGAGCGTGCGCTCGAAGTACTGCACGGCATGCGTCTGATTGGCGTTGGGCTCGAGCGACAACACGAATCGCGCGAGCGCGGCGATGCGCTCGGAGCGCATCGGGTTGCGTTTGTACGCCATGGCCGAGGAACCGATCTGATTCTTTTCGAACGGCTCTTCGATTTCACCAAACGCCTGCAGCATGCGGATGTCGCCGGAAAACTTGGATGCCGTGGCGGCAATGCCGCTCACCACACCGAGCACCTGTGCATCAACCTTTCGCGAGTATGTCTGACCACTCACAGGGATGCTGGACGCAAAGTCCATCTTCTCGCATACCATGCGATCGAGTTCACGCACCTTGGCGTGATCGCCTTCAAACAGCGTGAGAAAGCTGGCCTGCGTACCAGTCGTGCCCTTGACGCCACGGAAGGGCAGGGTGCGCACACGATACTCGAGATCTTCGAGATCGAGCAGAATGTCCTGCATCCAGAGCGTGGCGCGCTTGCCGACCGTTGTCAGCTGCGCGGGCTGCAAATGCGTGTAGCCGAGTGCAGGCACATCCCGCCACTCGCGCGCAAATGTGCCGAGCGCCTCGAGTGTGTCTAGCAGTTTCTCACGAAGCAGCGCCAATCCGCGGCGCATGAGAATCAGCTCAGCGTTGTCCGTGACGTAGCAGCTGGTGGCGCCCAGGTGAATGAACTTGCGCGCAGCCGGTGCCACATCACCAAAGGCATGCACATGCGCCATGACATCATGGCGGAACTTCTTCTCGTAATCGGCGACCGCATCAAAGTTGATGTCGTCGAGGTGTGCCTTCATCTCCTCAATGGCGGCTTCCGGAATGTCGATACCGAGGGAACGCTGCGATTCGGCCAATGCCAGCCACAGGCGACGCCACAATCCGTAGCGCGTCTGGGGTCCCCACAAGGTGAGCATGGCACGCGAGGCATAGCGATCAGCAAGCGGCGACTGGTATGACGTTCGATCGGGAGCGGACACGGGACTGGACTGAGGAGACGGTGCGAGTGAGGCGAATGCGAAAACGACTGACGGACGACTAACGCAGATAGAACGAGGTTTGGAACAGCTGACGATTCCGTTCGAGCCGAAGGACAACAGCACCGCGTGTGCTGACACGATCAATCGCGGCTGATGTGGCTTCCGCCGAGTTCACGCGTACTTGTCCGACCTGCACAATGACATCGCCTTCCTGCAGGCCGATCTCATCGCGGATGCGATCGGAGATGCGATACACGAGCGCGCCGACATTCGAAGCAATGCCACGCTCCTGGCGAATGGCATCAGTCAGCGTCACCAACTGCAGCTCTTGCAGCACGGTGACTTTCTGCGCGGTGACTTCGGGAGCATCCGCCACGGTCAGTGTGAGCCGCACGTCCTGTCCACCGCGACGAACTGTGATGGGTAGCTGCTCACCGACACGAAGGTCGAGCAGGCGCGCTTCCCATTCGAACGGATTGCGCACCGGACGCGTCCCCGCACCAACAACCTGATCACCGACGCGCACGCCGGCGCGCTCTGCTGGAGATCCGGGCACGACGCGCGCGACAATGGCACCAACTGATGCCACTTCGCGCGCCGTCTGCACCTGTGGCGTCTGGAGGCGAATACCAACCCATGGCTGGCGCACGGCCCCATGCTCGACCAGGTCCTCTACGATGCGCTTGGTGCGATCAATGGGAATCGCGAAGCCCAGGCCTACCGAGCCACCACTCGGCGTGTAGATGGAGCTGTTCACGCCGATCACTTCGCCCGTGGCGTTCACCAGTGGTCCACCGGAATTGCCCGGGTTGATGGCTGCGTCGGTCTGCACCATGTCCAGCGATGCGCCACCGGACTCGCTGCGTCCGGCAAGATTGCGACCCACACCACTGACCACGCCAACCGACACGCTGGGCTCGTTATTGCCAAGCACGAATCCGAAGGGATTGCCGATGGCGATGGTCCATTCACCCACGATGAGATCGGATGAGCGACCAAGCGGAGCGATAGGCAGATTGTTCGCCTTGATTCGCAGCACCGCGAGATCGTTCGCTTCGTCAATGCCAACGATCTGCGCGTCATACGTGGTGCCATCGCGCATGGCGATGGAGACGCGGGATGCACCCGCGACGACGTGCGCATTGGTGACGATGATTCCATCGGCGCGGACAATGAATCCGGAGCCGATGCCGGCATTGCGCCGCTCGCCGGTGCGCCCGCCCATGAAGTACTCGAAGAAGTCAACCGGATACCGCTCGACTGTTTCGGTCTGCACGGTGACGACCGCCGGAGCGACACGCTCCACGGCGGTGGTGATGGCGGTGCGACGGGATGCGTCCACCGTGGCTGCCGGTACTGGACCACCGGGACGTGGAGCGGCCGGGGGCAGTGTGCGGCTCTGTGCTTCGCTATTCGACGGGTTGGCGCCTTCGCAGCCAATCAGAATCAGCGCCAGCGTACCAACAAGCGTGGACCGGGTCAGCATTGGGCGTAACACGTCACCGGGTAAGTGACCTGCTGCAGCGAAAGACCGTGAGCCGGGGCGGGGGCCGTCGTTTCGCGATTGTCAGGTGCCACAAGCAACCGCGCAATCGTACCGCGCGGTCGGCGCCCCTGCGCCACGTCGATCATGGTGCCCACGAGAAATCGTACCATGTGATGGAGAAACCGGTTCGCCGCTACCTCGAAGACCCAGCCGCCATCGCGAGGCACCCAAGCGGCGTGGTGAATCACGCAGCGGTGGTGATCGTCGACTGGCGCCGTGTGGGCCACGGCAAACGCCCGGAACGTGTGCTCCCCCATCAGACTGGCGGCTTCCTCCGCCAACGCCGTGGCATCGAGCGGGTGACGTACGGCCCACTCGTACCGCCGGCGAAAAGGGGACCAAGCCCCCTCGTCTGTCCCTACAAGATAACCATATCGCCGCGCCGTTGCGCTCCGTCGCGGGTGAAAATCCGGAGTCATTTCGTGAGCGGCGGCAACCCAGATGTCCCGCGGCAGCAGCGAATTCATGGCCCGCCGGAGGCGGTCGGGCGTCCATGAGGGGGGCATGCGTACTCCCACCCCCTGCCCATGGGCATGGACACCGGCATCGGTTCGTCCGGCGCCGACAGCCGAGACCGGGTTCCCCCCGCACAGGCGGTTGAGGACGACCTCCATTTCCCCCTGGACGGTCCGGGCGTCGGGTTGCCGCTGCCAGCCGGCGAATTCGCCGCCGTCGTACTGGGTTACCAGAAGGATCGATCGCAGGTCCATGCCACGGGGAAGCTAGGGAGTGCGTGGGGCCCGTTCAACTCGGGTTCGCAGAGCGATGGCTGCTCCGGGGCATTGCGCCCCGCGCGTCACCGACGTTTTGTCCACGTCTTACCAATCCGTCATGCCGCCTCGCTCGCTCGCCTCCCTCGCACACGCGCTCGCCGCCGCACCCGATCTCGATCACGCACTCGTCGCCATGGGCGAGTGTCTGCTCGAGCTCGATCGTGGGGCGTCATTGGCGTTGATTCACTACAACGCCCGCCGCGACATGCTGAGCGAGCGACTGACGCCGGTTGGCGCACGGGTCGTGCGCAGCGCGATGGAAACCACGTTCGATCACCTGCCGGAACCTGTGCGCACGCGCATCCTTGCCGGTGGGCCGTTCATCGACGTTACGGATCGCTCGGCCGACTATGCGCGGCTCTGTGGGTTCTCCACGCAATTGGATGGTGGGGTACTCGCGGTCCGTGGTATGAAGGTGGAAGGCCAACTTGGAGCGGTCTTCGCGCTCTACGAGCCCCGCAAGATCTTCGGTACCCGTACCACGGAACGTCTCGCGCCAGCATTGGCTCTGTTCGATCTCGCCTATGTGCGTTTGGCCGAGCGGGACGCGCGCATCGAGGCCGTGCGGACACTGGAGGATGTGACGCAGCGTGTGCACGGCGAATACGTGCGGAAGCTGGGTACGCTCGAGGCGGAACTGCGCGTGGCGCGTACCACGCCGCGTGAAGTTGCGGCGCTGAATCCAGCAGAAGCCATCGCACTGCAGGCCGACGCGGCCCGTGCCGTCGAGGAAGCCCGCCGCGCCACGCGTAAGGCGGAGCTGGCCGATCAGCAGCTCACGGCCGCCGTGTCGCAGCTCGAGCAGGCGCATATCGAATTGCATCGCCGCAGCGAGGCACTGCGTCAGCGTACGCGTACGCTCTACCTGTTGGATCGCGCGCTGTCACTCGATGCGCAGGCCGATGATGCGCGCACGCTAGTTGATGGTCTGCTGTCGCTCGTGGGTGATGACATGCAGGCGCAGCGTTGTTCGCTCATGCTGCGTGCGCCGGAGCCTGACCACCTGTATCTGGCGGCTGCGCGTGGCATCGCGCCGAACGTGGTCGAAGGTATGCGCATTCGCATTGGCGAAGGTGTGGCCGGTCGTGTGGCCGCTGCCAGGGAGCCGTTGCTGGTGCAGGATGTGCGCGAGGCCTCGCAGCATCCGCTGCTGCGCGATCAGTACTTCACGACGGGATCCTTCATCAGCTTTCCGCTGGTCTATCACGACGAGTTGGTGGGTGTGCTCAATCTCACCAATCGGGCGCAGCGCGGTATCTACACCGATGAAGACGTGGAGCGTGTGCGACTGCTCGGCCTCGTGATCTCGCTCATTGCCTCGCGCAATGGTCTGGCGGAGCGACTCCTCGGGAGCCTGGATGTCCGCTGAGGCGTTGTTGCAGGTCATCAAGCGGCTTGCACATCGACAGACGGTAGACGCCGATGCATTGCGTCAGGCGTTTGGTGTGATCATGCGCGGCGAGGGCTCGCCAGCGCAGGTCGCAGCGCTGCTCATGGCGCTACGCGTGAAGGGTGAGACCGCCGACGAAATCGCCGGTGTGGTGCAGGCACTTCGCGACGCCATGGTGGTGCTGCCACTCGCCAATCC
>JACVCD010000014.1 GCA_016742275.1 Gemmatimonadaceae bacterium
GTGTCAGAGCACGCGAACCGTGCTCTGACACGCCTCTGACTGCGCGTCCGATGCGCAAACCGCCTGATTGATCGCACCATGCGAGGGACATCTCACCCCGTCCCGGAGCATGTGTATGGCATCACCGTCTTCTCTTTTTGTTCGCAAACCGCTGGCAGCATTACAAGCCGAAGCGGAACGTGGTTTGCTTGCCCGCACACTGGGTGTGCGTGAACTCACGGCACTTGGCATCGGGTCCGTAATCGGTACCGGCATCTTTGTGTTTACCGGCGTGGCCGCGTCGCAGCATGCGGGACCTGCGCTGGTGATCAGCATGATTCTGTCAGCCGTAGCGTGTGCGCTGGCAGGACTCTGCTATGCGGAGTTCGCGGCGATGGTGCCGGTGGCTGGTAGTGCATACACCTACGCCTATGCCACCGTCGGCGAGCTGTTTGCGTGGATCATTGGGTGGGATCTGGTGCTCGAGTATGCGCTTGCGACCGCCACGGTGGCCGTGGGATGGTCGGGATATCTCGTGAGCTTCCTGCGGGACGTTGGCGTACACATACCACTCGCATTGACCGGGGCGCCCGGGACCGCGCTCAAAGCCGTAGACGGCGCACCGGTAGCTGGCATTTTCAATTTGCCGGCCGCCATCATCGTATTCGTTGTGGCCGGATTGCTCATTCGTGGCATTAAGCAGTCGGCCGGTGTGAACACGCTGCTCGTCGTTCTCAAGTGCACCGTGCTCATGGTGTTCATTGCCGTGGGCGCACAGTACATACAGGCCGACAATCTCACGCCATTCATTCCCGCCAATGAAGGCACATTCGGTGCGTTTGGTGTCAGCGGTATCCTGCGCGGCGCGGGCATCATGTTCTTCGCCTACGTGGGTTTTGACTCGGTCTCCACGGCCGCGCAGGAAGCGCGCAATCCACAACGCGACATGCCGCGCGGCATGCTGGGTTCACTCGCCATCTGCACGGTCATCTACATTGGCGTGGCGGTCGTGCTCACCGGCATCGTGCCCTACAAGCAACTCAATGTGCCCGATCCATTGGCCGTTGGTATCGATGCCACGGGTGTGACCTGGCTCAGCCCGTTCATCAAGATCAGTGCGCTGTTTGGTCTGTTCAGCACCATGATTGTCACCATGCTTGGACAGACGCGCGTGTTCTTCAGCATGAGCCGTGATGGTCTTCTTCCCGGTCTCTTCTCGCGTGTGCATCCACGCTTTCGCACACCACACGCATCCACCGCACTTGTGGCCTGTGTGATTGCATTGGTGGCTGGCTTCACGCCCATCAACATGTTGGGCGAGCTCACCAGCATTGGAACCCTGCTGGCGTTCGTACTCGTTTCCGTGGGCATCATCGTATTGCGTCGCACCGAGCCCAATGCGCCGCGACCGTTCCACACGCCACTCGTGCCATGGGTACCAATTGCTGCTGCCGGCGCCTGCCTGCTGCAGATGGTGAGTCTGCCGTTTGATACCTGGATCCGGCTGCTGGTCTGGCTGGCGCTCGGTTTTGTTGTGTACTTCGCTTACGGACGCTCGCGGGCGGCAGGCGTACGTCGCGCCGCAGCTGCGGCCGCAGCCGCATCGGCGTCCGCATCTTGAGCTCCATCGAGCGAGTCGTCTGATGCTTCAGCCATGGGCGCACCCGACGCAGTAGCCATGGCCAATCGATAGCCAGCCTTTCGTACCGTGAGCAGCCACTGCGGCGCAGCTGGATCATCTTCCAACTTGCGCCGCAGTTCCGCGAGGTGGGTATCCACGGTGCGACTCACAACCTGGTCGCCGTACCCCCACACTTCGCGCAGCAAGGTGTCGCGTGACAGCAGCGACCCACGCCGGCGCAGCAAGGCCGCGAGCAAGTCAAACTCCCGCGGACGCAGCGCGACTTCTGCACCACGCCGCGTCACCGTGCGCGTCGCGATATCCACCTGCACACTGCCGAACTGGTGCTGTTCAGAAGCAACGGGAGTACTGTCCCGTTGAGCACGACGCAGTAGCGCGGCCACCCGCGCGAGCAGTTCCATGAGCCCGAACGGCTTGGTGACATAGTCATCGGCGCCAAAGCGGAAACCGCGTACCTTGTCAGCTTCTTCGCCGAGCGCGGTCAGCATGAGCACTGGCACGTTGTGTCCACGTTCCCGCAACTCACGCAGTACGCGAAAACCATCGGTATCCGGCAGCATCACATCGAGAATCACGAGGGATGGCTTGGCTTCGAGTGCGAGGCGCAGCCCCTCTTCGCCGGTGTCAGCCAGCAGCACTGTATATCCCTCGAACTCGAGATTGCTGCGAATCCCGGCCGCCATCAACGCATTGTCCTCGATCACGAGGATGGTGGCGAGTGGTGTTGAGGTAGAACCACTCATGCGGCCAAACCAGTCGGCAGGCCAGCCGGTGTACGCAGTTGCACCACGAATCGTGCACCCGTTGCGGCATCGTCACGGGGCTCAAAACGAATCGTACCACCCATTCCATCCACCAGCGTGCGGACGATGGTGAGCCCGAGTCCTGTGCCAGCGCCACGCAATCGCTCATGTACTCCGCGTTCAAATGCATGCCACATGCGTTCGCGGTCTTCGGGGGGCACGCCAGGTCCTTCGTCTTCCACCAGAACCTCGACCTGCTCACGGGATTGCCGCACACTCACCCGTACGTCCTGCGATGGCGGACCATATTTCACCGCATTGTCGAGCAGATTGAGTACGACCTGCCGCATGGCGTCGTGATCACCAACAGCGTATGTGTCCATCTCCGGCACACTCACCGACAGCCGTGCCGACGACGCGAATGGTGCGAAGTGCGCTGTGGTCTCCCGAACAATGGCCGACACATTCACGACCTGCTGCTGCAGCACATCCGTACCATGTTCGATGCGTGTGAAGCGCAGCACGTTCTCCACCAGACGTGACAGACGACGTGTTTCCTGCTCGATGGCCTGCATGGCAAAGGTGTGCTCGTCCTCATTGCGTGTGCGTCCCAGTCGAACGGTTTCCGCGAACATGAGAATCTGCGCCAGCGGTGTTCGCAGTTCATGAGACACCACGCGCACGAAATTCGATCGCTGCGCGGTCGACAGATGCTCGCGTTGCAGACGTAGCAAAACCCAGGCACCGAGGATGCACGTCAGGGCGAGCCCCACGCTCACCAGGAGTTGCAACGTCTGAGGCATACCCGGCGCCATTGGAAAACCGGGTGTGTCATTGCGTCGGACAATTACGGTGCGTGAGTCACTGGCTGAGCCGATTCGTGCCAGCGGAGCACCAATGACTTCCGTACTGTCGCGCTGGAGAGCCGGCGACTCGAGCGCCAACCCGGTGCTGTCGAGCAGTCGTACGAGTGCGGGAGTCACTGGTTCTGCGGCCGGTACTGAGGCGGCCAGATAGGTCGCCACCTCACGCTGCAACCGGAGACCAGCCTGCCGCTGTGCCCGTCCCAGACTGTACGACGCCAACACCAGCCAGAGCAGCAGACCACCCACAAGGCTGAGCAGCACAGTGAAATCGGTCGTCGGCGAGCGGCCGACACGTGGGGCAGGGGCGAGCATTCCCGATCTCCAGTCTGGGCATGCCGAGAGAGCATGCCACGAAGGCTTCGGCCACCGCGGCCGGGTGCGACATACCGTGAATCCGCGCACCGTTGTGCAAATTGGTGCCAGCGGGATGTTCACCGGGAGAGGGGGATGTCAGCGTTTCGTCAGACGTGAGGGACGCAAGGGCTAACGTGAGGCCGGGGCTCTGCGTAAAATCGACAGGTTCCCGCATTTTCCCCCGCAGTACAACGGAGTGCTTCGTGTCTCACGTCGGACGCATCCGCCGACCTTTCTCGGCGCTGCTCTGTGCCACGCTGGTGGCCCTGCCGGCCGCTCTGTCGGCGCAGCAGACCTCGCTCGAAACCCGCGATCCCAATCAGAAACAGGATCCGACGTTCGAGCAGAGCCAGAAGGACTGGCTCGCCAACAAGAAGCACATCAGCCCTCTCGTGGACCACTTGCCCATCGTGCCCGGCATCCCGACGCCGCGCGATTTCCTGGGCTACCATGTGGGCGCGCCGCGCGTGCTCACGTACTACGAAAAGCAGCTCGAGTACTATCGCGCGTTGGCCAAGGCCACGCCGCGTGTGCGAGTTGAGACCATTGGACGCTCCGATGAGAATCGCGAGCTGGTCGTGGTCTGGATCGCCAGCGAAGCCAACTTCGCCAAGCTCGATCAGAACAAGAAGAACCTCGCCAAGATTGCCGATCCGCGTGGCATGAGCGAGGCCGAGGTGAAGACGCTGCTCTCGCAGACCAAGCCGCACTATCACCTCATGGGTGGTCTGCACAGCGGTGAGACAGGACCGTCGGAAATGTTGATGGAGCTGGCCTACCGCCTCGCGACGGAAACGTCGCCGCTCATCAATCAGATTCGCGATCAGCTCTACGTCTCCATCACACCGGCGGCCGATGCTGACGGTCGTGATCGCAACGTGGACTGGTTCCTGCGCGGCGTTGAGATGGCCGCCTCGCGTCCCGGCGACACCACCGCGAATCGCGGCCCCGCGGCCGGTGCGGTGCCCTACTGGGGCAAGTACGTGTACCACGACAACAATCGAGACATCAACATCAAGTTGGTGCAGATGCGCTCGATCATCGATTGGTACTTCACGGCATTCCCGCCCATCATGCACGACCTGCATGAGTCGCTGCCGTTGCTGTACACGTACACCGGTGGCCCGCCGCAGAATCCGAATCTCGATCCCATTCTCTTCGCCGAGCTTCCGTGGTTCGGCAACTGGGAAATGGCGCAGATGACGAAGTGGGGCATGCCTGGTGTCTACACGCACGCCTTCATGGACGGCTGGTCGCCGGGTTACCTCGGCTCCGTGGCGTACAACCACAACGGCCTGATGAAGATGTACGAGACGCAGTCGGGTCGTGATCTCGACAGCGCAGCCATGGCGGCGGCGCAGCGTCCGGGCCCGACCAACGCGGCGGCGGCTGCGGGTCCAGCAGCCGGTGCGGCACCGGGCCGTGGCCCGGCGGTACCGACGGGTCGTGGTGGTGCGCAGGATCGTGAGTGGTACCGCGGCAATCCGATCGGCTTCAACGACGTGGCAACGTTCACGCGTCGCTCGAACGCCAACTACATGCAGACCGGCGTACTGTCGGCGCTGCAGCTCGCGAGCATGTTCCCGCAGACCGTGCTCGAGAACTACTACATGAAGACGCGCAACAGCATCGAACATGGCAAGACGGCAGCGCCGTATGGCTATGTGATTCCGTTGCAGCGCGACATGACGAAGGTGGCCGAGCTGGTGAACGTGCTGCGCATTCAGCGCATCGAGATTGGTGTGGCCACGGCGCCGGTGAAGGTTGGCAACGTCACGTACCCGACGGGCTCGTACGTCATCAAGCGCGACCAGCCATATGGCCGTCTCGCCAAGAATCTGCTCGAGAAGCAGCAGTATCCGGACGCGCGTCTCAGCACATACGACGACAGCGGCTGGTCGATGGGTTACGCCTTCGGCGTTGATGTGGTGGAAGTCGCGGACTCGACCATCCTCAAGACCCCCACGACGCTCGTCGACAAGGCGGTGGCCAAGGGTTCGGTGAAGGGCAGTGGCAATGGTGCGATCGCGGTGGCGCACTTGGGGTCGAACCACATGATCACGCTGCGCTACCTGCTCAAGAACGTGCCCATGCAGGTGGCCGAAGCGAGCTTCACAGCGGGTGACACCACGTATCCGGCCGGTTCGTTCATCATCGAAGGCAAGCACGCCAACGCCGTGCGCAAGCTGGTGGATTCGCTGGGCCTCACGGCGGCAATGCTGCCGAGCGTCCCCACCGTGGCCACGCATGCCGCGGATGTGCCGCGCATCGCGATCTACACGCAGTGGTCGGGCACGCAGAGCCTCGGCTGGTATCGCCTCACGTTCGATGAGTTCAAGGTGCCGTATGACCTGATCTACAAGGAACGCGTGGTGAAGGGCAATCTGCGCAAGGACTACGACGTCATTCTCATGGCCGAGCAGAATCTGTCCAAGGCCACGGTGATGGCAGCACCTGCGTCGCGTCCGGTACCCTACAAGAAGGATCCGAAGTACAAGTTCCTCGGCATGTACGGCGAAACCGACGACATGACGGGTGGCTTTGGACAGCCGGGTGTCGATGCCTTTGCTGCCTTCCTCGAGCAGGGCGGCACGTTGATCGCGATCGGTGAAAGCGCGCGTCTGCCGATCGAGTTCGGTTGGGTGCGTACGGTGGACAAGACGCCGGTCGGTGGTCTGCAGGCACAGCGTCCCTTGGTGGAAGCCGAAATCGTGCGTCCGGAGCATCCGGCCATGTACGGCTTCGGCAAGACCACCATCCCCGTGAAGTACGTGGGTGGCACGCCGTTCAAGGTCGGCATTGCCGACGAGTCGAATGTCGTGGCGCGCTACGTTGGCGGTGACAAGGCCGTGTTGTCGGGTCTCATGACGGGCGCCGATTCACTCAAGAATCGTCCGTTCGTGGTCGACGTGCCGAGTGCTGTGAAGGGCAAGGGACGCGTGATCATGTTCGCCAACAATCCGATCTATCGTTGGCAGAACCACGGTGAGTTCAACATGGTGTTCAACAGCTTGGTGAACTGGAACGACATCGTGGCGCCGCCGGTCAAGAAGCCCACGACGGCGATGGATTGATGTCGGTGGGGACGTACCGCGTTCCCTGAGCTTGCTGAAAATCTTGGCGGACCCGATGATCAGCGTGTGCTGGTTGTCGGGTCCGTCGGCATTTGACAATGGAGAAAGCGTGAATAGGCATTCGCCGCGTCGAGCAAAGAATCGGACAAGAAAGCGGATATGGTGGTGCGTGACATCAACTGCTGTCATGCTGAATGTCATGTTGCCTGCTCGCGCGGTGGGTGCGCAGGAAGCGGTGCAAGCACTCCCGGTGGTCATCTCGAAGGAACGTGCGACCTGTGATTTGACGCGAGCAACTTCAGAGGCACTGGTCCAGGTGTGGACTCGCATTCGCGCAACCTTGGAGCAGGCCGAGGCTACGCAGCAAGCGAAGAAGCATGCGTTCGAACTGTACCAGTTCGAGCGAACGCTGGATCCCGATGGCCGTGTCGTGCGGCGCATTGTTCAACGCACGCAGAGCGGCAATGCCTTTACAAGTTTCACCCCTCGCAATGCGGACACTCTCGCACTTCACGGCTATGTGCGCGAAGACGCATCGGGGGCCACGTATTTTGCGCCGAGTGCCGCCACGCTCCTCTCAGAGCCGTTTCTGCGCACGCATTGTTTTCAATTGCAGCCGACACGCGGAGCTGGAAACTCAAGTGTCGTGGTGGAGTTCACACCGGCCGCCAGTTCGTTGGCCGCGCGCCGCTTTGTCGATGTGGCGGGAGCGTACTGGGTAGATCGCGCGACTGCACGCCTCGACAGCGTGCAGTTCCGCTACGTTGGTCTGCCGGAATTCGTCACAGCGGCGCAAGCCGGTGGCACGGTGGCATTTGCGCGCATTGCCGATGGGCCGGTGTTTGTAAGCGCGTGGTCGATGCGTATGCCACGAATTGGTGAACGGCCACGTGCCAATGATGACCGACTGCGTCGCAGCACCTACTCGACGGAAAGGCGAATCGTGGTCGACGTGCAGGAGGAAGGTGGGGTAGTGCTGGCTGCTTCGGTCGGCGGAGCGTCCTCACTCAACTCCGCTTACCGAGCCAACCTTCCTCAAGTCCAGGTGCAGTTGACGCCAGTACCGAACTGGATTGCGCGGGCACGTGTGGAGGTGCAGGGAACGAGTCTGTCACAGCGATTTGACAGTAGCGGGAGCGCGAGTCTTCGCGTGCCACCAGGACGATACACGCTCGCCATCGGACTTCCGTTCGGTCCGTCCGAGTCGCTGCCCCTCGAGGGAATCGCCGATACAAAAGAGACGCGACCGCGTACCATGCAGCTGCCGGATCCGGACCGTTTGCTACGGCACATGTGTGAGGCCAAAGAGAATGGCCGGGGAAAGGCCGCCGTGTGGGGAACGGTTCGTGACTCACTCGGACGAGGTGTATCCAACGTGCCGGTCAACGCCAGCTGGTATGGCAATGTGCGGCTCCCGACCTCGGCATCTGGTGACCGGCTGAGCGCCGTCAAGCAGGAAGCAACCACACGGACTGGCAGCGGCGGTGAGTTTCTCCTGTGCTCTCTTCCAACCGGCGACGTGCTGATCGAAACACAGGCTGGCGACGCCGCGGCAACCGGCCGCATTAAGATTGCCGATCGTGACAGACTCCTTCCCGACGAGCTGGTGCTCGTGCTCCAGGGACGCGGCGTCAGGTAACCGCAGAACGGTTCAGCAGGCGAACTCTGGCGATGTCATTCGGAAACAATCACACGCGTGTTTCATCAACACGTGAGTCCTGCATTGCGACATCACGAACGCGAGAATTGAATGTGAATGTGGATAACATGTGAGCCGCCTCACAGCGGCAATTGTGCGCCAAGTCGTGTAAAAATCACGGGTTGCGCGAAGTCCTCGAATGTGTATTCTAGGGGAAGTTTCCGAAGTCTGTATGCTCCGTCCACATTTGCACATGGTCGGCGAGCGCGGTCCCTCAACGTCGGGGGGAGCTCGCGGCACGCCGACTCCGCTGGTGTTTTCGCCGTACACCATCGGCTCCTTCACCCTGTGCCCGAATAGCCCCGTATGGAGCTTCCCCGCATGACCTTCGAGTTCGAAGAGAGCGCTGCCCAGAACGCCCGCATGAAGGTCGTGGGTGTGGGTGGCGGTGGCGGCAATGCCGTCAACCGCATGATCGAGGAACACCTCGAGGGCGTCGAGTTCATTTCCGTGAACACTGACGCTCAGGCGCTCATGAACTCCAAGGCCGACGTCAAGATTCAGATCGGCAAGAAGCTCACGCGTGGTCTCGGTGCCGGTGCACGTCCTGAGATCGGACGCCAGGCCGTTGAAGAGAATCGCGAAGACACCAAGCGCGTGCTCGGTAACGCCGATCTCGTGTTTGTCACCTGTGGTATGGGTGGTGGTACGGGCACTGGTGCGGCGCCGGTCATCTGCCAGCTCGCGCGTGAAGGCGGCGCGCTGACGGTGGGCATCGTCACCCGTCCCTTCCTCTTCGAAGGCCGCAAGCGTATGCGTCAGGCCGAAGAGGGCATCAGCGAAATGCGGAAGCATGTGGACACGATGATCATCGTGCCCAACGAGCGACTGCTTGCTGTAGTAGGCAAGGGCATCCCGTTCCATGAAGCCCTCAAGAAGGCCGACGAAGTGCTACTGCACGCGACGCAGGGTATCTCGGTGCTCATCTCCGAGACCGGTCTCGTGAACGTCGACTTTGCCGACGTGCGCACGGTCATGCAGAACGGTGGCTCGGCGCTCATGGGCACCGGCATCGGTCGCGGCGAGAATCGTGCATCGGAAGCGGCGCAGCAGGCGATCGCGTCGCCCCTGCTCGACAACGTGTCGATCTCGGGCGCCACGGGCGTGCTGGTCAACATCACGGGTGGTGAAGATCTCACCCTCGGCGAAGTGCATCAGATCAACGACATCGTGCACGACGCAGTTGGGGACGAGGCGGAAATCATCTTCGGTGCCGTGCATGAGCCCGCCATGATGGGCGAGATTCGCGTCACGGTTATCGCGACCGGCTTTGATCGCTACGTCCAGCAGGGAAGCGTTTCGCACCAGATGGCGGCTCCTTCGCCCTTTGCCCCTTCCGCGCGGCCGTCCCATGCCGCATCTTCGGAAGCTCAGGTCGCTGCTGCCAAGGCGCCCTCGGTGTTGCCGTTCCCGACCAAGGACCGGACCGCTCCGAGACCGCCGGCTACCCCCACTCGTCCTATGTGGGACGGCGCGGCGCCGAGGCCGCCGCGGGTCCCACCGACTTCCCCGTCGACGAGCGCTGAGCTCGACGACATGGAAATCCCCACGTTCATTCGGAGACAGATGGATTGACCTCCTCGCGAAAGTTGCTTGTCGCTGCTGGATGCCTAGGCCTCGGAGCAGCCGCCATCGCGATTGGACGTCCCGTCGAAGAGCGCCCTGCTGCCAATGTTTTGGCGGCGGGGCCTCGTGTTTCCGTAGCCGCCCGTTGGCGCACGAAAGTCGACACGATTCGCAAGGGTGAACCGCTTTCGGTCGCCCTTGAACGAGCCGGTCTCGCACCGGATGAAGCCGCCCAGGCTCTCAGTGTCGCCAGTGCCCTCGACCCGCGTCGCGTGCGCGCCGGCACTACCATCACGACCAAGGTTGACCCCGATTCGGGTGCCTCGGAAATCGTGTTGCAGATGGCCATTGATCGGGTCATCCGTTTCACCCGGTCAGCGACCTCCTGGGTCGAGAGAGAAGAGCTGCTCCCCTGGACCACGGATACCGTGGTGGTTGGTGGAGAAGTGCAGTCCACACTTACGGCAGCCATTGCCTCGGGTGCCGGTGCCTTTCCGGACCGTCAGCGTACTGAGCTGGCGTATGCCCTCGCCGATGTTCTCGAGTATCGCGTTGATCTGAGCCGCGACCTGCAGAAGGGCGATTCGGTACGTGTGCTGGTTGAGCGTCAGAGTGCTCCCAACGGCCTGGTTCGTCCTGGCAACATCATCGCCGCTCGTATCACGGTGGCGGGCAAGCCGGTAGAAACACTGCGCTTCGCACAGGGCACCCGGACGTCCTACTTCGATGGTGACGGCAAGGCCATGCGCGCGGCGTTCCTGCGTGCGCCGCTCGAATTCCGTCGCATCAGCAGCGTCTTCGGTATTCGTCGCCACCCCATTCTTGGTACGGTGCGTCGTCACCAGGGCATGGACTACGCCGCGTCGCGCGGTACGCCCGTGCGTGCACTCGGCAATGGTCGTGTGATCTTTGCCGGCTGGAAGGGCGGCTATGGCAAGACCATCGAGATCCGCCACACCAATGGCATGGTCACGCGCTATGGGCACCTCGACGCGATCAATGTGAAGTCGGGGACGTCGGTGAACATCTCGCAGACCATCGGCAAGGTGGGCTCGACTGGCCTTTCCACGGCGCCGCACCTGCATTTCGAAGTGCTCGTAAACGGCGTGCACCGTGACCCGCGGGTGGCGCTTCGCAATGTCACTGGTGAGCCGCTCGCGGCTTCCCATCGTGGTGAGTTTGCCGCGCTCAAGGCGCGCCTGTTTGCTCAGCTCGATGCCCCGTTCATTCGGCCGGTGGTCGCGCGCGCGGGTGGCGACTGATCACCCCGGTGATCGGCGAGCATCGCGGGCCTGTGCTGCGTAATTCACGGGATGTGACGGGGCAGGAGAATTCGTTCTTCTGCCCCGTCCCCGTTTCCTCCAAAAGTTCTTTTCGAAGCTTTCTTCGAACCGTCATGAGACTCGAGTCGTGCTGATTTCGTGGGTGGCTGCACTTGCCGTGGGTGTGTTGGCAGCCTGGCTGGCCTACGGACGTTCGCGTGGTGCAGCGGGTGAGGCCGCGCGTCCGCGTGTGCTGCTGTTGGCGCTCATTCGTGGAGCGGCCGTTACTCTGGTCGCGGCATTGTTGTTTGGTGCGCCGTCCGGGCGTGCCACTCCCCGTGAACCGCTCATTGCCATCGACCGGTCTGCGTCATGGCGTCGAGCGATGGGTGATGACAGCGCGTTTGTGCGCGCGTGGCGTTCCGCTGTTCGTGATTCCCTGTCACGCGTGGCAACGGATGCACCGGTCATTGCCATCGGTGATTCGCTTCGCGATGTGAGTCGGGATGAGATCGGCTCATGGGTGCCCGATGATGCCGCATCGCGTGTGCGGCCGGCCGTCGATCGTGCCGCATCACTTGGCCGCAGTCTGGTATTGGTCACGGACGGTGAAGTTGATGACGCTGAGGTATTGGCCGAAGCACCGCCGGGTTCACGCGCGGTCCGACTCGCCAGTACACCGCGTCAGGATGTTGGCATTGCTGAACTGACGGTTCCGGGCTCCATCACGGCCGGTGATACGCTCGAAGCGGCCATCACGCTTGCATCGGGTGGTGTGGCAACAGCTGATGGTACGCTGCAACTGCTGGTGGATGGTCGTGTCGTTGCGACGTCTCCCGTACCGGCCATGGCGCCACATGCCAGTTCGCGCATCAGCATGCGGGTGAATGCTCCGGCTGCCGCCGCTGCTGGTGGTGTTGCTCTCATTCAGGCTGCACTGTCGGTGGCAGGAGATGCAGAGTCCCGCAACGATACTTTGGGTGTTGCGGTCGATGTTGGTGATCGGCCCAGTGCGGTATTTGTGAGCACGGCCCCTGATCTCGATGTGCGTGAAGTGCTCACGGTGCTGCGTGGTGCGCTCGATGTTCCGACGCGTGCCTATCTGCGAGTTGCGCCGGGCCTCTGGCGCGTCGAGGGTTCTTTGGCGCCGATTGCTGAAGATGAGGTGCGTGCGCGCGCTGCGTCGGCCGGTATGCTCATCGTGCATGGTGACACGGCGTGGCGTCCATCTGCCGCGCCAGCGGCGAAGGGTGCACTGGCGCGAGCGCTGTGGGTGCCGGCGCCACCAACGGCAACCGCACGTGCCGGGGAAATCACCCGCACGCCGGAGTGGTATGTGGCCGGTGTGCCCGCCTCTCCATTGCAGGCGGCACTCGCCGGACTGCCATTTGATTCACTGCCGCCAATCACACTGGCTTCGCCGATACGCATCGGCACGCCTGTGCTGACCGCACAGTTGGGCAAGCGTGGCGACGCGGCAGCAGCGGTTGCCGTGCGCGAGAGCGATGGGCAGCGCACCGTGCTGGTGTCGGGATCCGGTTGGGCGGGCTGGGCTTTGCGAGCAGGACGGAGCCGCGAAGCGTTTGGTGCTCTCTGGGGCGCTATATTCGACTGGTTGTCCGCTGGTCGTGGCGATGTGCGAGCCGCGCGTCCAGTAGCAGGTATGGTCCGGGCCGGCGAACCCATTTTGTGGCGGCGCGGCGGCACGGATACGGTGGTTCAGGTGGCATTGCGTCGCCGTACGTCGTCCGCGAATGCGAACACGAACGCTGAGGCAGGCGGTGCTGCAAGTGGAGCCGGTGACTCGCTCACACTGCGGTTCTCCGGCGAGCGCTTTGAAACGGTGTCACCGGCGTTGCCGGTTGGTGTGTACGACGTGGAAGCAAACGGCGGGCGCAGTGTACTGGTGGTCAACGCGTCGCGTGAATGGGTTCCTCGTGCACCGACTATCGCGTCGGGGCCGCTGGCGCGTGGTGCTGCTGGATCTGACGCGCCGCGACTGGCCGACAAGGGTTGGCCGTTCGTGGCGGCGCTGCTGTTGCTGTGCGCCGAGTGGCTGGTGCGTCGCGCCAGCGGTCAGCGATAGCATCTCGCAGCGATAGAAAACTTCTTTGACACATAGGCGCTTCTTCGGGAGCGCATGATCTCATGGCACGACTGTTTCGTTCGAAGGATGATGTCCCGAAGCGTTCGCTATGGCAGCGCTTCAAGGACGTGGTGCGCACCGATATCTCGGTGCTGTTCAAGGGCGTCGACGAAGGCTCACTCGAGGCACTGGAAACGCTGCTCATCGAGAGTGACTTTGGTGTGCCGACGTCGCTGGCGTTGGTGGCCGAAGTGGAGCGACTCCACAAGCGCGGTGAAGTGAAGACCGAGGCGGAGTTCCGTCAGGCGCTTGCTGATGGAGTTGAATCTGCTCTGAACAGCGGCAACGCCGATCCGTCACTGACCTTTGCTGCGACCGGCCCCACGGTACTGCTAGTCATCGGAGTGAACGGTGCCGGCAAGACCACATTCATCGGCAAGTTGTCGGCCCAGCTGCAACGTGAAGGCAAACGTGTGCTGCTCGGCGCGGCCGACACCTTCCGCGCTGGCGCCATTGATCAGCTGCGCGTATGGGCCGAGCGTGCCAAGGTGGACTTTGTTGGCGGTGCGCCAGGATCCGATCCTGCGTCGGTGGCATTTGATGCGGTTGAGGCGGGTGTCACGCGCGGGGTTGATATCGTGATCGTCGATACGGCCGGTCGTTTGCATACGAGTGACGACCTGATGACAGAGCTGCGCAAGATTCATCGGGTGATCAAGAAGCGTCTTCCCGATGCTCCGCACGAAGTGCTGCTCGTCCTCGACGGAACGATTGGTCAGAACGCGTTGTCGCAGGCGCGCACGTTTTCGGCGGCGGTACCCGTCACCGGTGTCGTTGTCACCAAGCTCGATGGTACGGCCAAGGGAGGTATCGTGGTCGCGGTGCACGAAGCCCTCGATGTGCCCATCAAGTTCGTGGGTGTTGGTGAACAGGTCGGCGATCTCGCGCCATTCGACGCGGGCGAGTATGCGCGGGAGCTCGTGGGTCTCGTAGAGGCCTGATCGGGTGAGGTTCCGTTTGTGACCTGGCGCGGCGACTCGGACGCGGAGGAGCGGAAGCGACGCTCGGCTTCGCGTTCGTCGTCACGGTCTGCGCCACGTCTCGCGCTCGATACGCCGGTCACCTACCTCAAGGGGGTAGGACCGGCACGCGCCACTCATCTCGCACGACTCGGTATCACCGTCGCCGGTGATCTGCTGCGGCACATTCCGCATCGCTATGAAGATGCGAGCACGATCACGCCAATCGTGCAGTCGTCTGTCGGCGCGGATATCACCGTGCTGGGTCGCGTGATTGCCAAGGGTGTGCTGCCCACGCGGAAGGGACTGCGGGTGTTTCAAGCCGTGGTGCAGGACAGCACCGGCATGATCGAGGTGGCCTGGCCGGGTCAGCCCTTCCTGGATCGGACCATCAATCAGGGCGACTGGTTGTTGTGCACCGGCACCGTGCGATTCTTCCACGGTCGTCAGCTCCAGCCGCGCGAGTTCGTGAACCTTGGTCCGGAAGAAGAAGGGACGGCCGAGGGCAGGGTGCTGGCGGTGTATCCGAGCACCGAAGGATTGTCGGTACGGTTGCTCCGCGGATTGGTGGAGCAGCATCTCGATCTGTTGCTGCCGTTGGTGCAAGAGCCCCTGTCGCGTGAACTGCTCGAGGCGGCGGATGTGCCCGCGTTGCCCGATGCGCTGCGCATGGTGCATCGCCCCACGTCGGTGGCTGAGGCAGCGCGCGGTCGTGCACGACTGGCCTTCGAGGAACTGCTGTGTGTGCAGTTGCTGCAGCGTCGTGCCAATCAGATTGCGCGCGAAGCGCGTGGTGGCCGCGCCTTCGTGAATCGCAAGCAACTCACCAGTCAGTTGCGTGCGCACTTGCCGTACACGCTGACGCATGCGCAGGTGCGCGCGATTCGGGAAATCGTGCAGGACATGTCGAGTCCGCGTCGTATGCACCGATTACTTCAGGGCGATGTCGGCGCGGGCAAGACCATTGTGGCAGTCTTCAGTGCGCTGCTGGCCATGGAGAATGGGGCGCAGGTGGCGCTGATGGCCCCTACGGAACTGCTGGCCGAGCAACACGCGCGGAGCATTGGCGCATTGCTTGCGCCGCTCGGTATCACGCCGGTGTTGCTTACAGGCCGCCTCGGAGCGAAGGATCGTCGAGCGGCTCTCACCCGATTGGAAAGCACAGAGCCGGTGCTGGCCATTGGCACCCATGCACTGCTGCAGGACGGTGTGAAGTTCGCCGATCTGGGGCTCGTCATCATCGATGAGCAGCATCGATTCGGCGTGGAGCAACGCGCCGCGCTCGGGAGCAAGGGGCAGACGGTCGACGTGCTCCTCATGAGTGCCACACCCATTCCGCGTTCACTGGCGCTCACGCTGTATGGCGATCTCGATGTGAGCGTGCTCGATGAACGACCGCCCGGCCGTCAGCCCATCGCCACCGGAGTGCGGCCAGAATCCGCACGCGCCAAGGTTTTTGAGTTTGCCTTGTCGCAGTTGGATGCCGGACGTCAGGTGTACGTGGTGTATCCACTCATCGAGACGAGCGAAAAGATCGATCTCAAGGCTGCTACCGTGATGTACGAGCAGTTGGTGGCTGGGCCATTTGCCACGCGGCGTGTGGCGCTGCTGCATGGCAAGCTGCCATCGGATGAACGGGACCACATCATGCGCCAATTTCGCGATGGCGAGATCGATGTGCTCGTGGCGACGACGGTCATTGAAGTGGGCATCGATGTGGGCAATGCCACTGTCATGATCATCGAACATCCCGAGCGATTCGGCCTGTCGCAGTTGCACCAGCTGCGCGGGCGCGTGGGCCGTGGGGGAGAGCAGAGCTATTGCATCCTCCTTGGTGACGTGGGAGTCGAGGCCGGCGAGCGTCTCGGCATGTTTGCGGCAACCGAGGATGGGTTCGAAATCGCCCGCGCCGACCTGCAGCTTCGTGGAATGGGCGACCTCTTTGGCGCCCGCCAGCACGGCCTGCCCGCGTTCAAGGTGGCCGACCTGTTGCGTGATGAAGCCCTCAATGACACGGCCAGACGGCTGGCCGACGATATGCTGCGGCGTGACCCACTGCTCGAGGCAAAGGAGCACGACGGGATCCGACATGTGCTGACCGTGGGCTACGCTCGGGCACTGGACCTGTTCCGCGTCGGGTAGCGAGACGAAATAGGTCGCAGAAGGTGACCATTGGATGCCCCCAGTGGTCATGTTGAGAAGGGTTCCCGAGGATTCCAGCGAAGGCGCTGGTTTGCAGTAGCGCCCGCGTGTCCTGTCAGAGTTTTCCCGTGGTTGACCGCCCCTCACAATTCACTCGAAGCATTCGAGCCGTTCTGCTCACTGTCGTCCTCGGACTGGCAGCGGCGACGGCGTTCGACCGGTGGTATGCCGGATTGCTGGTCGAGCGTGAGCGTACACGTGTGCAGGCGTTTGTCGCGCCATACACATCGCTGCTCGAGGGCATCTTTCAGCGACGCGTGGTGCGTCTCGAAGCGCTGCGCTCCTTTGTGAGTCTGCAGCCGTCGGCCGATGAGCTGGCGCGCAAGTTCCCGACCTTTGCCGACGGTCTTCGTGTGGCAGCGCCGGAAGTGCGCGCCGTACAGCTCGTGCAGCACAGTCGCATCGTGGCCACCAATCCCGAGGCCGATGCGGCGGCTTTGATCGGTTATGATCTGAGTCGTCATCCCGATCCGGAAGTGCGTGATGGTGTGGAGCGCGCCTCGCGTACCGACTCCATGGCCATGGCAGGACCGTTCCAATTGTTGCAGGGCGGCAATGGCATTGTGCTTCGCATGCGTGTGACGGCCAAGGCGGAATCATTCCCCGACCAGGTCGCGCTGGTGCTCAATGTGGGCGAGCTGCTCATGGAAGCGGATTTCGGTCGTCTGCCGAGCTCACTGCAGATCGCCTTGCTGGATCGGCAAGGCAGGCCGGTGGCGCCGTTTGAACACGTGCCGACCGAGCCACTGCGATTCCCTGTCTCGGTGGGTGATGGGCAATGGATGTTGCTGGTGGCTCCGGCGCTTGGTTGGTCGAGTGCCGTATTCGACGATTTGCGTCCGACACGTTTGGCATCGGCGCTCATCATCGTACTGCTCACGGCGCTGGCCTACGGCGTGGCAGGTCGACAGGAACGCTTGCGGCAAGCGGTCGCCGATCGCACGGGTGCTCTGGCGCAGGCCAACGATGATCTCCGTCGTGAAGCGGCCGAACGTCGCGACCTCGAAGAGCAATTGCTGCATTCGCAGAAAATGGAGGCCGTGGGCACACTGGCAGGTGGCGTGGCCCACGACTTCAACAACTTGCTCACAGCCATTGTGGGGTTTGCCCAACTCGCGGAGCAGCAGGCAGCCGATATGCAGCGGCGCGCCGATGGTTCCGACGATGCACGTCAGTTGCGGGAGCTGCGTACGGATCTTTCGGAGATCATGAAGGCGTCCGATCGTGCGTCACTGCTGACGGCGCAGTTGCTCTCGTTCTCGCGTCGGCAGAAGAGCACGCCGGCGCGTCTCGATGTGAATGTATCGGTGCGCGATATCGATCGCATGTTGCGTCGTCTGATCGGTGAAACGGTGATGTTCTCGACCGACGTGTCGCAGGGACAGCTGCCGGTGCACGCGGACGGTGGACAGCTCGCGCAGGTGATCGTGAATCTAGTGGTCAACGCCCGTGATGCACTGTCGAATGGCGGACGCATTCAGGTGCGTACACGCACCCTCGATCTCTCCGCAGTCGGTGTGGCGCCATTTGCCGGATTGCCTGCAGGGGAATGGGCCATCATCGAAGTCGAAGATGATGGCGTGGGAATGAGTCCCGAGGTCGTGGCTCGCATGTTCGAGCCCTTCTTCACAACGAAGCGTCTGGGCGATGGCACGGGATTGGGGCTCAGCACGGTATACGGCATTGTCACGCAAGCCGGAGGGCAGTTGTTCGTGGAAAGCGCACCGGGGCGGGGAACGACAGTGAGCGTGGCATTGCCGCGTCTCGATACATGTCCATTGCAATCACCATCGGCACCGCAGCCACCCAGCGTGGCCAATGGTGAGTTGGTGCTGGTTGTTGAAGACGAGGCCGGACTTCGGCGGCTGGTTGGGGAGATCCTCAAGCGTCAGGGTTACCGGGTCGAAGTCGCATACGATGGACAAGATGCGCTCGATCAACTGGAGCAGGCCATCGAGGCACCGGACCTGGTGCTCACGGATGTCGTGATGCCGCGCCTGGGTGGTCGTGAGTTGGCGGAGGCCATTGTCGCGCGTCGCCTCGATATTCCGGTGCTCTTCATGTCGGGCTATCAGGAAGGCGACCCGCTGCCTGATGACACACAGCACGGGTACATCGCCAAGCCCTTCACGCCGGATGCGCTGATCAATCGAGTGCGGGCCATGGTGCGGACGCGCGTCTAGAGGCTCGTCTGGACGGCCGTCTGTGGATGACGGCCACCGGTGACCAAACAGTCCCGGCGATGGGGTGGATGGTGCATTATTCAGGACTCCTGCATCGGGGGCTGCCGGTTCGTCCGGCGTCTCCGGCATGCGCCCCTGTATTCCAGCCCGCCGGTCTCGTGAATCAGTCCACCGTCCGTATTGCCGATCTCAAGAACCACGAAGGCGCCACCGTAACCGTGCGCGCGTGGGTCACACACCTGCGCTCAAAGGGCAAGCTTGGATTTGCCGTGATGCGCGACGGCTCCGGCATCATGCAGGCTGTCGTGGTGAAGGCCGAGGTCAGTGAAGCGGATTGGGAAGCATTTGGACAGCTCACGCAGGAAAGCAGCGTGGCGCTGACGGGCAGTGTGCGCGCCGATGCGCGTGCACCTGGTGGTTTTGAAATGGGCGTCGCGTCACTCCAGTTGATCGGTTCGAGCCCGCTCGACTATCCGATTCAGCCGAAGGAACACGGCATCGACTTCCTGCTCGACAATCGCACGTTCTGGCTGCGCAGTCAGCGTCAGGTGGCCATCATGCGCGTGCGGCATGAACTCGAGCAGGCGGTGCACGATTTCTTCTATTCGCGCGATTTCGTACGCTGCGATACACCGATTCTCACGGCCGCCATTGGCGAGCGCGCCGGTTTGTTCAGCACCGACTACTTCGACGAAGGCACGGCGTATCTCGCACAGACCGGTCAGCTGTACGGTGAAGCACTCGCCGCTGCACTCGGCCGCATCTACACGTTTGGCCCCACGTTCCGCGCCGAAAAGAGCAAGACCCGTCGCCATCTCACCGAGTTCTGGATGATCGAACCGGAAATGGCGTGGTACGATCAGGACGACAACATGGATCTGCAGGAAGCGTTTGTGCGCTACCTCGTGGAGCGTGTGCTCGAGCGTCGTCAGGAAGAGCTCAAGGTGCTGGAGCGCGACACGAACAAGCTCGATTGTGTGTCGCAGCCGTTCATGCGTCTCGACTATGGCGATGCGGTCAAGCTCGCGCAGTCCAAGGGCAGCGAGATCACGTGGGGCGATGACCTGGGCGCACCAGACGAAGCCCTGATCGTGGACGAATATCAGCGTCCGGTATTCGTGGTGAACTACCCCAAGGAAGCCAAGGCTTTCTACATGAAGGAGAATCCGGCCGATCCGCGCACGGTGCGTTGCGCCGATCTTCTCGCACCGGAAGGCCGCGGCGAAATCATTGGTGGTTCACAGCGCGAAGACGACTACGACAAGATTCTCGCACGTCTCGTGCATGAAGGGCTGCCGGTTGAGGCGTATGGCTGGTACCTCGACCTTCGCAAGTACGGCACCTTCACGCACTCGGGCTTTGGTCTCGGACTCGAGCGCACCATCGCGTGGATTTGCGGCATCGAACATATCCGCGAAGTGATTCCGTTCCCGCGCATGATGGGGCGTTTGGCGCCGTAAGCGGCTTCACGCCCGCTCTTCGGCCTTCACCGCATCCCAGTACGTGTCCTGTTCTTCGAGTGACAATGCGGTGAGCTGTTTGCCGTCGGCGACTGCCAGTCGCTCCATGGCCGCATAACGTCGCACGAACTTCGCGTTGGTCCGATCAAGGGCCAGCGCGCCGTGCACACCCGTCTTGCGGCAGAGATTCACTACGGCAAAGAGCAGGTCACCCAGTTCGGCTTCGAGTGCGTCGCCATCGGTAACGGCGCCGGTGGCGGGATCAATCAAGCGCGAAACTTCCTCGACTTCTTCGCGCACCTTGGCCAGCGGACCGAGAGCGTTGTCCCAGTCGAAGCCCACACCGGCCGCACGATCCTGCAGACGATGCGCGCGATGCAGTGAGGGCAGACCCGCCGGCAGTCCCTCCTCGAGTGTGGAGCGTGCCGCCTTGGCCACCTTCATGCTTTCCCATGGCCGCTTAATCCCGTCGCCGTACAGGTGCGGATGACGCGCATGCATCTTGGACACGAGCGCACCAGCCACGTCCTGCATGCTGAACGCCCCACGTTCCTCGGCTACCACCGAGTGGAACAGCACCTGAAGAAACAGGTCGCCGAGCTCGTCGCGCAGCGTGGCATCGTCACCTCCGGCGATGGCGTCATCGACTTCGTGGGCTTCTTCGATGAGATAGGGGCGGAGCGACTGATGGGTCTGCACGCGGTCCCAATCACAGCGCGCCCGCAGGTCCTTCATGAGGGCCAGCGCCTCATCGAGGGTGCGCGGGGCGGGAGCCGATTGGGGCTGCTCGGAATTCGGGGCCATGAAGACGGAAGCGATGGTGCCGATGAAATGTGCGTCTCAACCCCTTAGGATTGCCGCATGGCTACACCGCCAATATACCCGGGCACCACGGCCGATCCGGACCCGAGCACCGCGCGCGATCGCGCCTGGCTCGAGGTTGATGAGGAGGCTTTGCGATACAATGCCGCCGCGCTGCATGCGCGGGCGCGTGTGCCGTTGCTGCCCATGGTTAAGGCAAACGCCTATGGCCTGGGTGCAGTGGCTACCTGCCGGACGTTGGGCGTGGCGTTTCGGGATCAGCCGCAAGCGGCAGATCAGTCTCCCTGGGGCGTAGGTGTGGCCACCTTGGACGAGGCCGCCCAGCTGCGCGATGCGGGTTGTGAGGGTCGCATCCTCTGCAGCACGCCGCTTCGCCCTGAAGAGTTGGCCCGGGCGGCGTCCGTTGGCGTGCGGCCGGCTCTGCATCGTGCCGAGGACATTGCCTTCTGGTCCACCATGGGCGGCCCAGGCTGGCACCTGGCGATCGACACCGGCATGGCCAGGGCCGGTGTGCGCTGGACCGACGTTGCCAGTCTTCGCGACGCGGTCGCGGCGCATCCCCCGGAGGGGGTGTTCACACACTTTCACTCGGCCGACGAGTCCGTGGCGTCCATGGACGACCAGGACGGCCGGTTCCAGGCGGCATTGTCCCAGCTGGCCGACGTGCTACCGGCCGGGGTCATCGAGCACCGCGACAACAGCGGCGCCATCGCCAGCCGGGAGGCGGGCTCACCTGGTCAACTGGCTCGGCCGGGCATCGCGCTCTACGCCGGCATGTTCGCGGAGGCGCTGGGGCTCCGCCAGGTGGCCCATTTGCGGGCCCGAATTGTCGATATCCGTCACGTAGAGGCCGGAGAATCGGTATCTTACGGGGCTACATGGCGCGCGTCCGGGCTTTGCCGGGTGGCCACACTGGCCATTGGCTATGCCGATGGATATCGACGGCATCTTTCCAATGCCGGTGTGGTACTTATCCACGGAGTGCGATGCCCCGTGGTTGGACGCGTCACCATGGACATGACCATGGTGGATGTGTCTCACCTGCCGTGCGCGGTGGGGGATGTTGCAACGGTGATCGGTGCTGACGGTTCGGATGTGCTCACTACGGAGTGGGTGGCCGACCGTGGTGGCGTGTCTCCGTACGAGCTGCTGGTGGGTCTCACCATGCGTGTGCCCATGCTGCGACGTCCTGCCATCACTTGAGTTTCCCCGTCCTTTCATTCGATGGTTGCTGCTGATTCGGTGTCCCGAACAATCGACACAGACGTTGGTTCTCGTCGCGCGCTGCTGCTGATCCTTGATGGGGTCGGATGCGGTGCTGCGCCGGATACCGACGCGTATGGTGATACGGGCAGCGATACTATCGGCAATGTCGCGCGTGCAGTGGGCGGTCTCGACCTGCCCACGCTGCAGCGATTGGGATTGGGCAACGCCACGTCCATCGAGGGCGTGGGATTGGCGCCGCATCCGGTTGGCGCCTACGGTGTGCTGCTTCCGCAGTCGGCGGGTAAGGATTCCACTACCGGTCACTGGGAGCTGGCGGGGCTGCATCTCGAGCGCGCGTTCCCCACGTATCCGCATGGATTTCCGCCCGAGGTCATCGACGCGTTTTCGCGTGCGACCGGACGGTCCGTGATCGCCAATTCGGTGGCAAGTGGCACGGCGGTCATTGCGGATTTCGCCGAGGAACAGCGTCGTACCGGCGCCTGGATCGTGTATACGAGCGCCGATTCGGTGTTCCAGATTGCCGCGCACGAGGAGTGGATTCCGCTCGAAGAGCTGTATCGCGCCTGCGAAATCGCGCGTGAGCAACTGGTGGCACCACATGATGTGTCTCGTGTCATTGCGCGCCCGTTTGTGGGCGACGCGGGTGCGTGGACGCGCACGGCCAATCGTCGCGACTATTCCATTCTGCCGCCGGGCCTCACACTGCTGGATGTGCTCGAGCAGGCGGGTGTGCCGCGGGCTGGCGTGGGCAAAGTCGACGATCTCTTTGCAGGACGTGGCATCACCTCGCAGCACACGGCTAATAACGCCGAGGGCATCGAGGCAATCCGCCACTGGCTGGAGACGGCGCCACGTGGGTTCTGCTTCGCGAATCTGGTAGATTTCGATCAGCTCTTCGGGCATCGGAATGATGTCCGCGGTTTCCAGGGGGCGCTCGAGGCGTTTGATCGGGCGCTCCCCTCGCTGCTTTCTGCCCTTCGGGAGGACGACCTGTTGTTCATCACGGCCGACCACGGAAACGATCCGACGACGGCTTCCACCGATCATGCGCGTGAGCGTGTGCCGTTGGTGGTGGTCGGCGCGCGCGTGCGTGGTGGTTCGTTGGGTGCGCGGGACACGTTCTCCGACGTCGGTGCCACAATTGCCGAATGGTTCGGCCAGTCGTGGCGTGGTCGTGGTGTGTCGTTTCTTCCGGAACTGTTGGTGGCGTCGTGACCGGTACACCGCGTCCATACGCTGGGCAGGTGACGGCACCGGTGACGGTGCCAGTGACAGCTCACGTGCCGGTAGAAGCACCATCGCATTTGCGGGCTGCTGCTGATGCAGCGCGCGCCAATGCCTATGCGCCGTACTCACACTTTCCCGTTGGTGCGGCGCTGGAGACGCCTGATGGCCGGGTGTTTGCCGGATGCAACGTGGAGAATGCGTCGTACCCAGCTGGTACCTGTGCTGAGCGGGTCGCGTTGGGGTTGGCTGTTGCATCGGGCGCGCGATCATTCGCGCGCGTCGTGATTACATCGGAAGCGGCGGATCCTACGCCGCCCTGTGGTATCTGTCGTCAGGCGCTGGTGGAATTCGCCCCGGCGTTGGAAGTCTTCGCTGTCGCGCCCGATGGGCGCACGGCTCGTTGGTCGCTGGCCGAGTTGTTGCCGGCACCATTCACGCCTGCATCGCTCGAGAATGTCTGAGCAGTCCCGTTCGTCCTGGGCACGGTGGCGCGCCCCATTGGTCGCATGTGCGGCCGTCCTGCTGTCGGTCGCTGCGACCTCCTGTACGGAGAATCTCGACGGCGGACTTGCTTGTCCGACGCTGTGCCCCGAGCAGGAGCAGCCATTCCGCGATACGCTGTTCGACGCCGTGGTGCTCGATACATCGTTGTCGGGGTATCCGACGCTCGGCTTGTCCTCGGCGCTGCTGCTGGCCAATCGACCGGATACGCTGGTCACGCGTGCGGTCATGCGTTTCGATCAGTTGACCACGTCCTATTTGCCGAATGGTACAGGCACACTGGATTCCATCACCACGGTGGACTCGGTGTATCTGGTACTGCCGCTCGACACCACGGGCCGCCGCGGCACGTCGCCAGTGACACTCGAATTGTTCGACGTGGATACCACGGCGAGCGATTCGGTGGCATCGGTGGTGCGTTCATTGTTCCGGCCGGATCGACGCATCGGCTCGTTGACGCTGACCCCATCCGCGACCGGCGACTCGATTCGCATTCCGATCAGCCGCACGGTGATGGAGCGGAAGTTGCTTGATCGTGCGCGCATGCGTGTCGGTGTGCAGATCAGTAGCGGAGCCGGTCAACTGCGTTTGCGCGCGTTCAACCTCGGCGCCGGTGCGCCGTCGCTGCGCTACGATCCGCGCACCGATACCACGTATCGCCCGATCTCCGTCATCACGAGCACCACGATCAGTGGCGCGACCACCGACGTGCTGCTCGCATATCAGGTGTACGCGATCACCGAAGTCGGGTCACCGGGGCTCGAGCCCAACACCCTGGTGGTGGGCGGATATCCTGCATTCCGTTCGTATCTGCGCTTCAACGTGCCACTTCGTATCACCGATTCAAGCACAATTGTGCGCGCCGAGTTGTTGCTCACGCAAAAGCGCTCACGGTTTGGCAATACGCTGGATACAGTCGGCCTGATTCCATTGGTGCCAACCACCACCGATGCGATTACCGATTTGCGTCGCGCGCTCGATATGGCAGCGGAGGGAGCGTTTGCTTCCGTGGACTCGGCGGTTCTCGTGCCAGCTGACAGCGGTCTGCGTGTGATCAACGTGCTTGCCATGGCGCGCACTTGGCGCACACTGCCAACCAACGTACCGCGCGCTATTGCCTTCCGCATCGGATTTGAAGGCGCCCAGCCGGCTGAGCTGCGTTTCTTCAACAGCAAGGCTGCTGCGCCACTGCGTCCACGTCTGCGCATTACCTACCTCCCGCGGGCGGAGTTCGTTCTGCCATGACGTCTCCCATGATGCGCACTCTTAACATGATGAAGCAGGTACGCGGTGCGATGGTGTGTGCCGCCGCCGGCCTTGTGTCGCTGAGCAGCAGTGTGTCCACACTTGGGGCGCAAGGCACGCTGAGCGGTCTTGGATTCGGTTATCCAGTGGGCGGACAGAGTGTCCGCGTTTCCGGCACTGGTGGTGCATTCGGTGAGTTCGACGCCATTTCTCCGATCAATCCGGCGTCGATCGGTGGACTGACGCGCACGGTGCTGAGCGCCCAGACCCAGCCCGAGTATCGCACACTGACTTTCGATGGACGTAACGAGCGCACCACCGTGCAGCGCATTCCGCTGCTGACTGTGGCGGTTCCAGCTGGTCGTGGGCTCGCCGTATCGCTCGCGGCAAGCAGTTTGCTCGATCGATCTTTCACCACTATCACGACAGGTTCGGCCACACTCGACGGCGTGCCTGTGGCCACGCGCGACAAGCTCGATATGCGTGGCGCTATTGGCGATCTGCGCGCAGCGGTTGGCTGGGCGTACGGCGATCGTATTCGACTCGGTGTGGCCGGACACGTAATGACCGGTGAACATGTCGGTGCGCGTGAACGCACGTTTGCCGATACGCTGCAGTATGGCAGTGTGAGTGACACGTCGCGCGCGACCTACTTTGGTACCGCCCTTTCCGTTGGTGGTGAAGTGCGGGTGTTCAAGGGTCTGTCCGCGCACGCGTCCTACCGACTCGGCAACAGCTTTGACGCGCGTATCCGCGACACCACGCGCGCGACGGGTGAAGTGCCGGATCGTTTCGGAGCGGCCCTGCGCTACGACGGCATCGCAGGGTCGACCTTTGCTCTGGGAATGGAGCAAACGACCTGGTCGGATATGGCCACGATGGGATCATCGCGTGTGGCGGCATTCGATACGCGCAATGTGTTTGCCGGCGCCGAAGTGGCCGGCCCCAAGTTGCGTGGACTGCCGGTCATGGTGCGCGCAGGCCTCTCCCGCAACGAGCTGCCATTCGCAACGGCCAGCGGCAATCAAGTGAAGGAAACGCGCATTTCGACTGGCATCGGTCTGCCCGTGGCGCGTGAAGCGGCCTCGCTCGACCTGTCGTTGCAGCGTGCGACGCGCTCGGCGAGTGGCAGTACCATCAAGGAGTCGGCCTGGTTGTTCGGGTTTGGCATCCAGATCCGCCCCTGAGTTGGCAGAGAGTCCAGAGAGTCCAGAGAGTCCCATGAGCACTGTGTCCATCGAGTCGCACGACTCCGAAACGCAAACCGCGGCGCCCAAGCCCACGGTCTACATCGAGACTTATGGCTGCCAGATGAACGTGGCAGACTCGGAGCTCATGTACGGCAAGTTGGCGGCGCACGGCTATGCACCGGTCGACGCACCGGATGGCGCCGATGTGATTCTCGTGAACACGTGTGCCATTCGCGAGAACGCGGAGACGCGTGTCATTGGTCGTCTGGGTGAACTGAAGCGATTCATGAAGCCCGACACCATTGTTGGTGTCACGGGCTGCATGGCGCAGCGTCTCGGACCCCGCGTGCTGGAGCAGGCCCGCCATGTATCGCTGGTAGTGGGACCTGATGGCTACCGCGCGTTGCCGGCGCTGCTGGACGGTGCACGCAAGGGTGAAAAGTTCACGGCCACCGACTTCGATATTGAGGAGCACTACGAAGACGTGGTCGCTCGTCGGTTCGAAGGTGTGAAGGCGTGGATTCCCGTGCAGCGTGGCTGCGACTACCGCTGCACCTACTGCATCGTGCCATACACTCGTGGCCCGGAACGCAGCCGAAAGCTGGCCGATGTGGTGCGCGAGGTGGAGCAGGTGGTGGAGCAGGGGCTCAGCGAAGTCGTGCTGCTTGGTCAGACGGTGAATTCGTACAGCGACGGCACTCATGATTTTGCCGATCTGCTGCGGGCCGTCGGCAGCGTGGATGGTATTCGCCGTGTGCGGTACACCAGCCCGCACCCCAACGACTTCAGTGATCGTGTGATCGAGGCCATGGCCACCACGCCAACGGTCTGCGAGCACGTACACCTGCCGATGCAGAGCGGCAGCACGAGCATGCTCAAGCGCATGCTGCGTCGCTATTCTCGTGAGGACTACCTCGACTGCGTGGCCAGACTGCGTGCAGCGATTCCCGGTATTTCCCTCACGACCGACATCATTGTTGGTTTCCCGGGTGAGACGGATGAGGAGTTCGAAGACACGATCACCTTGTGTCAGGAGATCCGCTTCGACGACGCCTTCATGTTCAAGTTCTCCATGCGTGAAGGCACACCTGCCACGCGCATGCCGGTCGAGTGGACCATCCCGGACGATGTTGTGTCGAAGCGATTCGACCGGTTGGTGTCCACGGTGCGCGGCATCTCGCGCGAGAACAATCTGTCCCGTCTCGGGGATACGCTCGAGCTGTTGATCGAAAAGGTGGCGCGTGACGGCGAATTGCTGCAGGGACGTTCGCGCGACTTCAAGACGGTGATGGTACCGGCCGATGCCGCGCGCATCGGTGACTACCTCACCGTGCAGCTCACTGGCACGACTGGCGCGACATTTACGGGGACGCCGCAGACGGCGGCATCGGGGCGTGTCGAACGCAAGCCGTTGCCGATGGCGTAGCTTGCGGTGAAGTGCTGTACGAGGGCGCGTTGATTCGATGAGCACCTCGCACAATTGATGCAACGTTGATGCACCAGCCGTGGCATGCTGTACGATGCCGCTTCTGGTGCATGTCGTTTCGTGGTGGCTTCTCGGACTCGCCGTTGGCGGTATGCAGAAGCCCGAAGTCTTCGAATCCGGTCGTTCGGCGGACGCGATTGCGCCATCGGCGCGAATGACGATGGCTGTGGTATTGCTCGCTGCATGGCTGGTGTTTGCATGGCGCGTTCTTGTGCCGGGCGCTCGTGCGCCGCGCGTTGGGACACCGCGCATTCGCGCGCGACACATGCCATCCGGTGTCTGGATTGCTCCTGTGTTCGCGATTGGCGGTTGGCTGGTGAGTTCCGCCGCGCGCCAAGAGCAAACGTCGTGTCGCGCTCTCGTGGTTGCGAACGCACAACGTGGTCAATTGCCGTGGCTATTGGTGGATGATGTGACCGCGGGCGCCGGAAGTCGCGGGGCGCTGGTACGCGGTGAGGTGCGGGAATCGGAATCGCGTTCACGATGCCGTGTACACGCTACGGTCCGGTGGTTTGGAACACCGCCGACTCCGGGTTCACTTGTTCAGACACCCGGTCTCGTGACATCGACTGCGCGTGGTATTCGCGTCGAGCAGCGCGCCACGTTGAGCGACAGCATCATCACCGCGAGCACAACAGTCGATCGGCTGCGCGCCTGGCGCGGACATCTCGGCACCGTGATCGACGAACGGTTTCGTTCGCGCGCTCCGCTCGTACGGGCGCTGCTCATTGCCGACCAGGATGGCCTCGATCACGCACTGCGAGAGCGCTACGCCGACGCTGGTCTGGTGCACATGCTGTCTGTCTCCGGCATGCACGTCGCCATCATTGCGTCGGCACTACTGACATTGGGTGGTATGGCGCGTGTACCCAAATCGAAACTCGAGCCCATCTCGCTTGCGCTGGTGACCCTATATGTGCTGTTGATCGGTGCACCGGCACCGGCGGTACGCAGTGCGGTGATGTTGGCCGTCGTGACCCTGGCGGCACGTTGGCAGCGTCCTGTGCACGAGTGGACGGCACTGGCTCTTGGAGCCACGGTACCAACTATCGATCCACTGGTGGTACACGATCTGGGCTATCAGCTGAGTGTGGGTGGTATGGCTGCTCTCGTGGCAGCACGTGCTGCGCGACGACAATGGCGGCACTGGGCACGACACGGTGGGCGTCAGCATGGATGGCGCGATTGGTCACAACAGGCGGCGCGATGGGGAGGTTGGCGCGGTTGGCTGCTGACAGAGATTCTGACCGGTGTTGTGGCAACGGTGATTACGGCACCGCTCATTGCGTGGACCTTCGGACGCATCAGCGTCATTGCACCAATTTCCAACCTGGCTGCGGCTCCCATTGTTGGCGTGTTACAACCGGCGTTGTTTGTGGCGCTCGCTTGGGCAATGCTCTGGTCCGTCGCAGATGCGAGCGGATCAGCGATTGCCGGTTGGCTCCCTGACGCCACCCAACCGCTCATGGCCATGCTCGATGTGGTGGCGGATGTGTCGGCTCGAGTGCCGGGCGCTGTATGGCCCGTAGCGCCAACGCTGGCAACCGCATGTGGTATGGGCCTGGTGTGCGTCTTGCTGGTACGTGCCTCCGCATCCCGACGCAGTCGTTCCTGGATATTCACAGCAGCCGTAGTTGCCTGTCTCACCGTGTGGACTGACGCTCTGCGAGGTATGGGGCCCGCTTGGCTACTGCGTAATGGACACTTGGAAATGCATGTGCTGGATGTCGGGCAGGGTGATGCCGTCGCGTTGCGAACGCCGAGAGGTCGATGGGTCATTGTCGACGCTGGTCCGCGGTGGCAGGGTGGTGATGCCGGGCGTCGCACCGTCGTGCCGCATATCAAACGTTATGGCGGTGATGTTGCGTTGTTTGTGTTGTCGCACGCACATGATGATCACGCGGGCGGCGCAGCCAGCGTCGTCGATGCCCTGCGTCCCCTACGCTGGTGGGAGTCGGCGTTTGTTGGCACGAGTCCGGGTTATCGGGATGCACTGCGTCGTGTCGCCACACGTGGTGTAAGATGGGAGCGCGTGCGTCCAGGACAACACATGGAGCTGGACGGTGTGCGCTTCACGGTGCTCGCGCCCGATTCTGCGTGGACGGCGGCACAACACGATGCCAATGAAACATCGGTGGTACTGCGCGCGGAGTTCGGCGCGCATCGATTTCTGCTCACCGGTGATGCAGAGCACGACGAGGAGTCATGGTTGGTCAACCACTATGCGCCGGACGAGCTCGCAGCAGATGTGCTCAAGGTGGGGCATCACGGCAGCCGTACGAGCTCCACACCGGCCTTTCTTGACGCGGTGCGTCCACGTGTGGCCGTAGTCTCGCTGGGTACCGGCAATCGTTACGGGCACCCGGCCACCGAAACACTGCAGGCGTTTCTGGATCGGACCATTCCGGTGATGCGAACCGATCTCGAAGGGGTGGTGGTGGTGCGGTCGGATGGCAGGACCCTGTCGGTCGAAAGCAGGGGTGAGCGTTGGATCGTTCCACAAACCTTGTTACATGTGTTTCATCCTCAAGAAATCGCGGTCAAGGCTCGGTAACGCTTGCCCCGGTGGTCGCGCGGAAGCCACCTTCCCCGTGTTACGAGCTACCCGCTTTTCTCTCGCAGGGAGTCCCAACGTGGTCAAACACACCGCGACATCGGTTGTCACCATCGAGCGTTTCATTATCGAGCAGGAACGCATGTTCCCCGAGGCCACCGGCGAGCTGTCCGGTATCCTCTACGACATGGCGTTGGCCGGCAAGATGATCGCCAACAAGGTGCGCAGTGCCGGTCTCGTCGACATTCTCGGGGCAACCAGCAGCGAGAATGTGCAGGGAGAAGTTCAGCAGAAGCTCGACATCATTGCCAACGAGATTGTCGTCAAAGCATTCGACCACGGTGGCCGTTTGTGCGCCATGGCATCGGAAGAAGAGCCCGACATAATTCACATCCCCGAAGGCTTCCGTAACGGCAAGTACGTACTGCTGTTTGATCCGCTCGATGGTTCGTCCAACATTGATGTAAATGTGCCCGTGGGCACGATCTTCTCGGTGTTCAAGAAGATCACACGCGGCGCTCGTGGCGAGATGGAGGATCTGTTGCAGCCTGGTCGTCGTCAGGTGGCTGCCGGTTACATCCTCTATGGATCGAGCACCATGATGGTGTACACCACGGGCCAGGGCGCGCATGGCTTCACACTCGATCCGTCGATCGGTGAGTTCCTGCTGTCGCACCCCAACATCCGGATCCCCGAGAAGGCGCGCTACCTCTCGGTCAACGACGCGTACGAACAGGATTGGCCGGAGCCCACGCGGGCACTGATGCGTCGCTATCGTGGACTCGACGGACAGAAGAAGGCGCTCAACGTGCGGTACGTGGGTTCACTCGTGGCCGACTTCCATCGCAACCTGCTCGGCGGTGGTGTGTTCTGCTATCCGGCCAATGAGAAGTCGCCGCGTGGCAAGCTGCGCTTGCTGTATGAAGCCAATCCGCTGGCGTTCATTGCCGAACAGGCCGGTGGTGCGGCCACGGATGGCTACGGCAGCATTCTCGATGTCGACCCCACCGAGTTGCACCAGCGCACGCCGCTCTACCTCGGCAGCAAAGAAGAGGTGGATCTCGTGAGTGAATTTCCGCTGCCCAAGTTCGTGGCACCCGGCATTCCGGAACGCCGCAATGCGCCGCGGCCGACACCGTCGCCCGTTTCGGCGTCCTGACCGCGTCACTCGTGTAACACCCTGCAGCCGGTCGGTCGCAATTGGCGATCGACCGGCTGTTAGATTTTGGGCATGTCCGAACGACTCTCCCTGTGATGGAAGGCGGTGTGACGTCTGGAGCAGCGCCAGCGCGTTCGCTCTCCGTACTGCGCTCGATGATCGACGCACTCGATCGCGATCTGCTGCAGATCCTCGCGCGTCGCATGTCGCTGGTGGCCGAAGTAGCGGCCTACAAGCGTGCCCACGGCATTCGCATTCGTGATGCGCAGCGTGAAAACGATGTGCTGCGCGATCGTCACGAGCGCGCACTCGAACTCGGTCTGCCGGCTGGTGAGATCGAATCGATCTTTCGCGTGCTCCTGCGGTCGAGCCGCGACCATCAGGCCGCGTTGCGTGCCGAGGTACCCGTCACCGAGTCACCGCGCACGGTGGCAGTGATTGGTGGACACGGCAAGATTGGTCGACTGTTTGCGCGACTGTTCGGTGATCTCGGGCATCAGTTGCTCATTGTCGATACGGACACTGCACTTGGTGCCGCCGAAGCGGCAGCGGCCGCTGACGTCACGGTGGTTAGTGTACCGATCGAGCACACCGTACAGGTCATCCAGCAGGTTGGGCCGCACGTGCGCGCCGATGCGCTGCTCATGGATGTCACCAGTATCAAGTCGGCTCCCGTTGCCGCCATGCTGGAACACTCCACGGGCAGTGTTGTTGGCACACACCCGATGTTCGGTCCCAGCGTGCACACACTGCAGGGCCAGCGCGTCGTGCTGTGCCGCGCACGCGGTGATGCGTGGGCCGATTGGGTCGAGCACACACTCACGGCGCGTGGACTTGTGGTCACGGAGACCACGGCGGACCAGCATGACCGGGCCATGGCCATCGTGCAGGTGCTGACGCACTTCCAGACACAGGTGCTCGGTCTCACACTTGCGCGTATGGGTGTGCCGCTCAGTGAGACCATGCCATTTACGTCGCCGGCATATCTGCTCGAGCTGTATGTCGCGGCGCGTCACTTTGCGCAGGACCCCGGACTCTATGGCCCAATCGAGATGCGGAATCCGCGCACTGGTGAAGTGACGGCGGCGTTTGCATCAGCCGTGGATGAACTGGGGCAGGTGATCGCGGCTGGTGATCAGGAAAGTTTTGCGCGGTTGTTTGGCGAGGTGCGTGCATTCTTTGGTGACTTCACCGCAGAAGCGCTGGTGCAGTCGAGCTTCCTCATCGACCGCATTGTCGAACGGAGCTGACCTCGTGTCGCTGGGGTGGTTGCAAGCTGGTGAAGATTTCCTGTTCGATGCGGCGGCTGCACTGGAGCATCGCCTGGGGTTGGCGTCGCGCAGTACCCGTATCGTGCCGCGCGCCGTTGATCGTTACCTCGTGCGTGTGGCACTCATCGCTGTGCCACTATTGTGCGCTGCGTTGTTGGTGTTCGAGCGTCCGCTCCGCGGTCGTGTGATGCTCGCGATTCTCGCGTTGGCTCTTATCGCAGTGATTGGTATCTTTGTTCTGGAAGCCCGCCGTGCTCGTAGCGCAGCGGGGGGCCGACCTCCTACCTCCTGATGGAACCCGCCATGTCACTCCGTCCATCCGTCCGACCTGCGTTGATTGCCAGCGCATTGGCACTGTTCACGGCCGTCTCCCTGGAAGCGTCGCCACGTCTGGTTCAGTGGACCGCTACACTGAGCGGGAAAGAGGGACGAAAAGTGACAGGTACGGCTACGGCTGCGCCAACCGCAGATGGCAAGGGGACCGACGTCTCCGTAAGTCTGGCCGGCGATACGCCGGGAGCCACTCGTCCCTGGCACATTCATATCGGCAGCTGTGCCAAGAGCGGCGGTGTGTTTGGCGGTGGACGTGCCTACACGCCAATGGTGATCGATGCCAAGGGCAATGGGACGACCAAGGTGACCGTGCCCGCGGTGTTCGCCGATACCAGCACCTACTACGTGAATGTGCACGATTCAGGGGCGGCCATGAGTATCATCGTGGCTTGCGGAGACCTGGCCAAGAAGTAGACCCGACAGAGGGTCGGGGGCACTTATGGTCGCCTGAATGAGTATCTTTCGGCATATGCGTATCCCGCCTCTATCCGCAGTATCCTCCGGCGCTCACCAGTTCATGCTGGCGAGCGCCGTGTTTGTCGGTGCCATGCAAATCGGTGCCATCTCTTCTCCGCTCGCCGCGCAGCAGCGCACTTCGATTCGTGATCGTGCGCGTCAGGATCAGGTTCGGGAAGCCACGCGCGATGCCGACCGCTTTGCGGTGATCGACGGACTGGTCACCGATACGCTGCTCAATCCCCTGGGTGCGGCAGACGTATCCGTGGTTGGTACGGGCGCGCGTGTCGTGACTGGGGAGAATGGACGCTTTCGCATGATGCAGGTGCCACCCGGACAGTATCTGCTGGTCGTGCGCCGTATTGGCTACGCGCCCACCTCGGGCATCATCGATGTGCCCGCGCGTGACACGCTGCGTTTGTCGTACACACTCACGCGTTCAACCTATGCACTGGACACAGTGCGTACGCAGGCGCGCCGTGTGACGATGCGTATGCTGGATTTCGAGAATCGTCGTCGGCAGGGCGTGGGACAGTTTATCACGCAGGAAGAGATCGAGCGCCGTGGTTCTGTCCAGACGTCAGACTTCCTGCGCTATATGCGCGGTGTGCAAGTCTCGACAAACACCACGCAGGCTTTTGGTGGGACGCAGGTATACAGCCGACGTGAAGGCGGCGGACTCGATGCCAATTCGCAGCAGCAGTACTGCGCCATGCAGGTCGTGCTCGATGGCATCATTCTCCCGCGCTACTTCAATCTCGAGTTGTTGCCGCCGCCCAAGCAGATCGCGGGCATCGAAGTGTACTCCGGTGCGGCGACTATTCCGCCGCAGTTTGGTGGAGCGAGCCGCAGTTGTGGTGTCGTGGCGGTGTGGACGCGGGATGGGTACTGAGCCGCCTCGCACCCACTCACTCTGACAACTGATCACTGACCACTCGGAACTATTGTCCCAGATTGTCCAACAACCGTGATGAGTTACCAGTGGTCAGTTTCGAGTGTGAGTCAACAGAAAGACAACGCCCCGACCGCCAATGGCGATCGGGGCGTTGTTTACTTCACGAGCCGAAGATCAGCAGCCCGGGCCAGCCAGCGCACCCGTCTGGCCGACACGCTGCAGGCACTCGGCCTGCGGCAGCGGCTGCACACGTGCCACGAAGTGGGCATTCACGCCCGACGTGATGTCACGCGGCAGTTCGTTGAGGCGACCATAGCGACGCATGTCGATCCAACGATGGCCTTCCATCAGCAGCGAGTACCGCTTCTGCACGAGGATTTCCGTGATGATGTCAGCATCCGGCGACGCAGCCGTGAGCGTGGTCGGCGCGAGGCCGCCCGAGTTCACGCGGATGTTGTTGATCATCGCAATCGCACCCGCCTTGTCGCCCGTGGCCAGCAGGATCTCCGCGCGGAGGAGGATGAGCTCCTCATTGCGGATCAGCGAGATGGACGTGGAGATGGTCGGGTAGAGATTGAAGCCGAGCGAGGAGGGAATACCCAAGCCCTGCGGGGCGTTCCGTTCCGGACGCGTGCCGATCTTCGCCAGGTAGCGGTTGTCCAGCGTACCGTCGGCCTTGCGGGGCGCGTCGGTCTGAATGGACATGTGCGCATACAGGTCAGTGTTGTTCGTCTGCGAATACGGGTTGATGACATCCGGAGCTGCCCCGTACGGATAGAACACACCCACGTTGTACTGCGCCGCCGTGGTGGCATTGATGTTGATGAACGACGCATCGAGCGCCGTGCGTGCACGCTGCCACGCCGTGGCACCACCACCCGAAGTGGCATAGTAGGCCGCGGCACGCGCCGCGAGGGCGCGGTTGAACGTACGGAACGTGGCCGGCGTGTTGAAGCCGGCATAGCCGCCATGAAGCGTGAACGGGAACGCCGTACCGCCCTCACCAAGCTCGGTGTTGGCCTGGTCGAGCGTGTTCAGGATGTACTTGTACATCGAATCCCGTGATACGAACGGAGCCAGTTCACGCGGATCGGCGTTGATCTGGACAATGCCGCCAAGGCTGTCGCGCGTGGAGACCACTGTCAGCAGTTCGATCGCTTCGATGGTCCGCGCGAAACCGAGCGATGCCTTCTTCTGCGCATCGGTCAGCGTCGCCTGCGCGTTGACCGTGTTCTTGAAGTTGTACACGTCGCGCAGGTTGCCGTACGGGCCGGCCCAGCCACCAACGGCGAATCCGCTCGGATCGATCTTGTTCTGACCTGATATACCGATCAGGTAGGCCGAAGTGTTACGACCCTCGGACGGCGTATAGCTGTACGCCTCGCGACCAAAGCGGGCAACATCGAGGATAGTGCCGCGATTGTTGCGGTTCTGGCGCAGGAGACCCGTGGCCAGAAGCTGCAAGGCCTGCGGATCTCCGCCAGCACCAGCAATGGACGGGGTGTTCGGATTGGCGATGTCGAGCGTGCTCTCACTGCAGGCTGTTGCCAGCGACAATGAGGCGAGAGCAAGCACCGCCACGGCACGCGAAGGGATGGATGTCATCCGCGAAACGCTGATGGAATTGGAAGTCGTCGTCATGGTTTAGAAGCCCAGGTCGACGCTGAAGAAGAACTGACGGCTCGACGGGAACGGCGCGAGGTCGATAAACCGGTTGAAGTTCTGATTGCCGAAGTTGTTGAACTCCGGATCAAAGCCCCAGTAGTCCGAGAACATGAACAGGTTGCGGCCGCTGGCGTTGAAACGCAGGGACTTGGCACCCGGCACCTTCGCTGCCCAGGAATCCGGCGCCTGGAAATTGAGGGTGATTTCGCGAACCTTCACGTACGAACCCTTCTGCATGTACACACGCGTGTCGCCACCGTTGAACGTCTGATAGCGGCATTCGCCGAGACCCATCTTCGTGTTGTCGGCGCGGGTGCAGAGGCGCGATCCGTTCACGTAGCCCGGCTGACCCAACGTACCGATCGGCTGGATGAGACGATCAGGTGCCGGCGCAGTAAAGTCGCGGGAGTTGCCGCCTTCATCCCACAGATTGTTCGTCATGTTCGACACATCACCACCCGCACGCCAGTCGAGCAACACCGACAACGTGAGGCGCTTCCACGTGAAATCGTTGTTGAACGTGGTGGTGTGGATCGGGTTCGAGTTGCCCGTGATCGTGTCGACCGCGATGAACTGACCCGGACGCGCGGTATCGGGACGCAGCGGCGCGAGCGACCAGATCAAGGTCGAGATCGAGTTGGCCGCGATACGATTGCGACCATACGATGAGCCAAAGCTGTTGGCCGGGAAGAACGCCGGAACGGGCAGGTTGTTGGAGTACTGCTTGTTGGTGTTGTAGATGATGCGGCTGGTCCATTCGAAACCACCACGACGCAGCGGTACCAGCGACAGCACGGCTTCGCTACCCAACACCGACAACTGACCACCATTGATGACCTGGTTACCCAGACCCGATGACGGCGGCAGCGGGAACGTCAGCAGCAGGTCGGTGATCTTGCGCTCGTAGCGCGTGAGCTCGACACCGACGCGCGCACCAAAGAACGAGGCGTCGACACCATACTCAAGCTCGTTCATGATTTCCGGCTTGATCGCCACGTTGCCGAGCGTAGCCGGAGAAACGAGCGAACCCAGACCGCCGATCACGCCACCGTTGGCGAACAGCAGGTCGCGGTCGCCATAGCGCGGACGGTTACCCGACTGACCCCAGGCACCACGGAACTTGATGTCGTCCACCTTGTCCGACAACGGCTTCACGAAGCGGTAGGAGCCCGAGTACTTCGGGAACAGGTAGTACTCACCACGATCGCCATTGGCACTCGAACGGTCAGCACGGAAGCCGACATTCAGGGCGAGCTTTTCGTCAAGCAGCAACGCCTGTTCGTTCACGTAGTAGGACTGATCGCGGAATTCATTGCGGATGTCTTCCCACGCAATGTCCGTGGCGCCCTGCGCCACACGAGCCGTCGGCAGCAGACCACGGCCGCGGATACGGTAGGTGTCGACCTTCTGGCGCTCGTAGGTTCCACCCACGGACGTCGTGAACGACGTCACCAGTGCGTTGGCCGGCGTCCACGTCCACACGGCATTGAGGCCGCTGTTGGCCTGCAAGCTGGACGTGTTGTTCTGACCGGCCGTACCGAGGAAGCCGTCGGCCGATTCGAACTGGAGGTAATTCGGCGAGTACTGCACGCCTTCCTGCTGGAAGCGGTCGAAGCCCATCAGCGAGGAGATCTGCACGCTGTGGCGATCCGAGGCGAGCAGCGAGTAGTTCAGGCGCAGGTTGCCGGACTGACGGAACACCAACTCGTCCGACTGCACCGCGCGAATGACTTCAAACGGATTGGCCGTGCTGTTGCCGCCGCCATGGAACGGCATGAGCGGGTAGCGGCCATTCTCGAGGCGCTTGTTCAGATCGATGATGGCCGGGTTGTAACCCAGCTCATATGTCGGGCTGACACCGGCGTTGTTGTTGTTGCCGAGACCACGCTGCAGGAAGTTGCGCGTGACATCGAGGCCCATGCTGGCCGTGAGCTTGCTGCCGATCGACTGATCGAGATTGATGCGGCCACCGGTACGACGCGCGCCGGTGTTGATCATGATGCCCGATTCCTGACGATCGTTCAGCGAGGCGAAGTAGCGCGTGTTGCCCGCACCACCCGACGCCGACAGCAGCGTTTCCCACGACGGCTTGGTTTCGCCGTACAGCTCACCGAGCCAATCGTAGTTGGTGCAAGTCGGCGTGCAGGCTTCGCGCGCCGCGGCCTGACCGATCGGGCCGCCGGCGAACGGCAGCACTTCGTCGAGGTTCGCGTACTGGCGATGTCCGAGCGAACGCACCATCTGCTGCGTGCCCACGCGCTGCGTGAGATTCCAGCGCGGTGCACCCGTCGAGCCCTTCTTGGTCGTGATCACGACCACACCATTCGTGGCGCGCGAGCCGTAGATGGCCGTTGCGGCCGCCGACTTCAGGACTTCGATGTTTTCGATGTCGTTCGGATTCAGGTCGGCCAGACGATTCACAACCTGGTCCTGGCTCGAGCCAGTCGAACCCGAGGCGCGCGTAATGGCCGACGCACCGGACGACGTTCCTGCGTTTGAAATGATCACGCCATCCACGACGTAGAGCGGGTCACCCTGACCCAGCACTGACGTGGCGCCGCGAATCTGGATCTGTGCACCACCACCCGGCGCGCCACTGTTTTCGAAGATACGAGCGCCGGCCACCTTGCCGGCCAGGTTGCTTTCGATCGAGCGTGCGGGCACGCGATTGAGTTCGGGACCACCAACAGTCGCTACGGCTGTGGCCGCCACGCGACGATCCACGGCGGTCGCCTGACCGGTCACCGTCATGCCTTCGAGCTGCAGCACGTCCTTCTCGAGCTCGAAGTTGGCCACACTTTCCGTCGGACCAAGCTTGGCGGTCTGACGCTTGTAGCCGAGCTGTCGGGCGAGAATCGAGACTTCGCCGGCCGGAACGCGTAGGCGATACTCGCCGCGTTCATTCGTCCGCACGCCGAGTTGCATGCCGACGACACTGACCGTCACGTCTGCGATTGGTTGACCGGTGCCCTGCATGGTCACCTTGCCCGTGATATCACGGTTCTGCGCGTCCGCTCGGAACGGCAGCAAGGCGACCGCGAAGGCAACGGTCGCGACTCTGAGGAACCTACCCATGGATTCTCCGATGGTGGGTATCGGGGGAACTACCTGGAGTCGACGCGACTTCAGGCAGCGGTACCGGTTGTATGTCGTGCGCGTGGTGGAGGGCTCGTCACTCACTTGTCCTTCGCTCGTGACGCGCGCGTGACACACAACCGAGTGCGCCCCAAAGTACACACACTTTGTCCCGTTGCCAGAGGGATGCTTACAACTTTCGTACGCCGTGTGGCGAGTGGCATGTGCAAGAGGATCAACAGTGTGCCAAGACGCAGCGTCTCGGCACACTTCACTTCAATGATGAGGCTTTCCAGTTCGTGTTAACAATGCGCACCGTGCGCTCCAATTCATCTCGCGACTGCAAAATCTTCTGTCGTAGATCGGCAGGCAACGCAGGATGCGCGCTAAGCCAGCCATCGACGCGCTGCAGTGCGTCGGGTGAGCGCTGACTGCCGATCACGGCCGAGAGCCAGCTGCCGAGAAAAAAGATGCGACGATTCTGCTGAATCCACGGCAGGGTGTCGAGCGCTGGAATGAGAAACGGGGCGGTGAGCGTTTGCTGGTCACCATCAAAGAACGTGCGAAGACTCGATGTTACCCATTCCTCATTCAGGGAACGGTCGTTGAACCATCGCGTGAACAGCATCAATTTGTTGTCGGCATTGGGAAGTCCGGCCCGCGCAACGAACGCCTGACGTTCACCTTCCGTCGTTCGGTCGCGCGTACGCATGCTGTCGATGAGTACCGTCGCATCTGGTGCACCACGCGCCACCAACTGCTGCACCATCGACCAACGGGTCGGCGCACGCAGTGCGAGCCCGAACACGCTGTCGCGAGGAATCCATGCGCGCAGTGAGTCCATGGCCGGTGCACTTCGTGCAACAGAAATCCATGCATCCAGCTGTGTCTTGCGCTGTCCGTAGGGCCGTGACGTGTCTGCAGCGCCGCGAGCCAATGTGCGCTGCACCGCGGGCATGAGAGAATCGCGCACTGATGGTGCGACATAGCGTGTCGCACTGGTGACCATGCGTGCGACAAGTGTCGCACTGATCTGTTCGTCACGTTCACCCGGAAGTGCGGACAACGCCATGGCCGCAAATCGGCGCGGATCAAACTGCGCTTCGCGCACGAGATCCCACATGGCCCCCCACAATTGCGCGCGCAGCAGATCATCGCGCACGCTTCCGATGTGGCGTTCCAGCCACGCCACGCTGCGTGCATCGGGGAGCACCAGCGCGTATCCGTAGTCGCCGTCGTTGGCGAACACGAACTCCGGTACCGGCAAACCACGCGCCGCCGATATGTCGGTGGTGTCGCGCGTCATCTCGATGGGAATCCGCACCGCCGGTCGACCGGCGTAGTGCAGCAACACCTGTACTTTGAGCGGCCATGCTTCCGCGCTGGACAGGGCGGGTTGCGCGGGTCGCTGAACGAGCCGGAGTCGCGTCACCTTGCCATTGGCTACCTCGAGCTGCTGTGAAACGATGGGCAGGCCTGGACGCAGCATCCAATGCTTGCCCCAATTCGACAGATCGCGCCCTGACGCAGTACCAATGGCTTCGAGCAACGCCTGCCACGTAGCATTGCCGAAAGCGTGTCGCGCAAGAAACTGCTGAACGCCACGCTGGAACGGTTCATCGCCAACGAGATATTCGAGCTGGCGCAGCAGCGAGGGTGCCTTGTTGTAGACGATCGGACCATAGTTGCTCTTGGCCTGATCGAGATTGGCCAACGATTGCCACACTGGAGTCGTACCGGCCGTGGCATCGGTGGCATACGCCACCGGTTTATTGCGAAGATGAAAAGTCTTCCATGCATTCGACTGCGGTTCGAGCGCCGCCTGCATGCGCGCGGCCATGAATGTGGCAAATCCTTCCTTGAGCCACAGGTCATCGAACCATTGCATCGTCACGTAGTCACCAAACCACTGGTGAGCGACCTCGTGAAAGGTGGTGGCCTGCCGCCCCAGCAACTGCGACATCGTTGGGGGTTCGCGATAGATGAAACTCTCTTCGTTGTAGAACACCGCGCCCGGATGCTCCATCCCGCCGAATGGGAATGCCGGTGCCAGCAGTGCGTCGTACTTGCCGAAAGGGTAGGCAACTCCGAAATACGATCCCAGCCAGCGCAATGCCCGCGCATTCATGGCGAGCAGCGTGTCTGATTCGGCTTCGCGCGCACGTGACTGCCGCACATACAGTGACATGGACTGCGGTGCGCCGCCGTTCATCAGCGGTTCATGTCGTTCGTGCACACGCCACGGTCCCGCGGCGAACGCCATGAGATACGTGCTGATCGGCGCGGTTTCGCGGAAGTGATGGGTGACCAGTGCGCCAGCGCTGTCTTTGCGCTCTGGTGCCCCATTGGCCAGCGCACGCCACGATGCCGGAGTGGTCAGCGCGAGTTGTAACCGGGCCTTGAGGTCCGGCTGGTCGAACACCGGAAACAACAGGTTGGCATCGGATGGCACGAGCAGCGTATACAGATACGTGCTGCTGTCAGTGAGATCACGTGTGCGGATGATTGCCGCACCGGCAGACGCTACCGGTGATGCAAAGGTCAACGCGACCGTGTTGCGTCCTGGGCGCACCTGCGCCCCGGGTATGGTCACATGATGGCGGTTCCACGCGGCCGTGGCGCTCCATGGTGTACCGTTGATTTCACCGGCACCGACTTCGAGTCCGCGAAAGTCCAACAGCACGTCGCCGGTGCCGCGATGTGTGAACGACACCACCACCCGTCCGCGCGCCGTGTCTCCGGTACCTACCGTCAGATGGAGCGCGTACTGCACTTCGCTGATGGTGTTACGGCGTCGGGTGGCCAGTTCAGCCGATACGCCGGGCCCATTTTCCGGTGTTCCATTTACAGGCAAGGGCTGCGACTGAACCCGGTCGGGAGACATGAGCATCGTCGCTGCAAGAACTGCAGCAATCAGGCGGAGTGAAGTGACCATGCCCGAACCTGCAGATCAGATGGGGGCACTGTAAAGTGAGATCCTATGCAATTGAGTCCAGACAGACGCCCTCGCATCCCCGCAGGTATTTGGGCGCTCGGCTTCGTATCCATGTTGATGGACATCGCCTCCGAGATGATTCACGCACTGTTGCCCGTGTACATGGTGACCGTCCTCGGGACGTCAACACTCGCGGTGGGCATCATTGAGGGGATTGCCGAGGCGACCGCTTCGATCACTAAGGTTTTTTCTGGTGCGCTCAGTGACTGGTTGGGCAAGCGTAAACTCCTTGCCGTGCTGGGCTATGGTCTGGCGGCTATCACCAAGCCGATCTTTCCTCTGGCGGCTTCGCTGGAATGGCTGGTCGGCGCCCGATTCATCGATCGGATTGGCAAGGGCATTCGCGGGGCGCCGCGCGACGCGCTCGTGGCAGATCTGGCGCCGCTGGAATTGCGCGGTGCGAGCTTTGGGCTGCGCCAATCGCTCGATACGATCGGAGCCTTTGCCGGACCACTGATTGCGGTCGGCTTGATGTGGCTGACCGCCAATCATTTTCAGACGGTTTTCTGGGTAGCGGTTGTCCCGGCTGTTCTGTCGGTCGTGGTCTTGATCTTTGGCGTCAATGAGCCTGAACGTCCAAAGGCGCTACGCCATATCCGCATGCCGCTGCATCGCGAGGAGTTGGCGCGTTTGGATTCGGCCTACTGGTGGGTGGTTGCCATTGCTGCGTGCTTCCTGTTGGCACGCTTCAGTGAGGCATTTCTGATTCTGCGTGCGCAGTCGGTTGGTGTGCCGTTGACCATGGTGCCGATCGTACTCGTGTTCATGAGCCTCGCCTATTCGGTTTCCGCTTTCCCGGTTGGTGTGCTCGCCGATCGCGTGAACCGATTGACTCTTCTTGCAATCGGGCTGGTGCTGTTGTTCCTGGCCGACATCGTGCTGGCGTTTACGAGCAATCTTCTGAGTCTCGGCATCGGTGTCGCACTGTGGGGGCTGCATATGGGATTCACCCAGGGCGTGCTGGCAACCCTGATCGCAGATGTCGCTCCCGCAGAGCTACGCGGGACGGCCTTCGGGATGTTCAATCTGATCACTGGCATTGCCTTGTTACTCGCCAGTGTGATGGCCGGAATGCTCTGGGACCGATTGGGTCCGCAAGCGACATTCCTGATGGGTGCGGTCCTGGCGCTCATGACCTTGCTTGGCCTGCGAGCTATACGCTCACGTCTTCCGCAGCTTTCGCGCTGAGAGAGGGTAGAGCAGGTACCAGGTGTCAATCGTGAGGTTGAGCAATCGGGGTTTTGTGACGTAGCCTACCAAACACAATCTTCCGCAATCCCGCCGCACGATGGCACCTTACTCGTATGTCTGCTGACCTCCCCGTGATTTCCGACAACACAGCCATGTCGAAGGCCGCGTCTGCGCCTGCGACGAGTGCGTGCGCCGGCTGTGCCGGTGTGGATCGCCGCCATTTTCTCGCGTCGGCTTCCTGGCTCTCACTCGGAGCGCTCGCTGCCACCGCATGCGGCGACGGTGTGTTCAGCGGACCGGAAACACTGCCGGTGTTTCCAACCGAGAATTTCACGGTCGATCCGCGTACGATCACGGAGTTGTCGCAGGTCGGCGGGCGCACGGTGCTGTCGTTCGGCGAGTATGCGCCGATCTATCTCGAACGCATTGGCAATGCGCAGTATCGCGCGTTGTCGTTGGCGTGTCCGCACAAGGGAAGCATTGTGTCGGTTGGCAGCGCTGGCTTCACCTGCCCGAATCATGGCGCACGATTCGACGGTGAAGGCACATGGATTGGTGGGCAGGAGACGGCGAGTCTCGCGCCACTCGGCGTGAAGGTGAATGTCGATGGCACGTTGACCATTGGTGGTGCGCCGCTGCCTCCTGCTCTCAGTCTTTCCACCAATGCCGTGTCGTTCACGACGGCACTTGGTGGTGCACAGCCGGCGGCGCAATTCCTGACCGTCGACAACACCGGCGGCGGTGTGTTGTCCGGATTGCAGGTCTCACTGGCCTATGCGCAGAACCAACGTACGGGGTGGTTGGCGGTATCGCTGGAGCAGGCCAACACACCGGCGCGTCTGACGCTGACCGCACAGCGTGGTACGCTGCCAGCGGGCAGCTATAACGCCACGGTCACGGTGTCCGCACCGGGGATCAGCAATGGTGCCCAAACGGTCGCGGTGACCATGGTGGTGCAAGATCCCAATGCACCGGCCGTGCTGCAGCTGTCGGCCACCGCAATCAGCTTTGCCTCTACGCTGGGAATCACGACGCCCACGCAAACCGTGCAGTGCATCAACGGTGGCGGAGGAACGCTGAGTGGACTGACGGCAAGCATTGCGTATGCCCCAGGAGGCTTCGGCTGGCTCACGGCCAACCTGTCAGCCACCGCAGCGCCCGCAGTGCTCACGCTCGGAGTGAATCCGAGTCAGGTGGGCACCGGCACCTTTACGGCCACCGTGACCGTCAATGCCAACGGTGTCGCGTCGCGTACGATCGACGTCAGCATTGTGGTTGTGCCGCAGGGCCTCGTGGTCACCATTGCGGCGTGGCCGGCACTGGCCAATGTCGGTGGTGTGGCCGGCAGTGTGGGCAATGTGGCCGGCACGCCGGTGGCTGTCGTGCGGAGCGGCGCCACGAGCTTTGCGGCTTTCTCCATGGTATGCCCACATGCTGGCACCACCATTGGTGTGGTGAATGGCACCAGCTTCCGCTGCCCCAACCACGGCGCTCTGTTCGACAATCAGGGTATCCTCCGGCCCGACTCGCCGCAGAACACCGACAATCTCACCCGTCGCACGGTGACGTACACGCCGGGGGCCGCCACGCTGGTGGTGACCTGATTGACCGGCCGGGACCGTTGAACCCCGTCCCCGATATGGCTACCTTTCAAGGCTGTTTGACCTCAGCCAACTTTCGTAGCCATGCCAACTTACGAGTTTCGCGCGCCCGACGGCACGATCATCGAGCGGATCTTCAAGATCAGCGAAGTTCCCGAATCCGTCACACTCGATGACGGCAGCGTGGCCACGCGCATCATTTCCGGTGGTGCTGGTCTGCTGTTCAAGGGTTCGGGCTTCTACATCACCGACTACGGCAAGGACGGAAAGAAGGATCAGCGGGCATCCGCGTCTTCGTCCTCCGGTGGTGACGGTGGTAGCGCCAAGAGTGAGTCCAAGAGCGACGCGAAGAGCGATAGCAAGCCGTCGGCGAGTTCCACGCCCAAGGCTGACTGAACGCGCGTGTTGATGATCCCAAGTGACGGCATCGTGCCGTCCTTTTGTTTGCATACCCTGTTGCACCATGTGCCGTGACTCAGGCTGATGCCCTGCGCGCCGAACTGGCGCGCGCGGCGCGCACGCTCGGTGCGCCCGATGATGTGTCTCCGATTCTCGAGCGTCCGCGCGACCCCGCGTTTGGCGACTGGGCCACGAATCTGGCCATGACGCTGGCCAAGCCGCTCGGCAAGAAGCCGCGCGACATCGCCGAAGCGCTCATTGCGGCGCTCGACAAGGACAGTGTGGGCATCGTGTCCGCCGATATCGCCGGTCCCGGTTTCGTGAACATTCGATTGGACCCCGGCTACCAGGCGCGTGGTCTGCTGCAGATTCTCGCCGCACCCGAGAAGTGGGGACGTCTCGACATCGGCCACGGCGAACGCGCCTGTGTGGAATTCGTGTCGGCCAATCCCACGGGTCCGCTGCATGTGGGTCATGGTCGTCAGGCCGCGTTGGGTGACGCCATCAGCACGTTGCTCGAGTGGACCGGCTGGAATGTCGATCGTGAGTTCTACTACAACGACGCCGGTGCGCAGATCGCCAATCTCGCCAAGAGCACGCAGGCGCGTGTGCGCGAATTGGCCGGTCAGCCCCTCGAGATTCCCGAAGGCGGTTATCACGGCGATTACATCCGCGAAATCGCCGAACGCTATGTCGCGCAAAATCCGCAGGACGCAGAGGGCAATGACCTCGATGCCATGCGCATGTTTGCCGTGGCCGCGCTGCGTCATGAGCAGGATCTCGACATGCAGGCGTTTGGTGTGAAGTTCGACACCTACTACCTGGAAAGCTCGCTCTACACCGATGGTCGTGTGGATCGCACGGTGGAAGCGCTCAAGGCGTCGGGTCACACGTACGAGGAAGAGGGTGCGCTGTTCTTGCGCACCACCACTTTCGGTGACGACAAGGACCGCGTGATGAAGAAGAGCGCGGCCAAGGGTGGTGACTACACGTACTTCGTTCCCGATGTGGCGTACCATGTGACCAAGTGGGAACGCGGCTACCACCGGGCCATCAATGTGCAGGGTGCCGATCACCACAGCACCACCACACGTGTGCGCGCGGGGCTGCAGGCACTCGGCATGGGGATTCCCGAGGGCTATCCCGACTACGTGCTGCATCAGATGGTCACCGTCATGAAGAGCGGCGAGGAGGTCAAGATCTCCAAGCGAGCCGGCTCCTATGTCACGGTGCGCGATCTCATTGATGAAGTGGGACGCGATGCGGTGCGCTACTTCTATCTGATGCGAAAGGGCGACTCGCAGCTCGTGTTCGATGTCGATCTCGCGCGCAGTCAGTCGGAAGAGAATCCCGTGTACTACGTCCAGATGGCGCATGCCCGCATGTGCGGCATCTTCCGCGTGGGTGAAGTCGACGCCACGACCGTCACCGGCGACGGCGTCGATCTCGGGGTGTTGAGCGAACCCGCCGAACAGGAACTGGTGAAGCAGCTACTCGACTTCCCGGGCATGGTGAAGGGTGCAGCCGAGAATCTCGAGCCGCATCGCATTGCTGGCTGGTTGCTCGAAACCGCGCGAGCGGGACACACCTGGTATCACAAGCATCACGTCCTCGGTGAACCCGAGGCCATTACGCGCGCGCGCCTCGTCTTGGCACGCGCCACGCAGCTCGGCATTGCCGCCGGTCTGCGCATTCTCGGACTGTCGGCGCCGGAGCGCATGTGAGTTCTGCCGGAAGCAACATCAAGAGCCCCGTTCTCGTGGTTGGCTCGGTAGCTCTCGACTCGGTCGAAACACCATTCGGCAAGGCCGATGAAGTGCTCGGCGGGTCCGGCACGTATTTCTCCTCGTCGGCGTCGCATTTTACATCGGTACAATTGGTCGGCGTCGTTGGCGACGACTATCCGGTCGAGAAGCTCGAGCCGCTCGCCGCGCGTGGTGTGGATCTCGCCGGTGTCGAAAAGACGGAAGGCACGAGCTTCCGGTGGCGCGGCCGGTATCGTCACGATCTCAATTCGGCAGAAACGCTCGAGACGCACCTCGGTGTGTTCTCGCATTTCCGTCCAAACATTCCTGAGCAGTTCCGCAACGCGCCATTCGTGTTTCTCGCCAACATCGATCCGCGTCTGCAGTTGCAGGTGCTGGAGCAGGTGGAGAAGCCCCGATTGGTCGCGTGTGACACGATGAACTTCTGGATCGAATCGCGTCGGCCGGAGTTGGTGGAACTGCTCGGCCACGTCGATCTCATCACGCTCAATGATGCCGAAGCCCGTCAGCTGACCGAGCACACCAATCTTGTGCAGGCGGCGCGCTGGATCATGGCCAAAGGGCCGCGCTACGTGCTCATCAAGAAGGGTGAACACGGCGCGTTCATGTTCACCAAGGACAGTATCTTCTTTGCGCCGGCGTATCCGCTCGAGAGTGTGTTCGATCCGACCGGCGCTGGTGACTCGTTCGCTGGTGGTTTTATCGGCTACCTCGCGGCTACCGGTGACCTGAGCGAACAGAACATGCGCCGCGCTGTTGTTGTGGGCTCGGCCATGGGTTCGTTTGCGGTGGAGAAGTTCTCCAACGCCCGTCTGCTGGAAATCACGCGCGCCGATATCGACAAGCGTGTGCAGGAATTCCGTCAGTTGGTGGCATTTGATACGGAGCTCGGCGCATGAGCCAGGCCCCACTCGACTATCGCAGTGCCGGCGTTGATATCGACGCCGCTGACGACGCCAAGAATCGTCTCGCCAAGTTGGTGCAGAGCACCATGACTTCGGGTGCGCGCGGCGCGTTCGGTGGTTTTGGCGGCATGTTCCGCGTGCCTGAGGGCTATAAGGCACCGCTGCTGGTGGCCAGCGCCGACGGTGTGGGCACCAAGATCAAGATCGCCATCGAAGCGGGTCGCCACGACACGATCGGTCACTGCCTCGTCAATCACTGCACGAATGACATTCTCGTGCAGGGTGCCATTCCGCTCTACTTCCTCGACTACGTGGCGTTCGGCAAGCTCGAACCACCCGTTGTGGAAGGTGTGGTTGCCGGTGTCGCCGCGGGGTGCCGTGAAAACAGCTGCGCACTGATCGGTGGTGAGACGGCGGAAATGCCCGGTGTGTACACGCCGCCTGATTACGACCTCGCCGGCTTCATCACCGGTATCGTCGAAGAAGACGCGGTGCTGGGCAGCGCGCGTGTGCAGGAAGGCGATGTACTCATCGCGCTGGGTGGCAACGGCCTTCACACCAACGGCTATTCACTGGCGCGTCGCATCATCAGCGATCGTCTCAAGTTGGGTGTGCACGACGCATTTCCTGGTGCCGATGGCGCGAGCGTGGCCGATGTCATGCTCAAGGTGCACCGCTCGTATCTGCCATGCCTCAAGCCGGTGTTGGGGAACATTCATGCCATGGCGCACATCACCGGTGGTGGTCTGCCCGGCAACTTGAATCGTGCGCTACCTCACACACTGGATGCCGATGTGGACACCTCCACATGGACCGTCCCCAATGAATTCCGGGTACTCGCGGAGGCGGGGCAGGTTGCCTCGCTCGAGATGTTCCGGGCATTCAACATGGGAGTAGGCATGGTCATCATCACGTCGCGCGACAATGTGTCGCCCATCCTGGCGCGGGCTGCGGAATGCAGCATCGACGCCTGGGAACTCGGCCGGGTTGTGCCCGGCACCGGGCGCGTTCGCCTCGACGGTCAGGTGACCTGATGCGTGCCGCGCGGAGGGTCTCCATCCTGTTCGGTGTCGTTGCCATCAGTGGCGCGACATTCGGACCTGCTTCACTCGCGGCACAGACCACGACGGGTTCGTGCGTTGTGACGCCGGCGATTGCGTCGGGAGCAGACGCCTGTCAGAAGGCGCGGGACCTCTTTGCGTTTGTCATGCCCCAGGCCGGCGTGGCGCTTTCGGGCGGCAATCCGGTGCTGGGTGAAGGTGGAACCATGGGTGGTTGGGGCAAGCGTGCGATTTCTGCGCGCCTCACCGCCGTGCAAGGCCAACTGCCGCGCAACACGGTGCCGCTCAGTGTGACCGGTGCGAGTAGCAGCGACTTTGGTGCCGAGAACACGTATGTGCCCGTGCCATCCGTCGACGCCGCCATTGGTCTCTTTGCTGGTGTGCCGGCAGGGCTGACCAACGTTGGCGGTGTGGACGTGCTGTTGGGTGTTACGTACCTGCCAGATGTGTCCGAACGCGATCTGCGTTTTGCGCCGAAGTCCGGCAGCTTTGCGTTGTCGTATGGACTGCGCCTTGGTTTGCTGCAGGAATCGAGTCTGGTGCCGGGCATCAGTGTGAGTGCGATGCGTCGCAAGCTGCCAACCGTGGCGCTCGACTATCGCCCGGGCAACGACTCGTTGTCGGTCGGCGATCTCGCCGTCACATCCAACACCTACCGGTTGGTTGCCAGCAAGCGGTTCACGCTGTTTGGATTGGCCGCCGGTGTTGGTCGTGATGAAATCGAAAGCACCGCAGGCATGTATGCCGTGGTGAACGAAACCGTGGCTGCCGTTCCCGTGCGCTCCGAGGTGACATTGTCCGGATTGCGCAACGAGGTGTCGCGCAACACGGCCTTCGTGAATGCCTCGTTCGGCCTGTCCATCACGCGCATCGTTGCCGAGTACGGATGGTCAAGCAAGGGCACCATTGACGAGACGGTCAACCAGTTTGGTGGCAAGAGAGCCAACGACGCTTATCGCTATGCCTCACTCGGAGTCACGGTCCGTTTCTGAGGTGCGCGTGAAGGACATGGCGCGCGTGGTGGCCGATTCCGGCGATCACGCGCGCTTCATGCGTTTGGCCATTGAGTTGGCCGAACGTGGCAGCGGGCAGGTCGCGCCCAATCCCAAGGTCGGCGCGGTCATTGTGAAGGACGGCGAAATTGTCGGTGAAGGCTGGCATCAGCGTTATGGTGATGCGCACGCCGAAGTGAACGCGCTGGCACAAGCGGGAGATCGTGCGCGTGGCGCGACGGCGTACGTCACGCTTGAGCCATGCAATCACACCGGCAAGACTGGACCGTGCACGGAGGCCTTGATCGCCGCCGGTGTGGCGCGTGTGGTGTGTGCGGTGCGCGATCCCAATGCGATCGCAGCAGGCGGGCTTGAGCGATTGGCAGCCGCCGGCATTGAAGTGGAACACGGTCTGCTGGCCGACGAAGCGAGCTGGCGCATCGCGCCATTCCTCGCGGCCGCGCGTGGATCTGAGCGGCCGTTTGTCACGCTCAAGCTCGCGATATCGCTCGATGGCGCCATTGTTGGCCCATCACGAAAGCGCGCGTGGCTCACGGGACCGGAATCGCAGGAACTGGTGCACCATATGCGGGCTGACGCGGACGCGGTGGCCGTCGGCATAGGCACGGCGTTGGCCGACAATCCGTCGCTCACGGTACGGCACGGTGTGGCACCCCGCGTGGCGCCCATTCGCGTGGTGTTCGATCGTCAGGCCCGACTGCCATTGTCCTCCGCGCTGGTCTCGAGTGCGGCCCAGGTCCCCGTAGTGGTCGTTGCCGCCCCAGAGGCGCCCGGGGGGCGCATCCAGGCCCTCCAGAGCGCCGGAGTGACCATTCAACAGAGCCCCGGGTTGGAAGCGGCGCTCCAGGAGCTCCACCAGACGGGTGTTCGGCAGAACGGGGTTCGCCATTTGTTCGTGGAGGGCGGCGCCGAACTGGCTTCTGCCCTCATGACCGCCAGTCTGGTCGACCAACTGATTATCTTTCAGGCTCCCGTTATTCTGGGGGCAGGGGCCATTCCGGCCTTTGCCACCATGCCGGGGCGCGAGGCCGATGTGGCGCCTCGCCTTCAGGTGCTTGAACGCCGAGTGCTCGGCAACGACCTGATGACGCGCTACGCAGTGTAGCACTGACTGAAGCACAGCTGTTTACAGGAGACGGACCACCGGATGTTCACCGGGCTCGTAGACGACGTGGGGCTCATTGAGCACGTCGCCGATTCGCCGGCCGGACGCGAACTGCGTCTGGCCTGCCGGTATACCGATCTCACTGACGGTGAGAGCATCGCGCTCAATGGCGTGTGCCTCACTGTGCGCGAACATGGCATAACCGATCCCGCCGTGACCACCGATCACGAAGGGTGGTTCACCGTCGCGGCTGTTGGTACCACACTCGGGCGCACGGCCATCGCCGAATGGCGCGCCGGTTCCCGCGTGAATCTCGAACGCGCCATGAAGCTCGGTGATCGCCTCGGTGGTCACCTGGTGCTCGGTCATGTCGATGATGTGGGTATCGTGAAAAGCTGCACGCAGTCCGGCGACGCGCTTCTTATCGATCTTGAAGTGCCGCCCGCATTGCGGTCCCTGTATGTAGACAAGGGTTCGATTGCCGTGAATGGCGTGAGTCTTACCGTCAACGAATTGCTCGCCGACGGCGTGCAATTGTCGATCATCGAATTCACCCTGAATCACACCACCCTCGGCGATCTCAAGCCGGGGGCTCGCGTTCATATCGAAGTGGACGTGCTGGCCAAGCACGTTGCGCGCCTCATGGCACCATACCGTGAGGCGGTTACCGGGAGCGAATCCATCCATGTCTGACATACAGGGCAACACCGGCACCGTTGACGAGCGCGTCTTCGGCACCGTCGAGCAGGCGCTGGCCGACATCGCCGCCGGCAAGTTTGTGGTCGTGGCCGACGATGAGGACCGCGAAAACGAGGGCGATCTCGTCTGCGGCGCCGAGAAGGTCACGCCGGAAATGGTGAACTTCATGCTTGAAGCCAAGGGCATGATCTGTCTCGCCATGACCAACGCGTGGGCGGACCGATTGGGTCTCGAGATGCAGACCGACAACAACACCGAGTCCATGTCCACCGCCTTCACGGTGAGCATCGATGCGGCAGCCAAGTTCGGTGTGAGCACGGGCATCAGCGCGAGTGATCGCGCCACCACCATTCGCGTGGCCGTCGATCCCACGGCCACCCGCGCCGACCTCCGCGTACCTGGCCACATTCACCCGCTGCGCGCGCGTGATGGTGGTGTGCTGCAGCGAGTCGGACACACGGAAGCGGCCGTGGATCTCGCGCGATTGGCCGGATTGCGTCCGGCTGGCGTGATTTGCGAGATCCTGAACAAGGACGGCACGACCGCCCGTCGCCCGCAACTGGAAGTGTTCTGCAAGGAACACGGCATCACCTTCATCACCATTGCGCAGCTGGTGGCCTATCGCCTGCGCAATGAGCGCCTCGTGCATCGTGTCGCCGATGCGCGCCTCCCAACCGAGTTCGGTGAGTGGCGCATTGTGGGTTACAAGAACGATGTCGATGCGCGCGAGCACATTGCCATCGCTTTCGGCGACGTGGAGAACGGTGAAGACGTGCTGGTGCGCATGCACAGCAAGTGCCTCACCGGCGACGTGTTCCATTCGCGTCGCTGCGACTGCGGCTGGCAGCTCGACACCGCCATGCAGATGATCGAGAAGGAAGGCCGTGGCGTGATCGTGTATCTCGATCAGGAAGGCCGCGGCATCGGTCTGCTCAACAAGCTCAAGGCGTACGAATTGCAGGACAAGGGCGCCGACACGGTCGAAGCCAACGAGCAGTTGGGCTTCAAGCCTGACCTGCGCAACTACGGCATCGGCGCGCAGATTCTGCTCGACCTTGGTGTCCGCTCCATTCGCATTCTCACCAACAACCCGCGCAAGCTCGTGGGCCTCGATGGCTACGGCCTGGTCCTCAAGGACCGCGTGCGCATCGAAGCACCGTCAACCAATGAGAACGCTTCCTATCTTGAAACCAAGCGAACAAAGCTTGGGCACCTCTTCGCCGTCTGAGATCGACGTGGCTGAATTTTCCGGAGAACCGCGCGGTGAAGGACGCCGCATTGTTGTGGTCGCGAGTCGCTTCAACGAGGGCATCACGGTGCCTCTCGCTGAGGGCGCCGTGAGCACGTTGGTGGCACGTGGCGTGCGCTTTGAAGACATCGACGTATGCTGGGTGCCGGGTGCGTGGGAATTGCCCGTCGCCGTGCGTCGTGCCCTGGCCACCGAGCGCTACGATGCCGCGGTGGCCGTTGGTGCCATCGTGCGGGGCGATACACCACACTTCGATGTGGTGGTCAATGAGTCGTCGCGCGGCCTCATGGAGGCGTCGCGTGATTTCGATGTGCCGGTAACCATGGGTGTGCTGACGACCGACAACATGGAGCAGGCCGAAGCGCGTGCAGGTGGCGTGCATGGCAACAAGGGCGCGGATGCCGCGCTGGCCGCACTCGAACTGCTCGACTTATTTGATCGCGCATTTGCCGATCCCTTTGCCGACGACGAGGAAGACGCCTGATGTCCAATCTTCGTGATGACGCGTTCTGGGATACGCCGCTGCAGGAACCGCTGGCTCCCACGCGTGGCAAGCGCAGTGGACGTCCGGCGACCAAGACCGAGCGGCTCGAAACACGTGGACGCGCGCGTGCGTTGCAGGCGCTCTACGCGGCCGATTTGCGTGATCTCACGCAGATCAAGCGCATTGCTGTCACCGTGTTCGATGATCTCTCCATCGACCAGGCCGAGCGCGAGTTCGCGTCACGTCTTGTCGCGACGGTAGCCGAGCACGGCACGCGTCTCGATGCCGAACTGGCTGAAGTCACCGCCAACTGGCGTCTCGATCGACTTGGTGCGATCGAACGCAGTGTGTTGCGTCTTGCGGCGGCAGAACTCGCGCGCAATGAAACACCGGTCAAGGTGGTGCTGCAGGAAGCGGTGCACCTGGCCGAACGCTACGGCACAGAGCGCAGTGCGCGCTTCGTGAATGGCGTGCTCGACGCGTACGCGCGCAAGCTCGGTCGGTTGTGACGGGAGTGTCGCGCCCGGAACAGGGGCGTCTGCGCATCGGCGTGGTAAACTGGCAGTGCCGCGAAAATCCGTTGGCGGGTGGGGCCGAGATTCATTTGCACGAGATTTTCGGTCGTCTCGCCGCCAAGGGACACGAGGTGGTGTTGCTGTGTGGTGGATGGCCCGGATGTCCACCGCGCACCACCCTCGATGGCATTGAGGTGCATCGAGTGGGAAACCGGCAGTCCTTCCCGTTTCTCGCGCGGCGCTACTGGCATCAGCACTTGGCCGATCGCGGCATCCAGGTGCTGGTTGAAGACATCAACAAGGTGCCGGTGTTCACACCCACCTGGCGCGTGCCAAAGCTGGTTGGGCTGGTTCCGCACCTGTTTGGGGGCACGGCCTTTCAGGAACTCTCGGCGCCCCTGGCTACCGCTGTCTGGTTGTCTGAAAAGCCCCTTCCCTGGTTCTACCGCGGCCACGCCTTCGAGGCCATCAGCGAAAGCACCAAGGAAGATCTGGTCCGGCGCGGCATCGCGGCCGACTGTATCCGGGTCATCTTTCCGGGGATCGATAGCGAACACTATACGCCTGACCCCTCCCAGCGATCCGATCGCCCCCTATTCGCATACCTAGGTCGCCTGAAGAAGTACAAGGGTGTAGATCTCGTTCTGAAGGCCTTTGCGGCCTGCCAGGTGCCGGAAGCCACCCTCGAAGTCGCCGGGGCTGGGGAGTTCCGGGGTGAGCTGGAACAGCTGGCCCGGACCCTTGGGGTGGCGGAACGAGTACGGTTTCTTGGGCGAATTGACGAGACTGAGAAGTGCGCCCTGCTGCGACGGGCATGGGCCACGGTTTTCGCTTCACCAAAGGAGGGTTGGGGAATCACGAATCTGGAGGCAGCGGCGAGCGGGACTCCGGTTATTGCGTCGAATTCTCCGGGGATACGCGAATCCGTGAAGCACGGTGAAACAGGTTTCCTCGTGCCACACGGTGACGTCGGTGCCATGGCTGCATGCATGCAACGACTCAGCGGCGAGCGATCGCTCGTCGAACACCTGGGGCGACATGCACGGCAATTCGCTGAGGGTTTTACCTGGGCGAATGCCGCCGATCAGACAGAAGCCCACCTCCGTGAGGTGGTGGGGAAGGAGGGAGGTCGCTGATGGAGATCATCCTGCAGGCGCACCATGCGGACGTGCCGGAGTCACTTCGCACCCAGGCCGAAGAGGCCATTCGCCGTGTCGCGGCGCGATTGCACAAGGTGGCCAATGCCATTGTGCGATTTGTCGGAGACGGGCAGACACGTCGTGTCGAAATCGTGCTGCGTGGTTCGCGTTATCGCGAACTCGTGGCGGTTGCCGACGCCCGTGAATTTGCCCCCGCGTTGAACACCGCCGTGCACCGCCTCGAAAGTCAGGTGGCACGGGCCCGCCGTTCGCGGCGCTCCGGTCGATCGGGAGACATGCCCGGGTGAGCCAACGCCTGACCGTCGGCAAACTCATCGAGCGTCTCAAGGATTCGCTCGAACTCGAGTTGCTCGGCCCGGCCATTGGTCTCGATCGTGAGATCACGAGCCCCGAGGCGTCAAGCCCGGGGCTCGTGCTTGCCGGGTACATCAATCGCTTCCCGTACCAACGCATTCAGGTGCTCGGCGAAACCGAGATCACCTACTTGCAGTCGCTCGATACGCAGCAGCGCGAAGCGCATCTCGAGCAGTTCTTCGGCTTTCCTATTCCGTGTGCCTTTATCACCAAGGCACTGGAGCCGCCCGAGCCCTTCATGCGACTCGCCGAAGAGGCAGGCGTCGCGATTGTGCGCTCGCGACTCAAGACGGCTGAGTTCTATCGTCTCATCAAGCCGTTCCTCACCGATCAGTTTGCGCCGGTCACCACGCTGCATGGTTCGCTGGCCGACGTATACGGTGTAGGTCTGTTTTTTACCGGCAAGAGTGGCATCGGCAAGTCAGAGTGTGTGCTCGACCTCGTGGAGCGCGGGCATCGCCTCGTGGCCGACGACCTCGTGTTCGTTTCACGGCGTGGCAACGATGTGCTGATTGGCCGCGGTCACGAACTGCAGCGGCACTTCATGGAAATTCGCGGTGTCGGCTTGCTCGACATCCCGGCCATCTTTGGTATCCATGCTGTGCGTCAGCAGAAACGCCTCGAGGTCGTAGTCGTGCTCGAGGAGTGGGACGCCGAGGCGCAGGTCGATCGGACCGGTCTCGACGTGCAGACCATGGATATCCTTGGTGTTGAGGTGCCCAAGATCACGGTGCATCTCAATCCCGGCAAGAACATCACGGTGATCGCTGAAGTGATCGCCATGAACCATCTCCTGCGCTATTATCGCGGATACGATTCGGCGACGGCGTTCAATGAACGTCTCATGGGTCAGATGCGTCGCAAATCGGATGTTCAGCGGTATCTGCAGGAAGACGACGAGTAGCAGACACACACGCGGGTATACACGCAGGCATATCGCAGTGAGCACACGGCAGTGAGCGACACGACATCCTCTCCTATTCGCGCGGTGGTGGCCGGGCACGGCCAGTTTGCCACCGGCATCATCTCCGCCGTTGAGCAGATCACCGGCCGCGGGGACGTGCTCATTCCGGTATCCAATGCCGGTTTGTGCCTTGATGACATTCAGGGCGCCATCGCGCGCGCGCTCGACGAAACCGGCGCGCGCGTGATCTTCACCGATCTGCCGGCGGGCAGTTGCACGATGGCCGTGCGGCGTCTGGTCAAGGAACGTCCCGGTACCGTGCTGGTGACCGGAATCAATCTCTCGTTGCTGCTCGACTTCGCCATGCAGGATCTCCCCGAGGGCGGCGATCCCGCACTCGCGGTGCAAACAGCGCTCGATCGCGGCCGCGCCTCCATGGCCGTGTACGGTCTCTAGTCTTTCGCCATGTCCATCGCGTTGTTTCGGATTGATGATCGCCTCATCCACGGGCAGGTCGTGGTGGGGTGGGGACAGCCGCTCGACTTGCGCTTCATCGTGTTGGTGGACGACGACGTTGCCGGAAGCGAGTGGGAGCAAGAGCTTTATCGCATGGGAGTGCCGCCGGAAATGTCCGTGCACTTTCTCACGGTGACCGATGCTGCCGCGCAACTGGAGCGGTTTCATCGCCAGGCTGAAGTCGGCATTGTACTGGTGGGTGATATCGGCACCATGCAACGTCTCGTGACTGCTGCTCCGAAGCAGGTGCGCACGGTGAACGTGGGTGGCGTGCACCACGCGCCGGGACGTATCGGACGCATGCGCTATGTATTTCTCACGCCGGCCGAAGAGCAGGGCCTCCGTGCCATGGCGGCCGCAGGCGTGGAAGTGACGGCACAGGACGTGCCATCCGCGCGCGCGGTTCCGCTCGAAGAATTGCTTTCCACGTCGTCGGCGGACTGATCATGCCGATTGATCTCACCACACTGTTTGCCTCGATGTTGCCGGTGGCCCTGTTGGCCGGCATCATTGGTCTCGATGTGGTGAGTTTCCCGCAGGCCATGCTGTCGCGCCCCATCGTTGGCGCCACGCTTGGCGGGGCATTGGCTGGTGCGCCGGAAGCCGGCCTCGTATGTGGCACGGCACTCGAGTGCCTCGCGCTCGAGTCATTGCCGGTTGGTGCATCGCGCTATCCCGAGTGGGGCAGCAGCTCCGTTGTGGCAGGGACTGTTGCCGCCGTGGGCGCTGCGCCCAATGGATTGCCTGACCCGGGCGCGTTTGCCGTTGCTGTGGTGGTGGGCATTCTCGCCGCGTGGTTTGGTGGTTGGTCGATGGTCAAACACCGGCAGCTCATCGCCCGCTTTGCGCGCCCGCGTCTCGATCAGCTGGCCGCCGGATCACGCAACACCGTGATCGGCCTCCAGGTATTCGGCATGACGGCCGATTTTGCCCGCGGCGCGCTGATTGGTGCGACCACATTTCTGCTGGCCGTACCGACTGCGCAGCATGTGAATGCCGCGTGGTCGCTGCCGGCCGATATTTCGCGCGCGGTAGTCGTCACCAGTGTGGCCGCGGTTGCTGCCGCAGCGGTCTGGAAGGACTTCCACGCCATCAGTGGGACGCGGCGATTGTTCATTGCCGCGCTCGCTGTTGGCACGCTGCTGGTGGTGCTCAGTGCCTGAGTCACTGACACCCGTCGCCGGAGCGATCGCCGGCGCGACCATGGATACACCGACTTTGACCAGCGCCATCGTGCAGGCGCCGGCACTGCGTCCGTCATTGCGCGCGTCCATGCTGCTGCGCTGCCTCGCCATTCAAGGTTCCTGGAATTACGAGATCCTTGTCGGCAACGGTATGGGCTTCTGTGTCGAGCCCGCGTTGCGTGACTTGCCCGGTGGTGTGGACGGTGAGCTCTATCGGCAGGCCTTGGCGCGTCAGTCGGTGTACTTCAACGCGCATCCGTACCTCGCGGGCCTCGCCGTGGGAGCACTCGCGCGCGCTGAGCTCGATCAGGTGGCGCCGGTTCGCATCGAACGTTTTCGCACCGCCCTATGTGGTCCACTCGGCAGCGTCGGTGATCGACTCGTATGGGCCGCGTGGCTGCCCGCATGTTCGCTCGTGGCGCTGATTCTTTTTGGGGCCGGCTGGACTCCGCTTGGAGTCGTGGTGGGTTTCCTGATACTGTACAACATCGGACATCTGGGGCTGCGCGACTGGGCGCTCCGGGCCGGGTGGCAGCATGGCCTGCGGGTGGCCAGCGCACTTGGACATCCGGTGCTTCAGCACGGCCCGCGCTACATTGGCCGGGTGTCGGCCGTGCTTGGGGGGCTGGCGTTGCCACTGGCTGTACATCGGGCCATTGGTGGGGGGTCGCCCTTCGCGCCTGTTCCACTGGCAGTTGCGGCGGCGACGCCGGTGCTTGCCGTAATTCTCGTGCGATTGCAAGGCCGCGCTGAAGGATGGCGTGTCGTCATGTGGTTGCTCGCGGCTTTCGTCCTTTACTCGGTGGTCCGTTGATGGCTGAGCGCTCCGTCCAAATCGTGAACAAGCATGGCCTGCATGCCAGGCCGGCCGCCGAGATGGTCAAGGCGGCGTCGCGCTTCAAGTGCGACATCACCATTTCGCGTGATGACCTTGAGGTCAACGGCAAGTCGATCATGGGTGTCATGATGCTCGCCGCAGAATTCGGGGCCACCATCACGTTGCGCGCGTCGGGTCCGGATGCCGATGACGCACTCGATGCCCTGTCAGTGCTCGTCGCCTCGCGCTTCGGAGAGAGCTGATGCTATCAGTGCTCCGCGGCATTCCGGCGTCGCCGGGAATCGTCGTGGGCCCTGTGCACCTCCTCAGGTGGGAGGTGCCGGAAGTTCGGCATCGTCTCATCGACGATGCGGAAATCGAAAGCGAGATTGCGCGTTTCCATGAAGCGCTGGACAAGGCGCGAGTGCGCTTGCGGTTGCTGCGGGCTCGCACCGAAGCACAAGCTGGCCCCAAGGAGGCCGCGATCTTCGATGTGCAGCTCTCCATGCTCGACGATGGAGAGATGGTAAAGGCGCCCATTGCCCTCATTCAGCAGAATTTGGGCGCCGAAAAGGCTTTTGATTTTGTGATGGCGGAGTGGCGTCAGCATTTTGCGCGATCGAGTTCGCCCATGCTGCGCGAAAAAGTGGGTGATCTCACCGACATTCACATTCGTGTGCTGTCGCTGTTGCTCGAATTGCCGGACCATGATCCCGTGGACGTGCCACCAGGCAGCAATGCTATCCTGGTCACGCACGATCTCACGCCATCGCTCACCATGCAGCTCGATCGCAACTGCATTGGCGCGATCGCCACCGAAGCCGGTACGGCCACCGCACACGTCGCCATTCTCGCGCGCTCGCTCGGACTGCCCGCAGTTGTTGGTTTGCGCCAGGCGTTGTCCGCGTTGCAGGGCGGGGAAGTGGCCATCCTTGACGGCACCGACGGTACGCTGGTCATTGCCCCTACCGATGATGAAGTGGCGGCAGCCAAGCATCGTGTGGAGGAAGAAGCCGGGCGCGCCGATGTCATGCGCGAACTCGCGCACAGCGAGCCTGTCACGCGGGACGATCATCGCATGGTCGTGCGGGCCAATGTCGATATTCCCGAGGAGTCCGAGCTGGCCGCGCAGAGTGGCGCGCGCGGCGCTGGACTCATGCGCACGGAGTTCCTGGTTGTCGGCCGCGCTAGCATGCCCGACGAAGAAGAGCAGTACGCGTCGTACTCGCGCGTGGCGCGCGCCTTCGCGGGCGATGCGGTCATCATTCGTACATTCGACGTAGGTGGCGACAAGCTGCCCGTTGGCGGATTCCCGCACGAAGCCAATCCGTTCCTCGGCTGGCGCGCCATTCGCATGTGCCTTGATGAAAGCGAATTGTTCAAGGTGCAATTGCGGGCGTTGCTGCGCGCGGCCGTGCACGGCGATTTGCGCATCATGCTGCCGCTGGTCGTCACGGTGGACGAAGTGCGAGAAACCCGTCAGCTCATCAGCGAGTGCGTTGAGGAACTGGCAGAGCGTCGAGTGCCATTCCGCGCTGACGTGCCATTGGGTGTGATGGTGGAAACACCCGCCGCCGCCGTGGCCTGCGATACGCTCGTGCGTGACGTGGACTTCTTCAGCATTGGCTCCAATGACCTGGTCCAATACACGCTGGCCGTTGACCGTGGCAATGCCAACCTCGCGCCGCGCTACACGCCATTTCACCCGGCAGTGCTGCGTCTCATGCAACAGGTGCAGACCACCGGTGCCGCGCACGGACTCGATGTGAGTGTGTGTGGTGAAATGGCGTCGCAGCCCTTGGCCGTCTTTGCACTCATGGGGCTTGGCATTCGGCATCTGAGCGTTGCGCCGCGTGCCGTGGCCGATGTCAAGCGCGTCATTCGTGGCGTGCGGGCGGAAGCGGCGGCGGATGCCGCACGGGCGGCTCTGGCCGCAAGCACCGCGCGTGAAGCGGAAACGCTGCTGCGCCGTCGGCTGCGCTCGGAACTCGAGCGCTAGTACTCTGGTCGCAAGTCTGCGATGCAACTAGGCGATCGATTGGCTGCGTTTGCTGAGCTGCATTCTCGATCGATAGGTACAGGAGAAGTCTGCTGGCGCGGTGGGGGGCAATAGCGCGGCCATTTGATTGAGGAGATCCATGAATGACGAGCAAGTGCATGGTGGGGCGAGATTATGCTTTCCTCGCCGAGACAATCTGGACGGTGATCGCATCCGCAGACGTGCGTTGCTCGGTCATCTACAGGCTCAAACAGGAGGGGAATCGCACTCTTCCATGTTGCGATTCCTCCTCCAGGGTTCACTACCTGATCAAACACTCCCTAGCACATAGTGGGTTCGTCAGCGCGATTGGCGTCATCACCCAACTCGTTGAGAGGCATCGTTTCTCGCACTTCACTACCCAGGTGTTTCGCAATTACTTCTCGTGCAACACTTGGCATGTGCCGGGCGGCACCAGGTACCGATTCAATAGCGACACTACCTTGTCGCCACGAATCTCCTGCTCAAGCGATAGCAGTGTGTCACCGACGACAGTCAGGCGCGGAGGAATATCTGAATTCGTTGCGAGCGGAAGATCTATACATGCTTTTGTCCGATCCGCCGAAATTACGGTTAGGAAGAACGAGCCAGCAAAGTTCGTCCCACGGAGCTTGCCGTCGACGAACACGATCACGAGGCGACCGTCCGCCAATCGCAGTACTGACCATGGCATCGATGCTCTCTCTAGTACGGCAGGAACGTTCGCAAGCGCATCTTCTTTCACCGACGGCATTCCCCTCCGGCGGCTCCTCGGAATGCGGATGTCGCGAATGACGCTGCCGTCGCTTCGCATAAGCCGGAGCGTTTCTGAGAGGCCAATCGAGTATGCTAGTGTGTCCGACCACGAGGTGACCAGAACGTCGAACAGAAATCGCGAAGTGGGATGCCCCGAAAAGTCGACGGGAATCGCGCCAAATCTTCTCGCGGAGTCGGACGTTTCGGCTAAGTCCGTGAATAGCGTGCCACTACGCGCATCGGGCGCCGCAGAGACCACACCGCGTTCGCTTAACGCGAGCGCAGGGGACCGGCCACCGACGGCGCGTATGCGTCGTTCACGGGAGTGTTTCGTATCCCAGAAAATGATTCCACCGCGACCAATATCGCTCACAAGCAGTGTCGAGTCGTCACGGACGAGGATCGGAGACGGAGTTTCAAACTCTCCTGGCCCACGGCCACGTCGACCGATTACTCCCGTTAACCCACCGCCGACACCAAATCGCAGGATGGAACGAGAGAATCCGTCGACGGCATAAAGGTCGCCTGATCGCGACATGGAGATCGAAACCGCACGGCCAAGGAAGACTTTGCCAGAGTCGCGGAGCTCAACGGCGGATACACGTTGCAACCCTTGCTTGTTGATGTCTGCCGGCGCAGGAGCAGCGCAACCGTGAACGAGTAGAACGTTGATCCCAACCGCGAGTACTGCTCTCTTACTCCGATGCAGGTGACTTAAACCTACGGAATCGCTCAAGGATGGCGCGCCGCGAGCTGGCATCATTGTTTGCAGAGTCGATGAGTGCTCGGCCCTTGTCATACACAAGTACTCCGAAATGAAGGCGTGGTTTAGCCGAAGATAGGACTCCGATCACCGCCAACCGCGACTGGGCGATCGGAATCGATTCGTGCGACGCGGCGCGGCGGGTCAGCAGTACGACGACCTTAACCCGACCCTCAAGCTGAAGCCGGTTCCAATCGGCGAAGTCTGAATCACAGGAGAGGCACTGGTCTGGCGAGTATATCAACACGGCGACGCGCTCACTAGCAGGCAGCAACGCTGCAATGTCTGCTTGCGAGTGAATCTCGGCAGTGTGAGTGTCCGCAGCGTCGGGCTTGGAGTTGCACCCCAACGGCGCAACGCAAACAAGCCACAGTAACAACGAAATCACGGGTCTCATGGTACCGCTTGGAGCGAGGACGCGATGTCGCGCCTCGCTCCAAGCTCTCGGTTCAAGTGATGATGATTGGAGGCATGATTCGGCACGGGCAATGGGCATCCCAGTCACCAGCGCCACACGGCTTGCACCAGCCTGTGTAGAAGTCGACGTATGCGCGAGTGCCACCTTCCTCGGCAGAGACTCTGGTCGGGATTGCGAAGAGCCCTGCACCAATTACAGCTGCCGCCGCGACTGAGCTGATTCGTCGAAACATTTGAAGCTCCTGCGAGAATGATGAATGATTGCTGGCACGACCGCTTGCCCGATTACGCATGTGACGCTCGGCGACGAGCTGCTACTCAAGTACATTGCTGTCAAAGATTCGAGGGTCTACTCGTAATGGCCATTGGGCCGCAGCGCAGCGAGTATGCAGCGAGAACGCCACCGCCGCAAGATTCAGGTAGGAAGCGCGGCCGTCTGGGGAGATAAGATGAGGGTTGGCGGGGCACCCGTGGAAGGTTTACGCGGCTCTCGGCGCCCAGTTCCAGGCGCGGCATCGGCCGATTTCGGCCTGCCTCGCCGCGTGGGCCGACACTACGTGCCCTACGACCTTAGCTTATACCGCATTCGGTACAGATTCGCACTTCTTTGCCAGCGCGCGGTAACGCACCCAAGTAAAGCGCCATCGGCGCTTGATGACTTGAAACGGACAATCGACCATGGCGCGAACTCGTGGGGCGAGCGCTCGCCGTTCTGGTTCACCAGGTTCAGGTAGCTGCTCAATTGCCACTGCAGCTTGTAGTCGGCGGACTCTGCGTCGGTCGTCGTGACTGTGTGGATCACGCCGTGACGATCCGTGCCCACAGACACCTTCATGCCGAAATACCATATGATCTCGGGATCACGGGTCTGCGTGGCATTCTTCGTCGAGCTGGACGCGCCGATGATGGTGGCGTCGGCGATAGCGCCTGCCTTAAGCAACAGCTTCCTCACTTCGAGCCGTGCCTTCAGTACATCGAGCATACGCGCGGTGAACTGATGCGCCTCCAAGAGCGGCGATACTTGCCGGACGTCGTCTCGTCGGACACCGGGTCATGCAGTAAATCGATCCGCGCGAAGCGGCGAATCTAAGTACAAGAGTCGTGGAGCATGTCGTCCGCGTGCGGGTCCGAGAGGTCGAAGCAGTACTGAAGGCGATCGGTGCGCAGCCTGGTCGCCATCGGTACGGGTGTCGACCGAGTCCGGCATTTGGAGTAGTGTGCCGCCATGAAGGCCTCGACCCCCGGTGATACACTGCGTGCGGCATTTCGTGCACCGTTTGTTAAGGATTAACGTGCGCTGCTCGGTCATCCACGGGTTCCAAGCAAGCGAGGAATTGTGCTTCAATCTTGTCATTTCTCTTCTCGGGAGCGCTCTCTAGTCAGAGATTTCTTCGCTGAGATGATAAACACCGGTTCGCTATTTCTCGCCCTCATTTCTTCGCTATTGGTGGGACCGCGTTGGCATCGTGTGTCGGCAAACGTGCTCCTTGTAGAGGCCCGGCCCGGAGGTCGAGGCGTCCTTGTATGGAACGGAGGAGCGCTTGTGGAAACGTGAAGCATAGGCTGGAATTAGATTGCATTCATGGTGGGTCCTCCAGAGCTATTTGACTGTAGCCCTCCATGTTAAGGAGAGGGCGGGTTGCCCGCCTCCCCGACCCGGGCTAGGCTTCGCCTGTCGTCCCTTGTTGTACCGCCTATTCGTACCCTCTACCCCGAGCGCTGCGTGGCTGATCGTCACCTGTTTACGTCGGAATCCGTCACCGAAGGACATCCGGACAAGATCGCGGACCAGATCTCCGATGCCGTCCTTGATGCCATCCTCACCGAGGATCCGGCGGCGCGTGTGGCGTGTGAAACGCTGGTGACCACCGGCCTCGCCGTCATCGCGGGTGAAATCACCACGTCGGCGTATGTGCACCTCCCGGACATCGTCCGCCAGACCATCGAAGGCATTGGCTACAACGACGCCAACTTTGGTTTCGACTCGAAGACGTGCGCGGTGATGAGCACCATCGACGCGCAGTCGCCCGACATCGCGCAGGGTGTTGATACGGGCGGTGCTGGTGACCAGGGCATGATGTTCGGTTACGCCACTGACGAAACGCCCGAGCTGATGCCGCTGCCCATTCAGTTGGCGCATGCGCTCACACAGCAGTTGGCCGCCGTGCGCAAGGACGGCACGCATGCCTGGCTGCGCCCGGACGGCAAGGCGCAGGTCACGGTGATCTACGAAGACAATCTTCCCGTTGCTGTGGACACGGTGGTCATCTCCACGCAGCATGACGAGAAGGTGTCCAACACCAAGCTCCGTCGCGCGGTGCTCGATGATGTCATTCATGCGGTGATTCCCGAAGAGTTCATCGGACGTCGCATGAAGACGCACATCAATCCCACGGGCCGTTTCGTGATTGGTGGCCCGCAGGGTGATGCCGGCCTGACCGGCCGCAAAATCATCGTCGACACGTACGGCGGCATGGGCCGTCATGGCGGCGGCGCCTTCAGCGGTAAGGACCCCAGCAAGGTGGATCGTTCGGCGTGCTACGCTGCGCGCTGGGTGGCCAAGAACATTGTGGCAGCCAAGCTTGCCAAGCGCTGCGAAGTGCAGGTGGCCTATGCCATCGGCGTCGCCGAGCCGGTGTCGGTGTTCGTGCAGACGTTTGGCACGGGTGCGGTACCGGACAGTGTCATCGAAGCGGCCGTGAACGACGTGTTCGACCTCACACCGCGTGGCATCTCCAAGGCCCTCGATCTTCGCAAGCCGATCTATCAGGCCACTGCGGCGTATGGCCACTTCGGACGCAAGTCGCAGACGATCGGCCGTGGTCGCGGTGCGCGTACCACGTTCACGTGGGAACGCACGGATCGCGTCGCGGCGCTCAAGAAGGCCATTCGTTAAATCAGTACGACATGCGTGACACCGCATCGTGTGTGATGCGGTGTTCGCGTGTCGGATAACGGAGCACGTAAGGAGCAATCATGGTGGAAGTGACGGTGGCCCGACTGGGCCTCGATAGCACCACGAACTCCTATGTGGTGATCCTCCAAGAGCGTGGCGGAAAGCGCATGCTTCCCATCTGGATTGGCAAGCCCGAGGCCGAATCCATCGTGATGGAGATGAATCACGTCACACGAGAGCGCCCGCTCACACACGATCTGTGTCGCGCGCTCATCACGGGACTCGGTGGCACACTGCGGCGGGTATCCATCACGCGTGTGCAGCAGAACACCTACTTCGCGGAAATGCAGATCGACGGTCCGCGTGGATTGGTGGAGTTCGATGCCCGCCCTTCAGACAGTATCGCGATCGCCCTCAGACTGTCTGCTCCCATCTATGCACTGGAATCGCTCATGTCCGAGATCGATGAGGACGAAGACGTGGAGGAAACCGAGCGACCATCTGCGGGCAACGATGCGCACGAGTTGACTCCCGAACAGCTTAAGGCCTACCTCGAGCATTTACGTCCCGAAGATTTCGGCAAGTTCAAGCCATGATGTTCAAGCCATGAGCACGATCGTCTGATGCGTTTCAAACTGTTTGCTCTGCTGTCTCGATCGGTGTTTGCGTTGTGTCTGTCGGTCGCCGCGGCGCACGACGTATCCGCGCAGGCGTCTCTGGGCCCACGCACCGTCGAAGGTCGTGTGCGACGTCCCATGGGTGAGCGCGGTGATTCCACGGGCATGGGACCCGCCACGGGTGTGTGGGTCACCTTGCATCGGGTCGGCAAGGACTCGGCCGGCCCCATGGATTCCATTCGCACCGATGCGGCGGGTGTCTATCGCCTGCGCTACACACCATGGGGCGCGAGCGACGCGGTGTACTTTGCGTCGACCACGTACGGCGGCATTGCGTATTTCTCCGAGCCGCTGCGTGCGGTGCGGGTTGCGGGTGATGCTGCCGAGATCACGGTCTTCGATACCACGAGTCGCACATTCCCGTTGGCCATCAAGGGACGGCATCTCATCATCAGTCAGCTCGATTCGACTGATATGCGTACGGTCATCGAAGTCTTTGAAATTGCCAACGACAGTCTGACCACCTTGGTAGCGGGCAGTGGATCCAATCCGCCGCCCACGTGGATGGTGACCGTTCCCTCGACGGCACGTGAAGTGCGCGCCAACGAGAATGAGTTTTCGCCCGAGACCTTTGTTGCCACTGAAGGCAAGGTGTCGGTGTTTGCGCCAATCGCGCCGGGTATCAAGCAGATTGCGTTTTCGTACAAGTTGCCAAGCAGCAGCTTCCCACTCGCCATGCGTGCAACCCATGGTGCCGTGGTGTTCGAAGTGCTGCTCGAGGAGCCGCAGGGCAATGTGAAGGGCAAGGGATTCACGACCGTGGGTCCTGTGTCCATCGAAGGACGCAATTTCTGGCGTTTTCTTGCGCAGGATGTCGTCCCGGATGCGGATCTCATCATTGACCTGCCGTCGGGAGCGGCGCCGGGTCGCAATCTCTATATCGCGGGTCTCCTCGTTGCCGTCGGTTTCCTGATGATGCTGGCGCTCACGCGTTCGATGCAGCGCGCACGCGCCAAACGGGAGGGCAATGCGCAGCCCGCGCGCATGGCCGTGGCCGATGGTGTGTCGTCGGAGCGCCTGGCGCAGGAGATCGCTGCCCTCGACGCGATGTATGCCAAACAGGAATCACCGACGGACGCGGTCCGGCACGCATACGAGACGCGGCGTGCGGAGCTCAAGGCGGCGCTGTCTGAGGCGCTTGCCGAGGAATCCAGCCGCCGGTAATTTCGAGAAGTCGCACATAGGGTGCGATGACAACTCAAAGCGAGCGCGGGACACGGAAGCCGGTGTGATGCCGGCGCGGCCCCGCCACTGTAACGGGAACACACGCACGACGCCGGGCTCCACCTCGGCTTGTGCGAACGAGTCCCGGAGCCAGGAGACGACCGGCGCTCACCGTTGACGAAGACCCTCGAGGGGGGGCTCGTGCAAACGCGTGTTGCCGATCATACGGCGCCGCGAACATGCCGGGCGTCCTTTCCAACTGGATATCCAACTGGAGAGGACGCCCGTCGTGTTTTCACAAACTGCCAGCAAACGCCGCTTCGGAATTCTGCTGCTCGCGTTGTGTGCGAGTACCGTTGCCGCGTGTCGCGATTCGTCGGATGATTCATCGCGTGACGCATCGCGCGATTCCGCAACGGCGTCCGCGAACGTGCTCACTCCGGCGGACACCGACGACTTTGGCGCACCATTTCCCGACGCCTCATCGGCGCAGCGGGTGGTGACACTCAATCCGACGTCTACCGAAATCATTTTCGCCTTGGGCGAAAACAGCCGTCTCGTGGGCCGTTCTGATTGGGATGAGTTCCCCAAGGAAGCCAAACAACTCCCTTCACTCGGCAATGGCATCAAGCCGAATGTCGAAGCGGTGCTGGCTGCGCGTCCGACATTGGTGGTGCTGTATGCCACGCCCGACAATCGTCCGGCGGTTGAAGCCTTCACTCGCGCTGGTGTGAAGACGCTGGCGCTGCGTGTGGATCGCATCGCAGGATTTCACAAGCACGTCGAAATCCTTGGACGTGTGTTTGGTGTCGCGGACAAGGCCAAGATCTTGAATGACTCGGTGTCTGCAACACTGCGGCGTGTGCAGTCACTCGTGGAACGGCATGTGCCCGTCGATCAACGCCCAACGGCGCTGTGGCCGGTGTGGAACACCCCTCCCATGGTGATTGGTGGTGGCAGTTACATGGACGAACTGCTCACCATTGCCGGAGCACGCAATGTGTTTCACGACAACGCGAACCCGTCGCCGCAGGTAAGTGTTGAAGAGATCGTGCGCCGAAATCCGCAGCAGATTGTGGTTGGCCCCGCACGCGCCAAGGAGCTGGCGGCATCGCCCATCTGGCGTGCCGTACCTGCCGTTCGTGATGGGCACTTCGCCGTCATGGACCCTGAACTCACAGGACGCCCTTCCGTGCAGTTGGGCATGGCTGCCATGGCGTTGGCGCGCTCGTTGCACCCCGCATTGGCTGACTCGCTCAAGTGAGTTCTGAAACCAATCGCACCCGCATCGCCTGGATGGCCGGCGTGGTGGCGCTGTTGGTCGTCATGATGTTGGGACTCGCTGTCGGTGCGGTCTCACTGCCAATGGCTGATGTTCTGGCCGCACTGCAGGGGCAGGGAGATCAAACCACGCTGGCTATCGTGCATGATCTGCGAATGCCGCGTGTGTTGCTCGCCGCGTTGGTCGGTGCCGGGCTCGCCATGAGCGGTGGCGCGTTGCAGGGCACGTTGCACAATCCACTGGCCGAGCCCTATCTGCTTGGAGTGTCGGGTGGCGCAGCCGTTGGTGCGGTGATTGCCATGGTCCTTGGTGCCGGTATGCCGTGGGCCATCACGGGCAGCGCATTCGCTGGTGCGGCTCTCGCTACCGTTCTGGTGACCGGTATTGCGCAGATGGCTGGTGGTCGTGGAGATCCACGACTGCTCATCATGGCCGGTGTGGTGGTGGGTGCGTTCTGCAATGCAGCCATCATGGTGGCGCTGGCTGATGCACCACCCGAGCGTGTGCGTGGCGCCGTGTGGTGGATGATGGGATCGGTGAGTGATGCCAACTGGCGCACGGTCATGCGCACGGCACTCGCCTTGCTGGCACTTGGTGCGATTCTCGTGTGGAAGGCGCGCGACCTCGATGTCATTGCGCTTGGCGCCGAACCCGCCAGTGCGCTCGGTGTCGACAGTGAGCGCTCGGGACGTGTGATCTTTCTTGTGGCATCGTGGTTGGCAGCGGCCACTGTGGCGGCCGCTGGATTGATCGGCTTTGTCGGGCTCGTGTTGCCAAACCTGGCGCGTCTTATGGGTGCACGGCGACATCGCCCCATGATGCTGCTGGCAGCACTGTATGGTGCGGTATTGCTCGTTGGAGCTGATCTGGCCGCGCGCACACTGCGCGCACCGATCGAACTGCCATTGGGCGCACTCACGGCATTGGTTGGCGTGCCGTTCTTTCTCACACGACTTCGGCGTGTGACCACGTGAGTATGCCGACCGTGTCCGCTCTGCGCTTTGATCGCGTCACCGTGCAGTACGCCGGTGCAACACGCGTGGCCGTGGATCAGGTGTCCCTGGATGTACTGCCCGGTCGACTCACTGCCGTGGTGGGCCCCAATGGCAGTGGCAAGAGCAGTCTGGTGCGCACACTACTTGGGCGCGTTCCCGTTCTGAGCGGCCAAGTGCGTATTGGAGACGATCCACTGAGCAGTCTCAAACAGCGTGACGTGGCCCGTCGCGTGGCCATCGTGCCGCAGCGCGAAGAGCCCATGCTGCCGCTCACGGTGCGCGAGTTCGTCATGCTGGGTCGTCATCCGCATCGCGGGGCATTTGGCGCGGCATCATCGCATGATCACGACCTCGTGCACCGCGCCATGGAGCGCGCAGATGCCCTTGGTGAAGCCGATCGTCGCACCGACACACTTTCTGGCGGTGAGTGGCAGCGCGTGCGTATCGCCCGCGCCCTGGCGCAGGACACCGGCACACTGGTGTTAGATGAGCCCACCACATTTCTCGATGTGGCGCACGAGATGGCGGTGTTTGAATTGGCAGACTCACTCGCCAAGGAAGGGAAGGCGGTGCTTGTGGTGAGTCATCAACTCAACCTCGTGGCGCGCTTTGCCGATCACATGGTGTTGTTGCATCGTGGGCGTGTGGCGGCATCCGGTGCGCCGGCCGATGTCATGCACGGCGAAATTCTCGAAGCAGTCTATGAGTGGCCGCTGGTGATCACGCGCGACCCCGCGGTCGGAGCGCCCGCGCTTGTGCCGCTCAGAGGCCGTCGCTACTGAGGTGTCACTCCCGAGGGTGTCGCTACCACGACCACGGTTGCTGATATTTCAGTCATGACCGTGCTCGTGACCGATGCCATCGTCCTCCATGTGGCGGACTACCTCGAATCGAGTCGCATCCTGCGTCTGGCAACGCGAGACGCGGGCGTGGTTTCTGTGGTGGCGCGCGGGGCACGCAATTCGCGCAAACGATTTGGCAGCGCCCTCGATCTCTTTGCCGAAGGGCAGGCGCAATTGCAGTACAAGCCCGGCAAGGATCTGCAGTCGCTGCACGGCTTCGAAGTCACTCGCTCACGTCCCGAGATTGCCGCCGATCTCGAGCGCTTCTACGCGGCCAGTGCGGTCTCGGAGGTGGTGCTGCGGCTGGTGCACGACGAGGCGGCACCCTCGCTCTTCGGCAATCTGTCTGCCGGATTTGCTCGGCTGAGTGCGGCGCCCGCGGGAACGATTGGGGCTGCGGCCCTGGCAACGCTCTGGCAACTGGTGGCCGATGTGGGCTATCGCCCAACGCTCGATAGCTGTGCCGCTTGTCATGCCGAGGTCCCCGAGGACGAGCCCGCGCGCTTCAATGCCTTCGCCGGCGGCGTACTCTGCGCCAATTGCCAGCGACGGCACCCCGGCGGGCGGACACTTCCACCCGAAGCACGGCGGCGTATCGCTCGTTGGTTGGACGGCGGCGAATCTGCTTCGGAGCCTGCCCAGGAGCAGACCCAGGTCCAGCTGGATGACGCCTCCTTGCGCGCCCATCAGCGCCTCGCCCGCGAGTTCCTGACCCATCAGATTGCCGACAATCGGCCGCTCAAAGCCTATGTCACCTGGGAATCCACCCACTGGTAAAGCAGTATGTGAGGTAGCGCACTGCAAGCGATTGATAGTGCGGAACTTGCGTCGTAAAGCCATGTAGGACAAGCAGATTCGCGTCCGTGATACCGTGGCTTTGTTGCTTGACGCAAGGGGGTACTCGTCCTAGTCTTACAACAGGCCCGACAGGCGGGCTGGCAGATCACCCTTAACGGAGACTTCGACTCAGCACCTGATTCGTCAGTCGGAGTAGGAACATGAAACGTTTGTGGGGAGCACTGGGTCTGGTGCTCGCACTCAGCGTCTTCATGCCACGAGTGGGGGAAGCACAGACGTCGCAAGACGGCAACGTGCGAAAGAACGGACATGCACTCGGACGCAATTATCCGAATCCGTTCAACCCCGAGACTCGCATTCCATTCAAAGTTGGTGAAGGTGCCAACTGTGCAGACCCCAGTCGCATTTATCGTGTCTCGATCAAGATCTTCAACATCTTGTCGAATCAAGTCGCGATACCGGTGATTCTGGGAGGCACAAGTGGAGTGGCCGGTGGTCAACCGCTGGACAAAATCTCTCTTCCCTGTGGTGACTATGTCGCCTTCTGGGATGGGAAAATCCAAGCAACCGGGCGGGAGGCTGCCTCAGGCGTGTACTTGTACCGCTTAGAGGTGGATGGCGTGCCGCTGCTGATGCAAAAGATGATCGTGGCGAAGTAACACGCTTCGAGCCCCACGAGCCCCGCAGCAAAAAGCAAAGAAAGCGCACTGGGTGAGCGGACCCGGTGCGCTTCTTTGTTTCCCCCAACTCCCGTGCGATTCTCTAGGTGAGCCCGCCGATTCGGCGGACTTATGGGTACTGACACTGCAGCCTTGTCACTCCGTAGCTTTGGCGCACGTAGAGCGAGTGCCCATTCCTGCAGATCTGACCGGTGCGACGTGGCACCGCCTTTGCCCCCGATGCACGCATGATCAATCCCGACCGTCTGACCGTGAAGAGCGCCGAGGCGCTCAACGATGCCGTGGCCATTGCCCGCAAGAACGGCAATCCACTCGTCTACGATTTGCACCTGCTCCTGGCATTGCTCGCGCAGGACGAAGGCATTGTCGTCCCGGTGCTGCAGCGTGTTGGAGCCAATGTCGCATCTATTCGCACGGCGGCCGAACAGGAAGCCGGGCGCTACGCCAAGCAGTCCGACGCGCAGCCCACCTTCAGCCGCGAACTCACCCAGGTAGTCGACGCCGCCGAACGCGAAGCCAAGGCACTGGGCGACGAATATATCTCGACTGAGCACCTGCTCTTGTCGTTGTCCGATACCAAGGGTACCGACAGCACACGTGTGCTCACCAGTGCCGGCGCGCATCGTCAGGCGCTGCTCGACGCGCTCAAGCTGGTGCGCGGTGCGCACAAGGTCACCGATCAGTCGCCTGAGCAGCAGTATCAGGCGTTGCAGAAGTTCACGCGCGATCTCACGGAGAGTGCGCGGAAGGGCAAGCTCGATCCGGTCATCGGACGCGACGAGGAAATCCGTCGCGTCATTCAGGTGTTGTCGCGCCGCACGAAGAACAATCCCGTGCTCATCGGCGAACCGGGCGTGGGTAAGACCGCCATCGCCGAAGGACTCGCGCAGCGTATTGTGAGCGGTGACGTACCAGAAGGACTCAAGAACAAGAAGCTCGTCTCGCTCGATTTGGGGGCGCTCATTGCCGGCGCCAAATTCCGCGGCGAATTCGAAGAGCGCCTCAAGTCGGTACTGAAAGAAATCATCGCCGCCGATGGACTCTATGTCGTGTTCATCGACGAGCTGCACACACTCGTCGGTGCGGGTAAGGCTGAAGGCAGCATGGATGCGGGCAACATGCTCAAGCCCATGCTCGCGCGTGGTGAACTGCGCGTAGTTGGTGCCACCACACTCGATGAGTATCGCCTGCACGTGGAGAAGGACGCCGCGCTTGAGCGTCGTTTTCAGCCCGTTTTTGTGGGTGAACCCAGCGTCGAAAGCACCATCGCCATTCTGCGTGGGCTCAAGGAGCGTTACGAGGCCCACCACGGTGTGCGCATCACGGACGGTGCGGTCGTTGCGGCTGCCACACTCTCCAATCGCTACATCGGTGATCGCTTCCTACCCGACAAGGCCATCGACCTGATCGATGAAGCCTCGTCGCGTCTGCGCATTGAAATCGATTCGGTGCCGCAGGAAATCGATGAAGTCGAGCGTCGCATCGTGCAGCTCGAAATCGAAAAAGCCGCGCTGCAGAAGGAAACCGATCCGGCTTCGCTCGAGCGTCGTCAGACACTTGAAAAGGAACTGGCCGACAAGAAGGAGCAGGCCGCCGGCATGCGTGCGCAGTGGCAGCAGGAGAAGGACACACTGGGCGCCGTCGGCCGCATAAAGCAGGAAATCGAGCAGGCGCGGTTTGAAGCCGAACAGGCCACACGTACGGGTGATCTCAATAAGGCCGCCGAGATCACGTACGGCCGTGTGCCGCAACTCGAGCAGGCCATGAAGGCCGCGGAAGCGCAGTTGGCGAGCAATGCCGGGCGTCCGCAATTCCTCAAGGAAGTGGTGTCTGCCGATGACGTGGCCGAAGTTGTGGCGCGCTGGACCGGTATCCCGGTTACACGCATGCTCGAATCGGAGCGTGAGCGTCTCACGAAGCTCGAAGAAGTGTTGTCCACGCGTGTCGTGGGTCAGCAGGAAGCCGTGAAAGCTGTGGCCAATGCCGTCCGTCGTTCACGCGCAGGTCTGCAGGACCCCAATCGCCCCATCGGCTCGTTCATCTTCCTTGGCCCCACGGGTGTTGGCAAAACCGAAACCGCCAAGGCGCTGGCCGAGTTTTTGTTCGACGACGAACACGCCATGGTGCGCATCGACATGTCCGAGTACATGGAGAAGCACGCTGTCGCGCGACTCATCGGCGCGCCGCCGGGTTATGTGGGTTACGAAGAGGGCGGTCAGCTCACCGAAGCCGTGCGCCGTCGCCCGTATTGCGTGATCCTGTTCGACGAAATCGAGAAGGCACACCCGGATGTGTTCAATATCCTGCTGCAGTTGCTCGATGATGGACGCCTAACCGATTCCCAGGGGCGCACGGTCGACTTCCGCAACGCCGTCATCATCATGACGTCCAATGTGGGCAGTCATATGATCCTCGAGCGCGGACAGGGAGGTGGTGATTGGGCGGCCGTGGAGCGTGATGTGCTTGGTGCGCTACGTGGTGTGTTCAAACCCGAGTTCCTGAACCGTATCGACGACGTGGTGGTGTTCCACCCACTCGGCCGCGGCGAGATCGATCACATCGTCGATCTGCAGCTGGCGCATCTCCGCAAGTTGCTGAGCGATCGCAAGCTTTCGCTCGTGCTGAGCGGCGCCGCACGCACCACACTCGCCGACGAAGGCTACGATCCGGTGTTTGGTGCCCGTCCGCTCAAGCGCGCCGTGCAGCGGTTGCTGCAGAATCCGCTCGCGCTGGCGGTGCTCGAGGGCCGGTTCAAGGAAGGTGACGTGATCAATGCGGATGTGGTGGAAGGCCAGGAGGCGCTGGTCTTTACTCACGGGGCCAATCCGACTGCCGGTGCATAGCTGCACGCGCGCAATCTGGATTGCGCTCGCTGCTGTACTGATCACTGCGTGCGGTGGTGGTGAGAGCGGAGCACCAGTTGTTCCGCCGCCACCTCCACCACCGTCACCGGCTGCTCCAACCGCACCCGTTGGTCCACTGCGCGCTGGCGTTACGACACAGGACGCTGCCGGCTACGTGGAGTATACACCGGGCACGGCTCCGCTCATTCTTATTGCCCCGCACGGTGGCACATTAAGTCCGGCCACGCTGGCCGATCGCAATTGCGCGGCATGCACAACGGCAAACGATGTCAACACGCAGGAGTTGGCGCGCGCCATCGCTACGGCGTTCACACAGGCTACGGGGCAAGCTCCACACCTCATCGTGAATCGTTTGCATCGTCGGAAGTTCGATGGCAATCGAGACCGCGATGAAGCCATTGGCAGCAATCGCGTACTCGATACCACATGGCTCTGGTATCACGCCGCCATCGACTCGGCGCGTGCGCGAGTAGCAGCGGAGCACAGTCGTGGGTTGGTCATCGACCTGCACGGACATGCACACGAGATTGCGCGCCTCGAACTGGGTTATCTGCTTGATGATGCGGAACTCCGACTCTCGGATTCATCGCTCACGAGCCGCGGAGCCATGACACGCAGCAGTGTGGCGCGCCTGGCACGGGAAGCACGCGTGACCACTGATCGCGGCGTGGCCGTTCTGCGTGGCGATGGCAGTCTGGGCACGGTACTCACGATGCGCGGATATCCGTCTGTTCCGTCATCGCAGGACCGCGCACCGCTGGCAGGGCAGCCGTACTTCAACGGAGGCTACAACACACAGCGACATGGTTCGAGTGGCGGCGGTATGGTGGATGCCATTCAGATTGAAATGCCGGGCCCCGGTGTGCGGGATACCGAAGCTTCGCGCAGTCGCTTTTCAGCGGTGCTGGCCAGCGAGTTGATGCTCTATCTGGTGCGGCTCTACGGATGGCAGGTGACGCGGTGAGCACTTCGCCTGTGTCTCCTGCAATCCTGACCGCCATGCACGAGGCACTGACCCTCGCGCGTTCAGCCTCTGATGCCGATGAAGTGCCGGTGGGTGCCGTGATCGTGCACAACTCAACCGGCGACATTCTGGTCCGTGCAGAGAATCGCATGCGCCGCGACGCAGACCCTACGAGTCACGCCGAGTTGCTGACGTTGCGCGCATTGGCTGAGGTACACGCGGACATTCCGCGTGCTGATTGTACGCTTGTTGTTACGCTTGAACCCTGTGCGATGTGCGCTGGCGCCATCGTCTTGTCACGCGTGGGATCGCTGGTCTTTGGCGCGTGGGACGACAAGGCTGGCATGTGTGGCAGTGTGGGCGACATTGTGCGGCATCGCAAGCTGAATCATCAGCCGTCAGTGCAGGGTGGAGTAATGAATGAAGAGAATGCTGCGCTGCTGCGCGAATTTTTTGAACGCAAGCGAAACGATACGCGCTGAACCCTGCGTGAAGTGATGTTGTCATGGGATACGAATCCTTCCCGTGACCACCACATGATTCGCAATCAGTTGTTCTCGACAATCGCTTCCGTCCGTACAGCTTCCGTACATCTCGCTTCCGCTGTTGTAGTCGCTTCCGCTGTTCTCGTGTTTGCTCCAGCGGAAACGAGAGCTCAGCCTCTCCCCGACTCGATCGTCGCCCCTGACGCTGTACGTGCGTTCATTGCACAACTCGGCGCCAAACCGCCGCAGTCCGACGAGAAGTTCGTAAAACAATGGTTCGATCCCCAGGCCTTCACATTCGAATCGCCTGATCGTATCGCGAATACGCTGCGTACTGCACGCACAACGAGCGGTGGTGTTGTGTTTGTGCGCGCCGAACAGCGCGGCTCTTCGCCGTGGTTGCTCGTACAAGCAGTTCGCACTGGACACGAACGCTGGATCCCCTTGTTTATTGAACGACAGCGTCTCGTCGGTTGGGATGTGCGCATCGATCCGTTCGCGGGAAGTGCTCAACCACCCGCATTGCCTTCGCAGCCTGTCGCACCTGACTCCATATTGCCCGTTGTGCGACAGTGGCTTCGTTGGTGGGCAGAGCGCGATCATTGGTCGGGCACTGTGGGTCTCGCACAGGGCGATTCTGTACTGATGGTACAGGGCATTGGACGTGCCATTCGCGAACAGGATGTGCCAGCCGCGGTAGATACGCGCTATCACCTGGGTTCGGCCAACAAGATGCTGACCGCCGTGCGCATCCTGCAGCTAGTGCGCGACGGCCAATTGCGTCTTGATGACACAGTGCAGCGTGTACTGCCCATGTATCCGCGCCCCGACGTCGGCAACCGCATCACGGTGCGGCAGCTGCTTACACACACGGCCGGTCTTGGTGGTCTGTTTGAACATCCGGCCTACAAGGTCAAGAAACGATACGGTTCGCACATCAAGCTGCTCGAAGTGCTGCGGGACCGGGAGTTGTTCTTCGCGCCTGGTACTGCCTATCGCTATTCAAACGAAGGCTATCTCGTACTCGGCGCCATCATAGAACACATCACCAAGCAGAGCTACGAGCAAAACATTAGTGAGCACATTCTGCGCGTGGCCGACATGCAGGGCTGGTGCGATTGTGTGACACGCTACGATGTCACGCAACGTGCTGACGGCTATTCCTATCACGAGCGCGATGATCCGCTGGCTGTAAACGGCGTGGTGAACAACCGCTGGTTCATTGGTGCGGAAGGGCTGTCACTTGGTGGCTTCTACGCCACGGCTCCTGATATGCTCAAGTTTGCCCGTGCCATGCATCATGGGCGTCTGCTGCCCGATTCCCTGCGCACCCTGCTCTGGACCCGCGAACCTGTGGCGGCACCCGCCGCCTATGGACTTGGTATGGTGCTCAACTCGTTCGAAGGACAGACGGCGTGGGGGCACGGTGGTGGTGGCGGACGCAGTGGCATCGGTGTGGAGTTTGGCGCGCTGCAGGACGGCAGCTGGTCGTTGGCCGTGATGGGCAATCGGGATCAGTCGGATGCGCGTCTTCTCTATGTGCCGCTTATGCGATTCCTCGCACGTCAAACGCTGGCGGGACGCTGATTCTGGCGGGAGATTGGCTCATTGGCTGTACCGGCCTTGATGCTAAAACCCGGTGCCCATCCCACCACTCTCCCGCCCGTTCATGTTCAAGTCTTCCGCGTCCATCGCGCCGCGCGCTGCCGTACTCGCCGCCGTGCTGCTCATCTCGTCGGCCTGCGCCAGAATGGGCGAAGCTCCCGCGGCCTTCATTCCTGAGCCGGCTGCCTATCAGGCCATCTCCAGGCTCGGTGATACGCTGCGCAACTTCCCGCTCTCCGAGGCGGCGCGCACGCGTTATCTGGCGCAGCTCGATACCGCCGAGCAGGCGTATAGGCACACGCCGGTCAACATGGATTCGCTGATCTGGTACGGTCGTCGGCTCGGCTATCTCGGACGACTGCAGGAAGCCATTGCCGTGTATTCGCATGGTCTGACCACTGAGCCCGACAATGCGTGGCTGCTGCGTCACCGTGGACATCGCTATCTGTCGGTGCGCGAGTTCGACAAGGCGGTGGCCGATTTCACACGCGCCGATTCGCTGACGGCGGGCAAGCCCGATGAAGTGGAACCGGATGGCCAGCCTAATGCGCAGAACACGCCCATTGGCACGCTGCAGTCCAACATCCGCTATCACCTGGCGCTCGGCCACTACCTGCGCGGTGACTACGACAAGGCGGCCGAAGTGGCGCAGGGCGAAGTCACCAACGCCAACAACGATGATCGCCGTGTGTCCATGACGCATTGGCTGTATCAGTCACTGCGTCGCGCGGGCAAGCACGAAGAAGCCAAGAAGGCGCTCGACGGCGTGTCGGCCAATATGCAGATCATCGAAAACACGAACTACCACAAGCTCGTGCAGCTCTACAAGGGACTGCTGCCGGTGGACTCGGTACTGCCGCCTGCCACCAACGGTGAACTCTCCGTTGGTGACGTGTCGTCGGCCTACGGTGTGGCCGCGTGGATGCAGGCCGAAGGTAAGACCGCCGAAGCCACGGAGCTCATGAAGCGCATCGTGGCCTCAGGACAGTGGGGCGCGTTTGGCTTCATTGCCGCTGAAGCGGATCTGGCTCGCGCGTCAAAGCAGTAAGCGCTTCGCACGAAAGGCTTCGTAGCCGCGGGTCTTCAGTACCCGCGGCTGCGATCCACCGTCCACGAAGGAAACCGACCGGCTTCGAGTTCGCGCAGGTTGTCGACAAACGCCTGCGCGGCGCCGGCGGCAGTGGTGAGTCCGGAAATGTGTGGTGACACAATCACGCGCGGATCACTCCAGAGTGGTGATGACGCGGGCAGTGGTTCCTGCACGAAGACATCGAGTGCTGCGCCACGCAGCCATCCCTTTTCCAGTGCTTCGGGCAGCGCGGTTTCTTCCACAACAGCGCCGCGACCGGCGTTGATCAGCACCGCGTTTGCGCAGCGCGAGAGCACATCGCGTGACACCAGTCCGCGTGTCTCCGGTGTATCCGGTGTGCTCACAATGAGCCAGTCGGCTTCGCCCACTACATCGGCCAGTGCCGATACGGGCAACACACGATCAAATGCCGGATGACCGCTGGTGCCGCTGCGCGACACACCAGTCACACGCACACCAAGCGCATGCAGCGCATTGGCGGTGGCGCGGCCAATGTCACCGGTGCCAAGCAGCACCGCATGTGTGCCAGCCACGCGGGCGATCTCGCGTGGTACCCATTCACTGCGTCGCTGCGCGTCATACAGCGGTAGCACCTGCAACTGAATGGCGAACAGCCGCGACACCACCCACTCGGCGATCATCGGCCCATACGATTCTGACGAGCGCGTGAGCAGCACGCCGTCGGGCAGGGTGCCGGGGACCAACCACGGGTCTACGCCGGCGCCGGTGCTTTGAATCCAGCGCACATTGCCGAGTGTTCCGGCGTTGGGCGGGACACGGAACGCCACCAGTGTGTCGGCCCAGGCGAGATCGTCGGCGGTCACATCAGCCGGGGCGCGTTCGCGCACCTCGAGATCGGGGCGCGCCTCGCGGATGCGGGCGGCAATGGCCGGTCCGCCGGTGGCGGCGACCACCACGTGGCGGGACACGAAGTGCTGAGGGGCGGCGGCGGGAGTGTTCATGTCGTAAGGTCGCCATGGGGCCGTCCGGGGGCCACCATTTGAATGGCGCTGCTTGGCCCGCCATCACGAATCTGATCTAGTCGGCGAGCGTTCGGCACTTGATCCGGGCCCGTCTGCCGATTAGCTATTGAGGCTCTGCTGTGGGCGTTCGACATGGCGGGGGCGCACCGTGATACCGTTTCTGTTGTCACATCGCGTCAGATGGACAGGTGGCCGAGTGGTTGAAGGCACCGGTCTCGAAAACCGGCATACCGGCAACGGTATCGTGAGTTCGAATCTCACCCTGTCCGCTGAAGTTTCTTGTAGATTTTCTGTGGTGAAGCGCGCCGCCGTGGCCTTCCGCGGCGGCGCGTTGCACTTCTCTGGATGGGTGGCCGAGTGGTTTAAGGCGCACGCCTGGAAAGCGTGTTGGCGTTAACGCGTCTCGGGGGTTCGAATCCCCCCTCATCCGTTGCATGGCGGACAACGACCTTAGGGTTGTTGTCCGCCTTTGTCTTTGGTGGTATGATCGCAACGGTACTCACGATGTTGAGTGAGTCCTTCAATTGCTTAGCCAGACTTTAGGCTATCATGTCCGATCGCCTTTGAACTTTGGAACGTATGATTCTTCGCTCGCTCATTGTCGCGCTGGTCCTGACTGTGTCACCGGCAGTAGCCGGCGTTTCCGGTTGTAGCGCGTCTCGGATTGATGCGCAGCCTCGGTGCAGGAAGGGCTGTCCATGCGGTAACTCGTGTATCAGTTGCAGCAAGACGTGTCGAATCAGCGCGCCTTCACGAAGCGAGCCTGCTCCGACTCCGCCAAAAGCCTCGCAGCTAGCAGCGGTACCAATACGATCTGATTCAGCACGCTACACCGGCAGTTGGTTTGGCTCTTCCGCGAACCGATTCTATTTCCGCGGCAATTGTCCGATCACCAAGCTGCTCGCAATTGGTGATCAAGTCGTGCTTCCAGATTCTGTTTCTGCCGAATCTGTGGGATTTCGGCGGCTAGTGATGCCAGGTTGTTAGTGCGGCTTAGAACAAGACCCCCGCCATCCTCCTCCTCCCATCTCTCACCAACTCCTCATCCTCAACCCACTGCAACACCTCCACCAGCACCTCGCGCGCACTGACTGAATACCCACTAGCATCCTGATACTTCTGCGTCCGCAGCGCATCAATCAGCAAATCGATCGCGCGCTCCTGTGCATCACCAAGCGCCAATCGTACACCAAGCCACACCGCCGCATCGGTATCATCGGGCGACTGCTCCACACGCCCCATTAGCGCTTCGATTGACGGCGCATGCGACACCCGGGCTCGCAATTGCAACTTCGCACGCAAGCGCACCGCCGCGCGTTCTCCAAATACGTCAGTCGGCAATGCCTCCAAAACTCGCGAGGCCTCATCATCTGCGCCCAAAGCGATCAGAGTCTTCGCCAACTCGAGTTGCAGGTCACCGCGAGAAGGCGCCTCCGCGATAGCCGCACGTAACTCACCAACACGCACCGACGGATCGTCCGACCACGCCTCCTGCGGCGTGTGCACATGCACTCCATGCTGCGCGAGGAACTTGCGGATCTGTCCCTCCGGCAACGCACCGGGAAAGCCGCCCACCTGCTTGCCGTCACGGAACAGCATCACCGTGGGAATGGACCGGATCTGGAACTGCGCCGCTAACGCCTGCTCGCGATCGGTATCGATCTTGGCCAGCACAAATGCGCCGTCGTACTCCCCGGCCAATCGCTCCAGAATGGGCCCCAGCGCCCGACACGGGCCGCACCAGGTCGCCCAGAAATCCACCAGCACCGGTACCCGGTGCGACTGCTGCACCACATCGTCAGCAAACGACGCGGTCGTGACCTCGAGGACATGCGCAGACGTAGCCATGCCAGCAAGCTAAGGGCACGCGCCGTAGTATGAATCATGACTTCCCTGACACGCAGTGGCGCCAATCGCTCTGGCGCCATCCGCATTGCCGCCGTCACCGGCGCGCTCGCACTCGGCGCCATCGCCACCACGCCGGCTGCCCAGCCACCCGCCAAAGCACCGGCCAAACCGGCAACCGCAGCCCGCACCGTCCCCGCCGCCATCAGCCGCATTCGCGAGGCTGACCTCAAGCGCGATCTCTACGCCATGGCCGGCGACGCCATGCGCGGACGCGAGGCCGGCACCCCCGACGAAATGCGTGCGTCGGCCTGGATTGCCGATCAGATGCGCGCCATCGGCATCGCCCCCATCGGCGACGATGGCACATACTTCCAATGGTTCAACATGACACGCACGCGCGTGTCATCGGCATCCAGCCTCGGCGTACTCGGCGCCGACACCCTCAAGGTCTGGCGCGACTTCATTCCGCTTGGCAACACGGGCCTCGATGTTGAGGGACCCATTCTGTGGGTAAGCAACGCCGCCGACACCAGCGTCAATGTGCAGGGGCGCGTCGTAGCCACACCGGTGCTCACGCCCAATCGTGCGTCCATCCGCACCACCGTGAACAGCGAGGAAGTGCGCTACGCCAACGCGGCGCTCACTGCCACACAGCAGCGCTTTGCACGACGCGGTGCACTGGCCGTGATTCTCGTGGCCGACTCCATCACCGACGCCGCGTTTGATGCGCTGGCCATTCTGCGCTCACGCGGCACCTACGATGTGGACCGCGCCGCACCACGGTTTGCCGGGCAGTCGGAACGCCTCGCGCCATTGCCACCGGTACGCCGCATCACGACCGCCGTGAATGGCACGCCGCCGGCATTCCTGGTGCGTCGCACCCGCGCGTCTGCCATGCAACAGGGTCCCACAAGTCAGTTCCAGGTGCGCCTCGAACAATTCGAAACACCCAGCACCAACATCGTGGGTGTCATTCGCGGTACCGATCCGGTGCTGCGCAACGAGTACGTGCTCTACAGCTCCCACCAGGACCACGATGGGGTGCGCTACGTGATTGGCAAGGACTCCGTGTGGGCCGGCGCCGATGACAATGGCACGGGCAGCGTGGCGCTCTTGGCCGCGGCACGCGCTTTTGTGCAGCAGAAGCCCAAGCGCTCCATTCTGTTTGTGTATCACGGCGCCGAGGAGCGTGGGCTGCTGGGTTCACGCTACCATGCCGCGCATCCCGTGGTGCCCATGGCCAACATCGTGGCCGTGCTCAATGGCGAAATGATCGGGCGCAACAACCCCGACTCAGCCACGCTGCTTGGCATTCAGCCGCCGCATCGCAATTCACTGGACCTCGTGAATCACGCGCTGGCGGCCAACAATCTGACCGCCAAGTTCTCACTCGATTCCCTCTGGGATCGCCCCACGCATCCGGAAGGCTGGTACTTCCGCAGTGATCACGTGCCCTACGCGCGACTCAACGTGCCGTCGGTGATGTACACGAGCAATCTCCATCCCGACTACCACACCCCGCGCGACAAGCCGGAGAACATCGACTACGGCAAACTCACGCGTATGACCCGGTGGATGTACCTCACCGGCTGGTTCGTGGCCAACGCACCGGCCCGTCCACGCGTAGATGCAGGGTTCCAACTCGAGCGCTGAGCCAGCGCCCCGGATACCGGCTCGGCTGTCAATAGCCCGCAGGCCACGTGGCCACCGATCGTGACAAAGCGCACGTGATTGCGTTCGATCGGCACGGAGCACATTTTCCCGGGTACGTAATCACGCGCGGCGGTCGATATCCGCTGTGCGTCACTAAAACGGAGGAGTAGCGATGCAGCATTTTGCGCGCCGCCTGTTGGTACCGGCGTTGATCGTGACCGCCATGGCGGGTTCGGCCACTGTGGCCGGTGCTTTCGTTGGACAGGCCAAGCCGGCCGTCACTGCCGAAGGCGAGCGCTCCCCGCAGGGCGCCCGTCTGACGTTCAAGGGCAAGAACTGGCCCGCTGGAGCCCGGATCAAGCTCACGGGCACGCGTGCGCCTGGCGCCAACGGTGCGCAGGACTTCGGCATGGCCGATGCGTCCGACAAGGGTGAATTCAACCTGCGCAAAACCGTGCAGTGCTCGTCCAATAACATGGACGATGCGCAAACCACGCCGGTGACGGTCACGGCGGCTGATTCGGCCACGGGTGTGAAGGCCACGGCTCGCGTGGATGGTTCGGCCTGGATCTGTCAGTAATAGGCCTACGGATTCCACGTCTGACTTTGGGGGCGCCATGAATGTGATTTTCGTGGCGCCTCTTTTTTCGCCCGCCGCCACGCAGATGATCGCGGCGGCGCAGACATTGCCGCATGTACGATTGGCGGTGATTGCACAGGAACCGCTTGAAGCCCTGCCGGCGGCAATCGCTTCAAAGCTGCTCGGCCATTGGCGGGTCGACGATGTGACCGACACCGCCCAACTCGAATGGGCCGTGCAATCACTTGCGCGAAGCCACGGTGGCATTGCCCGCTGCTTCGCCGCATTTGAGCAGACGCAGGGGCCACTGGCCGCCGTGCGCGAACGCCTTGGCATTCCCGGTTTGCCCTCATCGGCTGCGCGCAATTTTCGCGACAAGGGCCAGATGAAGACGGTGCTCCGTGCCGCTGGTGTTCCGGTTGCGCGGCACATGGTGGTTGGCACGCTCGACGACGCGCGAAAGTTCGTACAGGACGTCGGCTATCCCATCGTGATCAAGCCACCCGCCGGAGCCGGAGCTCGCGCCACGGAGCGTGTCACCGACGACAACGCACTCAAGGATGCGTGGTCGCGTTTTGCGCCGACTCCGAAAGACCCCATGCTCGCCGAAGAGTTTTTGCGCGGCGTGGAGCATTCCCTGGAGACCGTGACCATTGATGGCGAACCGGTGTGGCATTCGATCACCCGTTACGCCCCCACGCCGCTTGAGGTGCTCGAGAATCCGTGGATTCAGTGGACCGTGCTGCTGCCACGCGAAGCGGATGACAAGCATTTCGATGACATCCGCCATGTCGGTGATCGTGCGCTCAAGGCACTGGGTATGACCACCGGCGTTTCGCATTGCGAGTGGTTTCGCCGTCCCGATGGCACTGTGGCCGTGAGCGAGATTGCCGCCCGTCCGCCCGGCGCGCATATGACCACCATGATCTCGCGCGCCCACGATTTCGATTTTGTGCAGGCGTGGATGCGTCTCATGATCGACGGCGTTTTCGAGGCGCCGCCGCGCGCGTATGCGGTGGGTACGGCGTATCTGCGTGGGCAGGGGCAGGGGCGCGTGGTGGCGGTGGACGGTATCGACGCGGTATATCAGGAGCTGGGCGCACTCGTCTGCGATGTCCAGCTGCCAAACGTGGGGCACATGCCCACCGGCAGCTACGAAGGCGAGGGGTTCATCATGGTGCGGCATCCCGACACGCAGGTCGTCGGCGATGCGTTGCGCCGCATCATCTCCACCGTGCGCGTGCGGCTGGGTTGAGCGTTCGCCATTCCTGCGGCACACCTGCATACAACCGGATATGACGAAATCGGTACCGAAGACGGTCCTTATGATCACGCCCGGGTATCCCGGGGAAATGCCGTTGTTCACGCGTGGATTGTCGGAGCATGGCGCCACCGTGCTCGGTGTGGCCAACGGCCCGGCGCACGAACTTCCTGAACTCGCGCGGCGACATCTGAGCGACTATCTGCAGATCCCCGATCTGTTCACCGATCCGGCCAGCGCGATCAAGCAGCTGCAGGCATGGTTGGGCAAACGCCCACTCGATCGTGTGTGCTGTCTGTGGGAGCCGGGTATCGAACTCGCCGCGCAGATCCGTGAAGCACTCGGTGTGCCGGGGCAGTCGTACGAACAGGCGATCAAGTTCCGCAACAAGGACCTGATGAAGCAGGCCCTCGCAGCAGGTGGTGTGCGTGTGCCGCATCATGCTGTAGCGAGAACGGCCAGCGAAGTTCGTGCGGCGGCCGAAGAAGTGGGCTATCCGCTCATCATCAAGCCCATTGCCGGTGCTGGTTCGCAGGACACGTTTCGGTGTGATGACGCCGCCGAAGTGGATGCTGCACTCAAGAAGCTCGGCCACATCGATGTCGTGGACGTCGAGGAATTCATCGACGGTGAAGAGTTCACGTACGACACGATCTGCGCTGGTGGAAACATCGAGTACTTCCACATCGGCTACTATCGTCCGCGTCCGCTGATTGCGCGCACAAACGAATGGATCTCTCCGCAGACGCTGAGCTATCGCCTTGTGGACGATCCGTGGGTGGCCGAAGGACGCGCACTCGGTGAACAGGTGATCAAGGTGCTCGGCTACGATACCGGCTTCACCCACATGGAGTGGTACCGGAAGTCGGATGGCGAAGTGGTGTTCGGTGAGATTGCCGCCCGTCCGCCGGGTGCACGCACCGTCGACCTCATGAACTTTGCCAGTGATGTCGATCTGTTCAGCGGGTGGGCCGAGGCCGAGCTCGATGGCACGTTCTCGCTTGAGATCGAGCGCAAGTATCACGCGGCCTGCATTACCAAGCGCGCGCACGGGCAGGGGCGCATTCAGCGCATCGAGGGGCTGGATCGCATCAAGTCGCGCCTGGGCGACGCTCTCTGCGCCATCGACTTGCTTCCGGTGGGGACGCCGCGCCGCGACTGGAAGAGCACCCTGCTGTCCGACGGCTATCTGACCATTCGCCACCCCGATTGGGAGACCACCAAGGCAATGGCGGATTTTGTGGGTACGGACCTGCACCTCTACGCCGGCTGACCACGTAGGCGTTGTTCCGGTCTTCGGTAAGGTCTCGGTGCCACTGTGGCGCTGAGGCCGCAGGGTGGGGGAGTTCCGCAACGTCAGGCGGGCTCTACAATTGGCGTAAAGTTACAGTAGAGCCGGGTTTCCCTCTGTGGACAAGTTTTGTGAGCTGAACGGCTCAGCGGCACGACCCTTGCTCGGGATCACGGGTGCGGGCCACCGAGGGGGTGGCGCCGCGCCGAACCCAAGCCGGTACAGTGTCATGTCCCCCATCCTCGACGAGCCCACTGTCGACCCCATTCGCGGCTACTTCTCGCAGCTGTGCGTGATGCTTACGGGCATCGCCTCCGGCGTGGTGGAAGCGCCGGCGATGGATGCGGACCAGTCACCGGCATTTCACATGGGTCGTCGCGACGGTTACCACGTGGTCGTGGCGCACCTGGCCGCCAGTCGCTCGCTGCGTGAAGCAGCCGACAAGTGCGTGGCGTTTGGCCGTGGAGTCGAAGAGCGTGCCGATTCGCACCCGTATGGCCCCGAGTGGTCGCGCGGATTTGCGCAGGCCACGATGGAAGCGGCATCGGATATCGCCATGTATGCGGCCACCGAGTTCGTTCCACCGGTAGATAAGACGCGACTGCGCGCCGCACGCACGGCGGCTCGTCACCTGTCGCCCCTGCACGGCATGTTTCCCCCGCGTCCGGCTCCGCCGGAAGGGCAGCGCTCGCACCACGAGTGGTGAGCCAACTCTGAGTGAATCTTGAAGCACTGGGCATGCGACAGGTGGTTACTTTACGCGCATGCCCACTCCTTCAACAACGGTCCTCGATGCGCGCGCGCTTGATCGCACGCTGCGCCGCATGGCGGACCAGATCGTCGAGCTGAACGCCGGCACGGACAATCTCATCATCGTCGGAATTCAGCGACGCGGTGTGCAGCTGGCCGAGCGTATTGTCCGCATCATTGCGGCCCAGGAAGGTGTCGAAGTCCCGAGCGGTGCACTCGACATCACGCTCTATCGCGACGACCTGCAGACGGTCGGTCCGCGTCCGGTGGTCGGTGCCACCAAACTGCCGTGGACACTCGAAGACAAACGTGTCGTCATCGTCGACGATGTGCTGTATACCGGACGGACGGTGCGCGCCGCGCTCGATGAACTTGCCGACTTTGGGCGCCCCTCACGCATCGCCCTCGCGGTGCTCGTCGATCGCGGCGGACGCGAGCTGCCCATTCACGCCGACATCGTCGGTCGACGCATCGATGTGTCGAGCACGCAACGCGTGGATGTGTTTGTCGAGGAGCTCGACGGTCGCGATGAAGTGGTGATTGCTGCACGCGACGGGGAGGCCTGATCGTATGGCCGGTCCCCTTGGCAAGGACCTGTTGGGACTCGCGCCGCTTTCGGCCGAGCAGATCAATCTGGTGCTCGACACCGCTGGCCCGTTTCGCGAGATCTCCGAACGCGCCATCAAGAAGGTGCCCACGCTGCGTGGCGCCACGATCGTCAATCTGTTTTTTGAAGCGTCCACGCGCACACGCATCTCGTTCGAATTTGCCGAGAAGCGATTGAGCGCCGACACCGTGAACGTGGCCTCGGCCGGTTCCAGTGTCAGCAAGGGCGAAACACTGGTCGATACCGCGCGCAATCTCGAAGCGATGAAGATTGACATGGTCGTCATCCGCCACAGTGCATCGGGAGCGGCGAAGTTCCTGGCCGAGCGCATCGAGTCGAATGTCATCAACGCCGGCGATGGCACGAACGAGCATCCTACCCAGGGATTGCTCGACATGCTTACGCTGCGCGATCGCCTTGGTACGTTGGCTGGCAAGCGCATCTGCATCGTGGGTGATGTGCTGCACTCGCGTGTGGCCCGCTCCAACATCTGGGGGCTTACCAAGCTCGGTGCCGAGGTTGCGGTGTGTGGTCCGCGCTCACTGCTGCCGAACGCCATTGAGGGCATGGGGGTCACGGTCATCGATCGCATCGAGGATGCCATCGAGTGGGCCGATGCACTGAACGTGTTGCGTCTGCAACTCGAACGCATGCAGGCCGGTTACATCCCTTCATTGCGCGAATACAATCGGGTATTCGGCGTGACCAGTGCGCGGCTGGCGAAGGCGCCGCGCGATCTTCTCATTCTGCACCCAGGCCCGATGAATCGCGGCGTGGAGATCGACAGTGATGTGGCCGATGGCCCGCACTCGGTCATCCTCGATCAGGTCACGAACGGCGTGGCCGTGCGTATGGCGGTGCTTTACCTGCTTGCCGGTGGCAAGCCTGAACTGGCCGAAGCGGCCAAGAAAGGAAACGCATAAATGGCGCACCCGATCGGAACGCGGGATCTCCTCATCAAGGGCGGTCGCATCATCGATCCTTCACAGGGGATCGACGCGGTGGGTGATGTGTTGTTGCGCGGCGGAGTCGTGGAAGCCTGCGGTGGCAACCTGGGCACGCCGGATGGCGCCGAAGTCCTCGATGCATCGGGACTCATCGTGGCGCCTGGTTTCATCGACGTGCACGTGCACCTGCGTGAACCGGGCCGCGAAGACGTGGAGACCGTGGCAAGTGGCGCACACAGCGCCGTTGCCGGTGGTATCACGGCCGTATGCGCCATGCCCAACACCAAGCCCGTTACTGACAATCAGGCGGTGGTGGGTTTTGTGAAGCGTCAGGGTGAAGCTGCCGGATTTGCGCGCGTGTATCCGTACGGCGCCATCTCCGTTGGTCAGAAGGGCGAAACGCTGGCGGAAATCGCCGAAATGGTTGGCGCTGGTGCAGTCGCCTTCAGCGATGATGGCAAGCCGGTGGAAAGTGCGCAGCTCATGCGCACCGCGCTCGAGTATGCGCGCACATTCAACGTGCCCATTGCCGAACACTGCGAAGACATGACGCTCGCGCGTGGCGGCAGCATGAACGAAGGCATCATGAGCGCCAAGCTCGGTCTCAAGGGCATTCCCGGTGAAGCCGAGGAGATCTATGTCATTCGAGATATCCTCCTGGCCAAGCGCACAGGTGGACACATCCACATGTGCCACCTGAGCACCAAGGGCTCGGTGGAGCTGGTGCGCTGGGGCAAGGAACGCGGTATCAACGTGACGGCCGAGGTGTGTTCACATCACATCTCGCTCACCGAAGATGCGGTGGATGGGTACAACACCAACGCGAAGATGAATCCGCCACTTCGCACGGCCGAAGATGTGGAAGCGTTGCAGCAGGGTGTAGCCGATGGCACGATCGATCTTCTGGTGACCGATCATGCGCCGCACCACTACGACGAAAAGGAACGCGAGTTTGCCGATGCACCGAACGGCATCGTCGGTCTCGAGACCGCGCTTGGTGTGAATACCACGTACCTGCTGCATCGCGGCATCATCACGCTGCCGCAGCTCGTGAATGCCATGAGCTGTCTGCAGGCGAAGATCTTCCGACTGCCGGGCGGTACACTGACGCGTGGTGGCATTGCCGACGTTACGGTGTTCGATCCCAATCGCGAGTGGACCTGCGATCCGTCGCAGTTCCGTTCCAAGGGTCGCAACACGCCGTATGCGGGCCACACGTTCAAGGGGCAGGCGCGCTACACGATTGTTGGCGGCCGCGTGGTGTACACGGCGGTTTGAACGACGCTCGTGTGACCGACATCACCGTGCCTGATTGGCTGGTGGCAGAACAGGCCGAAGCTCTTGCTTCGGCCTGTCGTCGCTTGCATGCGGGTGGTTTGCTGGCTGGTGCCGAGGGGAATCTGTCGGTGCGTCTTGCTGATGGCACGCTGCTCGTCACAGCGAGTGGTGTGGACAAGGCGCGGGCAACGGCCCGCGACGTGGTGCGAATACCGGCTGCAGCATACGCTGATGGCGCAGTGCATCACGATGCCGCGGCGGTGTACCAGCATGGTGATGCAGCCGACACGACGCAGGGTGACCGGATGCGTCGCCCCTCGTCGGAAATCGGGATGCATCTCGCCATCTATGCAACGCGGCCGGATGTGCGGGCTGTCGTACATGCGCATCCGCCTGCTGCAACGGGATTTGCAACGGCGGGTATGTGTCTGCCAGCCGACGTGCTTCCTGAAGTGCCGGTGGTGGTGGGTCCTGTGGCGCTGGTGCCGTATGGTCGACCAGGTACACCGGCACTCGCAGCGGCCATGGAACCGTTTCTGTCTCACCATGAGGTCTTTCTGCTCGCCAATCACGGGGTGACTGCGGTCGGTGTCGATCTCACGGACGCGATTCTGCGTCTCGAGAGTGTTGAGCAGGCCGCGCGTATCCTCATCGCAGCACGCGTTCTCGGCGGTGCCATACCACTGCCGCCGGACGAAGCCGCTGCGCTTGCTTCACTGCGTCGTTCGCGAGAGCTTCCTGCGGAAGCGATCCCACGTCCCTTCTGACGGAGCCATACGTCGTGTCCATCGAAGAAGTCCGCGCGCTAGTCGCTGAACGACAGCGCTATGATGACTGGCTCGCCGCCCTCGAAGCGAAGCGCACCGAAACACCGGTGCGGGTCTTCGAGCGAGTGCATGGCGATTACAACGAGCGCCGCTCGCAGGTCATCGCGCAGTTGCAGTCGCATGTCGATTCATTGGCGACGCTTGGCAACGATCTCGAAAAGCAGCTCGACGGACTCGATGCGCAGTTGTCTGCGCTGGAAGACGAACGCGCTGAAGCGATGCTGCGCAATCTCGTCGGCGAGTTCGATGGCGATCGCTGGGAGACGGTGCGTGTCGAAGTCGAGAGCAAAGTCGAAACGCTCACCAACGAGCGTGCGTCGGTGCTCACGCAGTTCGATGATGTGCGGACACTGCTGGCCAGTGCGCGCGTCACCGTCGACGCCGAAGAGGTCGCAGCGCCCGAAGCTGCAGAAGTGGCCGAAGTGTTGACCGAAGCCGCAGCGGCACCGGCGGAAGCGGTTGCCGAAGAGACCGATGCAGCGGATGCGGAAGCCGATTTGATCGAAGCCGCCGCTGCCGCATCGGCCGGTGTCGCGCTGACGGAAACGGACACGCATTCGCTGGTCGACCTGGGCAGCCAGTTCAATCTGGCGGCCATCCCAGCGCCGGATGCTGTCACAGAATCTTCTGCGGCTTCTTCCGCAGAGGCCTCCGTGGACGCGGGTCTTGAGGTTGAAGCCATTTTCGAAGCGGCCGAGCGCATCGATCGCCATACACCGCGTGCGCATGAGATCGTGACCAATCTCGTGGCCGAGATGCCGGCAGCTCCGCAGTCGGCGCCGCCTGAGCGTTCGGATGCGGAGTTCGAAGACGCGCTGGCGATGTTTGCTGATACGGATGGAACGCCCGATGCCGGTTTTGTGCGTTCGCTCGAAGGCATCGAAGTCGAAGCGGATGAACCGCCGGTTTCTTCGGCACCGCGTGTCGACTCTACGTTGCGCGTGGAGCCCACTACCGCCACGGTGACGCCGCCTACTGCGCCGAATCAGCCGCAGGCCAACGACGGTTTCGACGACCTGGCGTTTTTGCGTTCAGTTATCGATCCGACGGGTGGTGCATCGGCCCATTCCATGGCGCCCGAACACGCGCTGCCAACCGGAGCGCAGGCCGAGCCGCAGAAGACACTGCGTTGCACGGAGTGTGGCACCATGAATCTTCCCACCGAGTGGTACTGCGAGCGGTGTGGCGGAGAGCTCGCGGCGTTCTGATTCCGCGAGCGACCAGCTGAAAAACACGAAGGCCGGACTCGATCACGAGTCCGGCCTTTGCATTGGTGTTCATCGCAGCCTGAGGCGATGATGAACCCTATAAACGAGCTTACGCGGCAGCGGCGTTGGCAGCCTTGGCAAGCTTGCTCTTCTGGCGAGCGGCCGCATTCTTGTGAATGAGACCCTTACGCGCCGCACGGTCGAGCAGCGTGACCGCGTTCGCACGATCGTCAGCAACTGCAGCACCCGCCTTGGCCTTCTTCACGGCGGTCCGCAGCGCAGAACGCTGGGCGCGATTACGCAATGCCGCCGCACGCGACCTCCGCAGATCCTTCTTTGCGGACTTGATATTCGGCACGAAAAACTCCCTGAGAACCAGTTGATCGATGACGTGGAAACCACCCGGCACACGGATGGAATCCGGCCACGGCGGAACAGACTGGGAAACGTAGAACATCTGGGCGTGCCGGTCAAGCCACCATCACGCAGGAACTTAGCGTGAACGTGGCTCGGGGCTACCCGGTCCTGGACCGCGAGCTGCTCCGGCGAGAATTGTGGAAAACTTTCAATGTGGAATACTTTTGACATGTCCACGTTCGGCGACTAGAATTCCCCTCTGGATTTGCTTGCAATCGCGTCTGAGATGGCGCGCCTCTCCTGCCAGTCTCGCGGTGTCATTCGCCCAGCAACTCGCCCTCGTCTTTCCCGTCCTGCTTTTCTCGATGGTCGCCCACGAGTATGCACACGGGTATGCGGCGTACAAGCAGGGGGATATGACGGCGTACCAGTTGGGGCGACTCACCTGGAATCCGATCAAGCACATCGATCCGTTCATGACCATCCTGCTGCCGGCGCTGCTGGCCTGGCTTGGTGGTCCGATTTTCGGTGGCGCCAAGCCGGTTCCGGTCAATCCACGCAATTACCGGAACTACAAGCGTGGCGACATCATCGTGTCGTTGGCCGGTGTCGCAACGAATGTGCTCATCGCCATCTGTTGTGTGCCGCTGGTCATCCTCGTGGGTGTGATTGGGCAGCAGGTGCCGGATCTCCAGCGTCCGCTGGGGGTCCTGCAGTTGATGCTCTCGCAGGGTATCATCATCAATCTCGTGCTGGCGGCGTTCAATCTCATTCCGATTCCGCCGCTCGACGGGTCACACGTCTTCAAGTACATCCTGCCGCCGCAGTGGTCGTTGCAGTACCAGCGACTGGGTGGTGTGGGGTTGCTCCTGTTGTTTGCGCTGCTGTCGTTTGGTCGCCCGCTGGTGAATCTCTGGATGTCGCCGGCGTTCCTCCTGGGGCGCATAGCCCAGCAGCTCTATTTTCCGTATCTGTTGCCTAACCCCTTCGACGTGTAGGCCGCGTGACCGCACAGAATTTCCGTTCCGTCGAGGCCCAGTCGCCGTCATTTGTCATCGAGTTGAGCCAGTTCACTGGCCCGCTCGATCTGTTGCTGTCGCTTATTCGCGACGAACAGGTGGACATCTACGACATCCCGATCGCCCGCATTGCCGAGCAGTTCCTGGCGCGCATTGGTTCGCTCGGACTCGACGAAGCTGCCGACTATCTCGAGATGGCTGCACGTCTGCTGCGTATCAAGGCGCAGATGCTGTTGCCGCGCGCCGATGGCGAGGATGCGTGGGAAGATCCGCGCGCCGAGCTGGTGCGTCGTCTGCTCGAGTATCAACAGATGCGCGAAGTGGTGGACCTGCTCGAACGACGCGGTGAAGAGCGTCGTCACCAGTTCCCGCGTCGCTTCGTGCCGGTGGCCGCCGACATCACGCCGCTGCATGCGCCGCTCGCACTGTCGTTGAGCGAGTTGCTCGCGGCCGTTGATCGGGTGCTGCGTACCACCAAGGAGCCCACGCTGCACGAAGTCGTGCCGCGGGCGCTCGATGTTGCCGGTGCCATGGGAACGGTTCGCGCCGTGCTGGCCATGCGCCGCGATTGCCGCTGGTCGGATCTCGTGCCGCGGGATGCCGAACCCTGGCAGATTCTTTCCGTACTGTTGGCGCTGCTCGAAATGGCGAAGCTCGGCGAGCTGCGCATCGCACAGTCGCGCGCCTTTGCCTCTGTGGAGATCCGTCGTGACGCCATTAGCGAAGCTGCTTGAAGCTGCGCTCTTCGCTGCCCCACGCCCCATTCCGCTCGAAGCCCTCGCGGCTCTCGATCCGGAATCCAGTCCAGCGGCCGTCAGTGCCGCACTGGACGAATTGCGAGAACACTACGACGTCGATGGACACGGTGTCGAACTGGTGGAGCAGGGTGGTGGTTGGCAGATCCTGACGCGCGCCGAATTCGCGGAAGCGATCGAGCGTGCACAGGTGGCCGTGCGTCCACAGAAGCTGTCGGCAGCGGCCCTCGAAACGCTGGCCATTGTGGCGTACCGTCAGCCTATCGGTCGTGCGGAAATCGAAGAGATTCGTGGTGTGGCCGTGGGCTCCGTGCTCAAGTCGCTGCATGAGCGTGGCCTGATCGACATCGTGGGTCGCAGTGAAGGCATTGGCCGTCCGCTGCTGTATGGCACCACACCACAGTTCCTTGAGCAGTTTGCCCTGCGGCATCTCGAGGAACTGCCACGGGCCGACGAACTGGCCATCGCGCTCCGCGGCGCCGGGAACGCCACCGTCGTACCGGAGTGACGCCCGCGCGTCGCTCCGGCGGTCGGGCGTCCGGCAGCTCGTCGTCCGGCGGTCCGCGTTCCGGACAGGGCAAGTCGTCTGCCAAACGGCCCGCAAAGGGGCCTGCTTCGGGTGGCACCAAGCGGAGCTTCAAGGGGCCGGCCAAGTCCGCCGTCAATCCATCTGATCGGGCGGGCGGCAAAGCGTCATCAAAGGCCGCTTCAAGGGCTGGTACACAAGCGCCGCCTAAGACTGCGGCCAAGAGTCCCGCCAAGAAACGCGCGGTCGTTGACGACGGGCTTTCGCGTGGCGGCGGAACGGTTGCTGCGCGCAATGAAGGTCCCATGCGTGTGCAGCGTGCACTCGCGCGTGCCGGTGTGGTGAGCCGTCGTGAAGCCGACAAGGCTGTTGCCGAAGGGCGCGTGTTCGTAAACGGCGCCGTAGCCACCGTTGGGCAGTCGGTCGATCCGGCCCGTGATCAGATCACGCTCGATGGTGCGCCGGTGGTCACCAAGGTGCAGTTGCACCGCTGGATTGTGCTGCACAAGCCGGCCGCCGTGATGACCACGCGCAAGGATCCGCAGCAGCGGAAGACGGTCTTTGATCTGGTCGATGACGTGCCGGGCCTCGTGTACGTGGGCCGTCTCGATTTCATGACCGAAGGTGTCCTGCTGCTGACGACCGACGGCGCAGCGGCGCATGCGCTGACGCACCCCAGTCGTGAAGTCGAGCGCACCTACATCGCCACGGTACGCGGTGATGCGGTGGAGGCAGCCAGGCAGGCCCGTCGAGGTGTCGAACTCGAGGACGGGCTGGTTGTACCGCGGGACGTCGAAGCACGTCCGCTGGGCAATCGACGCTGGGCATTCGAACTCACCATCGCCGAAGGGCGCACGCATGAAGTGCGGCGTTTGTGTGATGCGCTGGGACTCGAGGTTGAACAGCTGGTACGGACGCGATTCGGCCCGGTACGACTGGGGGCGTTGCCTTCAGGTGGCGCACGGGCGCTGACACGGACGGAACGCGACATTCTGGAAGCGCTGATCGCCTCGTCCTGACGGCCTTTCCTGACGGATCGCACGGACAACTTGTCGGGTATCCTGCCGGAGAGCCGGTGAGGTATCCAGCGGACATCACCATTGGGAGCAAGACACACGTGACCACGACCGTTGCCGCATCGCAGGACGCGGCCCTGGTGCAGGGAGTCCTTCGCGAGGTCGCCCGCCGAATCGTCGGACAGGAATACATGGTGGAGCGACTGCTCATCAGTTTGCTCACAGGTGGACACGTGCTGCTCGAAGGCGTGCCGGGTCTCGCCAAGACGCTCACGGTGCGCACACTCGCAGAAACCGTGCGCACGACGTTCCAGCGCATTCAGTTCACACCGGATCTCCTGCCAGCCGACGTGGTCGGTACGCAGATCTTCGATCAGCCCACCGGTGAGTTCCGCGTGAAGCACGGGCCGATCTTCGCGAACATCATCCTCGCCGACGAAATCAATCGCGCGCCGGCCAAGGTGCAGGCGGCCTTGCTCGAGGCCATGCAGGAAAAGCAGGTCACGATTGGCGGCACGACTTACAAGTTGGCTGAACCGTTTCTCGTGTTGGCCACGCAGAATCCGATCGAGCAGGAGGGCACGTATCCGCTGCCCGAAGCGCAGGTGGATCGCTTCATGTTCAAACTGCGCGTCGGCTATCCCACGCGCGCCGAGGAAAAGGAAATCCTGCGCCGCATGGCCGGCGGAGATTCGGTGTCCATTGCGCCGGTGGCGTCGCCCGAAGCCATCCTTGATGCGCGTCGTCGCATCACCGAGTTGTACATGGACGAGCGCATCGTGGACTACATCGTGGAGCTGGTGCACGCCACGCGACATCCCGATGAAGTCGGAGCGCCCGACCTGCGTCCGCTTATCGAGTTCGGGGCGTCACCCCGCGCTACCATCGCACTCGGCCAGGCGGCACGTGCCCACGCTTTCCTACGTGGACGCGCCTTTGTCACTCCCGACGACGTGAAGAGCATCGCTCCCGATGTGTTGCGTCATCGTGTGCTCACGTCGTTCGAGGCGGATGCGGAAGGCGTGACCAGCGACACGATTGTTGCCCGCATTCTTTCGGTGGTCGACGCGCCGTGAGTTTGTTGGCGATCGCTCCCGCTGAGGTGCTTCGTCAGGTTCGTCGCATCGAAGTGCGCACGCGACGCCTGGTCGATTCACGTTTCGCCGGAGAGTATCGCTCGCTGTTCAAGGGGCAGGGCATGGAGTTCGCCGAAGTCCGCGAATACCAGCCCGGCGACGAAGTACGTTCGATCGACTGGAATGTGTCGGCGCGCATGGGCAAGCCCTTCGTGAAGCGCTACGTCGAAGAGCGTGAGCTCACCATCATGCTGGCGCTCGACCTTTCTGGGTCGGCGCGATTTGGCACGCGCGCGCGATTCAAGCACGATCTCGCGATCGAACTCGCTGGTGTGCTCTCACTGGCCGCGGTGCGCAACAATGATCGGGTGGGACTCATGTTGTTCACCGATCATATCGAGCACGCATTGCCGGCGCGTAAGGGACGCAAACACGCGCTCCGGCTCATTCGTGATTTGTTGACGGTAGAGCCGACTGGACGTGGCACCGATATGAACGTCGCCGTCGATCATCTCATGCGGTTGCTGCCGCATCGCTCGGTGGTGTTTCTGGCGTCGGATTTTTTGACGGCTGACGCGGAGAAGCCACTCGCGCGACTGGCGCAGCGTCACGATGTCATCGCCATCACGCTGGAGGATCCGGCCGAGCGTGCGTTGCCCGATGTCGGCGCGGCGCGGTTTGAAGATCCGGAGACCGGCGAGATCATCGAGATCGATACATCGCATCCGGCGGTGCGAGCGTCGTTTGCGCGCAAAGTCGCCGAAACCGAGGACGCGCGTCGCAAGTTGTTTGGCCGTTTGGGGCTCGATGAAATCATCGTGCACACCGAGCATGGCTACGTCGATGCGCTGCTGGCGTTTTTCCGCGCGCGTTCGCGGCGTCCGCATGGCGCGGTGCGTACCGGACCACGCGGCACCATGGGTGATGCGGCGTCGCAGTACGGATGGGCGGCGGAGTCGCGCAAGTGAGGCAGCGATTGGTACGCACACTGTTCGCGGCCCTCGCGTTGTGCGCACTGATGTCGCCGGTGTCGCTCATGGCGCAGGCACCGCGCATTCAGGCCGGCTCGGTGGTGCGTCCCGATACGGTGGAAGTTGGAGACCCGTTTGTTTTTGTCGTGACGGTTGCCGTTCCGGCTGGAGCCAAGGTCGAATGGCCGCGCATCGAAGACAGCACGGCCGTGGTGAACATGCGCGGACCGGTGCGCGTCATCGATGAAGGCACTAAGGGCAGCACACGGCGCGAGCGCGCGGAATACACATTGTCCGCCTGGAATGTCGGGCGTCTGCCACTCGGATTGAACGACGCCATTGTACGGGCGGGCGGCACGACCCTGCGTGTTCCATTGGGAGAAGCGCAGATTTTTGTGCGCAGCGTGTTGCCTGGTGACAGCACGCTGCACGTGCCGAAGCCCGCGCGAGATCTGTTCGAGCGTGTGGTCCCGTGGTGGGAACGCTGGTGGCCGGCGGCGTTGGTGCTTGCGCTGCTTGGATTGTTGGCGTGGTTGTGGCGTAAGCTGCGGAAGCGCAAACCCGCGGTCGCTGCAGCGCCATTCGATCCGTACGGCCGGGCGCTGCACGAATTCAGTCGTCTCGAGCAACTCAAGCTGGCTGATGCCGGAGAAGCCGGACGCTGGGCCGCACTGGTGCTCGATGTGGTGCGACTCTATCTGCGTGAGCGTGTGGAAGAGGCCACGCTGGCGCTCACCAGTTCAGAAGTGCTCGAAGCGCTGGAGTCGATGCCCGACATTCCGCATGACCGGCTGCATTCGCTTATGGTGGATGTGGACTCGATCAAGTTCGCCGCACGATCGGTGAGTGCGGAGCGTGCGCGAAAACTTGCCACCGACGCACGGGATATCGTGGAGTCGGTCGAGCACAACATCCAGGCGCGTCGTGCTGCCGAGCGTGAAGCGAGAGCGGCGGCGGATCGTGCGGTGGAGCGTGATCGACTCGCGGCTGAAGACGCGGCGCGAAAGGCGTCGCGTCAGCCCAAGTCCGGGCGGCGTGGTCCACCGGCAGGAGTGGGCTGATGGACTGGCTTCGCAATCTGCCGCTGGCCGAATGGTGGGGCGGACGCTCCTCATGGATCACTGTGGGTGGCATCAACATCGCGCACCCGGAAGCCTTGTTGTTGCTTCTGTTCGTGTGGGCCTGGCTGTGGTGGTTTATGCGCCGTGAAGCCTCCCGGGCAACTATTCCGTTCTCGCGTGCCTCGGTGCTGGCGAGCGGACCACGTCCATCGCTTCGTGCCGTGCGCTGGATTCCGTGGCTTCGGGCCATTGCCATGACGGGCATGGTGTTCGCGTTGTCGCAGCCGCGTTCCGGTGCTCGCGCTGAACGTGTGAACAGCGACGGCATTGATATCGTGATGACTGTGGACATCAGCAGTTCCATGCTGGCTGAGGATTTTCAGCCGCAGAATCGCATGGAGGTGGCCAAGGAAAAGGTCAAACGATTTGTCATGGGGCGCACCAGCGATCGTGTGGGTCTTGTGGCCTTCTCTGGTGAAGCGCTGACGCAGGTGCCACTGACCACGGACTATCCGGTGGTGCTGGCGGCCATCGACAATCTGCAGATCGGTCAACTCGAAGACGGCACGGCTATTGGTACGGCGATTGCCACGGCGGCCAATCGACTGCGCAATTCACCGGGGCGTTCGCGTGTCATGGTGCTGCTCACCGATGGTGAAAACAATCGTGGCACCATCGATCCGCGCACCGCAGCGCAGGCCGCGGGCGCGTTCGGTATTCGCATCTACACGATTGGTGTCGGAACCGAGGGCATGGCGGCGGTTCCCGTTGGGCGCGGTCTGTTTGGACTTCGGTACGAGAATCGTCCAGTCAAGATCGACGAACCGCTGCTCACGGAAATCGCAGCGGAAACGGGAGGCAAGTACTTCCGTGCTCGTGATGCGGCGGCGCTGCAGTCCATCTACGAGCAAATCGATCGACTGGAACGGTCGACGGTGGAGGCCAAGGCGTACATCCGGTACACCGAACAATTCCGATGGCCGTTGATTCTTGGTGGCGCGGTGTTGTTGATGGAGTTGTGGTTGCGCGCGCGTCGCGGGGTACTGCCATGATGAGGCCATCGTGAACAATCTGCCTCCGCTGCTATTCGATGAGCCGTGGCTGCTGCTGTTGGCGCTCATTCTGCCGCTGGTGGTCTGGGCTCTGCGTCGCATGCAATGGCGTCGGCACGATGCGCGCCTGGCGCGATTCGCAGACTCCGCCGCGCTGCCTCGACTCGTGATGGTTGATCCGTCACCTGAACGTCGGCGCACCTGGCGACTCATGATGGTCGCGGCATTGGTTGGGGTGGCGCTGTCTGGACCGCGCTGGGGGCTGGCGCGTGGACCGGTGAGCTCACGCGGCATCGACATGGCACTCGCGCTCGATGCGTCGTTGTCGATGATGGCACCGGATGAACGGCCATCGCGTCTCGAACGCATGAAGCAGGAAGTACGGCGTCTCCGCGCCATGTCGCAGGCAGATCGCATTGCGCTGATCGCCTTTGCCGGCCGGAGTTACATCCTTACGCCGCTCACGAACGACGACGGCGCGCTCGAGCTATTCCTCGACAATCTCGATCCCAGTGTGGTAGGGCAGGCTGGTAGTTCACTGGCCCGCGCCATTACGCAGGGGACGGAAGTGCTGCTGGCCAGTGATGGCAGTGCTGATCGCGCACTGGTGATCATGAGCGATGGCGAGTCGTTCGATGATCCGACGGAAGTGGAGCGCGTTGCGGCTGAAGCGGGAAGCAACGGCGTCAGCATCGTCACAGTGGGTTTTGGGACGACACAAGGCAGTACCATTCCCATTCGCGATGGTTCGGTCGTGAAGCAGAAAACCGATGACGAGGGCAACATCGTCGTCACGCGGTACATGCCGCAGCTGCTCGAGCAGGCGGCTACGGCGTCGAATGGCACATTCATTCCCGCAGAAGCGTCCGACAAGGCCACGCGTATTCGTGGCGCACTTCGTTCACTGCGCACCGCGCGCCGTGAGGTGAACACACGCGAAGATCACGTGCCGCGATTCCTGTGGGTGTTGGCACCTGCCATGCTGCTGCTGGCGTGGGATTCGTGGCGGTTACTGCGGCCGCAGCGCAGCAGTTCGTCCGCCCGCTATCGAGTGCCGATGCGTGGCCAGGCGCCCCAGAGTTTGATCATGCTGGTTGCGATTTCCTTGCCGGGAATGCTTTCGTGCCGCCGCACACCCGATCCGGCGGCTCTGTTTGCCAACGGTCAGGTTGCGAGTGCCGTTGCCGCGTATCGCCAGCTCATTGCTCAGGGCGATACTACGCAGCGCACTGCATACAATCTCGGATCGGCACTGATCGCGCTGGATTCACTCAATGAATCGTCAGAGCGTCTCGAATCGGTGCGTCAGCAAACATCTGGCGAACTGCAGTTCCGCGCACGATTCAATGCCGGTCTTGCGGCACTTCGGCTTGGCCGAGCTGCACCGGCGAATGAAGCAGATCGCTATCTCGCGGCTGCACGTGCGGCCTATCGTGATGCGTTGATGGATCGTCCCGGGCATGCAGATGCCAAGTGGAACTACGAGTTGGCGCTGCGAAAGAATCCGCCGCAGGGTGGTGGAGGCGGTGGTGGTGGCGGTGGAGATCAACAGTCTCCTCCCGAGCCTCAGAATGAGGCTGGTCTCGATCAGCGTCAGGCCGAAGCATTGCTCAACAGCGCGGCGCGTGAAGAGCGCGATGTACAGGGCAAGAAGCAGCGGCAGGGTCGCACACCGCCGGGTGGCAAGGACTGGTGATGGGACTGGGAATGCGTGTGCTTCGCCAGGTCCTGATGGCCGGTTTCGTCGGTGTGAGCGTGTTGTCGGCACAACCATCACCTACGGCGATTCTGGGCGATGTGCGGGTCAATCCGTCGCGCCCCATCGACTTTCACGCGGCAGCCTATCCGGACAGCGTCTACGTCGGTGAGCAAATCACCTATCAGGTGGCCGTGCTGCTCAGCGAGAACGCGCGCAGCCGACTGCGCCGCAATCCGGAATTTCTGCCTCCCGAACTACGCGGATTGCTGGCCTACGAACTCGGCACACCACGTCGCGTGCCGCCGACGGCCTATCGCGGTGCCACTTTCGAAGCGCACGTTTTTCAGCGGGCGCTCTTTCCCGTGGCACCGGGTGTTCTGCGTATTCCCGCGCCGCAACTGACCTACAGCCTGCCGCAATCGGCTAGCTACTTCAGTCGCGAAGAGAGTTTTGTTGTACGAGCCGAAAGTGCTACGGTGGTGGTGCGTGCATTGCCTGAAGAAGACCGACCGCCCGATTTCAGCGGTGCGGTTGGTGTGCTGAGTGCCACCACACTCATGGATGCATCGGCGGCACGCGTCGGTGATCCCCTCGTACTCACCGTGCGAGTGGAAGGTGTAGGCAATGTGAAGCTGTTGCCGCGTCCCGTGCTCGAGCTGTCATGGGCGTCGGTGGTTCCGGGAACCGAACGTGTGCAGATCGATACGTCGGGTGCACGCGTTCGCGGCGTGAAGGAATTCGATTTTCTGGTTACGCCAACACAGCCCGGTGCCGTGGTGGTTCCCGTGGTGCGGTACAGCTATTTCGATCCGTACGCCGGCGCCTATGCATGGGCTGAGAGTCGTGCGGCCGATATTACCGTCGCAGCAGGCGATCCAGTAGTCGCTGGTGCACTGGAAGAGTCGCCGATGTTGTCGCTGCGTGATTGGCAGGATGAAGCACAGGATGTTCCGGTGCAGCGCCTTGATGCGTGGCCGATCTATTGGCGTGTGCTTGCCATGGTACTGTGGGTCGCCGCCCCGCTGCTCGCCATTGCTGGTGTGTGGCGTGCACGTCGTCGTCAACGGGCGGAGGCGGCGCCGGTCGTGCATGTGCGCGAGCCGGTCATCGAATCAGATCCAGACTCGCCTGAATCGACGGCTCGCCGCGTGCGGCGAGCGTTTCTCAAGCAACTCGCTACACGACTGCACGTAGACGGTGTGCAGATCGGGCTGCGATCTGACCTTGAACGTGTCCTGCGACGGCATGGTGTCTCGCGTGCAACAACACATGAGGCGTTGGAGTGGCTCGATGCCAGCGCAGAAGCGGGATATGGCGCGCCGTCGTCGACCGCTGTATCGAAAGCGACCTGGTCGCAGGATGCCGCAACGCTCTATGCACGCGTCGATCAGGAAGCCGTCGCGGGAGGCGAAGGCAGTCGCTGGATGCGTTGGAAACACCGACGTGCGGCTGCGCGCGGTACGGTGGCGCGCTCCCGCGGCTCGCGTGCGGCGATTGCGTTGGGTGCGGCGTTGTGGACAACACAACCCGTTCCTGTCATTGATGCGCCGGCACCTTCTGCGCCATCGGTTGCAGCAGCCGATGTCTCGTTGCTCGTGCAGGAAGCGCGAGCCGCGTATGAGGGAAGACGCTACCCCCGCGCCACACAACAGTGGGCTCGTGCGGTTGCTGCGCGTCCAAACGACGTGACCCTGCTCGTGAACTGGGGAACCGCCGCGTGGGCTGCGGGTGATACGGTATCGGCGGTTGTGGCCTGGCAGCGTGCATCGCGTCTTGATCCACTGGCTGCCGATGTGCACGAACGCTTGTTGCTGTTGCCGCCAACGGCACGCAGTGGGTTTGCCGATGTACCCATGTTGCCTCTGGTGGCACTGGTCGTGGCATGCACCATCTGCTGGTTGGCTGGATGGGGGCAGCTCTACCGCGCTCTGAGCGCGCGTGTGATGGACGCCTCGGCCTCTCGCAGTCTGCCGTCGCGGTCACTCGGCGCCGGCCTCCTCCTGCTGGCGTTGGCGGGTGTGAGCTTTACCTGGTTTGAAGCACGCCATCTTTCCACCGCCGAACTCGCCGTCGTACGGCGTCCGGATATGCTGCGTTCCGCGCCACTCTCCTCCGCCAGGCCGGCTGGAGGAGTGACCACTGGCGACATGGTACGTATGCGGGGACAGCGCGGTGAATGGGTGGAAGTCCAGCATGCGGATGGCCGCAGTGGATGGTTGCCCAATACACGCATCATCACGCTCAATGCACCCCTGCAGGTGGACGACCTCTCGCGGTAGCATTCGGTATGCCCCGTATTGCCATTCTGCCGAGTGCCGTTGCCGACCAGATCGCCGCTGGTGAGGTCGTCGAGCGCCCGTCATCCGTCGTGAAAGAGCTGGTCGAAAACGCCATGGATGCGGGGGCGACCACCATCGATGTGACAATTGAAGATGGTGGGCGCACACTCATTCGCGTCGCTGACAACGGCAGTGGCATGGACCCCGATGATGCGGTGTTGGCATTATCGCGGCACGCCACCAGCAAGATCGTTTCGGCTGAGCAACTGGTCGGTGTGCGCAGCTTTGGTTTTCGGGGTGAGGCTCTGCCGGCCATTGCATCTGTTTCCGAACTGACCATTGAGACCGCGCCAACGGATGGTGCTGGCACCGAAGTGCGTGTGATGGGCGGCGCATTACAGGGACAGCGAGAAGCGGCGCGTCGTCAGGGCACGACGGTGACCGTGCATCGGTTGTTCTACAACACGCCAGCGCGCCAGAAATTCCTGCGTGGGGCGCGTTCCGAGTGGCGCAGCATTCTCGAAACGATGCACGCCATCGCCACACTGCGTCGTGATGTGCACTTCGCACTGCACCACGATGGCAAGCGGATGCTCGATCTCCCCAAGGCGTCATCGCTGCGTGAACGACTCGCTGCGTTGTGGGGCGCCGGTGAGCTCGAACGATTTGTCGATGTCGATGATGTGCAGGGGCCTATTCACATCTCGGGGCTCGCCGAACGTCCCTCCGATGTCGGCACTGCCAGTCGTCGTATTCTGCTCATCGTGAACGGCCGGCTGGTACGCGATCATGGTCTCATTCGCGCAGCCGAGCAGGCGTACAAGTCCACGCTGCCAAGCGGTGTGCGGCCGTCGCTTGTCTTGCAGGTGCATGTGCCGGGCGGTGATGTCGATGTGAATGTGCATCCCGCCAAGGCCGAAGTGCGATTCCGCGATCGCTGGCCCATCGAACGTGCCGTCGAAAGCGCTGTGCGTCGCGCGCTTGGGCTCTTTGATGCATCGGCCGATATAGGAGGCTGGCGCTCGTGGTCGCCATCGTCGTCAACTCCGCGTGGCTTCGATGGCGGCGGCGTGCAATTGCCCGCATCCGCGCTACGGAACGCGGCCACTCTCGATGGGCTGTTTGCACCGCGCGCGGAGCTTCCGGTTGGACCGGCGTTTGACGCGCCGCCTGTCGATTCTGATGATGGCGTAGCGGTTCACGATGGCATGCCTGCACCGGCGCCGTGGCACGAATCGGACGTGCAACCCGTTGGGGCGCTGCCCGAAGAAGTGCGTGAACCCATTGTGCCGCCGCCCCTGATGCAGTTGCGTCGCATGTACCTCATGTTCGAGCACGAGGATGGGGTGGTGCTGATCGATCAGCACTCGGCGCATGAACGTGTGCTGTACGAGCAGTTCATAGGTGTGCTGGAGCGCGGAGAAGCACCGTCGCAGCGTCTGCTGTTTCCCATGACTTTGCATCTCGAACCGCGCGAACTCGAAGCCTTCGATGCCAATCGCGACCTGTTTGTTCGATTGGGATTTGAGGCTGAGCATTTTGGCGGAAACACCGTGCTTGTGCAGTCGGTCCCGATGCCGCACCCGCGATTCGATGCTGAGCGCTGCCTGAGAGAAACACTGGCTACGCTGACCGGCGATCGCAGCGCGAGCGCGCATGCGCGTCATGAGCGACTGGCCGCGACTGTCGCATGCAAGGCTGCCATCAAGGCCGGTGATGTCCTGTCGCCTGGCGAAATGCGGGCACTGTTTGTGGCACTCGCGGAAACACGTTTGCCGGCGCACGATGTGCATGGCCGCGCAACTATCGTACGACTCGGCTGGGAAGAACTGGATCGTCGATTCGGTCGCAGCTGATGCGCTTCGCCTGATGTGGTGCGCCTGATGCGTTCGTGTATTGTGGGGCCGACAGCCGCCGGCAAGTCGGCCATCGCGATGGCGCTTGCGCAACGGTTTGACCTCGCCATTGTCAGCGCCGATTCTCGTCAGGTCTATCGCGGCTTCGATATTGGTACGGCCAAGCCGACGGCGCGGGAGCAGGCCGATGTGCTCCACTACGGCATCGATGTAGCCGATCCCACCGAGCGCTATTCCGCGCATCGTTGGGCAGAAGATGCGAAGCAGTGGGAGCAGAACGCACGCGCGGTGCAGCGTGCGCCGGTGATTGTTGGCGGAACCGGTCTCTATATCCGGGCACTGGTCGAGCCGCTCGATCCGATGCCGTCGCTCGATCCTGTGCAGCGCGCGCTGCTCGAACCCTGGCTGGCCGCGCTTTCCATGGAGGAACTGGAACGCTGGTGTCACCGGCTCGATCCGGCACGGGCACACCTCGGGCGCACGCAGCGCCTGCGTGCCATAGAAACCGCCCTGTTGACCGGCGAACGATTGAGCGAGTACCTGGGTAGTGGGAAGACCGAGCCCGACACCGAGCCTACGCGCTATCTTGTGGTGGATCCCGGGCCCATCCTCGCGTCCCGAATCGCTGAACGAGTGCACACCATGTTACACGCCGGTTTCGAAGACGAAGTCGTCGCGCTGTCGAAGAGTATTCCGACTGATGCACCGGCGTGGAAAGCCAGTGGCTACAGCGTGCTGCGTGATACCGTGGAGGGAAGGGTGGCGCGAGCCGTCGCGATTGAGCGCATTATCATCGAAACCCGGCAATATGCCAAGCGCCAGCGGACCTGGTTCCGGCATCAGTTACCAGATGACGCCGTGACGCATTTGAACCCCATGTCCCCGAACGCCGTGGATGCGGCAGTGGCTTGGTGGCTTGCCGGTTCAGACGTGGCCGGAGAAGCGCGCGGAGGAGTGCATACATGAAGATCGGTATCACCTGCTATCCGACCTACGGTGGATCGGGCGCCCTTGCCACGGAGCTTGGTATCGCGCTCGCAGAACGTGGACACGAGGTGCACTTCATCACGTATCGTCAGCCGTTCCGGTTGCCGAGTTTTTTGCCACGTGTCTGGTTCCACGAGGTGGATGTAGGGCGGTATCCACTGTTCGAGTACCCGCCGTATGATCTGGCGCTTGCCGTGCGTATGCACGAAGTGGTGCGCGATCATCAGCTGGATATCCTGCATTGCCACTACGCCATCCCGCATGCCACGAGCGCGTGGATTGCGCGCTCCATGCTGCGCGAGGATGGCCGTGATGTGAAGGTGGTGACTACACTGCACGGTACGGATATCACGATCGTGGGTCAGGAGCGGTCGTTCTATTCGATCACCAAGTTCTCCATCGAGAAGTCGCATGCGGTGACCGCCGTATCGCAATATCTGCGCGAGGAGACGTACCGTGCGTTTGGTTGTGTGGGATGCAACGTCGAAGTCATTCCCAACTTCGTCGATCCCACACTGTATGATCGTCAGCGTCACGTCTTCCCGATTCCTGATGATGTGATTCGGGGGCGCAAGGTGCTGATGCACATCTCCAACTTCCGCCCGGTCAAACGGGTTCGTGATGTGGTCGCGACGTTTGCCAATGTGGCGCAGCAGGTGCCATCGGTGCTGGTGATGGTCGGAGATGGTCCGGAGCGTGTCGAGGCTGAAGCCGAAGCCCGTGAACGTGGTGTGTTCGACAGCGTGGTGTTCCTCGGGAAGATCGACACCATTGCGCCATTGTTGGCGGGTGCGGATCTCTTCCTCCTTACATCGGACAAGGAATCGTTCGGCCTGTCGGCCCTCGAAGCCATGGCGAGCGGTGTGCCGGTCATTGGCTATGATGCCGGTGGATTGCCTGAAGTGGTGCAGCATGGCGTGACGGGTTTTCTGCATCCCGTTGGTGACGTGGCAGCGCTCACACGTTCTGCCGTGCAACTGCTCACCGACGAGAAAAAGTGGCGCGCATTCAGCACCGCTGCTGCGGAGGATGCACGCACCCGATTCAGTGAGTCGGCCATCGTGGCGCAGTATGAGGCATTGTACGAACGCACGTTGGCGGCTCGTGAACTCCCGGCGCATATGCGGACACCCGTCTCGTTTGCTGCGCTTGATCCTTCAATTGGTTTGCCGTGACACTTTTTCAAGCCATCGTTCTGGGGTTGGTGCAGGGGCTCACCGAGCTGTTGCCGGTGTCGAGTTCGGCACACCTCGCGCTCACGCCATATCTGCTTGGCTGGCAGGATCCCGGCTTGTCATTCGATGTGGCGCTGCACCTCGGGACGTTGTTGGCGCTTGGGTGGTACTTCCGTATCGAATGGATTGAGATGACCAAGAGTGCGTGGCGAATCCTCACCACGCGACAGGTGACTTCCGTGCATGATCGGCGGCTCATCTACCTCGTGGTCGCCACCATACCGGCGGGTGTTGGTGGTTTGCTGCTCAATGATCTCGCCAAGACCACATTCCGATCACCGTATATCATCGGAACCACGCTCGTTGTGCTCGGTGTGTTGCTCTGGGCCATCGACAAGTGGAGTGCACGTGTTCGCATGATCGATGAGGTGCGCATGCGGGATGCGGTGATTGTGGGTTTTGCCCAGGTGCTCGCATTGGTGCCCGGTGTGTCGCGCAGCGGATCGACCATTACGGCAGGTCGATTGCTTGGACTCGATCGCCCGAGCGCGGCACGCTTCAGCTTTCTCATGAGCATGCCGATTACGCTGGCGGCTGTGATCTTCGAAGCGCCTGAGGCACTGCGCACGGAAGGTCTTTCCTTGCCACTGGTCGCCGGCATTGCGGCGGCGGCGGTCAGCAGCTGGCTCGCCATCACGGTGCTGCTGCGCTATGTCAGCAAACACAGCTTCGGCATCTTCGCGCTCTATCGTATTCTGTTGGCGGTGGTGGTATTTGCCACGCTCGCTGCGCGATCGTGAGAGAGAGTGCTGCCTCGGGGGCGCCCCCCGAGCACATCATCCGAAACGCGGGACTCGTCCGACTCGATTATCACGTGCGCGTGACATCCACGATGGATGTCGCGCATGCCGTGGCGGCCGATGGAGCGCCAGCCGGTACCCTGATCCTTGCGTCCTCGCAGGAGCAGGGACGTGGACGCACGGGCAAGAGCTGGCAGTCGGCACCGGACGCTGGATTGTGGTGCACCCTCATCGAACGTCCTGCCGATCCCCGTGCGCTCGATGTACTGGCGCTGCGTGTTGGACTCTCGCTGGCCGCGGCGCTGGATGCGTTTGTCGAGCAGCGCATCACGCTCAAGTGGCCCAACGATCTGTGGCTTGGTGATGGAAAGCTGGGTGGCATCCTCATCGAAGCGCGGTGGCGTGATGGGTTGCCGGAGTGGGTGGCCATTGGAGTTGGCATCAACCGAAAGCCGGCTGCCGATGCACGGGTGCGATCATCGCATGTTCGCGCGGATGTCTCACGTGACGCGCTGCTTGGTGCTGTTGCACCGGCTCTGCGCCGCGCCGCTGCTGCCACTGGTGTGTTGTCGGACAATGAATGCCGCGAATGGGCGACACGTGACCGAATTGCTGGTCGCCGTGTGTTGACGCCTGCTGACGGGGTCGTGCAGGGCATCACGGCCGATGGGGCAATCAGTATTCGGGGAGACGATGGCATGGTCCGCCATCTGCATAGTGGATCACTGACGGTGTTCGAGGGCCCGGAAAGCCTGTCAATCTGACATTTCGCGAGATGGCCCCCTGCTGCCGAGGCAGGGGAGCCGTCGAATTGGCATGCGTTGGAATGTGTAACGTGTTGATTTTATACACTTTACGCAGTTCACCTTACCCTTGACGCTGTCCAGGCATCGAAGTAGGTTTTTCGTGCTAGCACTCAATGCAATTGAGTGCTAACACCCTATTCGACTTGCAGTTTACTCCCTGAACATCGCAGGAGACTCGTACACATGGCCAACTCGAAGGTCGCGCCTCTGGCCGATCGCGTCGTCGTGAAGCCGTCCGAAGAGGCGGAGCAGATGCGCGGCGGTCTGTACATCCCGGACACCGCCAAGGAAAAGCCGCAGCAGGGCACCATCGTGGCCGTGGGCCCGGGCCGTTTTGAAAAGGAATCCCGTGTGCCGATGGACGTGAAGGTCGGCGACAAGGTCCTCTATGGGAAGTACAGCGGCACCGAGGTGACGATCGAGGGCGAGGCGCTCCTCATCCTGCGCGAGTCCGATATCCTCGCCGTGCTCAACTGAACCGTCCACTAACCGAATTCAGCTACCATGGCAGCCAAGGAACTCCATTTTAACGTCGAAGCCCGCGCAGCTCTGAAGCGTGGCGTCGATCAGTTGGCCGAAGCGGTGAAGGTCACCCTCGGTCCCAAGGGCCGCAATGTCGTCATCGACAAGAAGTTCGGCGCGCCCACGGTCACGAAGGACGGTGTGACGGTCGCGAAGGAAATCGAACTCGCGGATCCGATCGAGAACATGGGCGCGCAGATGGTGAAGGAAGTCGCGACCAAGACGTCGGACCTCGCCGGTGACGGCACCACGACCGCCACGGTGCTCGCGCAGGCCGTGTTCCGTGAAGGCCTCAAGAACGTGACGGCTGGCTCGAACCCGATGGCGCTCAAGCGCGGCATCGACAAGGCCGTCGGCGCGATCGTCGAAGAGCTCAAGAAGATCTCCGTTCCGACCAGCGGCCGGAAGGAAATCGCGCAGGTCGGCACGATCTCGGCCAACAACGATCCCGAGATTGGTAACCTCATCGCGGAAGCGATGGAGAAGGTCGGCAAGGACGGCGTGATCACGGTGGAAGAGGCCAAGGGTCTCGAGACCACGCTCGACACGGTTGACGGTATGCAGTTCGATCGCGGCTACCTCTCGCCGTACTTCGTCACCGATCCGGAGAAGATGGAAGCCGTTCTCGAGAACGCGCTCATCCTGATCCACGACAAGAAGATCTCGGCCATGAAGGATCTCCTTCCGGTGCTCGAGAAGGTCGCGCAGCTCAGCAAGCCCCTGCTCATCATCTCGGAAGACGTGGAAGGCGAAGCCCTCGCCACGCTCGTCGTGAACAAGCTGCGTGGCACGCTGCGCATCTGCGCCGTGAAGGCCCCGGGCTTCGGCGATCGCCGCAAGGCGATGCTGCAGGACATCGCGACGTTGACCAAGGGTCAGGTCATCTCCGACGAAGTCGGCTTCAAGCTCGAGAACGCGGTCCTCACGGACCTCGGCTCGGCCAAGCGCATCGTGATCGACAAGGACAACACGACGATCATCGACGGCGCCGGCGACCAGAAGGACATCGAAGGCCGCGTGAAGGAAATCCGCGCTGCCATCGACAAGAGCACGTCGGACTACGATCGTGAGAAGCTCCAGGAGCGTCTCGCGAAGCTCGCCGGTGGCGTGGCCGTCATCAATGTCGGCGCCGCGACCGAAGCCGAAATGAAGGAAAAGAAGGCTCGCGTCGAAGACGCGCTGCACGCCACGCGTGCCGCCGTCGAAGAAGGCATCGTCCCCGGCGGTGGTGTGGCCCTGGTCCGTGCGCAGCACGTGCTCAAGGACATCAAGCTGGCCGACCGCGACGAGCAGATCGGTGTCGACATCATCCGTCGCGCCATCGAAGAGCCGCTCCGCATGATCGTCCAGAACGCCGGCGGTGAAGGCTCGATCGTGATCGAAAAGATCCGCACGGCCAAGGAGACGAGCTTCGGCTACAATGCGCTGACCGACACGTACGAAGACCTCGTGCAGGCCGGCGTCATCGACCCGACCAAGGTCACGCGTACCGCGCTCCAGAACTCGGCCTCGATCGCCGGTCTGCTGCTTACGACCGAAGCGCTCATCGTCGAGAAGAAGGAAGACAAGCCGGCGGCGCCGGCTGGCGGCCCGGGCATGGGCGGCATGTACTAAGACCGCAGCTCGGAGTTTCGAGTTGTAAGTTCTGAGTACGATGGATGGCGGGCGCTCCTCATGGAGCGCCCGCTTTTCATTTGAGGGTGCGCAGTCGCAGCGCATGTACAATTCCCGAACACGACTGTGCGGGGTCGCCGATTGTCGGTGCATGCTCGTGTTTGAATGTTGCGTGCATGCATACGCCTTCCTTGAAGTATCTCGCCTGGTGCATGAGTGTGTTGCTGTGTTGGCCACAGCAATCATCCGCGCAAGTTGGCACGACAACAGAGATCATCGCTGGTCGTGTGACCGGACCTGACAGTCAACCGATTGCGGGCGCGCGACTCGAGATCACATCGGCGTCCACGGGTGTGAAGCGGTTGACGACAACACGCGGAGATGGCCGGTTCACGCTGCTGTTTCGCGATGGTGGTTCGCAGTTCAGTGTGACTGTTACCGCTATTGGCATGCGTCCGGCCACCTTTGTACTCGCCAGGCGCGGTGATGAGGATCGGCTCGTCGCTGATATTCAAATGTCTGCAACTCCGACAACACTTGCGCAGGTGAATGTGCGTGCTCGTGCTGCACGACCGGGTGCTGCACCGTCGTCTACGGCAGGTGCCACGGAGGCTGTCGTGCCGCAGGGCTTCCTCGTGCGCTTCCCTCTGACGCCGGGTGATCTCAATTCAGCTGCCACCCTGGTACCAGGTGTCACGACCATCGCCGGCGGTGATAGTGCCAGCGGGGGCATCTCCGTGGGTGGACAGCCGGCCAATCAGAACAACATCACACTGGACGGCGGTTCTTTCCTGTTCGGCTCCGTGCCGCAGAACAGTATTCGTGCGGTCCGTGTGGTGACCAATGCCTATGATCCAGCGCGTGGGCAATTCAGTGGAGGACAGATCGCCACCACCACGATCGGTGGCGGTTCGCGCACCCAGGGTAACGCCACTTTCAACGCGCAGCCGCGGGTCGGTCAGTTTCCCACCGTCGCTGCGCGCAGCTTCGATCAGCGGTTTACGCAGGGCACTGCGGGGCTCGGAATCGGTGGCCCCTTGGTGAAAGACCGTGCGTTCTACTTCCTGTCATTCGATCTCGACCGACGTGAAGAAGTATTAGCCTCACTTCTCGATGTTACGCCGCGTATCGGAAGAAATTTGGGTATCGCACCGGATTCTCTTGCGCGGTTCCTTGCGTTTGCAGAACGCAACGGGCTCAACTCGCGCACCGGTGTGCCGGATGCGCGTCTCACGTCGTCGCTGTCATCGCTGGTTCGTGTGGACTGGGATGTCACGCCGACCAGTGCTTTGCTGGTGCGTGGTGACTATCGCTTGACTGACGTCAACGCCACGCGGTTCAGTCCATTGGCGCTACCCAGTCTCGGGGGTGAAAATCGCTCCACCGGCGGCGGTCTGTTTGCATCGCTGACCTCGAGTCTCGGCGCGTTTATCAACGAATTCCGCGCGTATGCATCGCAGGATGAACAGAGACTGCATACTGAACATGGGATGCCTTTGGGTGTCGTGACGGTCGTGTCATCACTCGATAGTGGTCGAACTGGCCAGTCACAGCTCCAATTTGGTTCCAATCCGAGTTTGCCGCGTGCGATGCAAACGCGACTGGCTGAAGTGAGCAATGAATTGAGTTGGTTGGTCAGCGGCAGTCATCGCTTCAAGCTTGGCGCACTGATGAACGCACAACGCTCCCGTGTGCTTGGTGTTGGCAATCAGCGTGGAACGTTCGTATACAATTCGCTCGCGGATCTCGAGGCGGGACAGCCGGCGTTGTATGCTCGCGTGCTCAATGGCACCGATCAACGTGCCGGTACGACAACGGGTGGTCTCTATCTCGCTGATGCGTGGCGCGTAACGCCATCGTTGCAGGTGGTGTACGGTGGCCGAGCTGAAGCCACATGGTTGTCTGGTGTGCCGAAACACAATCCCGCTGTAGCGCAGGCGTTCGGTGTGAATACCAACGACTGGCCGAGTGATGTGCGTTTCACACCTCGAGTCGGATTTACCTATCTGCTGGGGAATGTGGCTGGTATACCGGCCGGCACCATCAAGGGAGGTGTGGGCGCATTTCGAGGCACCATTCCTACGGGACTTATCAGCGCGGTAGCGAACGGCACTGGGCTTCCTGGTGCACAGCAGCAAGTCGTGTGCACAGGGGCCGCAGTGCCAGTCCCGGATTGGAGCGCGTTCGCTGCTGATGTATCCGCGCCTGAGTCCTGCCAAGCAGGACTTGGTACATCAAGCATTTCGTCGGTGCGTCCAACCGTGCTTCTGTTGGGGCGGGATGCCGGAGCGCCGGAAGTGTGGCGCGCATCATTGGGATATTCGCGCCAGTTCCGACTCAAATGGGCGGTGGCATCAGATGTTGTGTATTCGCACGGTCGTCGCTCGCCATTGGCAATCGATCGCAATTTGGGAGCTTCGGGGTTTACGCTCAGTACAGAGTCTGGTCGTCCCGTGTATGCACAACCGGGTGCTATTGCCCAAGCCACTGGCGCTGCGACTGGAGACGGTACGCGTCCGCAAGGGGCCTTCGGACCGACGCTCCTGATTGGTAGCAGCGCACAGTCGCGTAGCATGCAGGTCACCGCCACGGTTGCTGGTCCCGGTGTGCGCGGCGGAGGTGGAACATCGGTTTCCTACACCTTCAATCGCATGCGAGACATGTCAAATGGATTTGGTCTTGGCACCGCAATTCCAACCACTGCAGGCGATCCGAATGTCGTCGAGTGGGCAGCAAGCGATCTCGAACGTCGTCACCAGATCGTGGCGCAGGAATTCGCGTCGTTTCCTCATGGCCTCGAGTTGGCAGTCATCGGGCGCATCTATTCGGGTACGCGCTACACCCCGATGATCAACGGTGATGCCAATGCAGATGGGCAGCGCAATGATCGCGCATTCATCCCCACGGTCACCGGTGGTGCCATGGCAGAGGATATGCGCACACTGCTCGCTGCGACGGATCGACGGGCAGAGTCTTGCCTGCGTGCTCAGATGGGTCGTATTGCGGCGCGCAACAGTTGCACGACAGGCTGGACACCTCAGATGGATGTGCAGATCAACTGGAAGCCCAGAGGTGACCGACTTGATGATCGGCTCACCATCTCGCTTGTTGCCAGTAACACACTGGCGGGTCTTGATCGGGCATTGCATGGCAACAACATCAAGGGGTGGGGGCAACCCCTGATGCCGGATCGCAATCTCCTGACGACGACTGGGTTTGACGCCGCGACTCGCCAATATCGTTACGCTGTAAACCAGCGATTCGGTACACCAACCGGCGCACGCAATCCGCTGGGGGTGCCATTCCAACTCGCACTGCGTGCACGAATGGCACTTGGAACCGATCCGGGACGTGCCAATCTTCGCGCGATGACGGGAAATCGCGGAGCAGACTCCGTGAGCGTCGTCAGGGGCAGGGTCGTACGACAGGTTCCCTATCCGCTGGACAGTCTGTTGCGTATCGCGGATTCGGTGTCGCTTGAGCTTACCGCCGCACAGCGCGACAGTCTTTCGGCAGAAGCGAAGCGTTACCGCATCGTCGCAGATGCACGCGTCGACGATATCGTTGCGTTGCTGGTAAGCAATGGAGGGCGTCCGGACATGGGCGCCATCGCACCCAAGCTGCAACAGGCCAACCTCGCGCTCGTAAAGGCCATTCAGGAGTCGATCAAGATGGTCGAGCGGACGCTATCACCAGTCCAGTGGGCAAAGGTGCCAGACAAGATTCGATTCCCCTTCGGTCAGCAACAGCCCGGCCAGTAAATACATCAATCACATCCGTTCGACGATGCTCAAGTGCCTGGTGGCAGGTCCACTATGAACAGTGCACCACCAGGCACAATCGGCGAGGCAGATGGAGAGAGATCCTCGAGGGCATCATCTGACGCATCGGATACCCAGGCGTGTCCACCTGCGCGTTGCGCTAGATCGCGAACAACGAAGAGACCGATGCCGGTGCCGCCGGTCGCACCACTCGCAGCAGAACGACCGCGCAGGAATGGCTGCCACACGATTTCCCGCTCAGTTGTCGGCACACCATTTCCCTGATCACGCACCATGAGGCGTACGCGCTGTTCAACGCGGTGCGCCGAGATCCGGACCTCCTGACCAACTGGTCCGTACTTGATGGCATTGTCGAGCAGATTGAGCAGGATTTGATGAAGATCATCACCCGCTATCTGCGCGGTGAGACGCGGTTCAACGGCTGCGCGAATTCGCACCTGCCGTTCATCCGCAATTGCTGCGATGGCATCGCGTGCCCGTTGCACCGCTTCCGCGACAATCAGCGATTGCTGAGGGGGCGGTGGTGGTGCCTGGCCTGTTCGAACGAAGGCGAGTGAGCGTTCGATCAACAAGGTGAGACGCCCGGCCTCCTTTTCGATGACGCTGAGTGCACGTGTGCGTTCCTCTGGCGTCGTTAGTAGATGAAGACGGAGCATCTCCGCATACATGCGCACTTGCGTGAGTGGTGTGCGCAGTTCATGTGACACACTGGCAACGAATGTGGCGCGGAGCTGCATCGCGGCGGTTTCATCGCGCTGGTGTTGTCCACGCCAGCGCAGCAGCAGCGTGCCAATCACGAGTGCCGTGAGTGCCGAAAATATCGCATCGGTTATGAAGAGCGACGGACGGATCAGCGAAGTGAGTTCATTCACCTCACGCTCGCGGACCAACAGCCAGGGTGTTCCGGGCACGGCGGCGGCCGCGTAGTACACTGCTGCTCCTGTAATGCCGATCCCAGGACCGTGTGGTTGACGCGCCACGGCATTGGCGGTGGCGTAACTGGAGCGCGCAGCGCGTTCTGGTGATATCCCCTCGGGCATCGATACCGTCGCGGCGGAGCGCGAACCGCCACCAGGTGCGCTGGCGACGAGCAGCGGCATGGGCGCCGTGGAGTCTGCACCGTCTCGAACCAGAAGAACTGTCCGCTGTGTACGATCGTCCGTTGCTGCAATGTTGAAGTGTGGCAGCCCTTGCTCCATGAGACCTGCGCGCAGCCTCACGAACGCCACGGTCTGGCCGTCCCGAATGACCGGAGCATTGAACTCGGCAAGTGCCATCGGTCCATCAATGCCAGGCGCAATGGATCGCAAAGCCGGTTGCATCTCTCCTACAGATATCAGCGCGATCTCCGCATCACGGTAGCCCTCTTCACGAATGACGTCCCGAAGCACCGGCCGGAGGAATTCACCAGCCGATTGCGCAGAAGGTTGCGCCGCAACGCGAGCGAGGATACGTGCGTGTGCGGCGCGTACGGTGACCCAATCCCCAATCGCATCGGCCGATAGTGCAACAGACATGGGTAACGCCTGATCGAACTGTGCCAGGAAGCCCCTTTCGGAGGCCCTGTGATTCCACATCGTGCCGGCGACTGCAGCGAGAATGAGAATCCCGATGAGCCATTGGCGCACAGGGGTGATCCAGGGCCAGCGCGCAAAGGAGAACGACGGGACACGAGATATCATGCGAGTCACGGGTCAAAGCGGTAGCCGGTCTTAAATACCGTGATGATGTGACGAGGATCATGCGGGACCTGCTCGATCTTTCGACGCAGTTCAGCGATATGCAGGTCGACTGTACGTGTTTGGATGTCTGGCGCATGCCCCCATACATCGCGCAACAGTGTGGCCCGACTCAGCGCCACACCCGGCTGGCGTACCAGTGCGAGCAGTAGATCAAATTCGCGTGGGGACAGCATGATGGTTTCCTCGCCGCGCTGTACTCGCCTGGCCATGACATCGATCGCGATCGATCCGATCCGGAATGTCTCAGATGACGCGCCCGCGGTTCGAGCAGCGGAGCGTCGGAGCAGGGCGTGGACACGCTCTGCAAGTTCCTGTACTCCGAACGGCTTCGTGACGAAATCATCTGCACCGGTACGAAGACCGCGTACCTTGTCGGACTCTTCACTGCGTGCGCTGAGAATGAGCACTGGCATGTGAAAGCCTTCCTTTCGAAGCTGTGCAAGTACACCAAAGCCATCGGGGTCCGGAATCATTAAGTCGAGGACCAGCAGATCCGGTGAGGTCCGTCGCACGTGTGCCAGCGCAGCGATACCGGATGCGGCGATATCAACACTGTAGCCGTGGGCTTCCAGCGTGCGTTGCAATCCGAAGGCGAGGTCGGCGTTGTCTTCAACAACAAGAATGCGCGTCATCGCATGTATGGGAGATGTAAGAACCCGCAGGATCTACTCCTGGAGATGGCAACCCCTCTTTCATGACCAGGTACCAAAAACTCGCCTCATCGAAAATCCATCTTTTCCGCTGGAGTGCTCATGCGATATCATCTTGCTCTCGCCGTACTGCTTTCTCTACCCGTGTTTGCTGAAGCCCAGGAGCATCCGCTTGTTGGCCGTTGGAATTTGGCGATTCCGGCGCAGGTTCGCGGAGCTGATGGTCGACCGACGCGGGTGCAGCTCAAGGGGAAGCTCGAAGTGAGCGCAGTAGGCGATTCCCTGGTGGCTATTCTGGATGTTGAGGCTGTGGCAGGACAGCCACCCCGCAAACAGGAACGCATGGTCAGCCTGCGTCGTGAAGGCACCATGCGTTTTGTGAACAAGTCAGTTGCTTCGTTGGCCGGAAACGGTGAACTGCTCACTCGCCCCGCAACGGCCACCTACGAGTTCGACGTGACGGGAGATCAACTCAATGGAACCATGCAGCTTGAGGTCGGTGGAGTGCCTGGGATCGCGCCGCGGACGCTGACGGGAACGCGCGTCGCATCATAGGGCGAACCTACTAGGATTGTCGGTTGCCATGCTGGGCCAGGCGTGGATGCGATGTACGCGTTTTGTATGGATCGTGGATGCGACTATCGTTGTCGCTATCGCTGGTCGAGTGTCGCAATCCATGCGGCGACGGCGGTGTCCGACATCTGCCCGCCTGGCCACAGACGCTGCGGTGTATACCACACGTTGTTTCCTCGCACGCGGTTGCGATACACCTTGAGCGAGTAGCTAAGCGACGCCAGTCCACTCGGCAGGGTTAGCCCTGTGTTGTCGATGTAGACCGCGTCGCCTGATGTGGGCAGACCAACGTGCACGGTTCCCGGTAGGCGAATGGCGATGTCCATGAAGTCGAGGCAGGCGCTCGCGCAGCTGTGATCTGTAAGAAGAAACACGGTGTGCGCGAACGGTGTACGGCCGACCGAGTCCGCATTGAGTGGCCTCGGCGGCTGAGCTGCACGCACATACGGACGGTGATCGCGGACGGCGGCGTCCATGCTGTCAGCGATCCCTGATCGATAGGTGGCATCGCCGGAGAGACCGGCCTGTCGTGAGCTGGCAGCTGCGGCACGCATGGCGGCTGCGTTACCGCTGGAGGCGCGCCAGTCAACTGTCCAGTCAAAACTGCTCGCGATTGCACGCACGGGTGGCTCGCCCCACAGCTGCGCTAACACCTGCGCGCCCCAACTGCTGTTTCCCCCTTGGTTACCCCGCACGTCGAGAACGATGTTCTTCGACGTGAGCAGCACATCACGGCGCTCTCGTAACGTGGTGAGAAATGCTCTGAATCGGTCGGCTCCGTCGCCCCACCAGTTGAAGGATGGCAATGAAATGAACGTCACGGCACCAACGGTACGTATCCCCAGCTCTGGTGAGAGGCTGCCCGACGCGGCCGCCAGAAGGTCGTTGCGCACCGTCGCGAGAAACGGGCGCCATTGGAGGTCCACAGTACGTTGTATCGTCCCCTCCCGAATGACACATCGCCTCGGCGCCTGTGGATCATCCGCATAGGTTGCAAACAGAAACACCGATCGTGCGGCGGCTTCGTGTGGGATGTCGGCGTTCGTTCGATAGGGAGTGACGAATCGCTCGACGAGCGTCCTGCTGGGGATGCCGTCACAGGAGAGCAACTCAGCACCGAGTGCGGGATCGGTGCCACCAGTCCGTACCGTGACTGTCGTGCGGCCGTCATCGGTGGTTCGCGTCAGAAACCCGGGCCAGGCCATCGACGCCGGATTGTTGAAGGTGAGCCCGATGTGTCCGTCTCTGAATCCGTTCACGTAGTAACGCAGTGCTCGCGTGTATTCGGCTGCCGAGCGAGCGCTTTGTGCTCGGATAAGCGAGGCCGCGCGGCCACGCGTCAGCCAATCGCGAAAGTGCAGGCGTTCCGGGTCTACGGCGCCCGGATGATTGTCGCGCAATGTTTCATGGATGCCCTCGATATCCTTCATCGCAAGCGAGGCCCAATCGAAGCGGGCCTGGGCGGGCAATGCGCGCACCGGCAATAGCACGATCGCGAGCGCCAACTTGAGTGTGAAGGTGCGTGTGTTCAGCAGGGTGGATGCGGGGAGTGAAAGCGACATGCGGAGGGCAGTAGGGGGATACAAGCGAGTGACCCACTGCTTGGATCCTGCATGCCGCTGCTTTGGTTTGATCGTGATCACACCATATACAGGGTCCGTACAACCGAACGACGACGACTTGCACCTATCGTGTTGACGGAACCGTCGAGCGTTCCACGGTGAATCCATTGGTCCGGTCACCGGTCATCAGGTACACGATGCCTCCGGCTCCAAAGCCCAAGACCGAACGCCCCTTCGGTACGCGCACCCGATGAGTCAGCACGCCATCCCTGTTGACCACATCGTATACCAGTTCGCCGGCGAGTGATTGTGCCGATGTATTTGGCAGTAGCCAGAGATTCCCTTCGAGATCGGGACGTGCGGCGCCACTGCGAATGGGCGGCAGATAGTCTGCCATCTCCTTGACCGGGATGACATCCACGACGCCTGCACCGGTGGGCATCATCGATGAGGCACCGGAGAGCATCTCGGGCGTGATACGGCTAGACGAAGATGAGGTGCCGCCAGCTGCGCCGATCGAAAAGGATCCACCGCCGGAATTGCTGCCACCTCCACTGGCCATCATGGGCATCGCTCCACCCGCCGGTGTGGGTAGTGGCGGTGGCGTCTTGAGCACCGAATCACGCAAGCGCACCTTGTCCTGTTCCGTGAGGCGCTTCCAGTCGTAGGGGAGTTTCTTGCCTTGCTGCAGCTGTCCGTCCGGCGGCAGCATGTCGACGCGGTAGTCCTGTCCACGCACGATTGCGACCGAGCCATCGGAGAGCACCGCGTAGTCATCGACCACAAAGAGCGGGTCGATCAGTCGCCTGATCTGCATCTTGCCATCTGCACCCGGCACCATCGACCCGCGTGATCCGTTGCCGGACTTTACCGCGCCGAGTGTGTCTACGGTTCGCCGGTCAAAATCGGCTCGGAGCAGCGGCATTGGTGGGATGCCGGATGGCGGCATACTGGACGGCCCGTTTGACGGAGGGCGCGGCACGATCGAACCGCGATAGATCAATCGTCCCTTGTGATCGATGTATGCAGGAGAACTGGCAATCAGCCGCATGTCCATTGGGTTCGGCGCCGACATTGCACGAGTGATCTTTCCAGTCGGATCAATCACAAGAAGTGACGCGGATGTCGGATCGACAAAGAGTGAAGAGTCGCCGAGGTATCGAATGAGTGGCGCTGGCCTGGTACCGTAGCTGTTGCTGGTGCCCGGAGTGGAGTCGATGATCACCGCCAGTGTCGCGAGTGTCGGACTCAGCTTGAGCACCTGTCGCCGTCCGGCATCGTTCACCACGACGTCACCACTCGGCAAGTGATTGAGACCCAGAATAGCGCCGAATGTTTGTTGAGAGGCGACAGTAGGATCCGGAATTGCAATGATCGGTACCGCCTGCTGCGCCGCGGAATTCATGGAGATCGTAGCCGCGGCGAGGATATGCAGCAGAGAGACGGCGGGTAGCGGCATGCGGGTGCGCAACATGGTACCTCGGATGATGTTGAGGAGAGAAAGAGTCGGCATCAGCCGATCACGAACGGACTGAGATCACCGGCGCTGGATGAACGAAGAAACCGGAGAACGCGCGCATCGAGATAGTTGCTGATCTGTGGTGGCAATCGGCGCTTCTGAGAGCTCGTGAGCAATCGCTTCACATCGGGCACAAGCGTCATCAGGAAATCGATTGTGCGCTCGCGAGCATTGGTGTAGTGCGCGTAGGCATCACCGCGATCGTAACGAGTGGGCGCTGTCTCGAGCAGTCGGGCCATGGGTGTCCAGACAGAGTCCGCGAACTGCGTGAAGACGCGGCTCAGTTGTGCGAGACTGTCTGCCTGCACGCGCGAGAGTTTGAGTGTGTCCTGCTGCGTGAGAATCATGTACATGGGATTCGGAATGGTTCCTGAACCCAATGCCTTGACTGTTGCGGCATTCGCCCTCGTGCCTTCGCGTGAGCGTCCCATGTCGAGTCGCTGCGTCAGCACCTGTCGCTCCCGGGGAGCACCGACGTCCAGGCCGAAGCTGAGACTCGCATATGCCGGTGTGCGCGCCACTGTCTGCTGTGGACGGGTGGTGCCGAACCGTTGATTCACCTCGTAGCGGAATCGCTTGGTGGCCGGATCAAACCCGCGTACGAATAGGAGTTGTTGATCTGGCGCAATTTCCTGACCCCAGCCTTTCGCGTTGCGCGAACCGTTGATGAGGAGATCTGCAATCCCGAGTGGGTTCGTGAACGCAAGGTTGATCGAGAGTCGCTTGGGTAGGCCGATTTTCTGCGGATTGAATCCGATCGACAGATTCGTTGTCGCGATCCATGGAGCCTGACAGCTGCCTCGGGCCGCGAGTGCGCCGAGCTGTCGGGCAAGGCAGGCGCGTGCCGCCGGTGCACCGGCGGTGAGCAGTGCCTGCATCGCGCGGGCAACAGTGGAGTCTGCGGTATGGGCTGGGTCGAAAATGAAGGCGCGGTCGTTGAGTGTCGCACCATCACCATTCACATCGCCTGCGACGAGAGGTGTGAACCGTGCGCCGGTTCTCGCACCGACCTGTATGTCGAAGAACAGCAGATCGAACAGCGGGATGCTGCGCCACGACAGGAGTATCTGATGTCGTCCACTCTGCAGGATCGGTCCCCATTCACGATTGAATGGATCCCCGACGGTGCTACTGAACCCATTGAATTGTTCGCGCACATCGAGCCAGGAGTATTGCAGTTGCCAGCGGAGATACTTGTTGGCCGTCACCGGGAGCAGTTTGAGCACCACATTGCGCGATATTGACTGCTGCTCCGAGTCGAGTAGCATCACACGCTGAAATGCAGACGAACGTCGGGTGCTCGCGAGTGCCACGTTTCCGGTGAGCGGCACGATCGCCGATGCCGGTGCGAAGACGGGACGTGCCGCTTCCTGGTCGAGTGTGAACCGCGCCGTGGCGTCGAGATTCCGATCTGTCTGAGCTACTTGGTGGCGATTCAGCGAGTATACCAATTGCGCACCGAGCACGACCCGGTTGTCCAGCACGGGACTAGCCCAATCCACAGCACCGCGAAGTGATCGCGGCTGACGGAACGTTGGGCCGAAGGCAAAGACGCTTGGCCGATTCTGCGAGAAGACATTCGAGATTGTTCCGTCGGCGCAGGTGCTTGGCACATTTGCGCGATCTTCGAGGTAGCGATCCCAGGTTGGCGAGGGCGCGGCAGTTCCGATGCAGGCAATACTCTGCGTCGATGCATCGAGTCCAGTATTGGCTACCGGGCCGCTGATCAGCGCGGATGGTCCGACATTCTGAAAGACGCCGACACCGGCGTGGATGACTGCGAGCGGAGGACGTGCAGCTCCCGGTGCAAAGGCGACCTGTGGCGATTTGCCGTAGGTCCACTGCAGTCCGATGCGTGGACTGACTGCAATGCGATTCGGTACGATGCTGTTGTCGATGCCCAGATCATTGCGCAGCGCCGGGTTCGCTGTCGGACGATACAGAAAGGCGTTGCCATCGATACGCACGCCGTACTGCACTTGTACCTCACGTGTTGGGCGCCAGGCATCGCCGAGAGACACTCCGCCAGTCAATTGGCCTGTAGTGCCGGTCAAATTGTTGAGCGTCCGTGTATAGAGTGCAGGGCGCCCGGCTTCGAGATCGGCGAGTGAATTGAACTGAAACGTGCCGAGCAAATTGCTGGCAGCATTGGTGGCATTCTGCTCGTGCGAAAGATTCGACGTGATCTTGATGGTGTGTTTGCTGTCTCTGCTGTACCAGGTCAGTTGCTGACTGAGCGCGACGGTGAGCGCAGATTGGGTGAGTGGAAACGGACCGCCGCCAAAGGACAGATCGCGGATCGACGAGCTGCCATCAGCAAGTTGCGAGTTGACGCGGACGATGCCGGATGGGAACGTCAATAAGGGACGACTTCGCATCTGTTGTGCCGAAATGCCCAGAGAAGAGCGCGCGAGAATGCCGAACCCGAAGTAGTTGGAGTGGCTGAGGGTGCTGCTCAGCATCCACGCTTCGTTGTCGTTGGTT